>JASGCM010000013.1 GCA_030054175.1 Alphaproteobacteria bacterium | reverse complement strand
AGACCGAGGTCTCAACTTAAACCAATTGGCCTCCACGAAACCCGGGGCGATTCAGGCGCTGCGCGAGCGCATTGAGCGCGACATGAGCCACCAACAGGGTTTGCTGGCACAACTCAGAACCCGTTTGATCAAGGCCGAAGCAGAACGAATGAAGATGCAGTCTTTGATCGATCAACAAGAGCAAACCGATCGACAGTTGCAGCAGATGGTTGAACAAAAGCGTCTGGATGAAATGGGTGTGAGCCGTTTCAACGCCCGCCATAGCCATTGACTGACCCTAGAATGTGCCGGTAGTGCCCGATGGGGGCATGTGCATCTGACTGGAGCCGGCCATGAAAAAGAAATCCGAGGAATTGCGCAGCCACCGTTGGTATGGCGTCAAAGACCTGCGATCGTTTGGACACCGTTCACGCACGGCTCAAATGGGCTTTCACCGCAGCGACTATGCGGGAAAACCGGTGATCGCCGTCATCAACACCTGGAGCGACATCAACCCCTGCCATTCCCACTTCAAGCAACGGGTCGAGGAGGTCAAGCGTGGCATATGGCAAGCCGGGGGCTTTCCTGTCGAGATGCCGGCCATGTCCCTCTCGGAGCCCTTTCAAAAACCGACCACCATGCTCTATCGCAATTTGTTGGCGATGGAGACCGAAGAATTACTGCGCAGTTACCCGGCTGACGGTTGTGTCCTGATGGGTGGGTGCGACAAAACCACACCAGCCCTGATCATGGGTGCCTTGGCGATGAACCTGCCCACCCTCTTTGTTCCGGCGGGCCCCATGCTGCGGGGTGACTACAAAGGAGGTTTTTTGGGCAGTGGCAGCGATACCTGGAAATACTGGGCTGAATTGCGTGCCGGTAACATCACCGAACAAGACTGGCAAGATGTGGAAGACGGCATCGCCCGCAGCCCCGGCCATTGCATGACCATGGGCACCGCCAGCACGATGACCAGCGCCGCCGAAGTGCTGGGGCTGACCCTTCCGGGTGCCGCTTCTATTCCGGCACCGGACTCTCGCCATGCCCAAATGGCCACGCTCACAGGCAAGCACATCGTCGACTTGGTTTGGAATGACATCAAACCGTTGGACTACCTGACTCCAGCCTCCTTTGATAACGCCGTGATGACCGTGTTGGCCCTGGGAGGCTCGACCAACTCCATCGTCCATCTGATTGCCATGGCACGCCGGGCCGGCTTCAACCTGACCCTGGATCGTTTTGATGAATTGGCACGCCGCATACCCGTTCTGGCCAACTTGCGACCGAGTGGCAAGTACCTGATGGAGGACTTTTATTACGCGGGTGGTTTGCGCGGCTTGCTCAGCCGCATCACCGACTTGCTCGACACCACCCAGCGCAATGCCTTGGGACAAACATTGGCCCAAACGCTGCAGGACGCTGAGGTGTATCACGACGATGTCATCCGCACGCGAGACAACCCTTTGGTCAGCAACGACGGTTTGGCTGTTTTGCGCGGCAATCTGGCGCCCGACGGGGCCGTGATCAAACCCGCCGCCATGGAAGCCCATTTGCGACAGCACACCGGGCGCGCAGTGGTATTTAAGGACTACAACGACATGTCAACGCGCATTGATGATCCGGCTTTGGACATCGACGCCAACAGCGTGATCGTGCTGCAAAGCGCAGGCCCGCAAGGCGCACCGGGCATGCCCGAGTGGGGGCAGTTGCCCATTCCGCAAAAATTGCTGAAACAAGGCGTGCGCGACATGGTTCGGGTGTCTGACGCACGCATGAGCGGCACCAGTTACGGCGCTTGCGTCTTGCATGTGGCGCCCGAGTCCCATGTGGGCGGACCCTTGGCCTTGGTGCGAGATGGAGACTTGATCCGGCTGGACATCGAAGGCCGACGCATCGATCTGCTGATCAGCGACGAGGAAATGTCACAGCGCCAAGCCGCTTGGCAAGCCCCGGCACCCAAGTTCCAACGCGGTTACGGCACCCTGTACCTGAAGCACATCCAGCAAGCCGACAAGGGGTGCGACTTCGACTTTCTGCTGCCCGAGGGGTCCAATCCCGAGGGCGAGCCAGAAATCCACTGAACTGGGTCGTTTCAGGACAAGCCCAACAGGCGCACAGCATTGCCTTTCAGAATTCCGGGCATCACTTCGGGCTTGAAACCGGCCACTTCAAAATCTTTCATCCAGCGCTCGGGGGTGATCAGGGGGTAGTCGGACCCGAACAGCACGCGGTCTTTGAGCAAAGTGTTGGCGTACTGAATCAATTGCTTGGGGAAGTACTTGGGGCTCCAGCCCGACAAGTCGATCCAGACATTGGGTTTGTGCGTGGCCACCGACAAGGCTTCGTCCTGCCAGGGGAAGCTGGGGTGGGCCATGACAATTTGAATGTCCGGCCAATCGATGGCCACATCGTCCAAATGCATGGGGTTGCTGTAGGCCAGCCGCAAACCACCGCCGCACCGCATACCGCTGCCGATGCCACTGTGTCCGGTGTGGAATATGGCCGGTAGTTTGTAGGCGTTGATGACCTCGTAAATGGGCCAAGCCATCTTGTCGTAGGGGTGATACCCCTGCACGGTAGGATGGAATTTGAAGCCCTTGATGCCCTCTTCCTTGATCAAACGCTCGGCCTCGCGTGCGCCCATCTTGCCCTTGTGTGGGTCAATGCTGGCAAAAGCGATCATCATGTCGCTGTTTTTGCGCGCCGCCTCGGCGATCTCTTCATTGGGGATGCGTCGGCGACCCAACTGAGCTTCGGAGTCAACGGTGAACATCACCAAACCGATCTTGCGCTCGCGGTAATACGCAACCGTCTCCTCGATGGTCGGGCGTCGGTTCGAGCCAAAATACTTGTCAGCGGCACGATTGTATTCCTCGCCGTAAGCATCAAATGGATTCCAACAACTCACCTCGGCATGGGTATGGATGTCGATGGCGATCAGGTCTTGGTGATTCATGCGCGTCTCTTTCTGTGGAACAGGTCTCAATTGGTTATGGTTTATAACATTTTGCACGAATAAAAAAAGACCCCAGGGCTTGAAATCGAAGCCGCGAACCCCATTTGACCTCTGATTCAAACCAAAGTTCTCTCCAAGCCATGACTGAACCGACCCCTCACATAGACCCACAAGTGCCCCCTAACGCTGAATCGGCCGCCAGCGCCGGCAGCGCATCCACCGGGACCGCGGTAACCGATGCGGCCCTGCTGGCCGAGCTTCAAGCCAAAATCGCCGAATTGCAAGACCAGTCGTTGCGTGCCACCGCCGAAGCCCAAAACGCCCGTCGCCGGGCCGAGGATGAGGTGTCAAAAGCCCGAAAATTCGCCTTGGAATCCTTCGCCGAAAGCATGCTGCCTGTGCTCGACAGCCTGGAAGCTGGTCTGGCCATCCAAGATGCCAAACTCGAACAAATCCGAGAAGGCTCAGAGGCCACGCTGAGACAGCTGAAATCGGCGCTGGAGCGCAACAAGGTCATTGCGATCGACCCGGCTGCAGGGGCCAAATTCGATCCAGCCTTTCATCAGGCCATCAGCATGGTCCCGGCCGCCCAAGAGCCCAACACCATCGTTGGCGTGCTGCAAAAGGGGTACACCATTGCCGAACGCGTGCTGCGGCCTGCTTTGGTCACGGTGGCGGCGCCTCAATGAACTGCGGCCCTTGAATTTGGGCCGCTCAACCGCATGTCTTGAACAGTTTTAAATTTTACGGAGTCTCAAATGGCAAAAATTATCGGCATCGACCTGGGCACCACCAATTCGTGTGTGGCCATCATGGAAGGCAACACCACCAAGGTCATTGAAAACAGCGAGGGCGCCCGTACCACGCCGTCCATCATCGCCTATCAGGAAGACGGCGAAGTCTTGGTGGGTGCCTCGGCCAAACGCCAGGCCGTCACCAACCCCAGGAACACCTTGTACGCGGTCAAGCGTTTGATTGGCCGCAAGTTTGAAGAAAAAGAAGTTCAGAAAGACATCGACCTGATGCCTTACAGCATCAGTAAAGCCGACAATGGCGATGCTTGGGTGGAAGTTCGCGGCAAGAAACTGGCGCCGCCCCAAATCAGCGCCGAAGTCTTGCGGAAAATGAAGAAGACGGCCGAAGACTACCTGGGTGAACCCGTCACCGAAGCCGTCATCACCGTGCCGGCTTATTTCAACGACGCCCAGCGTCAAGCGACCAAAGACGCGGGTCGCATCGCCGGCTTGGAAGTCAAACGCATCATCAACGAACCCACTGCGGCTGCTCTGGCTTTTGGCCTGGACAAGTCGGCCAAAGGCGACCGCAAGATCGCGGTATATGACCTAGGTGGTGGAACTTTCGATGTGTCGATCATCGAGATCGCCGATGTCGACGGCGAGAAGCAATTCGAAGTCTTGTCCACCAACGGCGACACCTTCCTGGGTGGTGAAGACTTTGATCAACGAATCATTGATTTCATCATCTCCGAATTCAAGAAAGAGCAAGGGGTCGATTTGTCCAAAGACGTCCTGGCCCTACAGCGTCTGAAGGAAGCCGCTGAAAAAGCCAAGATCGAGCTATCGTCTTCGGCATCCACCGACATCAACCTGCCTTACATCACCGCTGACGCTTCCGGCCCCAAGCACCTGAACATCAAATTCACGCGCGCCAAGCTCGAGAGTCTGGTTGAGGAACTCATCGAGCGCACCATCGCCCCTTGCCGCACGGCCATCAAGGACGCTGGCATTGCTGCGGGTGACATCGACGACGTGATCCTGGTGGGCGGCATGACCCGCATGCCCAAGGTCCAAGACAAGGTCAAGGAATTTTTCGGCAAAGAGCCGCGCAAAGACGTCAACCCCGACGAGGCCGTTGCCGTGGGTGCAGCCATTCAGGGCCAAGTGCTGGCCGGTGACCGCACCGATGTGCTGCTGCTCGACGTCACCCCGCTGTCGCTGGGCATTGAAACCCTTGGCGGCGTGATGACCAAGATGATCACCAAGAACACCACCATCCCGACCCGCTTTGCCCAGACTTTCTCGACCGCCGATGACAACCAGCCGGCCGTCACGATCAAGGTCTTCCAAGGCGAGCGTGAAATGGCCTCAGGCAACAAGCTCTTGGGCGAGTTCAACTTGGAGGGCATTCCCCCTGCTTCTCGAGGCACTCCGCAAATCGAAGTCGGCTTTGACATCGACGCCAACGGCATCTTGCACGTCAGCGCCAAAGACAAAGGCACAGGCAAAGAGAACAAGATCACCATCAAGGCCAACTCCGGCTTGTCTGAGGATGAAATCCAAAAGATGGTGAAAGACGCCGAACTCAACGCCGCCGAAGACAAGAAGAAACTCGAGATCGTGCAATCGCGCAACCAAGCCGATGCAGCAGTCCATAGCGTGAAAAAGAGCTTGGTCGAGCATGGTGAGAAGCTCGATGCCGGTGAAAAAGAAAAGATCGAGGCTGCCATCAAAGAGGTCGAAGAGGCCTTGAAAGGTGAAGACAAGGAAGCGATAGACGGCAAGACCGAGGCCCTGATGACCGCCAGCCAAAAACTGGGCGAAAAGGTGTATGCCGAGATGCAGGCCCAGCAAGCTGCGGCGGGTGCGGCCGGCGGCAATGCGGGCGGCTCTGAACAGTCCAAGCCTGCAGACGATAATGTCGTCGACGCCGAAGTCAAGGAAGTCAAGAAAGGTTAAGGCCCCTACATGGCCAGCAAACGCGATTACTACGAGGTCTTGGGCGTTCCCAAGAACGCCAGCGATGATGAGATCAAGAAGGCTTATCGCAAACTGGCGATGAAGTATCACCCTGACCGCAATCAGGGTGAGGCTGCGACCCAGGCCGAGGTGAAATTCAAAGAGGCCAAAGAAGCCTACGAGATGCTCTCTGATGCCGAAAAGCGCTCTGCCTACGACCAATTTGGTCACGCCGGGGTCGATCCCAATATGCGGGGTGGATCTGGGGGCGGCCAAGGCTTTGGCAACTTTTCTGACGCCTTTGGCGACATCTTCGGTGACATCTTCGGTCAGGCACGTCGTGGCGGCACAGGCCGTCAGGTTTACCGTGGCAACGACCTGAGTTACTCGATGGAAATCACCTTAGAGGAAGCCGCATTGGGCAAAGACGCCCAAATTCGGATTCCCAGTTGGGAGAATTGCAACACCTGTGATGGCTCGGGCGCCAAACCCGGCACCAGCGCCAAAACTTGCGGCACCTGTGGCGGCAGCGGCACGGTGCAAATGCGCCAGGGCTTTTTCAGTGTGCAGCAAACTTGTCCGCACTGTCGAGGCACGGGAAAAATCATTCCCGAACCTTGCGGCACCTGCCATGGTCAGGGCAAGATCAAACGGCAGAAAACCCTAGAGATCAAAATACCCGCCGGCATTGACGAGGGCATGCGCATTCGCAGCAGTGGCAATGGCGAACCTGGCACCAATGGCGGGCCGTCCGGCGATTTGTACATCGAAATACGCATCAAGAAACACGATGTGTTTCAGCGTGACGGAGATGATTTGCACTGCGTCGTGCCGATCTCCTTCACCACCGCCGCTTTGGGCGGAGAAATCAATGTCCCGACCCTGGGCGGTGAAGCGGCCATCGATATTACTGAAGGCACTCAAAACGGCAAGCAGTTCCGCTTGCGAGGCAAGGGCATCAAAGGCGTGCGATCCAGTTTCCCCGGGGACTTGTACTGTCACATCTCGGTGGAGACCCCGATCAAATTGACCGAGCATCAGCGCAAGCTGCTCAAGGAACTCGACGAGTCGCTGAAAAAAGGGGGCCAAAAACATTCGCCCAACGAGGGCTCTTGGGCTGACAAACTGAAAAATCTCTTCAGTTAACAAAAACATCGGCTGCTTGACCTATTTTCGCGTTCTCTTAGGATCACCCCATGAGCGTGAACATTCGATTTTTAGGGGCTGCCGATACCGTCACCGGCTCCAAATACCTGGTTGAGCAGGGTGGCCTTCGGGTCATGGTCGATTGCGGTCTGTTTCAAGGTTATAAGCAATTGCGTCTGCGCAACCGGGGGGGCTTGGGTGTCGAGGCCGGTAGCGTGCATGCGGTGTTGCCCGTATTTGCCGTGGGGCGCGCCCAAGCCATTTTGCATGTCATCGCCAAGCTCAAACAACAGGGTCGCATCCCATCCTCTTTGCCCGTATTCCTGGACAACCCGATGGCGGTATCGACCACCGAGTTGTACCCCCGGCACCCACATGCACACAAGTTGGATGCGGCTGACCTGGAAAGTCTGCGCCATTCAGCGCACATGATCGAAACCCCGGAAGCGTCCAAAGCCTTGGCCCGCCACCACGGGCCAATGGTCATTTTGTCTGCCAGCGGGATGGCCACCGGAGGACGTGTGTTGCACCACTTGGCCTTGCACTTGCCGAACCATCGCAACATGGTCATCCTGACCGGGCATCAGGCCGAAGGCACCCGTGGAGCCTCACTGCGTGATGGCGCAGTGACCCTGCGCATGCATGGTCAAGATGTGCCGGTGCGTGCCGAGGTGGTGAGTTTGCAATCGGCATCGGCCCACGCAGACCGAGACCAATTGCGGGCTTGGCTGAAACTCATGCCCCAAGCCCCAGATCAGGTGTATGTGGTCCATGGCGAGCGGCATGCCAGCGATGCCTTGCGCTGTGCCATTGGCGCGCCAATTGGGTTGGCGCGCCGTGGTGCCCGAACACGGCAGCAGTTGGTCGGCTTGAAACCCATCCATCGAATCAAGCGCTTTGACCGCCGTCAAAGGAGGTTGGTTACGGCTGCCGGCGCTGCCGAGTTTGATCGGCAAGGGTGTGCTGTGTTGAATACAGATCAACCCTGCATCGGGTGTCTTGTCACCGCAACGATCCTCAGCGGCGCTCGATGCCTGCGGCACGGAATACCCGGTCGTATTCAGCGATTTCGCTGTCGACGTAGCGGCTGAATTCTTGTGGGTTCATGGGCATGAGGTCATTGCCCAAGTCGGTCAGACGCTTGACGACGGCGGGCTCAGCCAATACTTTCAGGGTATCGCGCGAGATTTTTTGTACCACCTCATTGGGCGTGCCGGTAGGCACCCACATGCCAAACCACAATGGAGATGCGGCGTTCTTGATGCCGGATTCTTCCAGGGTGGGTACTTCGGGCAAGGTACCGCTGCGTTTCGGTGTGCTGACGGCCAAAGCCTTGAGTTTGCCGCCACGGATGTTGGCGATCACGGCCGAGATCGGCCCCCAATAGGCGTCGACCGATTTGCTCATGACGGCGGCGACCACTTCGGGTGTGCCCTTGAACGGCACTTGGGTGACTTTGACGCCGCTTGAAGTCAGCATTTTTTCTGTGCTCAAGTGGGTTCCGCTGCCCACGCCGGCATGACCCCAGTTGATGACGCCGGGGTTTTTGCGTGCGAAGTCCAAGGTGTCTTGCACCGAATTGAACTTGGAATCGGGAGCGACCACCAACACGTTAGGCTGGATGGCCAGAGGAGCGATGTCGATGAAATCTTTCTTGGTGTCGTAAGGCAAGTTGGCGTACATGGCCGGGTTGACCGCGTGCGCGTTGGAGTTGATCAGGATGGTGTAGCCGTCGGCGGCGGACTTGGCCACCATGGCCGACCCGATGGAGCCACCGGCACCCGGTTTGTTGTCAACCACCACCGGTTGTCCCCACACTTCCGATAGGCGTTGGGTGACCACCCGGCCCACGATGTCGGTCGAACTGCCTGCCGTGAAGGTGATGATGACCTTGATCGGCTTGTTGGGCCACTCCTGAGCCTGAGCCCACGCAGTCATGCCGGTGGCACCCCAAGCCAATAAACCCAATAAGGCGCGACGTGCGTAAAGCGGCATGTGTTGCACGGTGAATCCCTTCGATCTCTAAGTTGATACTTCGATCATTCTCTTACGATCCTGGGTCGATACGGGGCGGTGAAAGCCCTAATTCCCCCATGGGTCGTCAGGTCAGACTCGCAACTCAATCGCCAAAGCCGTTGGCGACCCGAACTTCAATGAGTTGAGGCATGCCGCTTTGTATGGCTTGCTTCAAGGCTTGGGGCAAATCGGCTGGATCCTCGACTCGAATGGCCGACAGCCCCATGCTTTGGGCCATTTGAACGAAATCGATCACGGGATCGTTCATGTCCATGCCGATGAACTGATCGCACCCTTGCATCGATACCAAGCGTTCTTTGATGATGCGATAACCCCGGTTTTGGGCAATGACGTAGGTGATGGGTAGACGCAAATGCGCGGCAGTCCAAAGCCCCTGGATGCCATACATGGCGCTGCCATCGCCCACCAAGGCCACTACCGGGCGACCCGGTTGCGCCAAACTGACGCCGACGGCCCCGGGAATGGCAAAACCCAAGCCGCCGCTGGCCAGACCCAATAAGGCATGCGGATGCGTTTGACGCCACAGACCGGGCAAAGTCTGGCTGCTGGTCAGCGCCTCTTCCAGCATGATGGCCTCTGGCGGGACATGTTGGGCCAGGGCGGCACACAAAACACCAGCCGGCATGGGGCGAGAGGTTGTCGCCTGCAGCACCTTGGCCAAGGTGGAGGTGCGCTGTGCCTCCCAATTGCGATCGCGCCATTGTGCCGAACGCAGTCGAGCCTGTTCGCGTTGATTTGGGTTTTGTCGCTGCTTGAGCAAAGGCAACAGGGCCCGCAAAGTCTCGCGGACTTGGGCGCGCGCAGCCCAAGCGACCGGGTGGTTCTTGGCCAACTCCCAGTCGCGCTCACTCAGGTGTGCCACTTCTGTCTGCTCAGGCAGGGGATCGATGGGGCTGTACACCGACATGCGCAGCAAATCGGCGCCCAAACAAAACACCCGATCGTGAGGTGACAAGGTTGGGTGCACGTGCGCCTGCACCCGGGTGAGCATGCCCATGTACAAAGGGTGGCTGGAAGGGAATGCGGTTCGGTACGGTACCGATTCCTGGTAGACCGGCATGCCGAGCAACTCGGCCAACTCGGCGGCCAGATCAAAGGCGTCTTGTGCGCCAATCTCTTATCCAGCAATCATGACGGGTAGGCGAGCTTCCAAGAGCCAGTCGGCCGAGGCGGATATGGATTCCTCGCTGGGGCGAACGCGTGCATCTACCCGGCTGGGTTGACCCAGATTCAGTTCGGCTTGGTCATTGAGCACATCACCGGGCAGGCTGATGAACACCGGCCCGGTGGGCGGGGTCAAAGCGACCTTGGCCGCGCGATGCATCACCACCGGCAAATCCTGGATGCGGGTGATTTCGGTCGACCACTTGACCAAGGGCGCTGCGATGGCAGGCAGCGGCTCGTAGAGCAAAGGCTCTTGCAGGCCATGGCCCTGCTCTTGCTGTCCGGCGGTCAGGATTATGGGTGAACCAGAAAATTTGGCGTTGTACAAGGCGCCCATGGCATGGCCCAAGCCGGGGGCCACATGCACATTGGCGGCCGTGAGTCGGCCGCTGGCGCGGGCATAACCATCGGCCATGGCCAGCACCACAGACTCTTGCAGCCCCAAAACGAAACGCAACTCGGGGCATTGCGGCAAGGCCTGCATGATGGGTAACTCAGTGGTACCAGGATTGCCAAACAAATGCGTCACGCCCTCTTGGTGCAACAAATCCACAAAAGCCTGTCGGCCAAACATGAGCGCCATGAAAAAATCCCCCACGGTTTGAATCGTGAGGGATTTTAGGATGAGCCTCCGTGTCAGGGGGTCACCGAGGCGATGGGCTCTAGGCCCCACCGATCAATTGTTGGCGGGTACTTTCCCCTCCACACCCTTGATGTAGAAGTTGATGCCACTCAGGAATTTGTCATCAGCGACAGCATCCTTGTCCAGCACGGGCTTGCCGTCCTGACCCAGGATCGGGCCCTTCCAGATCGAGAGGCTGCCGTCTTTCAAACCAGCCTTGACTTTCTCGACACGGGCCTTGGTATCGGCAGGCACATCATCGGCGATGGACACCAGATCGATCGCGCCTTCCTTCACGCCCCACCAGGTGTTGCCTTCGCTCTTCCACTGGCCTTCCAAGGCTTCCTTGGTGGCCTTCAGGTAGTACGGGGCCCAGTTGATGATGGCCGAGGCCAGGTGCGCCATCGGACCATAAGCAGTCATGTCCGAATCCCATCCGAAAGCGCGTTTGCCTTTTTCCTGGGCGGTCTTCAAAACAGCGGCCGAGTCGGTGTTCTGGAATAGCACATCGGCACCCGCGTTGATCAGGCTGGTGGCAGCCTCGGTTTCTTTGGGTGGATTGAACCATTCATTGACCCACACCACTTTGGTCTTGATCTTGGGGTTGCTGGTCTGTGCCCCCAGGGTGAAGCTGTTGATGTTGCGGATCACCTCCGGGATAGGGATGGAGGCCACCACGCCCAGCGTGTTGGTTTTGGTCATTTGGCCTGCGATGATGCCCGCCAAATAGGCCCCCTCGTAGGTGCGGCTGTCGTAGGTGCGCAAATTCTCGACTTGTTTGTAGCCCGTGGCGTGCTCGAACTTCACGTCCTTGAAGTCGGCAGCGACTTTCAGCATCGGATCCATGTAGCCGAAGGTGGTGCCGAAGATCAGCTTGTTGCCCTGGGTCGCGAAATCGCGAATGACGCGCTCGGCGTCCGCCGACTCGGGTACGCTCTCGACGAAACTGGTTTCCACTTTGTCACCGAACTCTTTTTCGATGGCCTTGCGCGCGTTGTCGTGCGCGAACGTCCAACCCCCATCCCCCACCGGGCCGACGTAAGCGAAGGCGATTTTCAGAGGTTCGGGTTTGGCCGGTGCGGCGGGCGCGACAGCCTCTGGCTTCTTTGAGCAGGCCACCAAAGTGATGGCCGCCAAAGCGGTGAGCGTCAACGACCACAGGGTGCGGCGACGTGAGGTCAGGTTCATGTGAATTCCTTTCAAGGGTTCCAAGGGGGACGTGTGAATATTATGCTTCGGGATGGAAAGGCCGCCCCAATGATGCGGGCATGTTAACGCGAATCCAGTTCGGATTTCTCGAAATCAACACCAACACCACGACAGTGGCCAAGTAGGGCAGAGCCGTCAGCAACTGGCTGGGCACTTCGACACCCATGCCTTGCAGATGGAACTGCAACATGGTCACACCGCCAAAGAGATAGGCGCCCAAAAGCACGCGAGATGGTCGCCAGGTGGCGAAGGTGGTCAAGGCCAGGGCGATCCAGCCTTTGCCTGCCACCATGCCCTGCACCCACAAAGGCGTATAGATGATCGACAAATAGGCCCCAGCCAGACCACACAGTGCCCCACCTGAGATCACCGCCAACATGCGGATGCCACGCACGCGGTAACCTAGCGCGTGGGCGGACTCGGGCGACTCGCCCACCGCCTTCAACACCAAACCGGTGCGTGTCCGGTCCAGAAAACACATCAGGCCCAAGGCCAACACGATGGCCAAATAGACCAATGGGTGATGGCGAAAGAAGGCCGGCCCAATCCAAGGAAGGTCGGCCAAGTAAGGCATGGCATAGGCCACGCGTTCGGGCAATTGCTCTTTGACATAACCAATGCCCAAGAACGCCGAGAAGCCGGCGCCAAACAAACTCAAAGCCAGGCCGGTGGCGTAGGCGTTGGTGCCCAATCCAATCACCAGCATGCCGAACACAGCGGCCATCAATGCCCCGCTCGCCATGCCGGCCATAAAACCCAGCACATCACTGCCTGTGTGGACGACGGTGGCAAAGCCTGCGATGGCGGCACAAAGCATCATGCCTTCGGCTCCCAGGTTGACCACGCCAGATCTTTCGTTGATGAGCAAACCCAGTGAGGCCAGTGCCAGCACCGTGCCAGCCTGCAGGGTGGCTGCCATCAGCAAAGCATAGGTGTCCATCAGGCGGCCCTCCGGCGCAAACGGCGGTGGATCAGCGTGTCACAGGCCAACAAGGCGAACAACAACAAACCTTGAAAGACGCCTGTCATCGATTTGGGCAAACCCATGCGCGACTGCGCCATTTCGCCACCAATGTAAAACATGCTCATGAGGAATGCGGACATCACCAGTCCCACCGGATGCAAACGTCCCACAAAGGCCACGATGATGGCGGCAAAGCCATAACCGGCGGGCACATACGGGGTCAGTTGCCTGATGGGCCCAGCTACTTCCAGCGCACCGGCCAAGCCAGCCAAGGCCCCAGAGATCCCAAGTGCGGTCCACAAGGCTCGGCGGGATGAAAAACCCGCATAGCGGGCCGCCATCGGGGCCAGTCCCCCCACCTGCTGGGCGAATCCAGCACGAGTACGAAACAGAAAAACCCCCATGAGGGCGACCGCGACCAAGGCGAGGACGAAGCCGATGTGCATGCGCGAGCCATCAAACAGCCGGGGCACTTGGGCCACTGATTCGAAGGTTTTGGACTGAGGGAAGTTGTAACCGGCGGGGTCTTTCCATGGGCCATAGACCAAGTAACCCAATATCATCTCGGCGACATAGACCAGCATCAGGCTGACCAGAATTTCGTTGGCATTGAAACGGTCTCGCAGCAGCGCCGTGAGGGCCGCCCAGACCCAACCGCCCAAAGCACCTGCCGCCAGGACAAGCACCAAATAACCTGAGGGGCTGCCCTTATCAGCCAACAGGGCCACTCCGGCCGCGGCCACGGCGCCAGCGATGTACTGGCCCTCGGCGCCGATATTCCAAACATTCGACCGAAAACACACGGCCAAACCCAAAGCGATCAACAATAAAGGCGTGGCCTTGATGGTGAGCTCGCCCCAAGCGTAAGCCGTTCGGACAGGTTCGACAAAAAACATCTGCAGGCCGCGCACCGGGTCTTTGCCCAAGGCGCTGAACAAGATCACCCCGATCAAGACCGTCAGCCCCAAGGCCAGCAAGGGTGATGCCCATACCCAAAAAGGACTGGGCTGGGGTCTGGGTTCAAACCGCCACATGCTCACCCCCAGACCAAAGGCCACTCATCCATTCACCGACCCTCTCAGGGGTGGCCTGCTCGCGGGTCAAAGAAGGCGACAAACGACCGCCCGCCAAGACATGGATGCGGTCTGACAACTCAAACAATTCGTCCAACTCTTCGCTGACCAACAACACGGCGCAACCGGCGTCACGAAGTCGCAACAATTCGGCACGGATTTGGGCCGCGGCTCCGACATCGACCCCCCAGGTGGGTTGCGACACCAAGAGCAAGCGAGGTTGAGCGCTGATCTCTCGACCCACGATGAACTTCTGCAAGTTGCCGCCCGACAAAGACCGCGCCGAGGCCTGAGGGCCCGCGGCCTTGACCTGAAACCGATCGATGACTTCGCGGGCTTGTGCCAGCATGCGCCGGGTGTCAATCCACCCCCAGCGACCCATCGATTCCGTGCGGGTCAGCAACAGGTTATGTGCCAGACTCAGTTCGGGGACCGCGCCGCGCCCCAATCGCTCTTCGGGAACGAAGTGCAAGCCCAAGTCGCGCCGCTGGATCGGACCCCAACGGCCCACATCCAGCCCCATACACTGTATGGCGCTGGAACCTGCACGCGGGTCTTCTCCCGACAGGGCGGCCAACAACTCACGCTGGCCGTTGCCTGAGACACCTGCCAAGCCCACCACCTCTCCGGCGCGGACCTCAAAAGAGACCTCTTTCAAATCGGTCCCGAATGGATCGTGGCGGTTCAAGCTGAGCGAGTCGACTCGCAAGACGGCAGCCCCCGCCTCTTGGGGCGTTGGCCGCAGGGCTGGGGGCTCTTTGCCGATCATCAATTGAGAGAGCGAGGCATTGCTTTCCTGCCTCGGGTCGCAGCGCCCGGTCACACGGCCGCCACGCAACACCGTACACGCAGTGCAAAGCGCCCGTATCTCGTGCAGTTTGTGGCTGATGTAGAGGACGCTGCGGCCCTGCGCGACGAAACGGCGCAACACATCAAACAGTTTTTCGACCGCTGGCGGTGTCAGTACCGAAGTGGGCTCATCCAGAACGAGCAAGCGCGGATCGGTCAACAAGGCCCGGATGATCTCAACGCGCTGCATCTCGCCCACGCTCAGCGTATGAACGGGCCGCTCGGGTTCAATGTCCAAGCCATACTCACCGGCTTTCAGGCGGATGCGCTCGGATACGTCTTGCAGACTGAATTTGCGGTCCACTCCCAGCCAAACGTTTTCTGCCACGCTGAGGGTATTGAAGAGGCTGAAATGCTGGAACACCATGCTGATGCCCATCTGCCGAGCCTGTTGGGGGTTGCGGATGACCCAAGGTTGACCGTCCAGTCGAATTTGGCCGGCGTCGGGCTTGACCGCGCCGTAGATGATCTTCATCAGCGTCGACTTGCCAGCCCCGTTTTCGCCCAAGATCGCATGGGCTTGTCCGCTCAAGACCTCCAAATCCACGGCGTCATTGGCCACAACGCCAGGATAGCACTTGGTAATGCCTTGCAGGGTGAGTAAAGGGGGTGACATGACAACGAATGATAAGACATGCGAAAAAAAACCCTCCCCCGGGTTGGGAGAGGGCAAGCTTTCAGAGAGTGAATCAGTGGAACTGCTCTTCTTCGGTCGAACCGCTCATGGCCTTGACGCTGGAAGCGCCGCCCTGGATCACGGTGGTGACGTCGTCAAAGTAGCCTGCGCCCACTTCTTGCTGGTGCGACACAAAGGTGTAGCCCATGTCGCGGGCGGCGAATTCGGGCTCTTGCACCATGTTCACGTAGTGCTTCATGCCTTCGCCGCGCGCATAGGCGTGCGAGAACTTGAAGGTGTTGAACCAGTTCAGGTGGATGCCCGCCAAGGTAATGAACTGGTACTTGTAGCCCATGGCCGAGAGCTCTTCTTGGAAGGCGGCGATGGTCTTGTCGTCCAGGTTTTTGCGCCAGTTGAATGAGGGCGAGCAGTTGTATGACAACAATTTGCCGGGGTACTTGGCATGAATGGCCTGAGCAAACTCCCGGGCAAAGCCCAGGTCAGGTGTGCCGGTTTCACACCAAACCAGATCGGCCACGGCGGCATAGGCCAAGCCACGGCTGATGGCTTGCTCAAGACCGTTTTTGACGCGATAGAAACCCTCTGGGGTGCGCTCTCCGGTCAGGAAAGGACGATCATTGGCGTCGTGGTCACTGGTGAGCAGGTTGGCGGCTTCGGCGTCAGTGCGTGCCAGCACAATGGTGGATACACCCATGACATCGGCTGCGAACCGGGCTGCTTGCAGTTTTTCTACCGCTTCCTGGGTGGGAATCAACACCTTGCCACCCATGTGGCCGCATTTCTTGACAGCGGCCAATTGGTCTTCGAAGTGAACGCCAGCGGCGCCGGCGCCAATCATGTTTTTCATCAGCTCGAAGGCATTGAGCACGCCGCCAAACCCAGCCTCGGCGTCGGCGACGATGGGCAGGTAGTAGTCGATGTAGTCCTTCATGCCTGGCTCGATGCCACGCTGCCATTGAATTTCATCGGCTCGGCGAAAGGTGTTGTTGATGCGACGCACCATGGCTGGCACCGAGTCGTAAGCGTAAAGCGATTGGTCGGGATACATGGTTTCGCTGGTATTGCCGTCAGCCGCCACCTGCCAACCCGACAGGTACACGGCTTCCAATCCGGCCTTCGCCTGTTGCATGGCTTGCCCTCCCGAGATGGCACCAAAGGAATTCACGTACCCTTTTTTGGCCTCGCCATTGATCAAACGCCACAATTTGTCGGCCCCCCGGCTCGCCAAGGTGTTCTCGATGTGCAGGCTGCCGCGCAGACGCACCACATCGGCTGCCGTGTAGTTGCGGGCGATGCCCTTCCAGCGCGAGTTGTTCGCCCAGTCTTTCTCCAGCGCTTCGATTTGTTGCTGGCGACTCAGTTGTTCATGGATGGATTGAGGCATTTGTGGCTCCGAGGGTTAAGGTTGAATGGCATCGAAATCAACGCGTTTCGATGGATTCAGTGTAAAAGCCCTCAGTCCAGAATATCTCTCTTATGTCTTATATAAGAATTATTTTTTCTTGTTTTAAATCATAAACATATAATTGTTTTTCTGTATTATGAAAACCATTTTCTCATATTGGGAAATTTTGCTGCGTCGCAGCAATGATTCATTTCATCATGCGGAAAGAAATTTCAGCCCATTCCGAATCTGCCCTCTGGCTGAGCTAGCGAGCCCTTTGGTCCATGACCGAACGCCTTAAATCAGGGCGGGGCAATGTCCCCAATGAACCAGCGACCGCGCACTTGGGCGAGGACCAGCCACCAGTCGGCTTTGGATGAAAGCCGTGGATGCCGCTGATCTGTTCAAGACGCCAGGTGCAGCAGGCGGAAACAAGCGTGTGTAGTCATACCTGATCGTGATTTTTCAAGGCGAAATGAGTTGCAAACCGCCCGTAGCAGATTGGACTTTTCTCTGCAAACCATGGTTTGCAAGGGTGAAAGACGGTTTTCGAACACTGCAGAAGGGTGCTAAGAATGAAAAAAACAACATTTCCCTCTGAAAAAATCGATTTTCCCCTTGGAAAAGGCTCTTTTTACCCTTAGCATTCGTGATGCTGTGTGCGTGCACGCATGCAGCTCATTCATCCACTTCTAGAAGGAATTGAGATCATGGCAACTGCAAAGAAAAAAGCACCGGCTAAAAAAGCCGCTCCCGCGAAAAAAGCCGCGGCCAAGAAGCCCGTAGCCAAGAAAGCTGCCCCGGCCAAGAATGCCGCTCCGGCAAAAAAAGCGGCAGCCAAGAAGCCCGCCGCCAAGAAAGCCGCCCCGGCCAAGAAAGCCGCCCCGGCCAAGAAAGCCGCCCCGGCCAAGAAAGCCGCTCCGGCCAAGAAAGCCGCTCCGGTGAAAAAAGCGGCAGCCAAGAAGCCCGCCGCCAAGAAAGCCCCGGCCAAGAAGCGCACCCCGAACGCTGCGTTCATGAAGCCCATGACCCCCAGCGCCGCGCTGGCCGCCGTCATTGGCAACACTGCCGTGCCGCGCACCGAAATGGTGTCCAAGCTGTGGACCTACATCAAGAAGAACGGTCTGCAAGACAAGGCCAACAAGCGCGCCATCAATGCCGACGCCAAGCTGCAAGAAGTGTTTGGCAAGGCCCAGGTCACCATGTTTGAACTGCCTGGCCTGATCGGCAAGCACCTGAAGTGATTTCACCTCACTGAGTCCTAAGGCCGCAAAGTTGCGGCCTTTTTTTTAGCCCGGCCGCATGGCCGGGGGACGCCTCAGTTGGATCGGTTTTTGTTCAAAGCGGCCTGACGGATCGCGCTCATGGTGACCCGGGTGGTGATGACTTCGGGGTCGAGCATCACTTCGATCAGCGTGCCCCGGTCGGCGCGCACAGCAGCAGCGAAGGCGGGTTCAAACTCTTCGGTGCGGGTGATGCGCACCCCCTCGTAGCCATAGGCCTTGGCCAAAGCCACGAAATCCGGGTTTTGCAAGCGAGAGCCGCTCTCGTGTGCAGGGTACTCGCGCTCTTGGTGCATGCGGATGGTGCCGTACATGCCGTTGTTGAGCAGCACGATGATGCTCTTGCCGCCGTGTTGAACCGCAGTAGCCAGTTCTTGACCATTCATCAAGAAGTCACCGTCGCCGGCAATGGTGAAGGCGGTCCGGCCCGTGACGATGCTGGCCGCGATGCCGGCGGGCACGCCATAGCCCATGGCCCCCGAGGTGGGAGCCAGTTGGGTCTTGAGGCCGCGTGCCAAACCATGGTAACGATGGAAGCGATGCACCCAGCTGGCGAAGTTGCCAGCGCCGTTGGTGACCACCGCATCTGCGGGCAAGAGGCGGTTGACGACGCCGATGATGGCGGCCATGTCGATGGGACTGGGCAAGTTTTGCGGCTGCAGGTTGGACAGGTAGTCGGTGTGGATTTGCGCCGTGCGCTCGAGCCAGGGCAACTCGGGGGGTGCCGACAAGACTTCAAGGGAACGTGCCGCCGCATTCATGGTGGACAAGATGGCCAGATCAGCCCGATAGACGCGGTTGAGTTCTTCAGCACCGCCATGGATGTGCACCAACTTTTGTTTCGGCCTGGGGGCTTGAATCAGGGTGTATCCGCTGGTGGTCATCTCGCCGAGTCTGGGGCCAATGACCAGCAATAGGTCGCTGTCCTGGATGTGCTGGGCCAGTTTGGGCGCGATGCCGATGCCCACATCCCCTGCATATTGGGGATGGTGGTTGTCGAAGGTGTCTTGGAAGCGAAAGGCGTTGCCCACCGGTAACTTCCAATTCTCGGCGAAGCGCTGCAAGGCCTGAGCGGCCTGGGTTGTCCAGCCACCACCGCCGGCGATGACAAAGGGCTTTTTCGATTGCAAGAGCATTTCGCGCAAGGTGCGCAATGAGCCAGGGTCGCTCCAAGCTTCGACGGGTTCCAAACGCGGCAGGGCACTGGCTTGTACGGGGCGCGTGAGCATGTCCTCGGGCAGGACAACAACCACAGGGCCCGGGCGACCATTCATGGCCGTGGCAAAGGCGCGCGAGACGTATTCGGGGATCCGCTCTGGGTCATCGATGCGTTCGACCCGCTTGGCCATGCCTTTGGTGTTGGGACCGAAAAAGCTGTTGTAGTCGACCTCTTGAAAGGCCTCGCGATCACGGCAGTCAGAGCCCACATCGCCCACGAACAAGATCAAGGGGGTGCTGTCTTGAAACGCCGTGTGTACGCCGATCGAAGCATTGGTGGCACCAGGGCCACGGGTGACAAAACAGATCCCAGGGCGACCGGTGACGCGCGCTTGGGCATCGGCCATGTAGGCAGCGCCGCCTTCCTGGCGGTTGATGATGAAGCGGATTTTGTCGCTCAATGCGTGAAAGCCGTCGAGCACCGCCAAATAGCTTTCGCCGGGAACACCAAAGGCATGCGTGATGCCTTGTTCGACCAAACATTCGACCAACAAGTGGCCTGCAAGTTTTTGACTCATGCGTTGACTCCTGAACTGCGTTGAGACGATGCGGCACGCAGACTGCGCGATAAAGCAATCGATACCAGCCCGCCTCCCATCAAAAACAGAGCCGCACCCGCCAGGGTAAGGCCATACCAACCACGGTCCATGAGGACCCCAAAAATCAGTGGCGAAGCGGCCGAACCCATGTCCAATCCCGCGAACACCAATCCATACACCCGTCCGGTGGCACCGGCCGGCGTGGCCTGCTTGATCATCATGTCGCGCGCCGGCGCACCCAAGCCCACCGCCAAGGCCGTCAGGATCAGCGCGGCCGGGGTACCCCAAGCCCCCAAGAGCGCCGTGGCGCTCAGTAGCATGAGGGCGGCGGCCGCAGCCATGCAAGCGCCCACAATGTGGTCAACCCGTTCTGGCCAACGGGTGGTGACAAAGCCACCGGCAAAGTTCCCCAAGGCCGCTGTGATCAGGTAAGCCGATAAAGCCAGGCTGGCTTGCGTCAAGCCCAAACCATGGACCTTCTGCAAAATGATGATGAGGAAGTTTTGCACCACCGAGTAGGTCATGGTCATGCAAAAGAGGAAAGCGAAACTCCAGACCACCGCCGGTTGGCGCAGCAAATCCATGAGGGTCATGGAGCGCTTAGGAGCGGGTGAATTGGATCCGGTTGCAATGGGGGCAGGGACAGGCTGGCGCGACTCCAACCAGGGACTGCGCCATACGCACAAAACCAGTAAGCCGGCATAAACCATGGCCGCCCCAATGTATGCAGCCGGCCAGTGCCACAGGCTGCTCAAACCCACCATAAAGGGTGGGGCCAGGGCCCAGCCCAGGGTGCCAGAGACATTGTGCATGCTGTAGGCGTGCCCCAGTCGCAGTGGCGAGATCTGCCGATTGAGCACCGAGTAGTCCACCGGGTGATGCACTCCGTTGCCGATGCCCAGCAAAATGGCGCCCAGCACCAAATCGGCCATGTTGCCGGCCCCGGCCAACCACAGACAAGCCAAGACCATGAGGGCCTGACCGGCATACAGAACCCGGCGCGCACCGTAACGGTCTACCACAAAGCCAGAGCTGGTCTGAGCGACGAAAGACACCGCAAAGAACACACTGATCACCCCACCCAAGGCAGCGTAGCCCAGACCCAACTCGCTGACGAAAAATGGAAACATCAAGGGCAGGAGCAAATGCGAGAAATGCGAGCTCGCGTGGCAGAAAGACACCAGGCCGATGACTCCAGCATCGCGCCGCCAGGCTTCGGAGTGGACTTGTGCCGTCATGTGCGCTGCGTCTCTGACAGACCAAACGGATCACCCGGCATTTCATCCTCGGCTTGGAACAAGGGGCCGATTTTGTAGATGGCGCTGACGCGCAACGCCACTTCATCGCCAGCGTGAATCAAGCCTTGGGTGAAGACCAAATTGCGGGTGGTGCGCAACACATCCACTTGAGCCTGCACCCAGTCGCCTTGACGCGCCGGAGCGAGGAAGTCCATCTGCAAACTGATGGTAGGCAAAAAGTGCCTGGGCAGATCGGTCTGGTAGGGCACGCAAATGGCCGCCAGCATGTCGGCCAAGGTGGCCAACATACCTCCGTGACAGACCCCCATGGGGTTGGTATGGGCGGGCAGCACCCGAAAGCCCACATGCACCCTGGGGCGACCACCCAATTCCTGGCTCAGACGGCCATACAAAGGGCCGTTGGTCTGCATGAAAGGCCCGCCCACGCGCAGGGGACGAAAGCCTTGGGGAATGAGGGGGGTAGAAGAACTCATGGGAACACTCGATCAGGACACCCATCCTAACCGAGCAAGCCATCCCAGTCTGTCACCGATACAGCCTCCAACAGAGCCACTCAGGCTTTGATGAACTCGAACTCGCCGGGGGCGCGCACCGGGTCGACCTTGATTTGGATTTGGTCTTTGGGGCCAAATTGCCCTTCCAGGATGAGCTTGGAGAGTGGGTTCTCGATGCGTTGCTGGATGGCACGCTTGAGTGGGCGGGCACCAAACACCGGATCGAAACCCACTTTGGCCAACTCGGCCAAGGCCGAGGCTGACACATCAAGGCCCAGTTCCATTCGAGCCAGGCGATCGGCCAGAACCCGCAACTGGATTTCGGCGATGCGGGCGATGTGATCGGCACCCAAGCCATGGAAGACCACGGTTTCGTCGATGCGGTTAAGGAACTCGGGGCGGAAATGCTGCCTGAGCTCGTCCCAGACCGCGTCCTTGATGTCTTGTGCGTCGCGCCCGGCCAAGCCCTGAATGATGGGAGAGCCGATGTTCGACGTCATGACGATGACGGTGTTTTTAAAGTCGACCGTGCGGCCCTGACCATCGGTCAAGCGACCATCATCGAGGACCTGCAGCAAGATGTTGAACACATCAGGATGGGCTTTCTCTACCTCGTCGAGCAAAATCACGCTGTAGGGCTTGCGACGCACTGCCTCGGTCAAGTAGCCGCCTTCGTCGTAGCCGACGTAGCCTGGCGGTGCACCAATCAGTCGGCTCACCGAGTGCCTCTCCATGAATTCGCTCATGTCGATGCGGATGAGGTGGTCTTCGCTGTCGAACAGGAAGCCAGCCAGCGCTTTGCACAGTTCGGTCTTGCCCACCCCGGTCGGCCCCAGAAACAAAAACGATCCTGTAGGTCGGTTGGGATCACCCAAACCGGCGCGTGAGCGACGAATGGCGTTGGATACCGCCAGGATGGCTTCTTCTTGGCCGACCACCCGCTGGTGCAAACGGTCTTCCATTTGCAAGAGTTTGTCGCGCTCGCCTTGCATGAGCTTGGACACCGGAATTCCCGTGGCGCGGGCGACCACCTCGGCAATTTCTTCAGCGCCGACCTGGGTGCGCAACAATCTGGGGGATTGCCCCGCACCCAGGGCCTTGCTCTCTTTGGCGGTTGCTTCTTTCAGGCGTTTGTCCAATTCGGGCATGCGGCCATACTGCAATTCAGCGACTTTGTTGAAGTCGCCGTTGCGGGTGAATTCCTCAATTTGGAATCGCAGGCGATCAATTTCTTCCTTGATCTGGGCACTGCCTTGAGCGCTGGCTTTTTCGGCTTTCCAGATCTCTTCGAGGTCGGCGTACTCTTGCTCGAGTTTGAGCATTTCTTCTTCTAGCAAGGCCAAACGCTTTTGTGAGGCCTCGTCTTTTTCCTTGCGCACTGCTTCGCGCTCGATCTTGAGCTGAATCAGACGCCGATCAAGGCGATCCATGACTTCGGGCTTGGAGTCGATTTCAATCTTGATTTTGGCGGCCGCTTCATCGATCAGATCGATGGCTTTGTCGGGCAAAAAACGGTCGGTGATGTAGCGGTGCGAAAGTTCAGCAGCGGCCACGATGGCCGGGTCGGTGATTTCGACGCCATGGTGGACCTCGTACTTTTCCTGCAAGCCACGCAGAATCGCGATGGTCGCCTCGACGCTGGGTTCGCCAACGATGATTTTCTGAAAGCGGCGCTCAAGCGCAGCGTCTTTTTCGATGTACTTGCGGTACTCATTCAGGGTGGTGGCCCCCACGCAATGCAACTCGCCACGCGCCAGGGCGGGCTTGAGCATGTTGCCAGCGTCCATGGCCCCTTCGGCCTTGCCGGCACCGACCATGGTGTGCAATTCGTCGATGAAGACGATGGTCTGCCCTTCGTCTTTGGCCAATTCATTCAAGACAGTTTTCAAACGCTCTTCAAATTCGCCTCGAAATTTGGCACCGGCCAGCAGTGCCGCCATGTCCAAAGACAAGACCCGCTTGCCCTTGAGCGAGTCAGGCACCTCTCCTGAGACGATCCGTTGAGCCAAGCCTTCGACAATGGCAGTCTTACCCACGCCCGGTTCGCCGATGAGAACTGGGTTGTTTTTCGAGCGCCGCTGCAACACCTGGATGGCCCGGCGAATCTCGTCGTCGCGGCCAATCACCGGGTCGAGTTTGCCCATGCGGGCGCGTTCGGTCAGATCCAGGGTGTATTTTTTCAAGGCTTCGCGTTGGCCTTCGGCCTCGGCGCTGTCGACTTTTTGGCCACCGCGTACGGCTTCAATGGCCAACTCGAGCGATTTGCGCGTCAACCCGGCCTCGCGGGCCGCTTGCGCCATATCGCTTTTGTGCTCACACAGGGCCAAGAAAAACAATTCACTGGCGATGAACGCATCGTCGCGCTTGCGGCCTTCTTTCTCGGCGGCCTGGAGCAAGCTGACCAGATCGCGGCCCACTTGCACCTGCTCTTGCCCCTGAACTTGAGGCAATTTACCGATTTGATCGCGAGCCGCCTGACGCAGGGCATCGATGCGTACCCCGGCACGCTGCAACAGAGAGCGGGGCCCGTCCTCTTGGTCCAGCATGGCTTGCACCAGGTGCGCGGGTTCGATGTACGCGTGATCCCCTGCCAAGGCGAGGGATTGAGCCTCTTGAAGGGACTCACGGAATTTGGTGGTCAGTTTGTCAACTCGCATGGTTTTTTTGAAGCAAAATGATGCGTTGTGTGGTACTTGGGGCTGTTGTATGCCTTTTCAAGTGCTGGCAAGGATCCTTCTTCAAATCAACCGACTCCCCCAGATCATGCACATTCATCAGCTTTCGGTCCATTACGATGGCATCGAAGACCGTTTGTTGTTGCGAGTCAACACCACCGATGACACTGAAGTATGCCTTTGGTTGACACGTCGCCTGACCCTGGCTCTGATTCCTCAATTGCCCAAAATCGTGGCCAATCAATTGGCCTGGTCCGCCCCCTTCGAGACACCCTTGCAATCCGAGGGTGACAAAACCCTGTTTGCTGAATTTAAACAACAGGAGTTCATGAGCCAGTTCGATTTTTCAACGCCCTACAAAACACCGGCCAAGAACTTGATACAAAACTCACCCCTGGTGGTGACGGATATCCGCCTTAGCCCCCAGAAAGATGGCTACACACTGATGGTCTTTCTGGAGAAGCGAGGGGATCAAACGCCCGCCAGGACCTTGGAAATGCGCTTGGCTCCTCAGTTGACTCAAGGATTTTTGCACCTGATCACCCAAAGTTTGCAACAAAGTGGGTGGAATCAAGTTACTGCGTTGCCGATGACTCAAAACCAGACGGGGCTGAATGAGGCGCCCAAGGGCTTATTGAATTGAGCCGTCGGGATGCTCCACATTCGATGGCGCAGCGATGCCCCAACGGCGTAAAGCCTCATCGTCACTGACCCTGGCGTCCACCCATCGGGCTCCGTTGGGGGTCAGCTCTTTTTTCCAGAACGGGGCCTGGGTTTTCAGATAATCCATCAAGAATTCGCAAGCCTGAAAACATTGTCCACGATGAGCAGAAGTCACGGCCACCATGACGATCTGGTCGGTAGGCCGCATCAAACCCACCCGATGGATGATGCGACTCGAGAAGATATCGAAGCGGGCCTTGGCTTCTTCCACCATGGCTTCGATGGTTTTTTCGGTCATGCCCGGGTAGTGCTCAAGCTCTAGGGTGGCCACCGAATCGCCCTCATTGCGATCGCGCACGGTGCCCACAAAAACGCAAACGGCCCCGACCCGTGCATCGCTTGCACGTAAGAATGTTATTTCGGCACCCAAGTCGAAATCTGCGGTCTGGATCTGGACGCTGTGCGTCATGCTCAACCTCCGGTAACCGGGGGGAAAAAAGCCACTTCAGCCCCAGGACTCAGGGGTGCAGAGCCATCGCACAGTTGTTGATTCAGAGCAGAGCGGATGGCTTGATCTGGTGCCAGAGCGTGGTCATAAGGGGCGCCACGGCTGAGCAGTTGACGGCGCAAGCCGGCCACATCGGTGGCATCGGTTTCAATGTCTTCTAGCGATGTGCCCAGAGTTTCGCGCAAGCGAGCAAAGTAGCGAACGGTGATCTTCATGACAAGCCATCGGCCAATGAGATGAATTGAACCATATCCCCTTTGGCGATGGTGGTCCCGGCAGGGTGATCGACCAAGCCGTCCCCCCAAACCAAAGAGGTCAGCACGCCCGAACTCTGGTTGGGAAAGAGATCAAGTCCACCTTGAGCGTTGCGTCGAACGCGCAAGAATTCTCGCCGACGGTCGGGCTTGGACACATCAAAATCAGCCCGCATGGGCTGGCGGATGGGATCGATTTGCTCAACCCCCTGTAGGCGCAAGAGGAACGGTCGGACCAGCAACAAAAAAGTCACATAGCTCGACACCGGGTTGCCGGGCAAGCCCATGAAGTGGGCGCTGCCATCCTCTGAGGATCGACGCACCGAGCCGAATGCGAAAGGTTTGCCAGGCTTGATCGCCAGCGACCACAGGTGAAGTTCGCCCAGAGACTCGATGGCGGGCTTGATGTGGTCTTCTTCCCCCACGGACACACCGCCGCTGGTCAGGATCAAATCGTGGCGGCTGGCTGCATCGGTCAAAGCCTGCACCGTCGCCTCGCGCCGATCGGGCACAATGCCCAAGTCAGTGACTTCGCAACCCAGGCGAAGCAACAATGCGCGCAGAAAAAACCGGTTCGAGTTGTAGATGGCGCCGGGCGGCATGTCTTCGGGGGGGGTGGTGCCTGGCATCACCAACTCATCCCCAGTAGAAAACAAGGCCACACGCGGTCGTCGCATGACGCTCAGACGGGCCAAACCCAGACTGGCGGCCAAACCCAATTCGGCGGGGCCCAAGCGAGCGCCACTGGAGAGCACGGTACGGCCACGGGTAATGTCCTCGCCACTGCGGCGGATCCACTGGCCATCGGAGGGAAGCACATTCACGCGCACCAAATCATCGGCCAAGGCTTCGGTGTCTTCTTGCATGACCACGGCGTCGGCACAGGGAGGTATGGGCGCACCGGTAAAAATGCGGGCCGCTTCGCCCGGGCTCAAGGCACGGCCCTGGCTGCCAGCGGGGATGCGCTGGGTCACCTTCAAAAAGACTCCAGGCCGTGGCACATCGGCACAGCGCAAGGCATACCCATCCATTGAACTGTTGTCATGAGGCGGCACTTGCAAGGGGGCCACCAGGTCTTGCGCCAATACGCGACCATCGGCATCGTGCAGGTCGACTTCTTGCACTCCGGACAGCGGCACGGCACGGGCCAACAATCCGGGCAAAGCTTCGTCCAAAGTCAACAAAGGCGGTCGGGGAGCGTTCATGCCATGGGGGGTTGATAAATCAGGTCATCACCATTGTCCAGCATCCATTCCAAGATCTGCTCGGGCTGATTCAAATCCAGTACCGGTCGCAGGGTGGTCGGACGAATCTGATCGGGCACATTGGTGGCAATCGCCTTGATGAAGGGATCTTCGGGATACAGGGTGTCGGCTCCTGACTCGGGGCGCCAGACTTCGATTTTTGGCAAGTCACTGGATTTGAAACCTTCCACCAACACCCAGTCTACGCCGTCGTAGACCTCCGCCAGCAGGTGGTGCACTCGGGGCTCAGCCGTTTGCTCATATTGCCGCTGCAAGACCAAAAGCCGGTTTGAAGCCACCAGCACTTCAAAGGCACCGGCCTGGCGATGACGCCAACTGTCCTTGCCGGGCTGGTCGACATCAAATTGGTGGTGCGCATGCTTGACCACCGAGACGCGCAGGCCGTGCTGGCGCAATCCCCGGATCAATTGCTCGACCAGGGTGGTTTTGCCCGAGCCGGAAAAGCCGGCAAACCCAACGACCTTCATGCGCAATGCTCGACCATGTACTGCTTGACCTTTTGAACATCGGCCGGCATGACCTGTACCCGTTTGGGCAATTGCTCGATGCCCTCGAAAGCAGCGGGTCGCTCGGGTTCACGCCCCAGGGCCTCTACCAAAGTGGCAGCAAATTTGATGGGCAAGGCCGTCTCGAGGGCGATCATGGGTATCCCATGGCGCATGTGCTCGCGCGCCACCTTGACCGCGTCTGCGGTGTGCGGATCGATGGTTTGACCCAAGCGCTGATCACAATCGCGGATGGTATCGAGGCGGTTGGCATGGGTGCTGCGCCCACTGGCAAAGCCATGGCGCGTGGCGGCCTGAGCGAACAGGGGGTCTGCCGACAAATCGAAGAATCCGTCGCGGGCCAGGGCCGGGCCAAACAGTTGGGCGGTACGTTGCGCATCTCGGCCCAACAGATCGAACACGAAACGCTCGAAGTTGCTGGCCTTGGAGATGTCCATCGAAGGGCTGGAAGTCTCGAAGGTATCGGCAGAGCCGCGCACGCGGTACAGACCGGTTCGGAAGAACTCGTCAAGCACATCGTTTTCATTGGTGGCCACCACCAACCGATCAATGGGCAGTCCCATCTGACGGGCCACATGTCCGGCACAAACGTTGCCAAAATTGCCACTGGGCACGCAAAAGCTGACCTTTTGCTCATTGCCGCTCGTGGCCTGAAAATAGCCAGCGAAATAGTAGACCACCTGGGCCAGCAAACGGGCCCAATTGATCGAATTGACGGTGCCGATCCGGAACTGGCGCTTGAAGGCCAAATCGCCAGAGACCGCCTTGACGATGTCTTGGCAGTCATCGAAGACACCTTCAATGGCTATGTTATGGATGTTCGGGTCAAGCAGGCTGAACATCTGCGCCTGCTGAAAGGGGCTCATGCGCCCTTGCGGACTGGTCATGAAAACGCGCACGCCGCGCTTGTCACGCATGGCGTATTCGGCCGCGCTGCCGGTATCACCTGAAGTGGCCCCCAGGATATTGAGTTCTTCGCCACGACGGGTCAGTTCGTATTCGAACAGATGGCCCAACAACTGCATGGCCATGTCTTTGAAGGCCAGCGTGGGACCGTTGGACAAGGCCTCGATGTGCAGTTCCCCCTCCAGATGGCGCAACGGCACGATGGCTTCGCTGCCAAAGACCTGGGCGGTGTAGGTTTTGCGGCACAAAGCCAGCAAGTCATCGGCGGGGATGTCGTCGATATAAAGCGACAAGACTTCAAAAGCCAAGTCAGCGTAATCGCGCGCCTGCCAAACATGTCGCCATTCCTGCAAACGTCGAGCATCGACCTGTGGGTACTGTTCTGGCAGGTAAAGCCCGCCATCAGGGGCTAGCCCTTCCAGCAAAATTTCACAAAACCGGCGCCGCTGCGGGTCACCGCGGGTTGAGAGGTACAGCATCAGCTCAAGTCTTCCTTGCGCAGGCGGATGATGGGGGCCAGAACACTGGGTAGCGCCTGCATTTGGGCCATGGCCTGATTCATGTGGTCCTCGACGCAATCGTGGGTCAGGATGATCAGGTCGGTCTGGTTCTCGCCGGCATCGGCGGCGCGTTGTAGCACTGCTTCAATGCTGATGCCCGAACGTGCCAGCATTCCTGTGACGTCGGCCAAGACGCCAGCCTGATCGGCCACTCGCAGGCGCAGGTAGTAACTGGTCACCACTTGGTCCATGGGCAGCACGGGCCAATTGCTCAGAGAGTCGGGTTGAAAGGCCAGGTGCGGTACTCGGTTCAAAGGGTCCGCGGTATGCAAGCGCGTGATGTCTACCAAGTCGGCGATGACCGCGCTGGCAGTGGGCTCAGAGCCGGCTCCTTTGCCGTAATACAAGGTGGTTCCCACAGCATCGGCTTGGACCATGACCGCGTTCATGGCGCCTTCGACATTGGCGATCAAGCGTTTGGCGGGGACCAGGCATGGGTGTACGCGCAACTCAATGCCCGTAGCCACCCTCTTGGCAATGCCCAGTAGCTTGATGCGGTAGCCCAGTTGTTCGGCATAACGAATGTCGGCGGCTTGTAGCTTCGAAATGCCTTCGACATGGGCTTTGTCAAATTGAACGGGAATACCAAAAGCGATGGCCGACATGATGGTGGCCTTGTGAGCAGCATCGATACCCTCAATATCAAAAGTGGGGTCGGCTTCGGCGTAGCCCAGTGCCTGGGCTTGTTGGAGCACGTCATCAAAGGGCAGTCCCTTGTCACGCATCTCCGACAAGATGAAGTTGGTGGTGCCGTTGATGATGCCAGCCAGCCATTGAATTCGGTTGGCCGTCAGTCCTTCGCGCAGGGCCTTGATGATCGGTATACCACCAGCGACGGCTGCCTCGAAGGCCACCATCACGCCCTTGGCACGGGCAGCGGCAAAAATCTCGGTGCCATGCACAGCCAGCAAGGCCTTGTTTGCCGTCACGACATGCTTGCCGGCCGCGATGGCCTCGATCACCAATTGACGGGCAATGCCATAACCGCCAATCAATTCAATGACGATGTCGATGTCGGGGTTGGCAATCACCTGTCTGGCGTCAGCCACCACCTGGGCCTGATTGCCCACGATGGCTCGAGCACGCTCCACATCCAAATCGGCGACCATGCTGATCTGGATCGTGCGACCGGCGCGGCGTTGGATTTCTTCCTGGTTGCGTGTGAGCACCTCGAAAGTACCGCGTCCGACGGTACCGATGCCGAGTAATCCGACTTGGATGGGTTTCATGATGTGGTCAAAGTTGAGTTGCGTTGGGCGGCAAAGCGTTTGCGTGCGCCCTCAAAGAAACGCGCCAATCGACCGATCGCCTCGATCAGGTCGTCTTCGTGCGGTAGAAACACGATGCGGAAATGCTGATGGTCGGGGTAGTTGAAACCCGAGCCCTGCACCAACATGACTCGGGTCGCCTGCAACACCTCCATGAAGAACTGACGGTCGTCTTCAATGGGGTAGATCTCGGGGTCGAGTTTGGGGAACATGTACAGAGCGGCTTTGGGCTTGACGCAAGTCACCCCGGGAATCTCTGTGATGAGTTTGTGCGCCAAATCGCGTTGACGACGCAGCCGGCCGCCTTCCTTGATGAGGTCGTTGATGCTTTGATAACCGCCCAGAGCGGTCTGGATCGCATATTGACCAGGCACGTTGGAGCCCAGCTTGATGTTGGCCAGCATATTCAGGCCTTCGATGTAATCGCGGGCCTGGGTCTTGTCGCCGGAGATCACCATCCAGCCGGCGCGGTAACCGCAAGCCCGGTAGGCTTTGGAGAGGGAATTGAAGGTGAGGGTCAGTACATCGGTGGACAAACTGGCCATGGCCGAATGCTTGACACCGTCGTACAACACTTTGTCATACACCTCATCGGCCATCAAAACCAGGTTGTGCTCGCGGGCGATTTGCACCAAGCCCACCAGCAGTTCGTCGCTGTACAGCGCACCTGTAGGGTTGTTGGGGTTGATCACCACCAGGCCTTTGGTGCGCGGGGTGATCTTGCGGCGGATGTCGTCCAGATTGGGCATCCAGCCATTGTCTTCGTCGCACAGGTAATGCACGGGCTTGCCCCCTGACAGCGAGGCCACTGCCGTCCATAGGGGATAGTCGGGCGCCGGCACCAACAATTCGTCACCGTTGTCGAGCAAGGCATTGACCGCCATGGTGATCAGATCGCTGGCGCCGTTACCCAAGTAAATATCATCGAGAGTCACCCCCACCACGCCCTGTTGTTGGGTGTAATGCATCACTGCTTTGCGGGCAGAAAAAATGCCTTTGCTGTCCGAATAGCCCGCCGAATTGGGCAGGTTGCGGATCATGTCCTGTTGGATTTCCTCCGGGGCCTCAAAACCAAAAGGGGCCAAATTGCCTAGGTTGAGTTTGATGATCTTTTGACCCTCATCCTCCATCTGCTTCGCGGCGTCCACGATCGGGCCGCGCACATCGTAGAGCACATTGGCCAGCTTGGCTGATTTTTTGATGGGTTTCAAACGACCCTCCGCGAACAGATGTTTAGGGGCAACCTATAATTTGACCACAGAAACGTCCTTTTCCCCCGAGATGCGCCCATGAAACTGCAACCCGACCGGATGGAAGTCCAGTCCGTCACCGGCTACGGTCCGGGGTGGCTGGCGATCAACGGTGAGCGACATTTTTCCAGTCTGCTGATCACATCGGGGGGGCTACGCCAAAATCTCTCGGCATGCACCCCTGAAGAGTTGACCCCGAAAGACTTCGCTGATCTGGCCGAACTGTCGGTGGAATTGGTCATTTATGGCAGCGGTCCGAGGCTGACATTCCCCCCCCCAGCCTGGTTATCCCCTTTGATGTCGCGCCGCATTGGGCTGGAGACCATGGACACCGAGGCAGCTTGCCGCACCTACAACATCCTGGCCGGTGAAGGCCGCAACGTGGCGGCGCTTTTGCTGCTCCCCCCTCAGAATTGAGGGCGAACCCCAAGGTTCCCGGTACCGGCCCGCAGGGACGGATTGCGGTTAAAATAATGTGTCGCTTCGCAGCCCTTGCCCCCACCTAACCTGTCAGATATACCACCATGGCCATCGTCGTCAACAAACCCATACCCGAATTTGAAGCGCAGGCCACAGGCGGCATCAAGGTCACCCACCATTCTCATCTGGGTCAGATTGTGGTGCTGTATTTCTATCCCAAAGACAACACACCGGGCTGCACGACTGAGGCCATGCAGTTTCGCGACAAATACAAAGATTTCACCAAAGCAGGGGCTGTCGTATTTGGCGTCTCGCGCGACAACATGAAATCGCACGATGATTTCAAGGGCAAGCTGGAGCTTCCTTTCGAGCTGATTGCCGACACCGAGGAAAAAATGTGCCATATGTTTGGCGTGGTCAAAAACAAGATCATGTATGGCAAAAAAGTCAAAGGCATCGAACGTAGCACTTTCCTGATCGGCCCTGATGGCGTTCTGCGTCAAGAGTGGCGTGGCCTGAAAGTCCCTGGCCATGTGGACGAAGTTCTGAAAGCGGTCAAAGCCCTGAAAAAAGCAGCTGCCACTGCTGCTTGACGCCCCTTGCGGCGTCGGCTTTTTTTGCTATCATGAATTCATGCCGCCGCAGCCAAATCCGCTAGACGTCACCCCGCAAGCCTCCAGGTCTACTTGGCGGCTTTTTTGTTGTCCCCTCACCCTGTCACACCATGCCCTTGCCTCCCCCCCCTGCCAAGCGCGCCACCTTGTTGGCACTCGACGGCCTGAAAACACCCCCCCAGCGAAACGGACAACAGGCCAATGGGAATGCCGGTACCCTGCGAAGGACCACCGTACCGACCGCGATGCTGGACAAAGCCCCCCCGACAAAAGAACCGATTGCTGACCCCGCCCCCGTTGATTTCTCCAGGCCCGCACGCAGCGCTGCCCCGACCCGCAAGGCCAAGACCGCAGGTAAACGCGATCAGGCCAACGCCAAGCTGTTCGTACTCGATACCAATGTGCTGATGCACGACCCCATGTCTCTGTTCCGCTTTGAGGAGCACGACATTTACCTGCCGATGATCGTGCTCGAGGAGCTCGACGGCAATAAAATGGGGGTGACCGAAGTGGCTCGCAACGCCCGCCAGGCCAGCCGCATGCTCGATGCTTTGGCGGCCATACAGGGCGCAGAGAACACCCAAGGCTTGTCATTGAGCAGTCTGGGCCACAAAGAAATGGGCGGCAAGCTGTTTTTCCAGACTGAACCTCTGGACATGAGCCTGCCCATGAGCCTGCCCCAAGGCAAGGCCGACAACCAGATTCTAGGGGTGGTGCAAGCCCTGCGTACCAAGCACAATCCGCGCGAAGTTGTGTTGGTGTCCAAAGACATCAACATGCGCATCAAGGCGCGGGCGCTGGGGTTGGCGGCCGAAGACTATCAAAACGACAAAACGCTGGAAGACGGCGACCTGTTGTATTCGGGCTGGATGGCCCTGCCCCAGGACTTTTGGGCCAAACACGGCAAAAGTGTCGAGAGCTGGCAAAGCGGCGGCAACACCTATTACCGGGTCAGCGGCCCCTTGGTGCCCGATTTGCTCATCAACCAGTTCGTGTACCTGGAAAGCCCTGGCGAGCCCAGCCTTTACGCCCGGGTAACAGAAATCCGAGGTAAATCGGCGGTGCTGCGCACCCTGAAAGACTTTGGCCACGCCAAAAGTGCCGTTTGGGGTGTCTCTGCTCGCAATCGTGAACAAAATTTCGCCCTCAACTTGCTGATGGACCCGGACATCGACTTCGTCACCCTGACCGGCACTGCCGGAACCGGCAAGACCCTGATGGCCCTGGCCAGTGGTCTGACCCAAGTGCTTGATGACCGCCGCTACACCGAAATCATTGTCACCCGCGCCACGGTCAGCGTGGGCGAGGATATCGGCTTTCTGCCGGGCACCGAAGAAGAAAAGATGGGGCCTTGGATGGGCGCTTTGGACGACAACCTGGAAGTGTTGGGCAAAACCGAAACTGGCGCCGGCGATTGGGGGCGTGCCGCAACCAATGAACTCATCCGCAGCAAGATCAAGATCAAAAGCCTGAATTTCATGCGCGGACGAACCTTCTTGAACAAGTATGTGATCATCGACGAGGCGCAAAACCTCACACCCAAGCAAATGAAAACCTTGATCACCCGGGCCGGACCGGGCACCAAGATCATCTGCATGGGTAACCTGGCCCAAATCGATACCCCTTACTTGACAGAGGGCTCATCTGGCTTGACCTTTGCCGTTGACAAGTTCAAAGGCTGGCCACATGGCGGCCACATCACCCTGGCTCGCGGCGAGCGCTCGCGATTGGCGGACTTCGCCAGCGACACACTTTGAGCGCAGAAATTGGGGTCAGAAATTGGGGTCTGACCCCAATTAATTTGCCCAGCGCAAATAATTGGGCTCCAAATAATTGGGGTCTGACCCCAATTTCTGCGGGGTCTGACCCCAATTTCTGACCCCAATTTCTGCTGTGTCCGTCAATAGTCGCTGCCGCCACCGGCCAAGGATTCGAACTTGGTGATGGGTTTGAGGAAGGCGAGTTTGACGATGCCGGTGGGGCCGTTGCGCTGTTTTCCGATGATGACTTCGGCCACGCCAGGCTCTTTGCTGTCTTTGTTGTAATAATCGTCGCGGTAGATGAACATGATGACGTCGGCATCTTGTTCGATGGCACCGGATTCACGCAGGTCACTCATCATGGGGCGCTTGTCGGTGCGCTGTTCAACGCTGCGGTTGAGCTGGGACAAGGCGATCACCGGACATTGCAATTCTTTGGCCAGCATTTTCAAGCCACGGGAGATTTCACCGATTTCGGTCGCACGGTTTTCTCCATCGGAAGAACTGCCGCTCATCAACTGCAAATAGTCCACCACGATCAAACCCAATTTGCCGCAGGTGCGCGCGAGGCGTCGTGCGTTGGCGCGCAATTCGCTGGGTGTGAGGCCTGGCGTTTCATCAATGTGCAATGACACGCTGCGCAGCTTTTCGATGGACTCCGTCAGTCGCGGCCACTCATCGGGGTTGAGTTTGCCCGTGCGCAGACGGCTTTGGTCGATGCGGCCGATAGAGCCGACGATGCGAATCGCCAATTGGGATGCGCCCATTTCCATTGAAAACACGGCAACCGGCAATCCTTCATTCAGTGCGACGTGCTCGGCAATGTTGATGGCCAATGCGGTTTTGCCCATGCTGGGGCGGGCCGCCAACACAATCAGATCGCCGGGCTGCAAGCCAGACGTCATGCGATCAAAGTCATAAAAACCGGTGGGTACGCCCGTGATGTCGTTCGGATTCTTAGACATTTCCTCAACGCGGTCGAGCAACTCGACCACCAGTGAGTCCATCGACTGAAAGCCCTGCTTCATGCGCGAGCCTTCTTCCCCTATGCTGAATATCTTCTGCTCGGCTTCGTCCAGAATCTGGGCGACAGGCCGACCCTGGGTGTTGAACGCCGTGGTCGCAATCTCGTCGCTGGCGCTGACCAATTTGCGCAGAATCGAACGCTCACGAACGATCTCTGCGTAGCGTCGGATGTTCGTGGCGCTGGGCACGTACTGCGCCAAAGAGTTCAAATAGGCCAAACCGCCCACTTCATCGGCTTTACCCAACGACTGCAGGTGCTCGTACACCGTGATCACGTCGGCCGGCCGGCTGGTGTTGACCAAGGCAGAAATGGCGGCAAAGATCTGGCGGTGCTCGTAACGGTAAAAATCGTTATCGGTCAGCATGTCCCCCACTCGGTCCCATGCGCTGTTGTCCAGCAACAAGCCCCCTAGCACGCTGGCTTCGGCCTCGAGGGAATGGGGTGGAATGCGCAGTTGCGCGACCTCGGGGTCGTGCATCAGGGGTTCATCTGGGGAAAAGACGTCGGACATGGTCGAAAATCGCTCTTCCCGAATGTTAATCTTCAGCCCAAGGCTTGTCATGGGACAAGGCTGTGGGTAAACGGTGGGGAAACTGTGAGGGAACGGGAATAAAAAAAATCGGACCCCAAGGGGTCCGATGGCGTCGAGTCAGCGTGCCGCGTCGGGCACACCCGGATCAGGCCGTTTCGCCGTAAACCGAAATGGTGATGCCAACGGTGACGTCGGTGTGCAAAGCCACGCTGACGCTGGAGTCACCGACAACCTTGATCGGGCCATTGGGCATGCGCACTTGGGCCTTTTGCACGGCAAACCCTTGCTTGGTCAGCTCTTCGGCAATGTCGAAATTGGTGACGGAGCCGAACAGGCGACCGTCAACACCAGCCTTTTGGGTCAGCTTGAGGGTGGTTCCAGCCAGCTTTTCACCCAGGGCTTGGGAGACAGCGAGCTTTTCCGCAGCGATTTTTTCCAGTTCGGCGCGGCGGGCTTGGAATTCGGCGATGGCAGCCTGGGTCGCGCGGCGAGCGCGTCCCGAGGGAATCAGGAAGTTGCGGGCGTAGCCGTCTTTGACTTTAACGATTTCACCCAGATTGCCCAGGTTGATGACCTTGTCGAGCAGAATGATTTGCATGATGGGCCTTCCTTTAGATCTTGTGCTGGTCAGAGTAAGGCAACAGGGCCAGGAAGCGAGCACGCTTGATGGCGGTGTTGAGCTGGCGCTGGTAAATGGCGCGGGTACCGGTCAGACGAGCCGGAATGATCTTGCCGTTTTCAGCAATGAAATCACGCAGTGTGTCGACGTCTTTGTAATCGATCTCTTCCACGCCAGCCACGGTGAAGCGGCAGAAACGCTTGCGCTTGAACAACAGCGATTGGGTGTTGCGCTTGGGGCGCTTGTTCTTGTCAAATTTTTTGAATGTGGCCATGATCGAGCCTCCTATACGGTCTTGAAATGTTGTACATGGAAGGTGACGCTTTTGCCAAGGCGGGGCGACACCAGAAATCCTTCGAAACGCATGGGCTGGTTGGGGTCTTGCGACATCAGTCGTTGGGCCAACTCACCCAAGGCCACCGCCTGAATCGTGAGGCGCACCGTGCGTGGGGTGTCTGCTTCGATCTGGGTGGATTCGTGCTCCAACTGCAAATCGAGTGCAGGCAAACCGGCCGGTGTGTACCGCAAAGCGCCTGGTGCGGCCATGCGAGCCACGATGATCAGGTGATTGGCCTGGTCTGCGAGGGTCATCCAGCCTGGAACTCAGCCTGTGCGGCCTTGCGGGCTTCTTCGCGCTCGACGGTTTTCATCATCAGAGAAGGGCCAGTCTCGGCTTTCTTCTTCAACACGGTCATGTGACGCAAAACGGCATCGTTGAAACGGAAAGCGTGCTCAAGTTCAGCCATGACTTCTTGGTTGGCTTCGATGTTGACGCAAAGATAGTGGGCTTTGGCCAGCTTGTTGATCATGTAGGCCAGTTGACGGCGGCCCCAGTCTTCAACACGGTGCACAGCACCGCCGCCGGCAGTGATCATGCCCTTGTAACGCTCGAGCATGGCAGGCACCTGCTCGGATTGATCCGGATGGATCAGCAAAACGATTTCATAGTGACGCATGGATTCTCCTTGTGGATGAAGCCGCCACCGGCGTCAAGACGGTGTGCGGCAAGGTGTTAACCCACGATTATAACGCTTTTGGGCGATGTCCGATTGATGGCCAGACCCAGCTGCCCAAAATACCCGCCACCAGGCTGATGGGCACCCCAAACACGGCGGCGCTGTAGGCCTCTAGGCCCCACCAACTGGTCATCTCGGGGGACAAGCCCAAGCGGGTCTGGACCCAGGGATGATTGATGAAAATGTAGTAAGTGGACATGGCCATGCCCGACAACATCCCCAAGATCGCACCCATTCGGCTCATGCCCGGCCAATGCAAACCCAGTAGCATGACCGGGAAAAAGGTCGAAGCGGCCAAAGAAAAAGCACAAGCCACCCAAAACAGGATATCGACGGGTCGGTAGGTGGCCACCAAGGCCGCCAACAAGGCCACCACCATCAACAATAGTTTGGACAACATCACCCGCCTCAGGGGGTTGAGCGCATCACGACCACTTGGAGGTGAGAGGTCGTGAGCCAGCGAGTTGGAGATGGTCAGCAACAGTCCATCGGCGGTCGATAAAGCGGCGGCCAAGGCGCCAGCGGCAATCAAACCGGTAAATAAGGGCGAGATGTGCACGATATCGGGCGCCGCCAACATGATCAGATCGCTGCCCATTTGAATGTCACCCCATTGCAATCGGCCATCGCCATTCCAGTCATGGAGCTTGAGCAGTCCCAGTTTGCGCAACTTCAATTGATCGGCCCACTCGGGCAAGGCGTCCAAACGCGCCCCCACCAAATCGGTCAACACCGAGTGCTTGAGCAATACCGCCAGCGCCGAGGCAGTGATGTAGACCAAGACAATGAAAAACATGGCCCACGCTACCGAGCGCTGGGCTTGCGTGGGGGTCGGCGTGGTGAACGAACGAGCCAGGATATGGGGTAAACCGGCCGTACCCAAAATCAGGCAAAAAACCAACGCCAAGGTGTTGGCGAGCCTGGGGTAGTTGCCGGCCTCAGCGCGCCCCTCAAAGCCAATGGGACGGCGCAAAGCGTCCTGAATTTGATTTCGCTCGCGCATCCAGGCCGAGACCAAATGTTGGATGTCGACATCGCGCAGGACCGGACTCGATTCCAGGCGATGGATGTCGCGCAAGGGGGCGTTTTCAGATTTCATCAGACTGATCTGACGCAACAATCGCTCGCGCTCAATCTCGCGGGCCTGGACGGGGTCGGCGATTTTCAGGTTCAAATCTTCCAATCTGATTTTCATCATCTCGCGAGTCGATTGTTCCAGCGGATCGACATCAATTTCGGCTGCAAGTTTGCTGACACGCACCATTGCCTCGGAGGCCGCGAGGGGTACGATAGGATGACCGTGGGTTTTCCAAGCCACCGCCACGGCGATGGTCAGCATGGTCAACACCAGCACCAGGCACTGCACCAACTGGGTCCAAGTGACGGCGCGCATGCCCCCCAGAAAAGAGCACAGCAAGATGCCACCCAATGCCATGAACACCCCCAACTCAAAGGTCAGACCTGAGAGCATCGAAGCCACCAACCCAATGCCATAAATTTGAGCCACCAGATAAATGGCCGAGCAAATGATGGCACCAATGGCCGCACAACGCCGCAACCATAAGCTGTCAAAGAGGTCCCCCAACATTTGGGGAATGGTGATGGCGCCGCTGGAGTTGATTTGGCGTGCAAAGAGCAGACCTAGCAGACAAAAACCACCCGTCCAGCCCAGCACATAGGCCAAGCCCCCGGCGCGGGAACCGTCGCCCAAATAGCCTTCAGACATGAGCAATCCGGTCAATCCGATGAAAGAGGCGGCCGACATCCAATCGGCTGCCGTGGCCATGCCGTTGGGTAACGCTGCGATGCGCCGGCCGGCCACATAGTACTCGTCGGGTTGGGTGGTCCGACAAGCCATGCCGATCACGGCATAGGTCACAATGGACACTACCAGCAAAAATCCGTTGATGACGCTGACCGGCAAGCTCAGTGCGTCGGCCAAGACAAGCAAGGCGGCCAGAATGACCGAGATCACCGCCCCCAAAATCACCCAGCGCCGATCGAACGAAGTCACGCCTGCTCCTCTTTGGGTAATGGCCAAGCGGCCCAGATCGACAACACCAGATAGAAGATCGGCAACACTTGCGTGACACCCCAAAAATGCCAAACCGTGGCCTCTGGGTAGGACCATGACAGGATCAGTCCCAAGAATGTGCCGCTGCACAATAGACTAACAACCCGAACGGCGCGACGGCGTCGAGCGCGAGTGGCAAGAACTGAATCGGGGAGAGGGTTCATCTCCCCAATTTTTAACACAGCTTGACTGGGCTGGCTCAGCCCTTGGCCAAGTTCTTCCAAGTTTCGATGACGCTGTCGGGATTCAGCGACAAGGATGTAATGCCACGCTCGACCAACCAGTGGGCGAAATCAGGGTGGTCAGAGGGGCCCTGGCCGCATATGCCCACATATTTGCCCTGGCGCAGACAGGCTTGGATCGATCGGTCGATCATGGCTTGCACGGCCGGATCGCGTTCGTCAAAGTCGGCCGCCAACAACTCCATGCCCGAGTCACGGTCCAGACCCAGGGTGAGTTGGGTGAGGTCGTTGGAGCCGATGGAGAAGCCGTCGAAGAATTTCAGGAATTCATCGGCCAAGATGGCGTTGCTGGGGAGTTCGCACATCATGATCAGTTTCAGGTCGTCTTTGCCGCGCTCCAAGCCATGCTCGGCCAACAGGGCGACCACTCGCTCGGCCTGGCTGAGCGTGCGGATGAAAGGCACCATGATCTGCACGTTCGAGAGTCCCATCTCGAGACGTACGCGACGCAAGGCCTCACACTCCATGGCAAAAGCCGGACCGAAGTCTGCACTGAGATAACGCGATGCGCCACGAAAACCCAGCATCGGATTCTCTTCGTCGGGCTCGTAGCGGCTGCCACCAATCAATTTGCGGTACTCATTCGATTTGAAATCGGACAAACGGACGATGACGGGCTTGGGCCAGAAGGCAGCAGCGATGGTGGCCACCCCCTCGGCCACTTTGTCGACATAAAAACCGCGTGGCGAGGCATGGCCCCGAGCCACCGATTCGACGGCTTTTTTCAAGTCGCTGTCGAGATTGGGGTAGTCGAGGATGGCTTTGGGATGCACGCCAATGTTGTTGTTGATGATGAATTCCAAACGAGCCAGACCGACGCCATCGTTGGGCAACTGAGCGAAGTCGAAAGCCAGTTGGGGGTTGCCAACGTTCATGGTGATCTTGGTGCCGATGGGCGGCATTTCGCCACGCTGCACTTCGGTCACCTCCATTTCGAGCAAGCCGTCGTAGATGCGGCCCGAGTCACCCTCGGCGCAACTGACCGTGACCAAGGTGCCGTCGCTCAGGCTCCCGGTGGCGTTACCGCAACCCACCACGGCAGGAATACCCAACTCGCGGGCAATGATGGCCGCATGGCAGGTGCGCCCACCGCGGTTGGTGACGATGGCACTGGCCCGCTTCATGACCGGCTCCCAGTTGGGGTCGGTCATTTCGGTCACCAAGACGTCGCCAGGCTGCACGCGGTCCATCTCGGAGATGTGACTGACCAAGCGTACCGGTCCAGTGCCGATTTTTTGTCCAATCGCACGACCTTCGGCCAAGACATGACCTTGACCCTTGAGCTTGTAGCGCATTTCAGCCTGGCCCTTGGATTGGCTTTTCACCGTCTCGGGGCGCGCTTGTAAGATGTACAACTGGTTGTCAACGCCGTCTTTGCCCCATTCAATGTCCATGGGGTGGCCATAGTGCTTTTCAATGATCAAGGCGTACTTGGCCAGTTGCTCGACTTCGGCGTCGCTCAGGCAATAACGGTTGCGTTGTTCAGCGGGCACATCGATGGTCTGCACCAATTGACCGCCGGCGGCTTTTTGCTCGGGGGTCGAGAACACCATCTGGATCAGTTTGGAGCCCAGATTGCGGCGTATCAACGCTTTTTTACCCGCTTGCAGCATGGGCTTGTGTACATAAAACTCGTCGGGATTCACGGCACCTTGGACGACGGTTTCACCCAGGCCATAGCTGGCGGTGATGAATACCACTTCTTCAAATCCAGATTCGGTGTCGATGGTGAACATCACACCGGCGGCGCCCAGGTCCGAGCGCACCATGCGTTGAACACCAGCCGACAAGGCGACATCGGCGTGGGCAAAACCTTTGTGCACGCGGTAACTGATGGCCCGATCGTTGTAGAGCGAGGCGAACACTTCCTTCATCTTGGCCAAGACATCGTCGATGCCGACCACATTGAGGAACGTCTCTTGCTGGCCGGCGAACGATGCGTCAGGCAGGTCTTCGGCGGTGGCCGAAGAACGCACGGCAAACGATGCCTGGGCATTGCCGGCGCTCAGGGTTTGGAAGGCTTGACGGATGGCCGTCTCAAGATCGGTGGGGAACGGCTGCTTTTCGACCCAATGTCGAATTTCGGCACCGGCCACGGCCAGTGCACGCACGTCCTCGGTGTTCAGAGTTGACAGGCGCTGGTTGATGCGATCAGCCAAGCCGTTGTGCGCCAAAAATAGTCTGAAGGCATGGGCGGTGGTTGCAAATCCGGTGGGCACCCGCACTCCCTGGGGGAGTTGGGAGATCATTTCGCCAAGGCTGGCGTTTTTACCGCCGACTGCCTCGACATCGGACATTCTCAGGTTTTCAAACGGAACGACCAAGGCGGTCGGAGAAAACAGGGTTGACATGCTAACGCTCCAAAAGTTGAAACTGGATCGGCCTCAACAGCCTTGAGCCGGGCTGGGGCGCACATGCCGAAGTGATCTCGCACAGATTGTTCTTACTTGAAGAGTGCTTGACGGGTCGACATGTTGAATACGTGATAATCGGATGATTGTAAGTGTTTGGGCTCGCCAAACCGCACTTTCACCTATACCCGACCAACGCACATGGCTCAACGCACGGTTTTTTTCATCTCGGACGGCACCGGCATCACCGCCGAGACTTTTGGCAACGCGATCCTGGCCCAATTCGAGACCAATTTGCGACATGTCCGGCTGCCCTTTGTCGACAGCGTCGACAAGGCCCACCAGGCGGTCTACCAGGTCAACCACACCGCCAAGGTCGAGGGCACCCGACCCATCGTATTTACCACCTTGGTGAATGAGGAAGTATTAAAAGTGATTGCCGAGGGTTGCAAGGGCATGTTGATGGACATGTTTGGAACCTTTGTACACCCTCTTGAGCATGAATTGGGCATCAAGTCCAACCACCGCATTGGACGCTTTTCAGACATCAGCAAAAGCCAAAAATACAGCGACCGAATCGAGGCCATCAATTTCAGCCTGTCACACGACGATGGCCAACTCAACACAGACCTCGAAATCGCCGATGTGATTTTGGTCGGCGTGAGTCGTTCGGGGAAAACACCGACCAGCCTTTACCTTGCCATGCAACACGGCTTGAAGGCCGCCAACTACCCGCTGATTCCGGAAGACTTCGATCGCCGCCAATTGCCCCCGGCGCTGGTACCGCATCGAAGCAAGTTGTTTGGTTTGACCATCAACCCCGAGCGTTTGAGCGAAATCCGCAACGAACGGCGCCCCAATTCGCGCTATGCGAGTCTGGAGAACTGCCGCAACGAGGTCAGTGAGGCCGAGGCCATGATGCGTCGTGCCGGAATCCGCTGGCTTTCGACCACGACCAAGAGCATCGAAGAGATCGCCACCACAATCTTGCAAGAAATTCGGCCCGAGCGTTTGTCGTATTGAACGGGGCCGAACCGTGGGCGATCAGCCCAAAGCGGCGATGCCGGCGCGGGCAATTTGGGCGTCTTCAGGGGATTTGACGCCGCTGACCCCGACCGCACCAATGACTTGACCGTCCAGGATGATGGGTACTCCTCCTTCGAGCATGCCTTCAATTTCGGGTGCACTCAGGAAGGCCGTGCGGCCTTGGTTGATGATGTCCTCATAGACTTTGGTCTCGCGCCGACCCAAGGCGGCCGTGCGGGCCTTGGCCGGACCGATGTAAGAGGAAATCGCCGCAGCGCCGTCGAGGCGTTGCAACCACAGCAAATGGCCACCATCATCGACGATGGCAATCGTCACTGCCCAGTGATTGCGCAAGGCTTCGGCCTCGGCAGCAGCGGCAATTTTTTTCACGTCAGAGAGTTCGAGTGTGTGTTTGGTTTTCATGACTTGAATGATAGCGCCAGGCGAAAGCATCCAATTGCCGATAAACTCGGGTTTTTTGTCATTTGCCCCACACCACCATGACTTTACGCATCCACGGCATCCCCGCCTCACGCGCCATTCGCCCCCTTTGGGCGGCCACCGAACTGGGCCTTGATTTTGAACATGTGGTCACCGACTACAAAGGCGGGGGCACCCGCACGCCCGAGTTTTTGACGCTCAACCCCAACGGACACATCCCGGTCGTGGAGGACGAGACGTCGGCTGGTCACTTGGTGGTATTTGAGAGCATGGCCTGTGCCTTGTACATCACACGGGCCCATGGACAGGCCAACGGAGTTGACATCTCTTGCGCCAACTTGAAAGAAGAAGGCGAAGCCTTGCGCTGGGCTTTTTGGAGCGTGACCGAATTGGAAAAAGACGCCCTCACGGTGCTGATGCACCGCATGGCCATGCCCGAGACCGAGCGCAAATCTGATCTGGCTCAGGCCGCTGAAGGCCGTTTGCGGGCGCCCCTGAAGGTATTGGAGGGTATTCTCAGTGCCCAGGCGGACCAGAACCATGATTACTTGTGCGCCGCGCGTTTCACCGTGGCCGATTTGTGCGTGGCCAGCGTGGCCATGTGGATCAAGCCGGCGGCCGCCCTGTTGGACGAGTTCCCGCTGACTGCTGCATGGCTCAAACGCTGCCTGGATCGACCTGCGCACCAAGCGGCTCGCAAATTCGGACGCTGATTCTGAGCACGCTCTCTCAGGCCCAACCCGAGCGCCAGAAGCCGTAAAACAAGGTCAACGCACAGCCGGTGCATAAGGCCGGTATCAAGCGGCGGGCGGGGTTGGTCAACATCACCGCCATGGCAACTGCAGCAATCGCCAAGCGGATCCACCATGGCACTTGGGCCAACATGCCCGAGGGCAGCATCAGCAATCGCACGGTCAGACCGGCCATCAGGGCATAGGTGATGGCGGTGATCCATTTGGAGAATTCGCCTTCGGCACGGACCCGACCCGACATCAGGGCCCCGGCGGCGCGCCAGGCGTAATTGGTGACGGCCGCACCCGCCAGCGCCCACCAGGCCACGCTCACGTCAAAGGCTTCTCCGTTCATGGGTGAGGCTCCGCTTGCTCTTGGCGACGATCACGCCAGCGCTGAATGCCATACGCCAAGGTGCCTCCGACCACCGCCGTCAGCAGCAAGCTGGTGCCCGCGTCCCATTGATTGAACAAGGGCATGAGCAGGGCTCCAAAGCCAGCAGCCCAACGGTTGATGGGCAGTTTGATGTCGGCGAAGGTCATGACGAAAAACAGCGGATTGAGCATGACCAAGGTCAGGGTGATTGCCTCGGGCACCCGCCCTGCCAAATGAAAACCCAACCAAGTCCCAGGCAACGAAATCAGGAAACACGGGATGCACACCCCAAGGTAAAAGTACCAACGCAAGCGTCTGGGCATTCCGTCAAAAGCGCGCATGCACAATGCCCAGGTCGTCATTGACAAAGTGTGGGCGGCGGGCACAATGCGCCAGTTGCGATGGTGCCGGTGAAACAAAGGAAAGAGGGACACGCCCATGGCGAAAAAACGTGCCGAGGTCAGCCCGACGGCCAGAGCGATGGGCACGGCTGCGGCGCCCGTCAATAGCATCTCCATCAGCACGATCTGCCCCGGCTGGGCAAAAACAAAAAAGCTGCTGGCCACCATGTAGACATCGCTGAAGCCTTGGCTCTTGCCCAAGGCCCCAATGCCCAGCATGCCGGCGAACAACACCCAGATCGGGGCGTCAAAAGCCCAACGCATGCCCATGCGAAAAGCCTGCTGTCGGTTGTGTACGGAAGCGCCGGAGAGGAGGATGCGGGAGCGGGACATCGGTGTACTTTGAGGGCTCGTTCAGTACGACTTGGGCAGGCCCAACACTTTTTCTGCAATGAAACACAGGATCAGCTGTGGGCTGACCGGCGCCAGGCGCGGGATCCATGATTCCCGCAAGTAACGTTCAACATCGTACTCTTTCGCGTAGCCCATGCCACCGTGGGTGAAGATGGCGTTCTCGCAGGCATGGAAACAGGCCTCGGCGGCCAAAAATTTGGTAGCGTTGGCCTCGGCCCCACACGCCTTGCCATGGTCATACAACCAAGCCGCTTTTTGCACCATGAGATGGGCGGCCTCCAATTCGGCCCAAGACTTGGCCAAAGGATGTTGAATGCCCTGATTTTGTCCGATGGGGCGCCCAAACACTTCGCGCTCGGCGGCATAGCCGGCGGCTCGGCGCAAAGCGGCACGCCCCAGGCCCACGGCTTCGGCAGCGATCAGGATGCGCTCGGGGTTGAGGCCATGCAAGATGTAAGAGAAGCCCTGCCCTTCTTCTCCAATGCGGTCTTCCACCGGAATGTGCAGTCCATCAATGAAGACTTGGTTGGAGTCGACGCAAGCGCGGCCCATTTTGTCAATTTCGCGCACTTCAACCCGGCTGCGCTCCAAATCGGTGTAAAAGAGGCTCAAGCCCTCTGTACCCTTGGCCTCTTCCAGGGGCGTTGTGCGCGCCAGCAACAGCATTTTGTTGGCCACTTGAGCGGTGCTGATCCAGACCTTTTGACCGTGCACCTCGTAATGGTCGCCGTGACGCACAGCTCGGGTCTTGAGTTGCAGGGTATTGAGCCCGGTGTTGGGCTCGGTGACGGCGAAACAGGCTTTGTCTGTGCCGGCAATCAGGGGCGGTAGCCAACGGCGCTTTTGCGTCTCGGTGCCAAACACCACCACCGGATGAAGGCCAAAGATGTTCATGTGGATGGCCGATGCGCCCGACAGGCCAGCACCGGTCGCGGCAATGGCGTGCATCATCCAAGCCGCCTCTTGAATGCCCAGTCCGGCTCCGCTGTGCTCTTGCGGCATGGCGATGCCCAACCAGCCTGAATCGGCCATAGAACGGTGGAAAGCATGCGGGAATTCGGCCGTCCGATCTTGCTCGCGCCAATAGTCGTCGTCAAACGGACGGCAGACGCGCTCAATGGCCTCTTGAATCTGGGCTTGTTCGGGCGTGGGTTCGAAGTTCATGCTGGGGCGAATGGGCTGGGTGCGCACAGGGTCGTGGGTAAAAATGTAACATCAGAAAAACAGAGAGGTTGTCATGAGTGCGAACTCGGCTTTGAATGTCTTGGGTACACCCCTGCAGGCGTGTTCCTACGATCCGCTGACCGGTTATTACCGGGATGGCTGCTGCAACACGGCCAAAAACGACACTGGCTCGCACGTGGTGTGTGCCCGGGTGACAGAAGAATTCCTGCGCTTTAGCTTGCAGGTCGGCAACGATCTGTCTACCTCTCGCCCGGAATATCGCTTCAAGGGACTCCAGCCGGGCGACCGCTGGTGCTTGTGTGCGCTGCGGTGGCGTGAGGCCTTGCTGGCCGGTGTCGCGCCGCCCGTAGTGCTTGAGGCCACACACGAAAAAGTACTGGATTTCGTGACGCTGGAGCAACTGCAGGCTAACGCTTTCAAGCGAGCTTCTTCAGGCTGACTCGCGGGCTACAAGGCCCAGCCCACAGCATGGGCCAACCAGCCCAGCGCGCCGCATGCCAGCAGTGTTGAGGCCACACTCCAGCGCCACCTGACCATCAAAGCCAAGGCCAGCAGCATCCACGCCAACGCCATGGGCTTGGGCCAGCCTTCGCCCCCTTGTGGCCATAAGCTGTTTTGGGCAAAGAACCACGCCAAATGCGCCATCACACCCACTACCGCAGCCGAGATGGCTTGCAAGGGCGCGGCCCAACTCAAGCGCCCTCGGGTCGCCTCCACCCAGGGCCCTCCAGCCAAGATGAAAACAAATGAGGGCAGAAAAGTGAAATAAGTGGCTACGGCACTGGCCAGAATGGCCCCCAGCAGCGCAGCATCGGGGCCCAGGGCCTGTTGCGACCAGCCCCCCAAAAAGCCAACGAAAGCCACCACCATGATCAAAGGACCGGGGGTGGTCTCACCCAATGCCATGCCATCGATCATCTGCGTTGCGGTCAGCCAACCGTGGGTGTCCACCGCCGCCTGCTGCACATAGGGCAGTACCGCATACGCCCCACCAAAGGTCACCAAAGCCGCCTGAGTGAAAAACCAACCCATCTGGGTCAAGACATGATCCGCCCCCCAACACAAAGCCATGGCCGCCAAAGGAGCCAAAGCCAGCAACAGACCCGCGCACACCACCACCAAGGCATGGCGTAGATTCCAACGGGCATGTTCTGGCAACGGTGATGCGTCATCGATGAGGTATGGGCTTGAGTGGACCGTGACACGGTCTTCCCTTGTCGTTGCAGGCGCATGGGTACTCGGGTTCATCAGATCGTCGGGGCGCCAATACCAGACGCACCAACCCGAGATGGCGGCAACCAGAACGATCAGTGGAAAGTCCACCTGCGCCAAAGTCAAAGCCAGAAAAGACAGCAAGGCCAACACAGCCAACCAGGTTTGCTTCAATGTTCGCCGTGCCAAACGCAACGCGGCCAAAGCCACCACGGCCGTCACCGCCGGCTGGATCCCTGCAAAGACCGCGGCCACGTGCGACACCTCGCCCCATCGAACATACACATAGGACAAAACCACCAGAATGAACCAGGAGGGCAAGACGAATAGGACACCAGCCACGATACCGCCCCAAGTGCGATGCATGAGCCAACCCAAATAGGTGGCCAATTGCTGTGCCTCGGGTCCTGGCAGCAACATGCAGTAGTTGAGGGCATGCAAAAAACGCTGCTCGGAAATCCAGCGACGTCGCTCCACCAATTCGGCGTGCATCAGGGCAATTTGTCCGGCCGGTCCACCAAAGCTGATGAAGCCCAATTTGAACCAAAACCGCCAGGCCTCTCGCCAAGAAATGGTCATGCGATTCACAACCTGGGGAATGCCCGATAGCCTTCGGCAACGCTGGCTTGCGGTTCGGGAATGGCTGCATCGCTGACCGGCAAGATCGGCATGACCGCATTCACCTGACCGGTACCCGAGGCGCCGAAATAAGGCGTCAAGATCTCCGCACGGCCAGTGTAATTCGACCAGCCCAAAGCCCCCAGCAACATGGCCGTGTCGTGCATGAAGCCCTCGCCGTGACCCTTGACGGCATACTCGGGCAACATCTCGCAAAACTCGCCCCAGTCGCCTTGTTGCCACATGCTCAGCACATCGTGATCGAGCCTTTCGAGCAAAGGGCTCCAAATTTTGAAGGCAAACCCCGGCGCCAAACCGTTCTGCGCGAAGCGATGGCTGAGCGAGCCGCTGGCCAAAAACGCCACTTTGCCCTGATAATGCGTTTCCACCGCACGGCGCATGGCCCAGCCCAAACGGGCGCTGTCATTGAGATAGTGCGAGGTACACAAGGCCGACACTGATACCACCTGGAAGTGGCCATCGGCATTCATGTAGCGCATCGGCACAAGAGTGCCGTACTCGGGTTGCAAGCTGGTGCGGTCGTGTGCCAAGGTCTCGACCCCCATCTCATTACAGACTCGCGCCAGCAGATGCCCCAACTCCGGATTGCCCGGGGCGTCAAAGGGCATGTTGCTGATGAAATGCGGCAACTCGTTACTGGTGTAAATGCCCTTGAAGTGGGGCGCGCAGTTGATGTGGTAGTTGGCGTTCACCAACCAATGGGTGTCAAACACCACCAGCGTGTCGACCCCCAATTGGCGACAACGCCGAGCGATTTCGATGTGTCCATTGATCGCGTCTTGGCGACTGCCCTGCCGCTCGCCGGGAAGTTCGCTCAGCACCATGCTGGGCACGTGGGTGATTTTGGCGGCAAGAGCAAGTTGTCCCATGGATTTATTCGGATGTGTCGCTTGATTATGCGCCAGACCGAAATTGGGATCACAGAAATTGGGGTCAGACCCCAATTAACCTGTTAATTGGGGTCTGACCCCAATTTCTGTGATCCCAATTTCTGCCAATTTCCGCAAAGAATCAACTCTTTTGTTTTATATTTCAAACCATGACACACGAAGCCATTTTGGCCCTGGCGCTGACCTGCGCACCCCAAGTCCACCCCCAAACGGTGTTGCATTTGGTGAAACACGAGAGCGGCAACAACCCCTATGCCATCGGGATCAATGGCCCATTTCGCTTGAGCAGACAACCACGCGATATGACCGAGGCCGTCATCACTGCCAAGTACTTGCTGAGTGCCGGGCACTCCATCGACATGGGTCTGGCCATGATCAACCACAAGAATCTCAAGCGCTTGAGCCTGACGGTTGAGAGCGTGTTCGATGCATGCGAAAACCTCAAGGGCATGCAGTCAGTATTGCTGGAGTCGTATCAACGCGCCGTGAAAAAACACGGGCCCGGTGGCCGGTCTTTGGCGCATGCCTTGTCCGAGTACAACACGGGACACCCCAATCGGGGTATCGACAACGGCTATGTGGAAAAGGTCGTCACGGTGCGCGTGCCGGGCATCGACTTTCAAAAATCGAGGTCTGAGAAATTGGGGGCTGACCCAAATTAACTGAAATTGGGGTCAGCCCCCAATTTCTCAGACCCCAATTTCTTCAATTTTTACCAAGCATGACTGGTTTGACCAATATCTTGTAGGTGTCGAGGTCAAAGTGCTCGGCGGGCCATTCGGTGTAGCGGTTCAATTTTGAACACCAGGTGCCCAGGTGACGCCACTGGTGAACTCGGTGGCGTTGCTGCCACCCCTCACATTCTTCCACCAGTTCTATTTCACCCGGGTGTGGCCAAGCATGGACCTGCAGGTCTTGCAAGGCCTCCAACAGTCGCGCATCATGCGCGGCGCGGTCTTCGATACCCACACAGGCACCCAAACAAGTTTTCAACTGCAGGCCGAAGCAGCCCCGCCGACTGATTTTCTCCAAGCCCAATAAGCCCAGACAGAGGCGGTGGGTGTCGGCCAGTCCACGCAGACACGACTGAGCGGCATGCGCCGACGCAAACAAACCATACAAACCCTGCTGCATGCCCAACGCGACCGAGCGCCCAGCCACCACGTGCGGCACCAGCCCTTGTGGTGAGGTTGCGAGCAACAAGGTGCACAGGCCACGTGAGCGACGCAAGCGAATGTTGAACAAGGGGCTCAAGTCCTTGATCATGCGTGACTCAAGCAACAAAGCACCCAATTCACCAGCGGTTTCGATGAAATCGATGCGGCGGGTCTGAGCAATCATGCGAACCTCTTCAGCGGCTCGCAAATGGGACATGACGCGAGCACGGATGTCGACGCTTTTGCCCACGTACAGGGGCAGTGTGCCTTCGCCTTTGAAGATGTAGACGCCACTGGTCCGTGGCAAGGCGGCCAAGCTGTCAGGGTCGATGTGGTGGCCGCATCGTCATTGGGGAAGTGCCCTCTGGTCTTGATGATCTTGCGCAATTGGCTGTGCAGGCTTTCAATGGCGTTGGTGGTGTAGATCAGCTTGCGTACGGCCGGCGGGAACGCGAAGAACGGGATCACCCGATCCCAGGCGCGGCGCCAGGTGGCCACGCGCTTCGCACCCGACGCCATCACCCTGGGCGTGATCGAATACTTGAATCGCCACATGCCTGACTTGCCCGGCGAAGTCCAAGGCTTCTCTTGGCCAGTGACCCGCGAGCAAGCACTGTATGCACTCGATGAATTCGTGCGCAACCGCCTGCCCTTGTTTGGTCAGTTTGAGGAAGCCATGTGGGCCGGCGAGCCTTGGTTATATCACTCGCATTTGTCGGCGGCGCTGAACCTGAAACTGATCAGTGCGCATGAAACAGTGGCGACCGTCGAGCAAGCCTATCGGCGGGGGATGGCTCCCTTGGCCGCAGCCGTGGGCTTCGTCCGCGAGGTGGTGACTCAAACCCTGAAAGAAGGCTATGCGCACCACATCCAACGCCTGATGGTGACCGGCTTGTATGCTTTGCTGCTGGGCGTGCGTCCACAAAAAGTGCACGCCTGGTATTTGGGGGTTTATGTCGACGCGGTGGAATGTGTGGAACTGCCCAACACGCTGGGCATGAGCCAATACGCCGATGGCGGCATCATGGCCAGCAAACCGTATATCGCCAGCGGCAATTACATCGAGCGCATGAGCAATTACTGCAAAGGGTGTGTCTACAAGCCGCAAGAGCGCATCGGTGAGCGGGCCTGTCCAATGACCACGCTGTATTGGGATTTCATGTTGCGACACGAGGATGCCCTGGCGCGCAACCCCAGGATGATGATGCAGGTTCGCAACGCACAGCGCCTATCTGACACAGACCGTGAGCGAATTCAGTCCCAAGCCAACCAACACCGGCTTGCAGTGTTGCACCGCAACCACTGACTCAGCCGGTTTTTGCGCCTTGGCGCTGACACCGCTCTGAGCAATATTTCACCTGCTCCCAGTCCCGAGCCCATTTTTTTCGCCAGGTGAAAGGTCGCCCGCAAACGACGCAGTCTTTGGTGGGCAATTCGGATTTGCGGCGCATTTTCATGCTTTAATTCTAAAACCCCACCCGATTTAGGGTGTTGCAAGACCTGTTGCCTCTAAATCACATTTCTTTACAATGAATGAGCCCGCATGTGCAGGCTTCACTTCGGAGAGTTCAGATGAGCGATCAGATCCAAACCGTTTCCTACCGCGATGTGGGCGTTGGTTCAGTCGACCGCAATCGCGTTTTGCGCAACACTTATTTGCTGCTGGCCATCAGCATGCTGCCCACGGTGCTGGGGGCTTGGCTGGGTGTATCCACCGGTCTGCACAAGGCTTTCTCTGGCATGTTGGGCATGGTCCTGTTTCTGGGCGCGGCCTTCGGCTTCATGTACGCCATTGAGCGCACCAAAGAGTCGTCCAAGGGCGTGTTTGTTTTGTTGGCCTTCACGTTCTTCATGGGCTTGATGCTGTCTGGCCTGATTTCTGCCGTACTGGGCTTTCGCAATGGCCCACAGCTGATCATGACGGCTTTTGCTGGCACTGCGGGCGTCTTCTTCGCCATGGCCAGCCTGGCTTCGGTGATCAAGCGTGACTTGAGCGGCATGGGCAAGTGGCTGTTCGTCGGCGCCATCGTGTTGCTGGTGGCCAGCCTGATCAACGCCTTTGTCGGCTCCACCGCTGGCATGATGGCGATCTCCACCTTGGCCATTCTGATCTTCAGCGCCTTCATGCTGTACGACATTCGCCGCGTCATCGACGGCGGCGAGACCAATTACATCAGCGCCACGCTGGCCATTTATCTGGATGTGTTCAACGTCTTCCAAAGCCTGCTGTCCCTGCTGGGCATCATGGGCGGTGAGCGCGATTGAACGCCTGACTTCCTTGCGAGATTCTCAAGCCGGCTCTGCCGGCTTTTTTTTGCTTTGGTCAATGGGTTGATGCGTGCATGCGTTGGCCTTGACGCAAGTTGGATGGATTTGCAGCATCACGCCCGCTCAAACACCGCCATGCTTTCGACGTGGGCCGTGTGCGGAAACATATTCACTACCCCCGCATGGGTACAGCGGTAGCCGGCTTGGTGCACGATCAGGCCGGCATCACGCGCCAAAGTAGCCGGGTTGCAACTGACGTAGACGATGCGCTGCGGAGGCTGCCAATTGGGGCGAGGAGCCTGATTCAAGTCGGCCAAGGCCTTGACCAAGGCGAAAGCGCCTTCACGCGGCGGATCCACCAGCCATTTATCGGCGACACCATCAGCCACCAACATGTCGGGCGTCATCTCAAATAAATTGCGGGCGACAAACTGCGGCGCTTGCAGCAACGCGGCGGTGTTGTGTGTGGCATTTTGACCGGCACGCTCGACCAAGGCTGCGCTGCCCTCGATGCCCAAGACTTGTCGCGCCTGGGTGGCCAAAGGCAGGGTGAAATTACCCAGCCCGCAAAACCAGTCGATCACGCGCTCCGACTCGCGCACTTGTAATCGGCGCAGGGCTGTTCCCACCAGCACTTGATTGATGGCCGGGTTGACCTGGGTGAAATCGGTCGGACGAAACGGCATGTGCAAGCCGAACTCCGGCAAGGCGTAAGACAATACAGGGCCGTCTGCATCGAGTCGATGGACGGTATCGGGCCCCTTGGGCTGCAGCCACCATTGCACCGCTGGATGCTGTTGAGAGAATTCGCGCAGGCGATGACGATCTGCCTCGCTCAGCGGTTCCAGATGGCGCAGTACCAGGGCCGTGACATGATCGCCACACGCCAACTCGATTTGGGGGCAGGTATCGCGCGCTTGAAGGCCGCCGATCAATGCGCGCAGGGGCAACAACAAATCGCTGACCGCCTCAGGCAAGATCGGGCAGCTTCCCATGTCGGCGATGTAGCGGCTTTTTCGCTCATGAAAGCCGATCAACACTTGGCCCTTTTTTACCACATGACGCACCGACAGGCGAGCGCGGTAACGGTATCCCCAAGAGGGACCGTGGATGGGGGGGAGCATGGTCTCGGCCTTGACTTTGGCCAAGTGCCAGAGATTGTCTTCAAGCACGCGTTGCTTGGCAGCCACCTGAGCGCTGGGCTCTAGGTGCTGCATCTTGCAGCCACCACACGCTCCGGCATGCAAACCAAAATGCGGGCAATGCGGTACCACGCGCAAGGCGGCGGGTCGCAGCAATTCATGCATGACGCCCTGCTCCCATTGGTTCTTGCGGCGATGCACATTGACGGTCACATGCTCGGTGGGCAAGGCGCCTTCGATGAACACCACCTTGCCGTCAGGACGGCGGGCGATGCCTTGGCCTTCAAGGTCAAGCGAATCGACGACCAAGCTGTTGTCGGAAAGGGGTTCGGTCATGGCAATGCAATGGTGGGTGCCGACGGCGGCGCAGCCGATCAGCGCGCCGGCAACAGGCGCGCCGGATCGACCGGTTTGCCTTGGCGGCGAATTTCAAAATGAAGCTTCACCTGGTCGGCATCGGTGTTGCCCATCTCAGCGATTTTCTGACCCCGGCGGACTTCCTGGTCTTCCTTGACCAACAAGGATTGGTTGTGGGCATAGGCCGTCAGATACGTGTTGTTATGCTTGAGGATGATCAGATTGCCATAACCGCGCAGTTCTGCCCCTGCATACACCACACGCCCATCGGCAGCGGCCAGGACCGGGTCACCGGGTTTGCCGGCGATGTCCAGGCCTTTGTTACGGGCGTCATCAAAGCCGGCAATCAAATTACCCTGGGCAGGCCATGCAAAAGCGGGCGCATCTTCAAAAGTGACCGCAGGTGGGGCACTGGCCACTGGGGCCGGTGCGGCGGCCGGCGCAGAGGCCGGACTGGCGTTCATGGGTGCGGGCACGGTGCGGCCCGCTTGTGGCGGCAAGGGCCTGGTCACCATGGGGCGGGCAGCGCCGTCGCCGGGGGGCGTGACACGCAAGACCTGCCCGACTTCAATCAGGTTCGGGGTATCGATGCCGTTCCAGCGCGCCAAATCAGGCCAGCCGATGCCATGATCAAGGGCGATTTTGGCCAAAGTGTCGCCGCGTTGTACGGTGTAGGTGCCCGCATCCCCGCTATTGAGGGTGGATGGGGCTGGGTCTGGCGTGATGGCCGCGCCGGATCCTGCGCGCGTGGAAGCGGAACTGCTACCCGGTGTTGGCGCAGCAGGCCGAGCAACCCCTCCCCCCGTTCGGTCTTCCACCGGGGCTGGGCGTTTCAGGCTGGTGGAGCAGGCGGCCAGAGACCCGACCAACGCCAGCACACAAAGGTTACGCAAAATCGACATGGGTGCTGATTTTAGGCGATGCCCGATCTCAGCGGGACAAAATGGACCGCTTCGAGCAATTGCTGCTGGTAGCCTTGGGCGGTGCGCTCGACCACGACCAGAGCCTGTTGCCCTTGGCTCGAAGCCATCGGTGCCACCAGTCGTCCGCCCACCGCCAATTGGTCCAACCAGGCCTGCGGCAGTGCATCGCCACCAGCTGCGGCGATGATGCCGGCATAAGGTGCGCCTTGGGGGTAGCCCAACATGCCGTCACCCAAGAGCAGATGCAAATTGGGTTGACGCAAATGGCGTAAATTGTCGACCGCGCGCTCGTGCAATCCGCGCAAGCGCTCGATGCTGTATACCTCTTTGGCGACCCGACTGAGGACGGCGGCCTGGTAGCCACATCCGGTGCCAATTTCCAATACCCGCCCCAATTGGCCGTTGATGCGCAGATTGTGCCCCTGCCGCAACAAGGCGATCATGCGGGCCACCACGCTGGGCTTGGAGATGGTTTGCCCCAGGCCAATGGGCAAGCTGGTGTCTTCGTAAGCCTGGTTCACCAAGGCGGTGTCAACGAAGCGGTGCCTTTCGACCTCGTTCATCGCCGACAACACCATGTCATCATCGACGCCATCGTCGCGCAAGCGCTGCATCATTCGGGCGCGTACCGCCTGGGAATCCAGCCCCAGCCCCAGCACCGGGGTGCGGTCGCGGGATGCGGCCGGTTTGGCCGGGTTACTGGCTTTGGCCTTGGTGGGCTTGAGGTCCAGCCGGGCTGGAAATGCCGGGCGTTCTTTCATGCCAACTTGGACTGCATGGTTTGCCAGCGCACCATGTCGACCCGATCGGTCAGATCGACCATGAGCGGGGTGAGGGACACATGGCCTTGGAAGGTGGCGTGGAAATCGGTGCCCTCGGCGTCGTCCTTGGCCGCACCAGCGCTGCCGATCCAATACATGGTGTCGCCGCGCGGGTTCTCTTGGGTGATGACACGCTGAGCCGAGTGGCGTCGCCCCAAGCGACAGACCTGAATGGGTTGGAGTTGCTCGGCAGGCAGGCAAGGGATATTGACATTGAGCAAGAAGGCGGGGCCGTCGATCAGGCTGTGATCGCGAACGCGCTCGACCAGTTGACGGGCTTGGAGTGCCGCCACATCCAAATGCCTCCAACCTTTTTCGGTTTGAGAAAAAGCGATGGCCGGTATGCCCATGAGGTAGCCTTCCATGGCTGCTCCGACAGTCCCTGAATAAATCGTGTCGTCGCCCATATTGGCGCCGTTATTGATGCCAGACACCACCAGGTCGGGGCGCCAGTCCAGCAAACCAGTCAAGGCGATGTGCACGCAATCGGCAGGGGTGCCATTGACGTAACGAAAACCATTGGCGGCACGGTGGACATACAAGGGTGAATGCAAAGTGAGCGCGTTGGACTTGGCGCTGTTGTTGTGCTCGGGCGCTACCACCTCGACCCGGCCCATGTCGCTCAGGGCCTCGTAGAGGGCCACGATGCCCGGAGCCTGGTAACCGTCGTCATTGCAAATCAGGATATTCATAGCGCCCTTTTTTGCTCTGATTGTAGGGTGCATGACGGGGCGTTTATGATGGGCAGCAAAGGAGACCCCATATGCACGCTTGGCTCTGCGAAAACCCCATAGGCGTCGATGCGCTGACCTGGAAAGAACTGCCTACTCCACAACCCGGTGCCGATCAGGTGCTGATCCGCATTGAAGCGGCCAGCCTGAATTTTCCCGACTTGCTGATCGTGCAAAACAAGTACCAGATGAAGCCCCCCCTGCCCTTTGTGCCGGGCTCGGAATTTGCCGGTGTCATCGAGGCACTGGGCGCAGGGGTCCAAGGCCTGAAAGTGGGTCAACGGGTGGCGTGTCTGCCGGGCACTGGCGGCTTTGGCACACACGCCCTGGCCCCGGCCAAACTGTGCCTGCCTTTGCCTCAGGACTTTCCGGCGGTGGATGCGGCGGCCTTCATCATGATTTATGCCACATCACACCATGCCCTGATTGATCGCGCCCAACTGAAAGCCGGTGAAACCGTGTTGGTCCTGGGCGCCGCCGGTGGCGTGGGCACCTCGGCGATCCAGATCGCCAAGGCGGCAGGGGCGCGCGTGATCGCCGCCGCTTCCACCGAAGCCAAATGCGCACTGTGCCGACAGATCGGCGCCGATGCCACCATCGACTACAGCCGCGAGAATTTGCGCGATCAAATCAAAGCCCTGACCGATGGCCGGGGACCCGATGTGATTTATGACCCGGTGGGTGGCGACTTTGCCGAGCCGGCCTTTCGTTCGATCGCTTGGCGCGGTCGCTATCTGGTGGTCGGTTTTGCCTCGGGACCCATTCCCTCGTTGCCGCTCAACTTGGCGCTGCTTAAAGGCGCATCGGTGGTGGGTGTGTTCTGGGGTGATTTTTCCAGGCGCGAACCCCAAGCCAATGCCGACATGATGCGAGAGTTGACTCAGTGGCATGCGGCGGGCCGGATCAAACCCGTGATTGATTGCACCATGCCCATGAAAGACCTCCAACAGGCCTACGCCCGCATGGGCTCTCGCGCGGTCAGGGGCAAGCTGGTGATGGTGAACTGAGGCCCCAAGCAGACCTTACTGAGCCAGAAAGCCACCGTCCACGGGGAGGGTGTGCCCCGTGACCATCGACGCCGCCGGGCTCGAGAGGTACAAAATGGCAGCGACGATGTCCTCGGCCTCGGCCAGTCGACCCAAGGGGGTCATTGCCTCGATGCGGCCAACCAATTCGGGCTGAGCCAGCAAAGGGCGGATGAAATCGGTGCGAACCCAGGTGGGCGCCACGGCGTTCACCCGTACTTGGTGCGGTGCCCACTCGACCGCCAAAGCGCGGGTCAGGTTGACCACCGCCCCTTTGGTCGACTGGTAAGAGATGTTGGGATATAAACCGCCGCCCGACAGGCCCATGATCGAGGCGGTGTTGACGATGCACCCTCGCCGTGCCGGCACCATGTGCCGACCCGCCGCCTGGGCGCACAGGAATACGCCGGTCAGGTTGACTTGCAGCACCCGGTTCCAATCGTCCAGAGTGAGATCCAGCGTGGGTTTGCGCAGGGCGATGCCGGCGTTATTGACCAGCACGTCCAGCCGCCCCAGCCAAGCAGCGACCGCGTCCACGGCCTGGGCCACGCTGTCGGGCTGGGTGACATCCACCGCCAGACCTTCAATGCGTGGGGCGTGCGGCCCGCATGCGTCACGGATGCCTTGGGCTGTCGCCTGAGCGGCTACGCCATCGATGTCCAGCAGTGCCACATGGGCGCCCGCCTGAGCGAAAGCCAGGGCGGTGGCTTGACCGATGCCACGGGCAGCTCCGGTGATGGCCACGACCTGGTTGGAAAAATCAAGGAAACGGTTGGGGTGCATGGTTTGAAGTGGGTCGTTCAGTGCCTTCAGTCTATCGCCCCAAGACTTCCGCACCAAGTCACAGGGTGACAGTCGCCCAGTAAAAAGCCCCAGGGGGTTTGCCTGGGGCTTTTTGCTTTAAAAGGTGGGGTGGCTGATGGGGGGGTTCTCCACCCCTTTTTCAACTCCATGAACTGACTGCAGTTTTCCCCAAAAAACCCGCTGGAACAGGCCATTTTGGTGGGAACCCAAAGTGGGAACCCACTCTGGCGCTAGAGCGATCCTATCATGGCTTGTGGCGGCTGGTCGGGTCGGTGGATGCGGCGGCGGTCTGGGCTTGTGCTGCCCGTCCCCACTTGGAAGACGGGCGAAAGTCAAAAGGGCGGGGGATGCCCCCATGCGCGGCCAGTCGCTCCCGCTCGGCCTCCATGGCCCGCTGTTGGGCTTCCTGCGCCTTGCGTTCGTTCTCGCGGGCAATGTCCGCGATCCACCTTGCCACCACTTGGCTGAGTTCCTCCAAGATTTGTTTCAAGGTCTTGGGGCTGCCGTCGGTGTTGGGCTTGCTGACGTGTAGGCGCATCCTGTGCTTGATCGTGGCTTGGGTCTTGAGCGGGGTTTTTTCAAACGTGGGTTTGAAATGCTGAAACGCAAAATGGGTTTTGTGATCCACAAGGTACGCGTCCAACGTGGCAATTTCCGCTTCGCCCTTTCGGATGCGGTGAACTTGGTTTTCGCGTTTGACCCGCTTGGCCTCAAAGGCAGGGCTGGCGTTTTTGAGCTTCGGGCCGATCTTCGGCTCGCCCTTCATGGGCGGGGTGTAGTTGGGCGCGACTTTTTGAACGTGGGTCAAGTAAAGCGCCTTGGCGTTTTTCAACCAGTCCTCATGGCTGACTAAACGATCTTTGGGGTTCTGGCGGCTAAAAAAATCTTTGGGCGTTTTGCCTTCCTTTAGCCCACGCTCTGAAAACATCAGGTGAGCATGGGGGTTGCCGTCGCCCTTGTCATGGATGGCAAGGCGGTAGGCGTGGCGGTCTTTCAAAAGATCGTCCGTGAAGGTTTGCGCCCATGCGGTTTTGTCGGTGGCTTCGCGGGGGATCGCCACGATCAGGCTGCGATAACTGCGCCCGTTAGCCCGCTCCAACTCGTCGGCTTTTTGGAAAAACTCCAAACCGTCCTTTGCCACACTGGCAGGGATATTTTTGTCAATGACGGCTTGAACTTCGATTTTGTCGGCGTGGCGATCCAGCCCGCTGATATAGATGGCGTGCTTGCCGCCAGCACCAGTGCCTGCTTTGCCTGTTCGGGTGGATACGTAATTGGTCGCCATAGAACAGATTACGGGATCAACCCCCTGTTTGGCAACTCTCCACCACTTGGGGGCTTCGCGCCCCCAAACCCCCGCGAACGCCTGCGGCGTTCCTTTTGTTTTCTGGTTTCAAAAAGAAGGGGCGCAAAGCGCCCTTCAAGCCTGCGGAGCAGGCGTTTACCGAAAGCCCCTTTAGGGGCGTCCCGTAGGGTTCGGAAGGGGTGGTTTTGGGGTCCAGGGGCGAAGCCCTTGGCGCAACGTTTGCTCCCGAAGGGAGAAACGTGTATTGCGCTTGGGGTGAAATCCCCAAGACCCCCGCGCCCGTCAATCACGACCTCTGGGAGAGATGCGGGCTGACTTTCCGAACCGCTCGCATTCGCTCGCTGAGAGGGATCACGCTCGCTGGCGCTCGCTCATTGAAGGAAAGACAAAAGCGCGATCTTGACTTTCAGACCGCGATCCCCTTAAGTGAGTTTGAAGGAGATCGACAACATGGCGACATTGGCACAAATTGAGGAATTGGAAACGCGACGGGCAAAAATTGCACAGGCGATTTCAAAGGCGAAAAAAAGTTTACACGGGCAAGAAAAAGCCGCCGAGACACACGTCAAGGCGGCAATTGGTGGGGCAGTGCTGGCGTTGATCCACGAATCAAAATGCCCCGCAGGGTTCGATGCCGTGATTTTGGCAAGGGCTGATCATGGGGTTCAAAAACAAGGCTTGGGGCGCGAAAAATTTGAAGTCTTGAAAAAGCGATTCAAAAAAACCGAGGAGCAAAAATGAAAAATATTATTTTGACGGCGGCGCTAATTATTTTCAGCAATTCATCGTTTGCGAACAAGGATATTTTTCCGCCTGATTTCACGGAATACGATCATAAAAATTCAGAGCTGTGCAGCGAAGTTGTGCGAGCTTTGCTTAAGGATTCTTACTCCGCGAAATTTAGACCATTTGGAAAAACAATACGAAGCAAAGATTCCGACATCTTCGGCAAGGCAGGGGATGAAGTCTATGTTGTGTATGTCAATTCGAAAAATAGTTTTGGAGCGTACACAGGGGAAAAAATGGCGTTTTGCCTAAAGCCAAAAGATTCAACCGAAATGAAATTTTTATATTTTGTTTGAAAATTGACTTCATCAATTCACAAAAAACACTGATTAACTGGAGAAAAAATGGAAACCAATTCAGAAAATTTAGTCAATTGCAGATACTGCGATGAAAAAGTAAGTGCGAACGCCAAAAAGTGTAAGCACTGTGGCGAAATTTTAGATCCGCAAATGCGTGAACTTGAATTTTTGAAAAAGCAACGAAATCAGCAGGTCTTTATGAACAGGGGCGGGAGTTCATCGTCTAGTTCAGCATCCAGCGCTTCATTGGTCGCAAGTCTGAGAGAGGCGCAAAAAGTAGACTACCCGTGGGGCTGGCATTTGATCTTGTCCGTCTTCACATGGGGTCTATGGATTCCAATCTGGATCTTGCTCTACGTTTTGAGAGATAAAACGAAGTACCATTAAAAAAAGCCCTTCGGGGCTTTTTTAAAGTGGTGCAAACATCATGCTGCCGAAGTTTGGGGATGCCCCAAATCATGTTTTAACGAGTTTAGCAATTTCTCGTTTAAGTTCAGCGCCAATCAAAAGGCCCCGCTCATAACTTGCCAAGTGTGTTTTATGCGGTGTGGCCTCATGGTCTCGGCAGTCGAGCAAACCATCGGCCACACCTTTTTTAAAAGAAAGTCCATGTCCGCTTGGGATTTCTGGGATGCTCAGATTGACTATATCCATTTGTGTTTTCCTGTCATCATTTAACCAACGCACCCATGAACCAATTCTTAAATCCGTTGAAATCTATGGTGATCCCACTCTTTTTTGCTTCTAAAAAGTAAATTGTTATTGCTGAGACAAAAGGGAGAAAGAACAAGTATGAATACCCGCTCAATCTGGAAAGCAGAAGTCCAATGATCCCGAATACCGACCAATTTCCAGCCCTGCCAGCGCTGAACAAGTTTAAAAATGCCCCCAGCAACACAACGCATAGCAGTAGCAATGGAAGCCATTTTAGGAAGGTCTTGGCCTTATTGCCGAGACAGTAGAACATACATAGCCCCAACAGCACCCCCGTAAAGCCATAACCAATAAGTGGGCCAACCATATTGGCAAACTCATATGGAAATACGTCATACATCAATCCGCTAAGATTATCTCCCGTTGTTCTGGCCATCAAAACTGCCACAAAAAAGCCCGCCCAGCGCTTATTGTCAATGGTTGGTTCTTGGGTCACTTTCATCTCCATTTCTTAAAAATTAGTCTTTATCCAGCACAAAACCCTTGCCGTGGTCTTTTACGCGATAAGCAAACTGATTGCCATTGCACGTAATTCTGGCATCTACAGGGGACAGGCTGGAGCAAAAATCAACCGTGGCACACTGTGCGCCCGAGTGAACGATAAAAGCCTGAAAATTGTGCCGCTCAACCTCGGAACAACTTCCCGTCTGTTCGCCTTTTTTCGGGGGAGTTATCACCACGGGCTGAACGACTGAAGTCTCAGTTTTCGGCTTGTCTTGGGTGAAAAACCAGAACACCCCCACGCAAACAAGCAACACCAGCGAGGCGCGGGCGATCGTCGGCAGCGAGCCAAAGAATTTGCCGATACGATAAGCCAAGTTCTGCACCGAACTCTCCAGCGAAAAGGTGAGATTTTACCAGTCGCGGCGCGTAGGTGCGAACTGTCCACGGCTGAACCTGTGGGGAACCCCGCTGCTGCCATTTGGCAAGCATGGGCGGGGTTATCCATAGGCAGGCGAAGCCTGAGCGGTGGGCAGTGGGTCAGAACGCCAGTTTTGGGGTCTTGTGGGCTGCGAGTTTGTACGCCTCGGTAGCCTTCATTTCTTTCAGGTTTTCCTTGGCGATCAGGTTGGGATTCAGTAGCAATGATCCGCCCTCTGTCTTGAGCAAAATCTCAGCGCCTACCAACTTGCGCAGACTGTTGGTGACTTGCTGGCGCACCAGTTTCGCCTTGTTTGCCACGTCTTGATGCGTGAGGCTCACCACGTTGCCCTGACTGACAAAATCCAGCACCGTCAAAATGACTTTCAGGTCGGTGGTGGTTAATTTTTTGTCCACGATGACAGACAGCAGCGACCTGTAAAACAAGAGGACAAACGGCTCTTTGGGCTTGACGCGATACTCGGACGGATCGCTCACGTAGAGGCTTACCGTTTGGCCGTTGGATTGCTCGTTGTCGATGAAACTGCTGGCGTGTTCTGTCGGAACACTGGCTGATTTTTTAAATTTCGACATAAATTTCCTTTCAAAATGAAACGTGTTAGATTTCTTTTTGAAGCAAATTCGCTGCGCTTTGTCAAGCATTTAAGCAAAATTGACTTTAAAGTCAATTGAAACGCCATTGATGCCAAATTGAAACGCTGCTGATGCCGAAATGAAACGGGATTGATGCCAAGCCCGTCCGCAACCCCTTGATTTCATTGGGGATTTCAAAACCCTTCTAGCTCTTTCTTTTTTTTCTTTGCAACTTTCTTTTTTTGGCACTAAACAGACTGCTTAGACTTGGTTTTTTGGCTGCCTATTCTTTTTTGACGTTCGTCCTGTAATTTCCACCGATTCAAAAACCCTTTGAAGGTCGGATCGCTGACCTTGAGGGCTTCCATGTCCAGCACGTAATGAACACGGTTCAGCGTGTCGCGCAACTGTGCCAAACCGATTCCCTGCGTGTAGGTCTGGAAGTGGATGTTTTGAACCTGTACACCGTCATGCCCTGTGATCTGCATGGCGTGGGCGGGGTTCGCGTCTGCGGTGTGTAGGCGGGTGATGAGGGTGGATCGCGTGCTGTGAAACACCTTGTACGGGTCGGTAATGCCCAATTTGTCCAGCCAATTGGCAAACTGGCGGGCGGCGTTCTTGCCGTGGCCGTTGTTGCCGTCCACCGTGTGCGGGAATAGCCGCTCTGCGCCGATGGCTCGGACGTGCTCCACGTAATCCCAAAAGCCCAGATCAATCAGGGTTTGATGGACGGGCACGACGCGCCCCACTTTGCTGGTTTTCGTGTCGGTGATTTCCATGGCGTGAACGCCGTCAATGAGGCGCACGTTTTGGATGGGCAAGCCTGCGATCTCGTTCAGCCGTGCGCCTGAGTACAGGGCCACGATGGGTATCCAGTAATGGTCAGGCTTGGGACAAGCGTCAAGGTAGCCCTTGCCATAAATGGCTTTGAGGTCGGTGTCCTCGAACGATTTCCAATGCCCTTGTTTCTTTTTCAGTTTGCCCTTGGTGCTAATCAGCAAGCCCTCCACGGGGCTTTGTTGGTGCTGGCTGTGCCCGTTGCCAATACACCAGTTAAAAAAGTCGTTCAGGTAGCCCAAACGCTTGTTAATGCGGCTGGCTCCCGCGCCTTTGTTCATCTCGTGGTTTTTCCACTGCACCAGCGTGGGCTTGTCGTACAGATTGACTTCCAAGTCCCCCAGCAAGCCCTTGAACTCCTCGAACAAAAGCCCTTTTTCGTAAATCGTGCGCTTGGCGTTGTCGTGCTGCTTTTCGCGGATGTACCCCGCCCATGCCTCGCTGAGGGGGCTAGAACGGGCTAGAAGGCGTTTTGGGGCTTCGGTGAGGGGTTGGGCAGTCCTGCCCGCGTTCATGGCCTGTTGTAGCGGCGTAAACACGCCGTGAACCGATTTGTAAGCCTCGATGGCTTTCATCATCAATTCATGGTCGGCGGGGTCGCTGGCCTCCATGATGCCGCGCCCTATGTCCAACTTGTACTTTTGGACAATCTCGTCAAGGTTGGGGAAAGTGGGCTTTTCGGTCATGGCGCGTTTTCGTTCAAGTGCTTCGTTGAACTGTAGCGCCAATAAACGGGCAACCGTGGGGCTGCGTGTGCCTAGGCTGTGGAGCGTCTCGCGCCGCTTGCCTGTGGGGTCTTGCCAGATGACACGGAGTGAAAAAACACCGTGTCGGTTTTGCTTCAACCTCGGAACTCGGATCATGTGGGAACCCTAAGTGGGAACCTGTCGCGAGTTTTTTGGCTGGAAAACCTTGCAAATTCAAGACCTTAGAAAATCTTGGGGTGGCTGATGGGGCTCGAACCCACTTTGCCAAAAAACCTCTTGAAACCCGCATAAACACTCACTTTCGCTTTTTCCAGCATGGTAAAAAACAGGTGAAAAGTGGATGACCTAAGTGGATGACATGACGAGTTTAGTCCATCTGCATGGCAAAAATCGGGAACTTGGCACCTAAACGCAGGTCTCGGGCTGACATCGATTGGCAGCATGCCCACAGTGTGCTAATCTTTGCCTCATGAGTGCAGTGCTTTCCCCCATCGTTTCCGAGTTCGAGACAGAAGAACAGGAAGCCAACTACGACCAGTGGTTCCGTGCCAAGGTTGAGGAAGCCTTGCACAGTGAAAAACCACGCCTGCCACACGATGCCGCCATGGCAAAGGTTCAGGCCATGCTCGAAGAACGTCGCAAAGCCCGTGCAAACCGTTCGGTGGTCTGACGAGGCAACCACCGACCTGGTGGAAATCATTGATTTCATAGAGCAACGCAATGCCACAGCGTCGCAGAGCCTGCACGCCGCTATTGTCCAGTCTGCCGAAAATCTCCCTTTGATGCCGTATTTGTTTCGGCCGGGTCGAGTCGCTGGCACCCGCGAACACGTGGTCCACCCCAATTACATCGTTGTGTATCAGGTAGGCGACGACGTGATTGATATTTTGCGTGTGCTGCATTCACGCCAGCAATACCCATAGCGAGGGACCTCAGCCGATTTAGGCAAATGCAGTGCTGACAGTGCTGACAGTGCTGACACGTGCTGACGACCCCGTCAGCACTTTAACCTGTTGATTTCATTTAGGAAATCACCATCTGCTGACATGCTGACGGTCTAGCCTCCCACTGGTTTGCTGACGATTTATTAAATTTAGTCAGCAAGCCTATTGACAATTGCTGACGTATTTTGATAAACCGTCAGCACTTCATCAATCAATAAAGGAGGCAGCATGAAGGACTCAGAGAACCCCAACACATCCACCCCAACCACTCACGCACTGGAACTACCCGAAGGCGTCGAGTTCAAGACGCCCACAGGCGATGGGCGAGCAGCCCTTGAACGCATGGCATCAACAGCCACGGTGCCGACAACTGTCTACTCACAGGAGATGATGGACAGCATCATCGTCGATACCATCGCTCCGAACGAAACGCTGTGGCGTGCGTTCGCCAAGCCTTCGGCCAAGGCGGATTTCATCAAGGCAGCCATCGACCCGACACGCTCCATGGTGAAGTCCATGCTGTCGGTGGTCGCTGCTGGTCAGTGGCCAACATTGGACGCATGCATCCCGCCCGGCAGCATTCTGGAAGACGTAGACCGCATGTTCTTCTCCGGAACGGATATTCCTCGCGAACTCCCGTTCTTCACCGTGCTGCACTACATCTCGGCAATGCTGCTGCAACAGGATGTTCAGATTGAAGTCGAGGGCCGCACCACCCGGCCAGACTTCTGGACCATTGCATTGGCACCGTCCGGTGCTGGCAAGACGTTCACGCAAAACATCATTCAAGAGATTTTTGGAAATGGCGTAAAGCAGTTCCCCGAGGCCGCATCGGCGGCCAAATTCGTGGAGTGCTTACGCGACAATAACCATTCTCTGTGGCTTCGAGACGAGTTCGCCCAGTATCTGGGTGCGGTCGAGACACAGAGCCACATGGCACAGGTGAAAGACTTCCTGCTTCGCACCTACGATAACAACGACATTGCACACCGCACCAAGGAAGAAGACGTTGTTGTAGAAGACCCCGCCCTGACAATCTTCGGCACGACACCGTTCGCAACGATCAAGAAATACCTGTCCGCTGAGTCCTTGGTTGACGGCTTCGCACAGCGCTTTGCGTTTGTTGTCGCCGAACGTGATGGCCGTAGGGTTAAGCCAATCTATCAGACCAAGGCTCACCTGCCAGAGATTCAAGAAAAATGGGCAAAGAACCTAGCCACCCAATTCCACAAGGTCTATCACGTTGACGAAGTGGGCATTGCTGCCTACGAGGAAGCGTTTTACATGATCGTGGACCGCAGCGGCTCGGAGTCCATTGACGAGAGCTTTTCGCGTCGCATCATGTGGCGGTCGATGAAATACGCGTTGATCTACCACGTGATCACCGGCAAGACCGATGACGTGTTGCACGCCGAAGACCTGACCTATGCAGCCCGTCTGGCCGCATTGAATCTGCGGGACTTGCGTCGCCTCATGGACCAATACGACATGCCAGCGTTCAGCGACTTGTCGGGGAAGGTCAAGGCCTTCATCACACGTCGTGCTGCCGAAGGAAAAGCGACCAGCAAACGTGATCTGGTTGCCGGTGTGCGTGGTGTGGGCAACGCTGCTGCGGCTCAGGAGATGCTGGAATTTCTGGCGGAGGACCCGAACCTTGCTATCCATATCGAGCTGACTTCGACACGGACGGCCAAAGCTGTCACAAAGACAGACGCTGGCCGCTCATCACCCTGAGACAGATCGGGTCGGGCTGAGATTGACTTCTTGGCCCGACCTGTTCAAAACTGAATCAGTCCCCAAGAGGTCAGACCATGAGCGACACGCTGCAACCCAGTCCAATGATCGCTGCCAGCGAGTTGCTACGCGTCAACCTTGACGCTCTGCAACTGGATGACTTGATCGAGCATGAGCAGGAAGCCCGCAAGGTATTGGCAGGATTGAATGACTACACCAATCAGCCGACACATCGCAGTGCAGACGAACGCCGCAACTTGGCACGCCTCGCCGAGAAGATGCGGATGCACATGGCCCACCTCCGAGACTTGATTTATGCCCGCAAGGCTGCATTAGCACTAGTGCATGCCGCCGAGGCAGAAGGAGCGGATGACGCGGTGCAAGGCAGCCGTCCTTTCCGCTTCTGACCTACGCCATTCCATGACAGGCCCGACGCTGGATCGCTTGCGATGCAGCGTCGGGCCTGCTGATCTGCGTGCCGCCATTGTCCGTAACGATGCCAGTTACTGGCATGGTTGCGGACTCGGCGAGCTGCCGAAGTGGACACCTCGGCACATGCTCCCCACCCTGATAGGGCGGGGCCGGGGGTGGATCGAACAGAACCGAGCATCGCTCGGTGTAGTGAGTAGACCGACCGTTCAGACGGGCGGGCGTGCTATTTCCGGCTGCTCGCGGTATCACTGCGGTATGACCACGACACATGCCGCAGGCCACCCATCAGCATCCGCGTATGCGGTGCTGCGGGTGGATCGCCGGAAGGCGAAGGCCATGGCCGCCATCGCGGCGGCCAGCGGCCACCAGCTTCGCACGAACCCACCGCCAAACGCCGACCCGAAAGCCCCGCCGCCGATAGTGATGCACCTCGCCGCTGGCAATACACCTTATCAAGCGGCCAAGCACATGCTTGATGGTGCAGAGCGGCGGAACCGGGACACGGTTCTGTGCCGTGAGATTGTGCTGTCTGCCAGCCCGAGCTATTTCAGGCCCGGGCGTGAGGACATCCATCAATTTCCACCGATTCAAAAACCCTTTGAACGCTGGATCGCTGGCTTTGAGGGCTTCCATGTCCAGCACGTAATGAACACGGTTCAGCGTGTCGCGCAACTGTGCCAAACCGATTCCCTGCGTGTAGGTCTGGAAGTGGATGTTTTGAACCTGTACACCGTCATGCCCTGTGATCTGCATGGCGTGGGCGGGGTTCGCGTCTGCGGTGTGTAGGCGGGTGATAAGCGTGGATCGTGTGCTGTGGAACACTTTGAAGCGGTCTTGGATGCCCAATTTGTCCAGCCATAACGCAAACTGACGGGCGGCGTTTTTGCCGTAGCCGTTGTTGCCGTCCACCGTGTGCGGGAATAGCCGCTCTGCCCCTATACCCCTGACGTATTCCACGTAATCCCAAAAACCATGGTCTAGCAGGGTTTGATGGATGGGCACCACGCGCCCGACCTTGCTGGTCTTGGTGTCGGTGATTTCCATGGCGTGAACGCCGTCAATGAGGCGCACGTTCTGGATGGGCAAGCCTGCGATCTCGTTCAGCCGTGCGCCTGAGTACAGGGCCACGATGGGTATCCAGTAATGGTCAGGCTTGGGACAAGCGTCAAGGTAGCCCTTGCCATAAATGGCTTTGAGGTCGGTGTCCTCGAACGATTTCCAATGCCCTTGTTTCTTTTTCAGTTTGCCCTTGGTGCTAATCAGCAAGCCCTCCACGGGGCTTTGTTGGTGCTGGCTGTGCCCGTTGCCAATACACCAGTTAAAAAAGTCGTTCAGGTAGCCCAAACGCTTGTTAATGCGGCTGGCTCCCGCGCCTTTGTTCATCTCGTGGTTTTTCCACTGCACCAGCGTGGGCTTGTCGTACAGATTGACTTCCAAGTCCCCCAGCAAGCCCTTGAACTCCTCGAACAAAAGCCCTTTTTCGTAAATCGTGCGCTTGGCGTTGTCGTGCTGCTTTTCGCGGATGTACCCCGCCCATGCCTCGCTGAGGGGGCTAGAACGGGCTAGAAGGCGTTTTGGGGCTTCGGTGAGGGGTTGGGCAGTCCTGCCCGCGTTCATGGCCTGTTGTAGCGGCGTAAACACGCCGTGAACCGATTTGTAAGCCTCGATGGCTTTCATCATCAATTCATGGTCGGCGGGGTCGCTGGCCTCCATGATGCCGCGCCCTATGTCCAACTTGTACTTTTGGACAATCTCGTCAAGGTTGGGGAAAGTGGGCTTTTCGGTCATGGCGCGTTTTCGTTCAAGTGCTTCGTTGAACTGTAGCGCCAATAAACGGGCAACCGTGGGGCTGCGTGTGCCTAGGCTGTGGAGCGTCTCGCGCCGCTTGCCTGTGGGGTCTTGCCAGATGACACGGAGTGAAAAAACACCGTGTCGGTTTTGCTTCAACCTCGGAACTCGGATCATGTGGGAACCCTAAGTGGGAACCTGTCGCGAGTTTTTTGGCTGGGAAACCTTGCAAATTCAAGACCTTAGAAAAGGTTGGGGTGGCTGATGGGACTCGAACCCACGACGACCAGAATCACAATCTGGGACTCTACCAACTGAGCTACAGCCACCGAAGAATTCAGATTATAGCGCCTGGCGGGCTCAGGCTCCTTCGGGCTTGGGCACGATGACTCGGGCCTTGAGTTTGGCTTTCAGGCTTTCCAGATAAGCCCGGGCTTGGGCATTGGCGCTGGCCTGGGCCAATTGGTTGCGCTCGGCCTTGCGTTGCTCGAGGTTTTGCGCCGGCAGGACCTGATTGACTTTGACCACGGCATAGCCTTGCTCGCCCAGATCCACGCCCAACCAATCGGGCAAAGAAGCTGTTGAAGCACGCAAGGCAGCATCCAGTACCGGAGGCGGCACACCACCAGGTTTGTCGCGCGAGACGGTCACTGAAGGCTCGAACTTGGCCGTGGCGGGTTGCCCTTTCCAATTTTTCAGGGCTTCGATGCCCTGCTGGCGCGCCAACTCGGCGGCACGTTCTTGGGTCCAGTCACGCACCAGGGTCTCGCTGGCTTCGTCCAGGGTCAGGGCACGTGCCGGACTGTGTTGGGTCATGCGGGCCGAGACCATGATACTGGGTCCAACCTCGATGGCCTCGGTATTGCGCTTGCGCTCGATGGCCTCGGTGCTGAACAAAGCCGCCAGCACTTTGGGGTTCGCCCAATGGGCTTGGGCACGCGTCTGCGGCGTGACGCCACTGGCGGTCTGCACCGTCAACTTGAGTTTGTCGGACACGGGCTTGAGGGTATCGGCCTGTTCATAAACCAAATTGGAAAACTGCTCGGCCACTTCGGCAAACTTGCGCTGGGCCAATTGACGACGCAGCTCTTTTTCCAATTCAGGACGGGCTTGCTCGAAGGTTTTGCCCTTGGGCTTACGGATATCGGTCAACAAGATGATGTGGTATCCGAAATCGGTCTCGACCAAGTCGCTCAATGCCCCAACGTCCAATGAAAAGGTGGCGTCTTCAAAGGGTTTGACCATGGCGCCACGCGTAAAGTAGTCGAGATCCCCGCCCTGAACTGCTGAGCCGGGGTCTTGCGAATTCTTGCGCGCCAGGGCAGAGAAATCTTTGGGTTGCTTTTTCAACTGTTCCAACAAGGTCATGGCTTTGTCGCGGGCCTTGGCCCGCTCGGTGGCCGGCATGTCTTTGGGCGCATTGATCAAAATGTGACTGGCGCGGCGCTCTTCCTTGCTGGCCAAGGCTTGTTGGTTTTGCTCAAAATAGGTGCGCAGGTCGGCTTCGGGCAGGCCAATGTCTTTTTCCACGGTGGCCAAATCCAGCACCACATACTCGATGTCGGCCTTTTGGGGCAACTGATAGCGTGACGTGTTCTTGGCCAAAAAGGCCTTCAAGTCGTCTTCGGTGGGTTTGAGTCCAGCGCGGTGCGCCTCAGGTGTAAAGCGCGCCACTTGAATGTCGCGAAGCTCGAAAAAAGCCGCGATGGTCAGGTTGGCAATCGAGTCCGGCAAAGAGGCGCTTTCGGTGATGCCACTGAGGACCTGACGTTGGGCGATGTCCTGGCGGATCCGGGCTTCGAGACCCTCGGGGGTCAATCCCTGAGAAGCAGCCAATTGGCGATAGCGTTCGACATCGATGCTGCCGTCGGCTTTGCGCAGACTGGCGATGTTGGGGTCTTGCTGAAGCAAATTGGCCAAGCGTTGGTCGCTGACCTGAATCATCTGCTTTTGGGTCGCGACTTGAATCAGGCGCTCTTGAACCATGCGCTCGAGGGTGCCATACTTGGCCTGTGGGGTGTCGAACATCTTGAGATCCAGGCCGGGCATTTGGGCGCGCAGGCGCTCAACCTGCTGACGATGCGCAGCATCCCAATCGGCCTGGTTGATGGCTTGCCCATCGACCTCGGCGACTTTCTCCCCCTTTTCATTGAAGCGGTTGTAGCCATCGATGCCAAACAGCACAAAGGAGGGAAAAATCAACAAGAACAGCAGAAACTGCATGATCCTGGTGTGGCGACGAACAAAATCAAACATTCGGGTTTCCTGTATTCAATAAAAAAGGCGAACCGTGTTCGCCTCATCGGGGTGGTGGGTGCTGACGGGTTCGAACCGCCGACCTACGCCTTGTAAGGGCGCCGCTCTACCAACTGAGCTAAGCACCCCCGAATGTCTACTCAGTTGAGCGCATCCTTCAAGGCCTTGCCTGGACGAAACTTGGGAACTTTGGCAGACTTTATTTTAATCGCAGCGCCGGTACGGGGGTTGCGACCAGTGCGCGCGGCGCGCTTGGAAACAGCAAAAGTTCCGAAACCAACCAGTGACACTGAACCGCCCTTTTTCAAAGTGGTGCGAACGGCGCCGATGGTGGCCTCGAGAGCCCGGGTGGCAGCCGCTTTGGAAATATCGGCTTGCTTGGCAATGTGCTCAATGAGTTCTGTTTTATTCACAATTTTCCTCTTGATGAAGCTGACACATGAAGCCCAAGCAACGATGGCTCAAGCTGGGAAAAATGACCGAACAAGCATTTGAACCAAGGCATGCCGGCAAGTCAATGGAATCAACACCAAGTTGACTCAATCGGGTGGGGATTCTAAACGGATTTAGACCGATAAAAACCCCGCCCCGTATCAAAGCGCATCTGCAATGGCCTTGCCCAGGTCGGAAGTGCTGGCCTTGCCGCCAATGTCCGGCGTTTTAGGTGCACCACTGTGGGGCTGCAGTACTTTTTCGATGGCCGCCAAAATAGCGTCGTGGGCCTCTTTGTGACCTAAAAACTCGAGCATCATGGCGCCGCACCAAATTTGACCGATGGGGTTGGCCAGGCCCTTTCCCGCAATATCAGGGGCCGATCCGTGCACCGGTTCGAACAAGGAGGGGAATTTCCGCTCGGGGTTCAGGTTGGCACTGGGGGCTATGCCAATGGTGCCTGTACAAGCTGGCCCGAGGTCACTGAGGATGTCGCCAAAGAGATTGCTGGCGACGACCACATCGAAGAAATCAGGGCGCTGAACGAAGTGAGCGGTCAAGATGTCGATGTGAAATTTGTCGGTTTGTACCTGAGGGTACTGTTTGGCCATCTCAGCCAAACGCTCGTCCCAATAAGGCATGGTGATGGCGATGCCGTTGGATTTGGTCGCTGCGGTCAAGTGTTTCTTCGGTCGGGATTGCGCCAGTTCGCAGGCGAATTTCAAAACCCGATCCACGCCGTAGCGGGTGAAGATGGACTCTTGCATGACCATCTCGCGGTCGGTGCCACCAAACATGCGGCCACCCACAGCCGAGTACTCGCCTTCGGTGTTTTCGCGCACGATGTACATGTCGATTTCACCGGGCAAACGCGGGCTGCCGTCTCTGCGAACCACCGGCGCCACGATGCCCGGCATCAGGCGCGCCGGGCGCAAATTGATGTACTGGTCAAATTCACGCCGGAACAACAGCAGCGAGCCCCAAAGCGATACATGGTCGGCGATCTTGGCGGGCCAACCGACGGCGCCGAAATAAATGGCGTTGTGCGATCCCACCAAGTCGCGCCAGTTGTCAGGCATCATTTGCCCGTGCTTCTCAAAGTAGTCCCAGCTGGAAAAGTCGAAATGGTCGAAGTGCAGGTCGAGGCCGAATTTGCGGGCAACGGCGTCGAGCACGCGGACCCCCTCGGGCACCACTTCCTTGCCAATGCCGTCACCAGCGATGACGGCGATGCGTTTTTTACTCATGTTATGTACCGTTCAGAGTGAAATCTCAAGCATTGAATTCTAAGAGTAAGTGCCCAGCGCGCTTCAAGTGGGCTTGCGCACGACCAGGCTGACGCCAGCGGCGGTCAGCGCAATGCCCAGCAAGGTCAATGGGGTGAGGGGCTCGGCAAATAAAAACCAAGCCATGATGGCCGTGGTGGGTGGCACCAGGTACATCAGGCTCGAAACCGAAGCCGCAGCGTCGCGCTGGATCAAGATGTAGAGCAAAGAGCTGCCACCCAAGGTCAACCCCAACACCGACCAAGCCATGGCACCGATCAGATCGGGATGCCATTGCACGGCGTCGGGTTCAAGCAGCGCAAAAGGCAGGGTCAACAGGCCTGCCGCCATGAGCTGCACGCAATTGGCGCTGCGCACGTCGCAAGGCATGACGTAGCGCTTTTGATACAAGGTGCCGCTGGTGATGGAGAGCAAGGCCATGACGGCCATGGCCAGAGTGAATGGAGTCACCTCGAAGCTCTCGACCAGTTTGCGCAAGACCACCAAAACCAAACCGGCAAAGCCCAACCACAGACCTGCCCATTGACGCCGACTGACCTCGCCACCGCCATGAGAAATCCACAAGGCCGTGAGCACAGGTTGAAAGCCCACGATCAGCGCAGTCAGCCCCGAGCCCATGCCGTGGCGGACCGCCAGCCAGACCCCGGCCAAATAGCCTCCATGCATCAACACTCCCGTGACGGCCAAGTGCCGCCATTGGGCCGGTGATTGCGGCCAAGGCACTTTGGCCCAGAAAATCCAGACGCAGAACGCCAAGACCGACAGGACATAGCGCGCCATCAGAAACTTCATCGGGGGCGCATGCGGCATGGCATAGCGTGCGACGATGAAACCAGTGCTCCAGATGATGACGAAGACAGCGGGCATCAAGGCCAGCCAGCTGCGTGAGGTCGCGACAGGAGAGATCAAGCACCGACCCCGGGTCAGGAGAAATGCTGCCGAATGATGGGCAAGGCTTTTTGCAGGTAATAGACCATGGACCACACGGTCAGTATGGCCGCAGCCCAAATCAGCACCCAGCCCCAACTTCCAGTATCGATCAGGCCAAAAAGCAAGTCATCGTAGAGCAGAAAGGGAATCGCGACCATTTGCACCGTGGTTTTGACTTTGCCCAGCATGTGCACGGCCACACTGCGGGCCGCGCCAATCTGAGCCATCCATTCACGCAAGGCCGAGATGGCGATTTCACGCCCAATGATGATCAAAGCGACAAACACATCGGCACGACCTAAATGGACCAACACCAACAGACTGGCGCAGACCAGAAACTTGTCGGCGACCGGGTCCAAGAAAGCCCCGAAGGCCGAGATTTGATTGAGTCTGCGTGCCAGGTAACCGTCGAGCCAGTCGGTGAGTGCAAAAAGCACGAACATGACCGTGGCGATCAGATTTTTCAAGGGGGTGTCCACCGGCAGGTAGAACACGCCGACGATGAGTGGGATGGCGACGATGCGCGTCCAAGTCATCAGGGTGGGGATGGTGAAAAACATGGCTGCGCTCAGTCGTAAACAATGTGGGCTTGGCCTTCATGGGCCTGCGCCATCCAAGACGCCAGTGCGGCATCGGTGGGGTAGAAGCGGGCTCGCTCACCCAACTGGATTTGTGCGCTGGCGCCATCGCGCAGCAAGTGGATGCGCACTGGCAAACCTCGCACCAATTCGCCCTCATCCCCGTGCTGGACCTGAGCCGGGAACTCGCGCAAGAGACGGTCGATGTCGGGTGTTTTGCCGTTGACTTGCACACTGAGGTACTTGCCAAAGCGGCAGCGCGCCGCCGCCAAGCTCCAAACCTGCTGCACGCTCAGCCGCAGACCACCACCCGAAAAACGATCGGGCTGGGCTTTGGCCATGACGATGACCAATTCGTCCTCGCGCAACAAATCCCGGTTCGCATTCAGGGTGGCCTCGTCGGCGGTGGCTTCGATGCTGGCTGACTTGTCATCGAGTTTGAAAATGGCCAAGCGCCCGCGCTGGCCCTGTACCACCCGCAGTTCAGAGACGATGCCGGCCAGCAGTTGGGGCTCGCGCGAATCGACCAGGTCATCGATGCGGCGTTTGACAAAGCGCTGCACTTCGGCGGCAGACTCGTCAAACAAATGGCCAGACAGGTAAAACCCAATGGCTGATTTTTCGAAACTCAGGCGCTCCTTCACCCCCCAAGGGGTGACGCGGACCAACTCAGGCTCGGCGGTACTGCTGGCATGGCTGTCGACCATGTCAAAGAGCCCACCCTGATTGGCGTTATCAGACAGAGACTGAGCAAAGTCGTGCGACCGATCGATGGAGGCGACCAAGGCTGCACGATTGAGCTGGATGCTGTCGAAAGCGCCGGCCTTGATCAAGGCTTCGACAGTGCGCTTATTCACCCGGGTGCGGTCAATGCGGGCGTAGAAATCGAACAGACTGGTGAAAGGGCCGCCCTCGTTGCGGGCTGCCACGATGGCCTCAATGGCCATCTTGCCCGTGCCCTTGATTGCACCCAGTCCGTATCGTATGAGTTGATCGCAAACCGGCTCAAACACATGATGACCCCGGTTGATGTCGGGGGGCTCGATTTGCAAGCCCATCTTGCGGGCGTCCTCGAGCAAGACCTTGATCTTGTCGGTGTTGTCGAGTTCGATGGTCAGGTTGGCGCAGAAGAACTCGGCGGTGTAGTGCACCTTCAGCCAACCGGTTTGGTAGGCCAACAAAGAGTAGGCTGCGGCGTGCGACTTGTTAAAGCCGTAGCCGGCGAAGCGCTCCATCAAATCAAAAATTTCATCGGCCTTGGGTTGGCTGATGCCATTTTTTGACGCGCCATCGCGAAAAATTTCCCGGTGCTGGGCCATCTCCTCGGGCTTTTTCTTGCCCATCGCGCGGCGCAACAAGTCGGCACCACCCAGACTGTAGCCCCCCAAAATCTGGGCCGTCTGCATGACCTGCTCTTGGTAGACCATGATGCCGTAGGTTTCAGACAACACCGGCTCTACCATTGGGTGCGGGTACTCGACCTCTTCGCGCCCGTGCTTGCGCGCGATGAAGGTGGGAATCAGGTCCATCGGGCCCGGTCGATATAAGGCATTGAGTGCGATCAGGTCTTCCAGGCGGCTGGGCCGGGCGTCGCGCAACATGCCTTGCATGCCGCGACTTTCAAACTGAAACACGGCTTCGGTACGGCCATCTTGGAACAGCTTGTAAGTGGCCGCATCGTCCAAGGGTATGTGGTCAAAACTGAAGTGCTCTTGGCCTTGATGGCGAGTGCGAATCAGATCGCGGGCATGCTCCAAAATCGTGAGCGTGGCCAAGCCCAAAAAGTCAAATTTCACCAGGCCAGCAGACTCGACATCGTCTTTGTCGTACTGGCTGACCGCCGAATCGCTGCCAGGCTGTTGGTACAGCGGACAAAAATCGGTGAGTTTGCCAGGGGCAATCAACACGCCACCAGCGTGCATGCCCACATTGCGCGACAAACCTTCGAGTTTTTGCGCCAACTCAATCAGGGTGCGCACATCCTCTTCTTTTTGCAAACGCTCGGCCAGGAGGGGTTCGGCGGCGATCGCGTCGGCAATGGTGATGTGTTGGCCAGGCTTGTTGGGGATGAGCTTGGAGATACCGTCACAAAAGGTATAGCTCATGTCAAGCACGCGGCCCACATCTCGAATGGCCGCGCGTGCAGCCATGGTGCCAAAGGTCGCGATCTGGCTGACCGCCTCTCGGCCGTATTTGTCTTTCACATATTCGATGACACGGTCGCGGTTGCCCTGGCAAAAATCGATGTCAAAGTCGGGCATCGAGACGCGCTCGGGGTTGAGGAAACGCTCAAACAGCAAGTTGTAGCGCAATGGGTCGAGGTCGGTGATCTGCAAGGCATAGGCCACCAGGGAACCAGCGCCTGAGCCGCGTCCGGGTCCAACAGGGCAGCCGTTATTTTTGGCCCAGTTGATGAAGTCACCGACGATCAGAAAGTAACCCGGAAAGCCCATCTTGAGGATGATGTCGATCTCGAATTCCAGGCGCGCCTCATACGTGGGGCGCTGCGCCTCGCGCTGAGCCGGGTCCAGGTACAACTGCGACAGGCGTTGACTCAAGCCCTGGTGCGAGGCAAAGCGAAAATACTCTTCAATGCTCAGGCGTCGGCCATCGACTTCGGGCGTGGGATAGTTGGGCAACTGCGGCTTGCCCAGCACCAGAGTCAGGTTGCTTCGTCTGGCGATGGCCACGCTGTTGGCCAAGGCCGACGGAATATCGGCAAACAACTCGGCCATCTGGTCCGAGCTTTTGAAGTATTGCTCGCGGGTGTATTTGCGCACCCGGCGCGGGTTGGCCAGGATTTCTCTTTCCGAGATGCACACCCGGACCTCATGGGCCTCGTAATCATCGGGGCCAGTGAACTGCACCGGGTGAGTGGCCACCACCGGCAGCGATAGCCTTGCAGCCAAGGGGACAGCGGCTTGGACATGGGCCTCGTCGTCGGCCCGCCCGGCGCGCTGCAATTCAATGTAGAAGCGGTGTGGAAAGGCCGCAGCCATTTTCAGCGCCACTTCACGGGCACGGGCCTCATCGCCCTGCAACAAGGCTTGCCCCAGGGACCCGGCTTGGGCGCCAGAGAGCAAGATCAAGCCTTCGGTGTGCTGTTCAATCAGCGACCATGGCAATACCGCTTGCTCTTTGTGAACATGGTGGGTCCATCCCCGCGCCAGCAATTCGCACAAATGGAGGTAACCCGTATGGTTTTGCGCCAGCAACACCACCCGTTGCAGGACGGAGGGGTCGGCCCCCAGTCCTTCAGTGATCACTTCCACCCCCAAAATGGGCTTGACACCCTTGGAGCGCCCTTCCTTATAGAACTTGATGGCACCAAACAGATTGTTCAGGTCGGTCACGGCCAAAGCCGGTTGCCCATCGGCCGCAGCCACCTTGAACACCTCATCGATGCGATTGGTGCCATCGACGACGGAGAACTCGGTGTGAAGACGCAGGTGGACGAACATGGGCACATTTTAGGGCCGACATAGAATAGGGCGTGAGCCAGATTCTGAATATTTCCGCATATCTTTTCACCGACTTGGGTGATCCGTCTGCCATGCGACAGGCTTTGCTTGACCGGGCCTTGAACTTGGACCTGAAAGGCACCGTCTTGCTCGCCCCGGAAGGGATCAATCTGTTTTTGGCCGGTGCCGCCACGAATGTGCGCACTTGGTTGGATGACTTGCGTCGTGACGCTCGCCTGGCCCCTTTGCAAACCAAAGAGAGTTGGTCCGAAACCCAACCGTTCAAGCTCATGCGGGTCAAGGTCAAATCCGAGATCATCCGTATGAACCACCCAACCATCCGCCCTGCCTTGGGTCGCGCGCCGGCCGTCCCCCCCCAAACCGTGCGGCGCTGGCTGGACCAAGGACACGACGATGCTGGACGACCCGTGGTCACCCTGGACACGCGCAATGCCTTCGAGATCGACTATGGCGGGTTTCGCGGAGCGATCGACTGGCGCCTCGATAAATTCAGCGATTTTCCCCAAGCCGCTCAAGACCATCTGGATGAATTGCGGGACAAAACCGTGATTTCATATTGCACTGGCGGTATCCGCTGTGAAAAGGCGGCGATCTACTTGCGGGTGTTGGGCCTGGATTCGGTGTACCAAATCGAAGGCGGGATATTGAAGTACTTTGAGGAAGTGGGCGACGCCCACTACCAAGGTGGTTGCTTCGTGTTTGATGATCGTGAAGCCCTGGCCTGCGATCTGCGGCCCAGTGGCAGCTGATCGCAGACCGGCTCGAAACCCTCTGTTCAAGCACGGCGCAATTGGGCGGCCAACTGGGCTACGCGCTGGCCGTAAGCCAAGGCGGTATCCAAATCAGACTGAGGAATCTCGGAGGCCGGGCTGGTCGGCCCCACTTGGGCCATCAGGCCGCTGTACGAACCAAGGCGGTTGACCGTGCCATCGTTCAATGCCGACTGGCCGACCCAAATCATGCCGTTTTGCATGGCCAAGGTGATGAAGTACTGCAGCGTCGACAATTTGTCGCCACTGGGGCTGGCCGAAATCGTGAAGCCGCCTGCCACCTTGTCTTTCCAGGCGCTGGCGAACCACTTCTTGGAAGTCGCATCGGCAAATTTTTTGAATTGCCAAGACGCCATGCCCATGTAGGTGGGCGAGCCAAAAATGATGGCATCGGCGGCGTCCAGCAAAGCCCAATCGGCGTCAGACAGGTTGCCGTCGGCATCGATCGCAACCAGTTCGGCTTGTGCGCCACGGGCGACAAACTCGGCCACCCTTTGGGTGTGGCCATAACCTGAGTGATATACCACCACGTTCTTGCTCATGGAAATTTCCTTTCGATTCAGTCAACAAAATAATCAGGGTGCCAGTTCGAAAACCAGCACTTCGGCATCGTGTCCGGCATCGATCCGAATCACGGGCTCGTCTTTCATCTTCAAGGCGTCGCCCGCTTGGATCTCGTGGCCGTTGACACGCAAGTTGCCACGGATCAGATGCACATAGGCCCAACGGCCCGGCGTCAAGGTCAATTCGGCCTGCTCGGTGCCATCAAACAAGCCCGCCCAAAGTTGCGCATCGGCGTGGATGCGTACCGCATGCTCTCCACCCCGCTCGCCAGCCAGCATGGCCAGTCTTCCGCGCTTGGCCTGGCTCGGCACGGTTTTTTGCTCGTAGCCGGGATCGATGCCCTGTGCATTGGGCATGATCCAGATTTGCAGGAAGTGGGTCTGAGCGCTGGGGGCATGATTGAATTCGCTGTGCATCACCCCACGTCCGGCACTCATGCGCTGGATATCGCCCGGAGGGATGGACTTGACATGGCCCATGCTGTCTTGGTGGGCCAATTCGCCCGACAACACGTAGCTGATGATTTCCATGTCGCGGTGACCATGGGTGCCAAAACCTGAACCCGGAGCGATTCGGTCTTCATTGATGACCCGCAAATTGCCCCAGCCCATGTGCTGTGGATCATGGTAGTTGGCGAAAGAAAAACTGTGGAATGACTTCAGCCAGCCGTGATCGGCGTAACCGCGTTCCTGAGAAGGTCTGAGAATGATCATGTGAGGTTGGTAGTGAATGAAAGAAGGTTATCGCCATTGATCGGTCTTGCCGTGGAAGGCAATTGATGTCATCATTCAATTTTTTTGAATGTTGACCATGGCCTTGTCGCGCGACGCCCTGACCCCTCAGACCCTGTTGATGCTGCGCACCATCGAGCGCAGTGGCAGTTTCGCTGCGGCAGCCAGGGAACTGGGCTTGGTCCCCAGCGCGCTGACATACCGGGTCCGCCAGCTCGAAGAATCGCTGGATGTGCTGCTGTTCAGCCGCCGCTCCAGACAAGCCCAACCCACTGCGGCGGGTTTGGAGTTGTTGCGTCAAGGTGAGCGCGTCTTGCTTGAACTGGAGGCTCTGGCCAACCGGGTGCAACGCATCGCGACCGGCTGGGAGAGCGAGCTGACTCTGGCGGTCGACGGTTTGATTCAGTCTGATCCAATCATTGACTTGTGTGAGCAGTTTCTGAGCCTGGGCGCGCCCACCCGGCTGCGATGGCGTCAAGAAACCCTGGGTGGAACACTGGAAGCCCTGGCGCGTGGCGATGCCGACTTGGCCATTGGCACTGCGCTGAGCCAAATGGCGCTCCCAGGTTTGGCTCAAGAGCCCTTGGGTCAGGTTGAATTCCTCTTTGCGGTCGCACCCGAGCACCCGTTGGCCCATCAGCCGCAGCCCTGGAGCGCACAAACCATCTCCGCCCATCGGGTGGTGGCAGTGGCCGACAGCGCCGTACGCGACCGCCTGACCGTGGGCGTTCAGTCGGGTCAGGATGTGCTGACGGTACCGACCCTGCAAGCCAAATTGGACGCGCAACTTCGCGGCCTGGGGGTAGGGTTTTTGCCGCGGCACATGGCCGAGCCCCACTTGCGAACCAAGCGACTGTTGGCCGGCGAGTCGGCAGACAACCGCCGCGAAACACGCATTGGCTACGCTTGGAGAAACACGGAATCCCATGGTTCACCACCGGGTCGGGCTTTGAAGTGGTGGCTACAAAAGTTGAAGCATCCCACCACCCGACGCGCTCTGCTGGAACCGGCCAGCAAGCGCTAAAGTGGAACCATGATCCGCATGTATGTCGGCCGCTTCGCCCCTTCACCCACGGGTGTCTTGCACCAAGGCTCGCTGGTGACCGCACTGGCCAGTTGGCAAGACGCGCGTGCTCATGGCGGTCGCTGGCTGTTGCGCATGGAAGACCTGGATGCACCCCGATGCGTGCCAGGTGCAGCCGAAGAGATCGTGCAGCAACTGCGGGTCCTGGGCCTGAACAGCGACGCCCCACTGATGACCCAGTCGGCACGCACCCCACGCTATAAAGCGGCTTTGCAGCAACTGATTGATCGCGGCTGGGCCTACCCTTGCTGCTGCTCGAGGCGCGACATCGAAGAGGCCTTGGCCCGAGCTGGCGTGAGCACCGAACGGCACGCGATCGCGGTCTACCCTGGAACCTGCCGCCAAGGCTTGAAACACGGGCAAGTGGGACGGGCCTGGCGATTGAACGTCCAGCGGGTTTTGCGTGACCTGGATCTGCCCGAGGTGGTGCATTGGCACGACCGCCGATTGGGACCACAAGCCCAAAATGTGGCCCTGGAAGTGGGGGACTTTGTGCTGCGCCGTGCCGATGGCATTTGGGCTTATCAATTGGCTGTGGTGGTCGACGATGCCGATCAAGGCGTGACCGACGTGGTGCGCGGCGAAGACTTGTTGGACAACACGGCGCGCCAAATCGTCTTGCAGCGGGCGCTGGGTTTGTCCACGCCCAGTTACTTGCACCTGCCGCTGGTGTTGGGCGCTAACGGCGAAAAACTGTCGAAGCAAAACGGCGCCAAGGCTCTTGACTTGAACGACCCGCAGGTCTGTAGACGCGAGGCCGAATTTTTTTTGCAGCAAGCCGGTCTGGTGATGGGCTCTTCATCCTGAGCCCAAGTTTCAGGCCCGGCGAAATACCAAATCCCACACCCCATGACCCAGGCGCAAGCCTCGATTTTCAAATTTGGTCAGCGGGCGGTACTGGGGCTTTTCGGCCCATCCATCGGGTTGACTGGCTGTGTTGGTCAACAAGGGCTCTGCCCCCAAGACCTGGCGCATTTGTTCGGCGTAGGGTTGCCAATCGGTGGCCAGGTGAAGGTAGCCGCCGGGCTTGAGTCGCAAGGCCAGTTCATGCACCAAAGGGGTTTGGATCAGACGGCGCTTGTGGTGGCGTTTTTTGTGCCATGGATCGGGAAAGAACACGTGTATGCCATCCAGACTGGCATGCGGGAGCATATCGCGCAACACTTCAACCGCATCGTGGGCGACGATGCGGATGTTGTGCAGGTCTTGCTCTCCAATGCGCTTGAGCAAGGCCCCTACCCCGGGTTCGTGGACTTCGCAACACAGAAAACGGGTGTGTGGCAACACAGACGCGATGTGGGCCGTGGCTTCGCCCATGCCAAAGCCGATTTCCAAGACGCGCGGCGAGCCAACCTGATCAGAACCAAAAACCAGATCGAAATCAAGCGGCTGGGGTTGGTGGGGCAGGATGAATAATGGGCCCAAGGCCCCAAAAGCCTTGGCCTGTCCCGTGGTAACTCGCCCCGTGCGGCGCACAAAGCTGCGGATGGCATGCGGGTGGTTGACCCCCTCGGGGATGTGGGGTTCGGGGCTCATGCGCTCAGAGCTTGGAAGCGATCCAGTCACCCACCCCGGCCAAAGCCTGGGGCAAGGCAGCGGGCTGGGTGCCGCCAGCCATGGCCATGTCGGGCTTGCCGCCGCCCTTGCCGCCGACTTGTTGCGCCACGAAATTGACCAACTCACCTGCTTTGATGCGACCCACGCTGTCAGCGGTGACGCCAGCGGCGATTTGCACCTTGTCGCCTTCGATGCTGGCCAGCACGATGGCTGCGGTCTTGAGCTTGTCTTTGAGCTTGTCCAAGGTGTCGCGCAGCACCTTGGCATCGGCCCCGGGCAGCTGAGCAGCCAAGACTTTCAATCCTTTGATATCGACAGCCTGCGCCAACAACTCATCGCCTTGGGCCGAAGCCAGCTTGCCCTTGAGGGCAGCGATTTCTTTTTCCATGAAACGCACTTGCTCGAGCACTTGGCCGATGCGGCTCTGCAATTGATCGGCTGGGGTTTTGAGCAACTGGGCGGCTTGGGCCACGGTGTTCTCGAGGGTTTGAAAATAGGCCAAGGCGTTGGCCCCAGTGACGGCCTCGATGCGTCGCACGCCGGCAGCCACACCCGACTCGGCCACCACTTTGAAGAGACCAATGTCACCGGTGGCGCACACATGAGTGCCGCCGCACAATTCGCGACTGCTTCCGATGTCGAGCACGCGCACGGTATCGCCATACTTCTCGCCAAACAGCATCATGGCGCCAGTCTTTTGAGCCGCCTCGATGTCCATCACGCGCGCCTGGGTGGCGGCGTTGGCCAAGATTTCGGCATTGACCCGTCCTTCGATATCACGGATCTGCTCGTCACTGACGGGGGCGTTGTGTGCGAAGTCAAAACGAGTTCGCTCAGGTGTGACCAAAGATCCTTTTTGCTTCACGTGGCTGCCCAGGACCTCGCGCAAGGCCTTGTGCATCAGGTGGGTCGCACTGTGGTTGCGCATGGTCGAGGTGCGGGCTGCGGTATTGACCTGGGCTTGGACGGTATCGCCCACCTTCAACCCGGCACCCGAGAGGTGCCCATGATGGCCAAATACATCGGACTTGATCTTTTGGGTGTCCTCAACGCTGAAGCGGGCCTGCCCTGAAATGAGTTGCCCAGAATCTCCCACTTGGCCACCAGACTCGGCGTAAAAGGGTGTGCTCTCTAACACCACCACGCCGGTCTGGCCTGGGGCGAGTTGTGACACTGCGGCGCCATCGGCATAGAGCGCCAACACCCGGGTTGTGCTGCCCAGTTGCTCGTAGCCCACAAAAGCGTTGCCAGCCCCTTGGTAATCGAGTGCCTTGTCCATTTTGAATTTACCGGCGGCACGGGCCTGCTCTTTTTGCCGGTTCATGGCAGCGTTGAAGCCGTCGACATCGACGCTCAGGCTGCGCTCGCGGCACACATCGTTGGTCAGGTCCAGCGGGAAGCCATAGGTGTCGTGCAATTTGAAAGCGACATCACCCGGCAGAGTTTGCGCACCTCCCTCGAGGGCGGCGTCCAGGATCTGCATGCCGTTCTCCAGTGTCTCGAAGAAGCGTTCTTCCTCGGCTTGCAAAACTTCGGCAATGCGTTGGCCGTTGTTCGCCAAGTTGGGATAAGCCTCTCCCATGAGATCCACCAACACCGGCACCAACTTGTGAAAGAACGGGGTCTTGCGACCCAATTTATAACCGTGCCGGATGGCGCGGCGCACGATGCGTCGCTGCACATAGCCCCGGCCTTCGTTGCTGGGGATGACCCCATCGGCCACCAGGAATGCGGTCGCACGAAGGTGGTCGGCAATGACGCGCAAACTGGGGTTGTTCAAATCGGCACAGCCAGTTTCTCGGCCTGCGGCCTGAATGAGGGTGGCGAACAAGTCAATTTCATAGTTGCTGTGCACACCTTGCAAGATGGCGGCCAGACGCTCGAGTCCCATGCCAGTGTCGACGCACGGGGCGGGCAAAGGGGTGACCGAGCCGTCTTCATGCATCTCGAACTGCATGAACACGTTGTTCCAAATTTCAATGTAGCGATCACCGTCTTCGTCAGGGCTGCCCGGAGGTCCACCGGCAATGTGCGGACCATGGTCGTAGAAAATTTCTGAACATGGGCCGCAGGGCCCGGTGTCGGCCATCATCCAGAAGTTGTCGCTCTTGTAGCGTCCGCCCTTGTTGTCACCGATGCGGATCACGCGCTCGGGCGGCAGGCCTATTTCCCGGGTCCAGATGTCATAGGCCTCATCGTCCTCGGAATACACAGTGGCCAACAGCTTTTCGGGGGGCAGGTGATAAACCTGGGTCAGCAATTCCCAGGCCCACTTGAGCGACTCGCGCTTGAAGTAATCGCCAAACGACCAGTTGCCCAACATCTCGAAAAAAGTGTGGTGACGGGCCGTGTAACCCACGTTTTCCAGGTCGTTGTGCTTGCCACCGGCACGCAAACAGGCCTGAACCGAAGCGGCGCGCACGTAGTTGCGGCGGTCGGTGCCCAAGAACACGTCTTTGAACTGGACCATGCCCGAGTTGGTGAACATCAGGGTCGGATCGTTGCCGGGCACCAAGGGGCTGGATGCCACGACCGCGTGACCGCGCTGGGCGAAGAAATCCAGAAAAGAGGCGCGGATTTGCGCCACGGACATTTTTTGGGGGTTCATGGGGATGAATTATAGGTTTCCTGTCGCCCCGACACTTGGCGGGTTTTGGTAAGCGGCGTATGCTCATTGGCTTATTTGGAGAGACCCCCATGGACATGAAAACCTCACCCCTGTCACTGCTCAATGACCCGACCCTGCTGAAGACCGACGCACTGATCAATGGTCAATGGGTCAAGGGAAGTGCCCGCTTTGACGTACATGACCCGGCCACAGGTGTCAAATTGGCCGATGTCGCCAACCTGGGCCCGAAAGAAGCTGAAGACGCCATCGCCGCCGCCAACCAAGCGTGGGCCGCCTGGCGCAACAAGACCGGCAAAGAGCGCAGCATCATCATGCGCAAGTGGTACGACCTGCTGATGGCCCATGTAGAAGACTTGGGCCGCATGATGACCGCCGAGCAGGGCAAGCCTTTTGCCGAAGCCAAAGGCGAAGTGGTCTACGGTGCCAGTTTTGTCGAGTGGTACGCCGAAGAGGCCAAGCGCGTCAACGGTGAAACGCTGCCACAGTTTGACAATAACCGCCGCCTGTTGGTTTTGCGTCAGCCCATCGGCGTGTGCGCCGCCATCACGCCTTGGAACTTTCCCCTGGCGATGATCACTCGCAAAGTCGCCCCCGCCCTGGCTGCCGGTTGTCCGGTGGTCATCAAGCCCGCCGAACTCACCCCGCTGACGGCACTGGCCGCGGCCGAACTGTCCGTGCGTGCCGGCATCCCGGCCGGCGTGCTCAATGTGCTGACCGCCGACAGCGACAACAGCATCGCCGTGGGCAAGGTGTTTTGCGCCAGCGACACCGTGCGACACATCTCGTTCACGGGCAGCACCGAAGTGGGGCGCATCCTCATGGCCCAATCCGCACCCACCGTCAAAAAGCTGTCTTTGGAATTGGGCGGCAACGCGCCCTTTATCGTGTTCGATGACGCCGATATCGACTCAGCGGTCGAAGGGGCCATCGCCAGCAAATACCGCAACGCCGGCCAAACCTGCGTGTGTGCCAATCGCATCTATGTGCAAGAAGGCGTCTATGACGCTTTCGTCGAGAAATTTGCCGCCAAAGTGCAGGCCCTGAAGGTGGGCAACGGCTTTGAAGACGGTGTGGTGCAAGGTCCGCTGATCGAACCCGCCGCCGTCGAAAAAGTGAAACGGCACCTCTCTGATGCCCTGTCCAAAGGCGCCCAATTGGTGACCGGTGGCCAAGCCCTGAACGGTCAGTTTTTCCAGCCCACCGTGGTCTCGCATGCCACCCCGGACATGGCCTGCGCCCGTGAAGAGACTTTCGGCCCCTTCGCACCGGTGTTCAAGTTCGAAACTGAACAAGACGTGATCCGCATGGCCAATGACACCGAGTACGGTTTAGCCAGTTATTTTTACAGCCGCGATGTGGGCCGCATTTTCCGTGTCAGCGAGGCGCTGGAGTACGGTATGGTGGGCATCAACGTGGGCATCATCGCCACCGAGCATGTGCCATTTGGAGGCGTGAAACAGTCTGGTCTGGGTCGCGAAGGATCCAGTCACGGCATGGACGAATACTTAGAAATTAAGTATCTTTGCGTAGGAAATATCTTAAAATGAATTCATGAAACAATTTATAATTGATCAGTTAATCAATTTAACTAGGGTGCCCATGAAAGCCCATCAAGTCTATCTTCGGTTTCTGAATGTTTTGCGCGCCATGGAGGCCGACTCGGGCATGCCGGAGATGGATTTGGAGTGTCGGCGATTGTTGGAAGAAGTTGCCGTGGGCCAACTCAACGATCAGGCCCTGACCGTCACCGAAGCCATGGCCTTATCCACCATTGCCTCACCGGCTACTTTGCATCGCAAACTCGATACCTTGATGGGTTTGGGCTTGATCGAACATCATTTTGAAGGCGACAACCGCCGCACCAAGTATGTGGTGTGTACCGACAAAACGATGAAGTACTTCGAGCGCGCTGGCCGCGCCATGCAGCGCACCCTGAAACCCACCTGAAGGGTTCGAAGTTACAATCGGACTCCTGCGGGCGTCGTTCAATGGCAGGACCTGAGCTTCCCAAGCTCAAGACGTGGGTTCGATTCCCATCACCCGCTCCATCACCCCCAACGACCGCCCTTTTGACATGCTTGAACGCCAGGTGGTCGTATCTGGATCAATCCATGGCCCATTCGCCACCCCATGGATTCAAAAAAGCGGATCGCCCAACCAGCGAATGCCCATGGAGATCCAGCGCTGATCACCACCGATTCCGAACGGCTGGCCGATGGTGGTGTCAAGTTGCAGCTTTTGGGGCTTGATCCAGGTGCGCAAACCGACTTGAACTTTGCTGCGGGTGCCAGACTCCCCATAGGCCTCGGCAATCAGGTAGCTTCGAGCCGACCACGGCCACTCGCCCCCCAAGCCCCAGGTGGGTCGGTTTTTGTGCTCGAATTGGTGCTGAATGAAGCCAGCGTTGACGTGAACGATCCAGCCTTGGTGCGAGAGATAGGTCAGGGGCACGTTCACATAGCCGTCGCGCACCGGGTAGAGCAAACTGTTGGCAGGTAACGAAGGGGCTCGGGCGCGACCGTCGACGTGTCCAATGGTGGTGGAAACGCCCCAACGACCAGGTTCGAGCTTGATCCAACGTTTTTTGACCTGAAAAACCACCCATTCGGAAGATCCGTCCAGGGTGGAACCTTGTCTGGAGCTGCCCAAAGACACTTCCGTATCGAAGAAAAAATTACACCCTGGCAAGGCCCAACGCTCGGTTCCCAGTCCAGAGTGTTTGACCCAGGACTCAAGCTGGCAACTGCCCGGGTCAACGACATTGGCGTCGTCAGTCACCATGGGTCGAGCGGCCCAAGCCATGCCTTGGACCAACGCCAAACCAACCAATCCAAGCCTGAACCTGCGTGTCATGGGCAGGTTTATATCAGACGGAGATGACAAAACGGTGAAACGACCTTAGAAGTGAAGTTTGACGCCAGTCTTGGATTGCAGGAACTCGGGGCTCACGCCGGGGGCGAGTTCGACCACTTTCAGACCCTGAGGGGTCACGTCCATGACAGCCAGGTCCGTGATGATGCGATCCACCACCTGTTGCCCCGTCAGGGGCAAGGTGCACTGGGGGAGAATCTTCAGGTCCTCGGTGCCATCTTTTTTACGCGCCACGTGCTCCATGAGCACGATCACATAAGGCACGCCAGCGACCAAGTCCATGGCGCCGCCCATGCCCTTGACCATCTTGCCCGGAATCATCCAATTGGCCAGATCCCCTTTTTCGCTGACCTGCATGGCCCCCAAAATGGACAGATTGATCTTGCCGCCACGGATCATGGCGAAAGACTGTTCACTGCCAAAAATGGACGTGCCTTTGATGGTGGTCACGGTCTGCTTGCCGGCGTTGATCAGGTCGGCGTTGACTTCGTCTTCGGTGGGAAACGGGCCAATGCCCATCATGCCGTTTTCGGACTGCAACCAGACTTCCATGTGATCGGGCACATGGTTGGCGACCTGGGTCGGGATGCCAATGCCAAGGTTGACATAAAAACCGTCATGCAATTCCTGTGCGGCGCGTGCCGCCATTTGATCTTGGGTCCAGGGCATGTTCACTCCTTATTTGCGATCGCGGGTGGTCAGCTTTTCAATGCGCTTTTCCGGCGTGGGATTGTGTACGATGCGGTGCACGTAAATGCCCGGCAGGTGCACGTCATCGGGGGCGATGTCGCCGGTGTCGACGATGCGTTCGACTTCCACGATACAGATCTTGCCTGCCGTCGCTGCGGCGGGGTTGAAGTTGCGTGCGGTCAGATTGAATCGCAAGTTGCCCGAACGATCGGCCACATCGGCCTTGACCAACGCGATGTCAGGCACCAGCGAACGTTCCATGACATAAGTTGCACCGTCGAACTCGCGCAGCTCTTTGCCCTCGGCCACCATGGTACCGACTCCGGTCTTGGTGAAAAAAGCTGGAATGCCGGCACCGCCAGCACGCAGCTTTTCGGCCAGGGTGCCTTGGGGGGTGAACTCCAGTTCCAGTTCGCCAGCCAGATATTGGCGTTCAAATTCCTTGTTCTCGCCGACATAGGAAGAAATCATTTTCTTCACCTGACGGGTCTGTAGCAATTTGCCCAGACCAAAGTCATCGACACCGGCGTTGTTGGAAATCACGGTCAGGTTTTTGACTGCGCTGTCGCGAACCGCATCGATCAGGGCTTCGGGGATGCCGCACAGTCCAAAACCGCCTACGGCCAGCATTTGACCGTCGGCCAAAATGCCCTGGAGGGCTTGGGCCGCTGAAGGATAGATCTTGTTCACGCAGAACTCCTGTGCAGGATGAAGGAAAAAACGATACGATACAACACTTTCAAGCCTCTTTCAGCGGAATTTGACCATGACGCCCTTGCCCACATTGGATGAATACCGCGCCCAACGTCTGGGCGAAGGATTTGACGAGGTGATCGAACGCAAATGGGAGGGCAACGCGGTGCAAGCGCCACACACCCACCCTTTTTCGGTGCGGGCCATCGTCGTCACTGGTCAGCTTTGCTTGACTGTCGGCGAGGAAAACCTGGAACTGAGACCTGGTGATGAATTCGAGTTGGAGAAAAACACCATGCATTCTGAAACCTACGGCCCGCAAGGCGCCACCTATTGGGTCGCTCGCAAATTCTGAAGGCCGCCATGAACCGATACCCTGTCCCAGAGATCAAGGACTTGCCTGAAGACATTCGCCAGCGCGTGCTGCAAGTGCAGGAAAAAGCGGGTTTCGTCCCCAATGTTTTTCTGAATCTGGCCCGACGTCCGGCTGAGTGGCGGGCCTTTTTTGCCTACCATGACGCCCTGATGATGCCCGAGACCGTGGGACGCGACAGTGGGCTGACCAAGGGCGACCGCGAGATGATTGTGACGGCCACCAGCGCGGCCAACCACTGTCTGTATTGCGTGGTAGCGCATGGCGCCATTTTGCGAATTTACGAGAAAAAACCCCTGGTCGCCGACCAGGTGGCTGTGAATTACCGCAAGGCCGACATCAGCCCCCGCCAGCGGGCCATGTTGGACTTTGCCCTGAAGGTCTGCCTGCATTCGGAGCAGGTTGAAGAGTCCGATTTTGCCGCCCTGCACGCACACGGCCTCAACGACGAAGACATTTGGGACATCGCCGCGATCACGGCATTTTTTGGCTTGTCCAACCGCATTGCCAGCTTCAGCGGCATGATGCCCAACCCGGAGTTCTACGTGATGGGCCGCTTGCCCAAAGCAAAATAACCCCAGCCCTTGACGGATCACTGGGTCATGGCAAAATAGCACGGTCGTTCGTTTTTAGACTCTCATCCATGAACTCCTCCAACTTGGCTGAACAGGCCCTCGAGGACACCACGCCTCACCTGACGGTCCGCCGCCTATTGGTTGATTTGCGCTCAGGCTTCGATCGGCATTGGACCGGCGACCCATTCACCAGCGCCTACTTCAACGCCTTGTCGTTCAGTTTCCCGGCGGGTGAGCAATTTTTCATCGACTCGGTACGCGCCGGCGCTGCGGCCCTGGCCGACACCCCGGAGAACGATGCGATCAAGCAACTGGCGTGCGATTTCGTTGGCCAGGAAGCCACCCACCGGCACTTGCACGGGCTGTACAACGCGCAACTGGAGCGGCAGGGACTGGTCAATCATTGGGGGCCACGCATCGAGCGTCGCTTGAAACGCGGCAAAGAACTGTATTTCAAGGACAGCCGTTGCCCGTACATGCACGAGCTGGCGATCACCGCTGCATTCGAACATTTCACCTCGGTGTTGGGCGACCAGACCTTGTCGGACGCCGATGGGCCCAACGACTGGTTGCGGCAGGCCCAAGAGCCTTTGCGCACCTTGTGGCGCTGGCATTGCGCCGAAGAGTCCGAGCACAAGGCCGTCGCCTTTGACCTGTATGTGAAGCTGGGTGGCAACTACCAGTGGCGCATGCGCTGGTATAGCTATGTTCTGTTTCAGTTTCTGACTGACACCGCACGCCAGACCCTGCACAATCTGTGGCGCGATGGCACCCTTTTTCAGCCCCGCACCCTGATCACCGGCTTGCGCTTTGTTTTCGGTCGCCATGGTTTCGTGCGCCTCTATTGCAAGCAACTTTGGGCCTACACTCGACGTGTCTTCCATCCCAATCAATGCGGCAACCCAGAGCAGGCCAGCCGCTGGCTGCAAGACCATGCCGACCAGTGGCGGGCGGTGGCCAAGACCGCGCGGGCTTGAGCCGATCACGCATCGAAACTGCGGCGCTGCGCATTCGAGTCCTGGCATCTTTGCCCAGAGGGCACGCCTTTTTCGACGGAAGAATACGCAGGTAAGGTACTGGAAGACCTTCCTCCTGGGACGTCGATCAGAGGCCTTCGGCCTCCCCGCAAATCGACGAGACACGAGAGCCACAAATCAAAATACATGATAATATTGAAGCTCTGCGAAACTCGCTGCGTGCAAGTTTCGCCCAAAATCGGTATGCCATGCAAGGCGGATTTCGCCGCAGATATCCGTAGATACCTGCAAGAGATCCAACGAAGCAGGGCACCCGAGTTTGGGATGAAACGACGCATGGGGTTTTGCAGAGATTCCTTAATCCATCATTAAATAATTTCAAATGATTACACCTTCAACTCCACCGATCCAAACCCTGACGGCACCAGCATCACCTTCCACAGCAACTTTAGTTGGACAAGCCCCGGCGTCCCCCAGCAGCATTGTTTCGCCAGCGGTGTCATACAGGGGGAATTCCGTGACCAGCATCAACCTGGCTGGGTTGCCTTCGCAAGATGGGCACCACACCAGCTTTCTGCAAAGTGCGAAGTCCGTGGCCTCCCGTTTCGCCACCGCGATTATGAACCAGTTCCACAAAACCCCAACAACAAGAGAAAGTGTTCCCGCGCAGTTGCGTGCACCCGAGCATTGGCAAAATCTGATTGGAAAATCGATCAGCCCGGACATTGCCAATCGCTTCATGAGCAAAGTGAACTTTGATCACTTGGGTCGAGTGATCGACATCAAGCAGGGGGCGGTTCTTAAAGCCAAGGACTTGGGTAAATTGGAAAAAGGCGTGATGGAACGACCCCTCACCCAGACCAATTCGCAAGGTCCACGCGATGTCGCACGCACCGAACGCGAAATCCTGCTGGATGTCAGCGGCCAACTCGAACGCGCTCTTGCAACGGCCCCACCCGAATTGCACAAAAAGATCGAGGCCGGTTTGGATCTGGTCAAAGATCACTGGCTCAATTTCAAGAGCGGTGGCAATAAACCAACCCCCGTGCTGCTGAACTTCATAGCCAGACAGTTCGGTCAAGATCTGCCCCATCTTTCTGCGTCGGCCAAGGTCTTGGCACAGGAAGCCAGCAAACACAAAGAAATCTCCCAAAATTACGACAATACGTTTGGCCGTCAGTTCGAGTCAGCTCTGGTTCATGAATTGGTCAAGAACCCACCACACCCAGTGATCAACGCTGCATTGCAAACAGGCAGTTTTCTGTTCAAGCATGTGTCTGGCTTGCCGCCAGAGGCGCAGCAGAATTTCCTGAAACAACTGGCTCGTAACCTGTCTCTTGATCCGCGACCATGGCATGCTGAAACACCCGATGTGGCCAAATTTCTGGCTCAGCCCGACATGGCTCATTTAAAAGCCATGCTCAAGCCCATGCGTCCCAATGGCTACGAAGCGCTCAAAATGTCCTGGTTAGGCGTCAAAGCCTCTCTTTCATTTCCAAGAACCCATTACCCGATCTGGATGACCCAAGCCGATCAAAACTACGCCCGTACCATCATGCCGTCACGCTCGCAGCGTGATGCGAATGGCACCAAAATTCAGACGGATGCGGCACGTGTGATAAGTGATCAGCTTAGAGGCATCTTTGAACATCGAAGTACAAACCCGAAGCAAGAGCCATCGAAAACCAGAGACATGCCTACATTCGTGACATTTTCGACCAGTACTCTTTAGATGCCAATACGCCTGCCAAACTGGGGGCCGTACTCACCGCGCTTGAGTCGCACATGCACCCGCTGGATCCTCAAGTTGCCGCCCTCTTTGCCGACCATCGCACCTACCTCGCCAGTCTTCCTGATCAGCACGCGGAATTTCTGTTGACACATACCAGTCTGGATGAAAATGACAAGAGTCAATTGAGATCTCAGGGTGTCGAATTCAAACCGCAACAAACCAGCGGTTATGGCACCGCTTTGGCCCATCAACCCAAGCTGGTTGGTGGAGACCATTGGGGCAAAGGCTTGTATGTTCAAGGTAAGTCAACCTTAGACATGGAAAATATCAAAGCGTTTGACGCAAATGCCCTGGATCTAGAAATGAACTCTGTGAATGGACCCTCGGGCTCTACCAACATCATGAGCTTCATGTACCTGCAGATGCAAAAAGAGAATCCATCGTTCAACCTACAGGATGCTTTTGCCGGGACCATGATGTTTCTCACCATGGATGGCGGGCATTCCTTGCCCGAATCGGTGGGAACCTTCCGCTCCATCATCTCGGACACACGGCCAACCGTCGATGGAAATGGCACACCACTGCCCGAATATGACCAGATCATGGCCAAGCGCCAACAAGTCATTCAAACCAACACACTGGCCTATGGACATCTCAGCCAAATGTTTGACAACCCGTCAACTTCAAATGCAGTCCAGTCTGCGGTAGACAGAGCCTGGGATCGAACACGCCAGACTTTTGACGAAGTCCATGCCCAACGCAACACGGGCAACACTTTGTGATTGACGTGATGCACCTGAACTGAGCCCAGCAGAAAACGGCAACCCCATATCAGAGGGCAAAACCGTCGTCGGCTGCGATGACTGCGCCGTTGATGAAGCCGCTCTCGCCGCTGGCCAGCATGACCAGCAAGGCGTCCAGATCTTGCGGTTGCCCGACCCGCTTGCGTGGCAACATATGAATGAGTTTTTGCCCCTGCTCGGTGCTCCAGTGGTGGTGATTGATTTCGGTATCGATATAGCCCGGACAAATCGCGTTGACATTGATGCCAAAGCGCCCCCATTCGAGCGCCATCGCCTTGGTCATTTGAATGACGGCGGACTTGCTCATGCAATAGGCGCCAATCTGCGGCAAGACCTTGAGCCCCGCCATGGAGGCGATATTGATGATGCGGCCTCCCGGGTAGGCACCGACCTCAGCGTTGCGGGCACGCGCGACCATGCGCTTGCCCACTTCCTGGGCGACGAAAAACGCGCCGCGCACATTGGTGTCGAAAATAAAGTCAAAGTCTTGCGGCTGTACATCCAACAGCCGCTGGGTGGTGCTGACGCCGGAGTTGTTCACCAAAATATCGATCGGGCCGGCCTCGGCCTCGGCCCGGGCGATGGCCGCTGCAATGCCATGTGTATCGGTGACATCAAGCTCGATGACGTGGGCGTTGCCCCCTTCGGCCTCAATGTGGCTGCGCAAATCTTTCAAGCGATCCAGCCGTCGGCTGGCCAAGATCACGGCCGCACCGGCGCGTGAGAGGGTCTTGGCGAACTGGGTACCTAGCCCACTGGATGCGCCGGTGACCAACGCCACGCGACCGGACAAATCGAGGCTGTAAGCCATATCAGTTTCCTTTGGCAGAGATCATAGCCACAGATGGGCGGGTGGGCTTGATATCAATTCGAGTGACTCCAACATCAGCAAAAACGCCCTGCATCGACTGGGCGTGAAAGAGGCGATGACCCCAGCGCTCCAGCTGAGTCGCATCGGCTTGCTGAATCCTGGACAGCACTTCGGATGGCAAAGGCCCAAACCGCATCACCATCATCTTTTGAAAATACTGGCATTGTCCGGTGATCCGGCCTTCTTCTCGGCCTTCTTCTCGGCCTTCTAACAGACCCTGGTCAAATTTTTCTTCCAGCATCTTCTCGATGCCCATTTTGAAGTGCGGCTTGTCCTCATCCCTTGTCAACAGTTGTTCCCACGCACCCGAGTCGAGCCTTCGCTGCCTTTTTCCCATCGCAGTCAGGCCATCGATCACATGTTATAATAGTTCGCGTTGTTGTTTGCAACATCCCCCTGAGCTTGACAACGGCATGCCCCAGCATGTCACTGCCGCTCAAGTGCGCCACTTCCATCATCGCGCTCAGCACATTGTCCTGTGTGCCATCTGGCTTAGGCTGGCTCAGATCAACCAGCCAAAACCGCACTTGGATGTCATAGGCCGACAACGACGGCGGCAAAGTCGGCACCAACTCGGCCATGTCGGTGGGGGCGCTCCAATGTGTGTCGCCAAAGTAGACCACGATCGGCAAGATCGAGGGCAACAGTCGGTTGGCCAAAATGACTTTGCCCGCCCACAAATCCTGGTACACCAAACTCACGTACTGCATGATGCGCACTACCCCCACAGCGGCCCAGACACTTCCCGCCGTTGTCCACCACGTCCGACCGATCCGGGGCACCGCACCACTTGCGGACATACTCCAGTTCAACGAACAGCAACTCACACCAAGTCAACCGCAGTACAGGACACCTGCAGGGCCCGCACTTTACAACCCTGCCCCGTAAGGGTGAGTTTTTAAGGAAGCTCTGCAAAACTCGCTGCGTGCAAGTTTCGCCCAAAATCGGGATGCCATG
>JASGCM010000030.1 GCA_030054175.1 Alphaproteobacteria bacterium | reverse complement strand
GAAGCGCCGCTCGTGCTTGGGGATCAGCAGCGGCTCGAAGCTGCCCTGCCGATCTGGCGGCAATGGCTGCGTTCTTCAACTTCGTCTTGCTCGGCATACATGCTCCTTTTTGACATGTTATGCCTCACACACAAAATTCCGGACAGGCTCTTCAATGCCACTCACCCCACTGAACAACCCCAACCAGAATGGCTTTGCACAAATGACGATGTGGGCCTTCCCCATGAGCCCCGATGGCTATGGCGCCTCTGGGGCGCTGGTGCACATGCCCGGCTGCCCATCAGGGGGCAGCACGCTGGTGTATTTTTCGTGTGACGATTGTGCGGTCGAGGCGGCACGGGCCGTGGCCCATGGGGGGCAGGTGTTCAAGCCCAAGATGTCCATCGACCCCAACGGCTTCATTGCCCTGGTCACCGACACCGAGGGCAACATGATTGGGTTGCACTCGATGAAGTGATGCTGCCTGTGCGGCGAATGAACATGGCCAGCACACCGTCCAACCCGCTCGCGCTGGCGGTCGTGTGCGGTGGCTTTAGCGCATGGCAGACTTCAGTCGCGCAATCTCTTCTTCTGCGGCTCGAAGTTGTTGCTCGGCTTGCGCGGTTTTGTGCTTGAGCAGTTCAATCTTTTGCAGCGCTTTTTCTGCCTCGGCCTTGTTTTTTTCTGCCTCGGCCTTGTTTCTCTGTGCATCCTTCTCTAACGCCTGCTGGACACGCTGATAGTCCAGTCGTGAAGCCTACATGTGGTAGTTTTCTTCTTTTTCAGAGTAATCTTGTAGAACCTTCATGGCTTTCCTCATTTCAGGGGTTTGCATCCACTCGGGCAGGTTGACATCGTCCAGCGTTTCGCCCTCGACAAATAATTTTAGCCACCTTTGCTCCTCGGTGACAACTTCGCCCAGTTGGTATTTTGTCAATTCGATCAGCCAGATACCGCTGTGTTCGATCAGGGTCTGGTTGGACTCGTCTCTGAGCTTGTAACGGTGGATGGGCACCGGGTCGTGCGGCGTGACCACAGAGTTGACCAGCCAGATGCTGTAGGCGGGTTGCAGCCTGTCGTAGTGATCCCCGCTGAAGACTTGCTTGACGTACAGGTCAGACCAGCAGTAGATCATGCGCTGACGCAAATCGTGTTCGCGCAGCATCTGAATTTCAACCTGAAACATGCGGGACGAAAGGTCACGTGCCTTGACGTCAACGATGTGCATTTAGTCGCTGGCAAACTCGCGATCCCTGGTGGGGTTGAGCAGCTCCACCGAGGTGATGGGCGCGGGCAACTCTGCACCCAGAATGGCATTGAGGAAGTGAACCAGCAGATGGCGGTTGTCTTCAGAGCCCAAGAGGGCTTTGAACACGCAATCCACTTTGGGGTTGATGGAATGTTTCATGACGGGCATCGTAGAAATCGCTGCCCGTTTTGTATATATCACTGGTACTGTGAAGCATTCACATCAAAGGCATGAAATTCAGACAAGAAGGAGACCGATGAGGTTTTTGTGGGGGCAGTTTTCACCCAAGCAGTGCCCGTCGGAGTGCAGCACTATAGAGGCTTTGATGCGGCTTTTTCCGCAGGGCAGAGGGCTGGTTGGTCATGGCAGAAATGATGATGATTCACCATGACTTGAACAGGGCCCAAAACCTCAGCGCCCGCGCTCCAGCCGCTCGGCCAGCATCTCGGGCAGGCTGGCCGCACGCACCGTCCGTGCTGTGGCCAGGTGGTCGTACGCAACCCGATGAAAACACAGCTGCTGGCGCGACACATCCAGCGTGGCGTAAGCGGCGCGGGTGTCGCCGTCGCGGGGCTGCCCCACCGAGCCGATGGTCGCCACCCAGCAGCGATGGGCCGGCACCGGCACCGCCACCCCGGGTGTGGGTTTAAAGGGCAACAACTGCTGCCCCTGCCCGCGGTAATACAGCGTCTGGTGGTGCACATGCCCGCCCATCACATAGCGCACCGCCGCTGACGCGGCCAGGGCGGCATCCAGGCTGCGTGCCGCGCCCCGCGCATCTTCCACATAATGCCAACGCTCGGGCGCATCGGCGCTGGCGTGCACCAGCATCAGTGCCCCATCCACATGGGTCAGCGGCAGCGCGCTCAGCCATTGCAGCCGCTCGGCCCCCAGTTGCCCATGCGTCCATTGCGCCGTCAGCGCCCCCATGCTCTCGCCGTGCGCCCCGCGCAGGGCCAGCACTTCGTGGTTGCCGCGCAGCACCACCGCGCCGCGCCCGCTGTGCAGTGCCTTCACCGCATCGACCACCTCGGCAGGCTGCGGGCCGTAGCCCACCAGGTCGCCCAGCACCGCCCAATGTGTCACGCCCTGCGTCTGTGCGTGCGCCACGCAGGCCTGCCAGGCGCTCAGGTTGGCGTGGACATCCGACAGCAAGGCCCACTTCACGGTGGCACCTGTTTATTCGATCGCGCTGGCCGACTTGACCTGGTCGCGCAGCATGAATTTCTGAATCTTGCCGGTCGAGGTCTTGGGCAGCTCGCCAAACACCACTTTCTTGGGCACCTTGAAGCGCGCCAGCAAGCCCCGGCAGTGTTCCAGCAACTCGCCCTCTTGCGCCGCCGCGCCGGGCTTGATCTCGACAAACGCACAGGGCACCTCGCCCCATTTGGCGTCGGGCTGCGCGACCACCGCCGCCAGCATCACGGCGGGGTGACGACACAGCGCGTCTTCCACCTCCAGCGACGAGATGTTCTCGCCTCCCGAGATGATGATGTCCTTGCTGCGGTCTTTGATTTTGATGTAGCCGTCGGGGTGCATCACCGCCAGGTCGCCGGTGTGAAACCAGCCCCCGGCAAACGCCTCGGCGGTGGCTTTCGGGTTTTTCAGGTACCCCTTCATCACGATGTTACCCCGAAAGAAAATCTCGCCCATGGTCTCGCCGTCGGCGGGCACCGGCTGCATGGTTTCGGGGTCGAGCACACGCACCGCCTCTTGCAGTGGATAGGCCACGCCCTGGCGGCCATTGAGCATGGCTCGTTCGGGCAAATCCAGATGGGCCCACTGGGGTTGTTTGGCGCACACCGCCGCCGGCCCATACACCTCGGTCAAGCCATAGACATGGGTGATGTCGATGCCGGCTTTTTCGCAGCCCTCAATCACCGCCGCCGGTGGCGCGGCCCCGGCGATCAGGCCCTGCACGGTGTGGCCGATGCCCGCGCGCAATTCGGCGGGGGCGTTGATCAACATGCTATACACAATCGGTGCGCCACACATGTGGGTGATATGGTGCGCCTTGATCAGCGGAAAGATCAGCGCCGGGTCAACACGGCGCAGGCACACGCTGGTTCCGGCATTGAGCGCCATGGTCCACGGAAAGCACCAGCCGTTACAGTGGAACATGGGCAGGGTCCACAAGTAGACTGCATGGTGCGGCATGGCCCAAGTCACCACATTGCTGGTGGCATTCAAATAGGCGCCCCGGTGGTGCGTGACCACGCCCTTGGGGTTGCCGGTGGTGCCGCTGGTGTAGTTCAGCGCGATCGCGTCCCACTCGTCATCGGGCAGTTGCCAGGCGTAGGCCGGGTCGCCCTGCACGAGCAGGGCTTCATAGCTGATGCTGCCCTGTGCCGCTCCGGCAGGTGCGCTCTCGTCCTCGACCTCGATCACCAGCGGACGTTTCGCACCCATCATCCCCAGTGCTTTGCCGACTACCACCGAGAACTCTCTGTCGGTCAGCAGCACCTTGGCCTGGCCGTGTTGCAACATGAAGGCGATCGCCTCGGCGTCCAGCCGGGTGTTCAGGGTGTTGAGCACCGCGCCTGTCATGGGCACACCAAAATGGGCCTCGTACATGGCGGGCACATTGGGCAGCATGGCCGCTACGGTGTCGCCACGACCCACGCCGTGACGCGCCAGCGCACTGGCCAGGCGGCGGCAACGCTCGTAGGTCTGGCGCCAGCTCTGGCGCTGCTCGCCGTAAATCAAGGCCACCCGATCAGGAAACACCGCTGCACTGCGCTCGATGAAACTCAGTGGAGATAGGGGCACAAAGTTGGCCGCGTTTTTGTTCAGACCTTGGTCGTAAATGCTGCTGCTCATGCGTGTCTCCTGTCTGCGTTGGCGCACCGTGCGCCGTGTGGGGCTGGCGTTCTGAGGGTACCCGCTCTGCGCCGGGCTGGTGACCTTGAGCTTCAGGCGTAGTGGTAGACGCCTTGTCCGGTCTTGCGGCCCAGTCGGCCAGCGGCCACCATTTCTTTCAGCAGCGGGCAGGGCCGGTATTTGCTGTCGCCAAACTGCGCCAAATACACCTCCATCACCGCCAGGCAGACATCCAGCCCGATCATGTCGGCCAGGGCCAGGGGCCCGATCGGGTGATTACAGCCCAGCCGCATGCCGGCGTCAATGTCTTCTGGAGTGGCCAAGCCTTCGGCCAAAACGAAAAATGCCTCGTTGATCATCGGGACCAAAATGCGGTTGACGACAAAGCCGGGGGCATTTTTGACAGTGATCGGGGATTTGCCCAGGCGTTTGGCCAGGTCGTGCACGGCGTCGTGGGTGGCGTCGCTGGTTTGCAGGCCACGGATGATCTCGACCAGCGCCATCATCGGCACCGGATTGAAAAAATGCATCCCTATGAAGCGGTCAGCACGTTGCGTCACAGCCGCCAGTTGGGTGATCGAAATCGATGAGGTGTTGGACGCCAAAATCACCTCGGGGCGCAGCATTTGGTCGAGCTGCTGCAAGATTTTGATTTTGACCGGGTGGTTCTCGGTGGCGGCCTCGATCACCAAGTCAGCCTGTTGCAGATCCTCGTGACGGGTGCTACCCACCACGCACGCCAAAGCAGCGGCCTTGTCGGTCTCGCTGATTTTGTCTTTGCTGACCAGACGGTCCAGGCTCTTGCCGATGGTGGTCACGCCTTTTTGGACCGCCGCTTCGGCGATGTCGACCATGATGGCCTTCAGCCCTGCCACCGCGCAAGCCTGCGCGATGCCATTGCCCATGGTGCCCGCACCGACGATACCCACTGTTTGTATGGACATGTTTTTTCCTTCCTCATGAAACGGATTCAGCGCCGATGTTAGCGCCCTCGCCCCCTCCGTTTTCTGACGCCGCACAAGAAAGCCGATAATTGCCCCATGGACAAAATCAAGGCGTTCGAGACGTTTGTCGCCGTGGCTCAAAAAGGAAGCCTGACGGCTGCCGCCAAGGCCGAAGGCGTGGCTCCGGCCATCATCGGCCGTCGCCTGGACAGCCTGGAAGAACATTTGGGGGTGCGCCTGATGGTGCGCACCACCCGCCGCATCAACCTGACTCAAGAGGGCAGCGCTTTTTTGGAAGACTGCCTGCGCCTGCTGACTGATATCGCCAGCGCCGAGGCCAGCGTCAGCGCCGGTGGGGTGCAAGCTAGTGGTCACTTGCGCGTAACGGCTCCAGCCGGCTTTGGCCGGCGCCACATTGCTCCGCTGGTGCCTCGCTTTCGCGCCCTTCACCCCAAAGTCACGCTGTCGCTCAACCTCAGCGACCGGGTGGTCGATTTGGCCGCCGAAGGCTTTGATTGCGGCGTGCGGGTGGGCGATTTGCCCGACTCGTCCCTGGTCAGTGTGCGCCTTGCCGACAACCGCCGCCTGTGCGTCGCCACCCCCGCTTATTTGGCTCAGCACGGCACGCCCGGGCATCCGCAAGAACTGAATCGCCACCACTGCCTGACCTTGTCCAGCGATGCCTCTCAAACCCGAGGTTGGGCGTTCAGCCTGCCTGGCGACCACGGGCCCGAAATCACGCACCTGCGACCCAGCGGACCGCTGGACTGCTCTGATGGTCAGGTCTTGCATGCCTGGTGTCTGGCTGGCTTGGGGCTGGCCTGGCGCAGCACCTGGGAGGTGAGCGAAGACATCGAGTCCGGTCGCTTGGTGACGGTGCTGGACGCCTATGCAGCACCCCCCAACGGGGTCTACGTGGTATTTCCTCAGCGCAAACACCTGCCTTTGCGACTGCGGCTCTGGATGGACTTTTTGCGCGACGCCTTCTCGCGCCCGGGCTTCGGGCTGAGCGACTGATGCCGCTCCCCGATTACTTTTTGCGACCGCGTTCCTGGACGATCAGGGTCTCAACGATTTGCAACGCCCGCGCCATGCCGCTGGCCATGGACAAGTCGGTGTAATAACGTCCGGCGATGCCCAGTGAGGGCACACCTTGGACTTTGAAAGCCTGCTGCAATTGGGTAGCGCGGCGTGCTTTGGACACCACGCCAAACGAGTTGTACGCCTGGTCAAAGTCGGCTTTGGAGATGCCTTGCTTGAGCGCCCATTGGCCCAGTTGATCAGCACCCGAGAGGGACTGCCGCTCGACATGGATGGCCTGGAACAGGCGGCCATGCAGGGGCTCGAGCTTGCCCAGCGCTTCCAGCACGTAAAACATGCGCTGCTGCGGCTCGAAGTCATCGCGAAAGCGCACCGGCACCCGCTTGACAAACACATCTTTGGGCTGACGCTCTATCCATTGCTTGAAGGCGGGCTCGAAGGCGTTGCAGTGCGGGCAGCTGTACCAGAAGAACTCGATTACTTCGATCTTGCCTGGGCCGGCTTCTGTGGTCACCGGTTGATCCAGGGTGGCGAATTCAATGCCTTCATGAAAGGGTTGTGCCAGGGCCGATTGGCCCCATGCCACGGTGACGGCCACGGCCAGCGAAGCTTGACGACGGTTGATCATGCTGATCTTTCTCGTTTATCTTTGCACGCGCACCAAGGCCGAAGCCATCTTGGCGGCATTGAGTTTTTGCTGCACTTCTTCCGCTTCGGATTTGCTCTCGATGGGGCCGATGCGAACCCGATGCAATTGTCGACCCGTCACTTCACGCACGGTGACCTTGGGATCATAGCCAGCCAGACTCAGCTTGGCGCGCAACCCTTCGGCTTCTTCGGCGCTTCGAAACGCCCCGACTTGCACATAATACTGAAAGGGATCGGGTGCGTTGGCCCGCTCACGCGCCAAGTCGCCCAAGGGGTCTTCCGATTTGTTGTCTTGGGGCATGCCCACCACCGCTGGAGGGGCCAATACCGGGTTGGTTTTGGCGCCATCTTCCTGCGGTTTTTCAGTCGGCTTGACCGGATTCTTGCCGTACAGCGGCGCGTTCGGGTCCCAGTCCTTGTTCTTTTCGGTGTCGGCCGCACTGGGGTCCGCGCCGCGGTTGGCGCCTTTGTTCATGAAAGGCACGGGCACCTTGCTGACATAGATGGCCACGCCCAGCGCCACCAGCAAACCCAGTACCAAGCCGATCACCAGGCCCAGAAAGGTGCCGCCAAAAGAAGGGTGTCGGGGGTGGGTCATGTCACATGTGCTCCGGCGCAGACACGCCCAGTATACGAAGACCATTTTTCAACACCTGTGCAGTGGCCGCCACCAGCGCCAGGCGGGCACGGCGCACGCCTGGGTCATCGGCCAAAATTCGCTCGGCATCGTAATAACTGTGGTATGCCGCCGCCAAATCACGCAAATAAAAAGTGATGTCGTGCGGTGCGAAGTCGGCAGCCGCCATGCGCAGCACCTCGGGGTAACGCGCCAACTCCAGCATCAGGTTTTGAGCCGCGTCTCCTTCCAATGGGGTCAGATCGGCCCTGGCCAGATCGGCCGGCTTACAACCTTCTTCCTTGGCCAGCACCGAGCAAATGCGTGCATGGGCATACTGCACGTAATAGACCGGATTGTCGTTGTTCTTTTGCACCGCCAGATCGACATCGAAGACATACTCGGTGTCGGGCTTGCGTGAAAGCAGGAAAAACCGCACCGCGTCCTTGCTGGTCCAATCGATCAGGTCGCGCAGCGTCACATAACTGCCCGCGCGCTTGGAGATCTTCACCTCTTCGCCGCCCCGCATGACCCGCACCATGGTGTGCAGCACATAGTCGGGGTAACCCACTGGAATGCCCACGCCCGTCGCTTGCAATCCGGCGCGCACGCGAGAGATGGTGCCGTGGTGGTCGGTACCCTGGATGTTGACCACGCGTTCAAAACCGCGCTCGAACTTGGTGATGTGGTAGGCCACATCAGGAACGAAGTAGGTGTAGCTGCCATCGCTTTTGCGCATCACCCGATCTTTGTCATCACCGTAGTCGGTCGAACGCAGCCACAGCGCCCCGTCTTGTTCGTAGGTCTTGCCGGCGACGATCAGTTTTTCCACGGCCTGCGCGACCCGGCCAGTGGTGTACAGGCTCGACTCGAGGTAGTACTGGTCGAACGCGACATCAAAGGCCTTCAGGTCCAAATCTTGTTCGCGACGCAAATACGCCACCGCGAATTGGCGCATGCCATCGATGTCGTTCACTTCGCCGCTGGCGGTGTATGACCGGTCATCGGATTGCACCGTTTTGCCCGCCAGAAAATCTTGCGCGATGTCGGCGATGTAGTCGCCGTTGTAGGCCGCTTCGGGCCAATCGGCGTCGCCGGGCTTCAAACCACGGGCCTGGCACTGCACCGATGTCGCCAAGGTCTGAATTTGCACACCGGCATCGTTGTAATAGAACTCACGGTGCACCCGATGGCCTTGACTGGCCAGCAAATTGCAAATGGCGTCGCCCAGTGCCGCTTGTCGGCCATGGCCCACATGCAACGGTCCGGTCGGGTTGGCCGACACGAACTCCACCAGCACCCGTTGACCATTGTCGGCGCGACGACCAAAACCATCGGCCGCATCCAGCACTTCACGCACCACCTCCTGCTTGGCGCTGGCCGTCAGGCGCAGGTTCAAAAAACCGGGGCCGGCGATCTCGATGCCCGACACCCACTGGACGAACATCGGATGGGCTTGCAAACGCTCTTGCAACTGTTGCGCCAACTGGCGCGGGTTTTGTTTCAGGGGGCGGGCCAACTGCATGGCGGCCGTGATGGCCAAGTCGCCGTGGGCGGCAAGTTTGGGTTTTTCAAAGGCAGCCGCTGGGCCTTGGCCGGGGGCCAAGCCTTCGAGCACCTCGACCAGTGCCAGGCGCAAATGTTCTTGTACTCGGATCATGGTCAGATTATAGGTCCGGGGCACGCTACTATGGGCGTATGACATTCCCATCCGTTTCATTTCCGGGGTAATCCGGCCTGGATCATCCAGTGCGCCATCTCGGCACGTCGCGCATGTCCGGCGCGGTTGCGCGCCAGGTACGATCGCGCCGTCAACTGCGGTTCAAGCAGATGCAACTCGCGCAAGAACAGCCGCGCCGTGGCCAAGTGGCCCAACATCTGATGCGCCACCACCAACATGCGCACGGTGGGGCTGTGATACCGCTGCGCGCGCCACGACGCTTCCAGCCAGCGCAGACCCTGGGGCAGTTGCCCCGCAAAAACCGCCGCATGTCCAGCCAAACCCAAGGCATAGTCGGCCAATCCATCGGTGGACAAGTGCGACAGCGCCAGACCAGCCTCGTTCAGGCCACGGCGGGCGTCACCCGCCATGCACCACAGCACTGAACCATACACCCCACTCCAGACAAAACCTGGCTTCAGGGCCTGGGCCTGCTCCAAGTCGCGCAAACCCCCTTGGGCATCGCCTTCCAAATGCCCCAAGACAAAGCCTTTGGCGGCCCAGGCGTGCGGATGTTCGGGCTCTAGCCTCAAGGCCTCTGATGCATGCTTTCTGGCCGCCTGTATGGATGCGCCCGGCAGACCTCGGGTATGGCGCATCACTTGCCAAAGCGCCTTCCAGATCAAGGGTTCGGCGCTGCGCTTGAAGCGCTCGTGCCACACCTCCAGTAATTCGTGGGCTCGATCAAAGTCACGCAACTGGCCCGCGTGCATCAGGCTCAATGCGGCATGGCGCAATACGCCGTGACTCAAGGACCGCGCTGGTTGACTTTGAGCGCAAGCCGACGCGTGCCGACGCCAGGCCTGCCGCGTGGCCCGACCCAAGCCCGGGTCGATCTCTTGCGCTCCCTCGGCGGCCACTACCCAATTCGCCACTTCAAATCCCAACGGGGCAGCCAACAAGACCACCCGTGCTCGCCCGCCCTGGGCGGGTTGGAACCACAGCAGGTAATCGGCATGCGCCATGCGCAGGGTCGATATGGCCTGCGCCAATTCTTGCGCGCCCGGCGCCAGGGCTGAGACCTCTAACTCGGGATCCAGCCGCAAGGCTTCGGTCATCGCCTGCGTCCACTCAAAAGCCCCTGTGCGGGCGGCACTTTGCACCACCAGCCTGGGTCGCGGCCCGCTGAGATCAGGCGAGGCGTCGCCGCTGCGGGCGGTGTGACTTTCTGGGCCACACACCTGAAAGACGCGAATGGGTGAGTCCAAGTGCCTGAAATGCATCCATCCCAAGTCTTCACAACTCCTTTGGCGGGTGTCGGACAACCTGACCCAAAACGCCTCACTCATCCAGACCCGTCCCGCCACTACTTCCTGAGACAAGCGCGCGAGTTGATTGAGGCTGTGCGCCACATAGCCTTGGGGACCTTGCCAAACCCGTCCCCAATGCAAAGCCACACGCAAATCACGCCCCCAGGACGCACCATCGAGCCGCGTCAGGGCTTGCCAGTCACGGCGCAAATGTTCGGCAGCCTGCCACGCCGATTCGGTATCGGCAAAAGCCAACAATACGGCATCGCCCGCCTGCTGTAAAAAACGCCCGCCCGAGTTGGGCAGCCACCCCTGCACGCAACGATCCACCCAGCTGAGCATGCGCTTCGCCATGGTGCTTTCGCTGGCCTCCATGGCCAGCGTGAATTCGGTCACGTCAGCCCAAACCAGAGCCTGTTCGCCAGTGGAAATCACCATGGTCGAAAATATATACCAAAGAATTCATATTTAACGGATGATATTTCAGGTGATGCGCCGCAACAACAATTGGGTCCACTCCAAACCCACAAGAGATGGCCTTGCAGTCGGATATATCCATGCAATTAATGTGCCGTTATTAGAATCCATCCATGTTGAGCAAATTTCGTGCCTTGATTTGGCGCTCGAATCGCATCCTGTGCTGTGCCATGGTCATGGCGTTCGGCAGCATGGGTGCGGGCGGGGCCTGGGCGGAAAAAGCCGATCGGGATCGCCCCATGAATATCGAGGCTGATCGACTCGATCATGATGAACAGAAAAAAACCACCGTCTTTCAAGGTCGGGTCATCGCCACCAAGGGCAGCATAGTGTTGCGTGGCCACACTTTGGAGGTTCGTCAAGACCCTGACGGCACGCAACATGGCGTGCTGCTGCCCAATGCCGGCGAGCGCGCGTTTTATCGGCAAAAGCGCGAAGGCGTGGCCGAGTTCATGGAAGCCGAAGCCGAGCGCATCGAGTTCGACGGTCGGCGTGACCGCGTGACTTTGACGGGTCGTGCAGAACTGCGCCGATTGCGTGGCAACACCTTGGCCGATGAAATTCAAGGGCAGGTCATTGTTTACGACAACCTCAACGACCAATTCACCGTCGATGGCGCTGCGCGCGGTGGCCAGCGCACCGAGCCCGTTTCGCGCGTGCGCGCCGTACTCAGCCCCAAACCCAGGGAAGGTCTGGCCCGCTGACATGAACACGACTGACGTGAAAGTGGCCAGCTCCGAGCCCCTAGGCCGACACACCCTGCGTGCGCAGCATCTGCAAAAAGCCTATGGCAGCCGCAAGGTGGTGCGTGATGTGTCGCTGACTGTGCACACTGGCGAAGTGGTGGGGCTTTTGGGCCCCAACGGCGCGGGCAAGACCACCTCTTTTTACATGATCGTGGGCTTGGTTCGCGCCGATGGCGGTGGCATCGACATCGACGGGCAGGCCATCGAGCGCATGCCCATCCACAAGCGCTCGCGATTGGGGCTGAGCTACTTGCCCCAAGAGGCGTCTATTTTTCGCAAGCTCAGCGTGGCGCAAAACGTGCGAGCGGTGCTCGAACTGCAAAACGACGAACAAGGCCGAGCCCTATCAGCCGGCGAGATCGAGCGTCGACTCGACGAACTGCTGCGCGAATTGCGGGTCGAGCACCTGCGCGATGCCGATGCTGTGTCGCTTTCGGGTGGCGAGCGGCGCCGGGTAGAAATTGCCCGCACCCTGGCCACCCAACCCCGCTTCATTTTGCTGGACGAACCCTTTGCCGGCATCGACCCGATCGCGGTCATCGAAATTCAGCGCATCATTGGCCACCTTCGTGCGCGTGGCATAGGCGTACTGATCACCGACCACAACGTGCGCGAGACCCTTGGCATTTGCGACCAGGCCTTTATCATCAGCGAGGGCAGTGTGCTGGCCTCGGGCAGCCCCCAAGAGATCGTGAACAACGCAGACGTGCGTCGCGTTTACTTGGGCGAAAACTTCCGAATGTGATGACAGTATGAAGCAAGGCCTGTCACTGCGCGTTTCACAGCATCTGGCCCTGACGCCTCAGCTGCAGCAATCGATCCGCCTGTTGCAAATCTCAACCCTGGAGTTGAACCAGGAGATTGACCAGATGCTGGATGACAACCCCTTCTTGGAAAAAGACCTGGAGGCCGCCGAGCGCGAAGAGTTTGGCCTGAGCCAGTCGGACTTGTCTGCCCCTCGCGACGACGCAGACCACGAACGCGACGCCCAATTCAAGGACTCGGGCGAAGTGGAAGTCGATGCCAACCGCGAGGTCGAGGCCGGCCCCGACGCCGAAGCCGGTTGGGAGGGAGACGGCAGTGTCGATATCGCCCCCGATGACATAGAGTGGGGCGGTGACGCCCCGCCCAGTTCGGCGGCCGATCCCGACGCCTCTGACGCCACAGAGTGGGCGCGCAGCCAAGAAAGCCTGCCCGATCACTTGCATCGCCAGGCCTTGTCCTTGCGCTTGTCCGACGCCGACCGCGCCGCCCTGCGTTTCCTGATTGAGAACCTCAATGAGGATGGCTATCTGGAAGACAGCTTGGAGGACCTGGCCGCCAATTTGCAAGGTGGCCCCCCGGAAGACGATGAGTCCTTGGAGGCCTTTGAAGAGTTGGTCTCGCGACTGCAAATGGCGCTGCGACTGTTGCAGCACATGGAGCCGGTGGGCGTGGGTGCGCGCGATCTGGCCGAATGCATGACGCTGCAATTGCAGGCCATGACCGACCATGATGTCGCCCCCGAATTGCGTGAGCTGGCGCTATCCATGTGCCGCCATCCGCTGGAACTGCTGGCCAAGCGCGACCTCAAGCGGTTGGCCATGTCCGTAGGGGGCAGCGAGCTTGAGCTGAAATCCGCTCTGGCGCTGATTGCCCGACTGGAGCCCAAGCCGGGTAGACGCTTCGTCGATGTCGAGCGCCAGATCATCGTGCCCGACGTCATCGTCACACGCCAAGGCAACGACCGCCAGGGCCAGCCGCGTTTTCGGGTCATGCTCAACCCCGAGGTCATGCCCAAGCTGCGCGTGCAAGAAATCTACGCCAACGCCTTGAAGGGCGCCGGCAAAGGCGAAGCCGTGACCGGTTTGCAACAGCGGTTGCAAGAGGCGCGCTGGTTCATCAAAAACATCCAGCAGCGCTTTGACACGATCTTGCGTGTCAGCCAGGCCATTGCCCTGCGTCAGCGCAACTTCTTTATCCACGGCGAGTTGGCCATGCGCCCGATGGTGCTGCGCGAAATCGCCGACGAGCTCAGCTTGCACGAATCGACCATCAGTCGAGTGACCACGGCCAAATACATGTCCACCCCCATGGGTACTTTCGAGCTGAAGTACTTCTTTGGCTCGGGTCTGGGCACCGAGACTGGCGCCAACGCATCGAGCACTGCCGTGCGCGCCCTGATCAAGCAATTCATCGCCAGTGAAAATCCCAAAAAGCCCTTGTCGGACAATCAGCTCTCTGACATGCTCAAAGAGCAGGGCATCGATTGTGCCCGCCGCACCGTCGCCAAATACCGCGAAGCGCTGCGCATCCCACCCACCAACCTGCGCAAGGCCTTGTGAACGAACTCTCTCTATTTTTGCCCTGCGCCGCCGGGGTCGAGCCCTTGCTGGCTACCGAAGTCGCCGCCATTTTGCAGCGCCCCGCGCAAGAGGTCAGCGCCCAGCGCGCCGGTGTGGCCGTGCAAGCCAGTTGGCGCGAGGTGATGTTGCTCAATTTGCATTCGCGCCTGGCCCAACGCGTGCTGGTGCGCTTGCGACATGGCCCCTACCGCAGCGAAGACGACATCTACGCCTTGGCTCGCGACGTGCCCTGGGAGATGTGGTTTGGCACCCGGCAAACCTTCAAGGTCGACATCACCGCTCAGCGCAGCCCCCTCAAAAGCCTGAACTTTGCTGCCTTGCGCGTCAAAGACGCCTTGGTCGACCGCTTCCGCGATCGCGAGGGGGAGCGCCCCAGTGTGGAAGTCCGTTGGCCCGACGCCCGCGTGCACGCGCACCTGACCAGCGAGCACCTGAGTCTATTCATTGACACCTCTGGCGAGCCGCTGTTCAAGCGCGGCTGGCGCGCCGACAAGGGCGACGCGCCCTTGAAAGAAACCCTGGCCGCTGCCATGCTGGCCGCTTGCGGCTACAGCCAATCGCTCGATGGTCAACCCCCCTGCGTCACCCAAGGCCTGCCCCTGTACGACCCTTGCTGTGGCAGCGGCACCATCGCCATCGAGGCGGCGCAAATCGCCTGCGGCATTGCGGCCGGTTCGCAACGCTACTTCGGCTTCGAAAAACTGCTCCCGTTCGAGAGCCACGTCTGGGAAGCCTTGCGCCGGCAGGCCATCGACGCCCAGCATCCGCCGCTGGCCGAAATCCACGGCAGTGATGTCGCCTTTCGAATGGTTGACTTCGCCAGCCAAAACGCCCAACGCGCCGGCGTCGAACACGCCGTGCACTTTCGCGGTGGCGACGCCTTGCAACGCAACCCGCCCATTGAGCGCCCCGGCGTGTTGCTGCTCAACCCACCCTATGGTGAGCGCATCGAGGCCGCTGGTGTCGCAGGCCGCCAACGAGCTATCGTCGAAGGCGAAGGCGACTTCTTCTTGCGACTGGCGCAGCATTGGCGCGAACACTACCCTGGTTGGACTGCCTGGATCCTCACCCCCGACCTCAAACTGCCCGGACGCATGCGCCTGAAAGAAAACCGCCGCGTCCCCCTCTGGAACGGCCCCATCGAATGCCGCCTCTTCCGCTTCCAGATGCGTTAATTGGGGTCAGACCCCAATTTGGCATTAATTGGGGTCTGACCCCAATTTCCGCAGCGGCCGTGCTGGATACCAACGTCTTGCTCGACCTGTGGTTGTTCGAGGATCCGCGTTTCAGTGAATTGGCTCAGGGCTTGGTTCACCAGCAGTTCCGTTGGCTGGCCACGATCCAAATGCGCGAGGAGTTCGCCCGTGTGCTGCGCTACGAGCAATTGATGGCCAAGGCGGCGCAGCGCGGCATCACCCCCGACAGCCTGCTTGCGCACTTTGATGCGCATGCGCATCTGTGCCCGGTCGCGGCCAAAGCGCCTTATACCTGCAAAGACCCCGACGATCAAAAATTCATCGACCTTGCGGTCGAGCACCGAGCCGTGCTCTACAGCAAAGACAAATATGTTTTGGCCCTGAAAAACCTCCTGGCCCGACTGGACATCCCCGTCATCGGTGTGGCTTGAAAGCAACCACAAATTGGGGTCTGACCCCAATTTCTGTGACCCCAATTTCTGACCCCAATTTCCTCAATTATTTGAGTAAGGCGATCAGGCCTTGGATGGCGTGCTCGACGCTGGCCAGGCGCACTGCTGCTCGGTCACCCGTGAAGAGGCAACGCTGGGTTTTGACGAAAGCGGTATCGGCGCCCAGTGTTGGGCCACTGTCACTGGGCGTGGCCCAGGCCACCCAAACCTTGCCCACCGGTTTGCCGCGACTGCCGCCCCCGGGGCCTGCCACCCCCGTCAGCGCCACACTCACCTGCGCGCGCGAGTGACGCAAAGCCCCCAGCGCCATGGCCCGAGCCACCTCTTCGCTGACGGCGCCATGGGTTTCGATCAGTTGCGTGTCCACACCCAACATCTCGTGCTTGGCCTCGTTGGAATAGGTCACGAAACCACGCTCCAACCACAGGCTAGAACCCGCCAAGTCGGTGCATCGCGCTGCCACCAGACCTCCGGTGCAACTCTCGGCGGTGACCAGCATCCAGCCTCGGTGCAGCAAACACGTCGCCAATGTCTCAATCGTTGTCATGCCCACCCCCAAGTCACGGCCAGCGACAACACCAGCAGGGTGCAAAAGGCCGCAACCAGATCATCGAACAAAATGCCCCAGCCCGCCACCCACCCGCGCTGGCTTTTAAACAATCGGTCGGCCCAACCCACCGGCTCAGGCTTGGCCATGTCGAAGAATCGAAACAGCAAAAAAGCCGCCAACTGCCCCATGAAAGTGGCCGGCAGCCAAAGCCATAACACCATCCAAAAGGCTACCACCTCGTCCCAAACGATCATGCCCGGGTCAGACAAGCCCAGCAACTCGGCGCTGACCGTGCAAGCCCACCAACCCAGCAGCAAGGCCCCCAGGATGATCCAGCCGATGGTGATGCTGTCAAACCAGCTTTGCATCGCCAGGAAAGAAGCCCAGGCCCACAGCGTGCCACTGGTGCCGGGCGCCACGGGGCTGAGTCCACTGCCAAAGCCCAGCGCAATGAGGTGCGCAGGGTGTTTGAGCAAGCGGGCACGGCTCATGCGAAATGATCGAAAGATGCGAAGCGACGCAACAGCGGCTGGCTATGCAGGTCGAGCAGGCGCAAACCCGGCTGCTCGGTGATTTCGCCGATGCAGGTGATGGGCACGCCACAGTCGTGGCCTGCTGCATGCACGCGCTCTCGCATTGCCTTGGGGGCGGTAAACAGCAACTCGTAGTCGTCGCCCCCGGCCAGCGCCATGTCCAGCCGCCGTGCCTCGGGCAGCGTGAGCAGGTCAGGGCTGATGGCCGGGCTGCCCTCGGTCCAGGTGGTCTGCACCGTCGCCCCCACGCCTGAACGTTGCAAGATGTGTCCCAGGTCTCCCAGCAGGCCGTCGCTGACGTCGATGGCTGCGTGGGCAATGTCGCGCAGTGCCAGCCCCAGATCGATGCGCGGGGTGGGTTGTTCCATGCGGGCGCGGCAGCGCTCAAAGGCCTCGGCAGGCAGGCTGAGTTTGCCGCGAAACACTTCCAGTGCCATGCGGGCGTCCCCCACTTGTCCGCTGATATAAATGTCGTCGCCCGCTTCTGCGGCGTGGCGCAGCAGGGCTTGGCCCGAGGGCACCTCGCCAAACACGGTGATGCAGATGTTGAGCGGGCCTTGGGTGGTGTCGCCCCCAATCAGCTCGCAAGCGTGCCGCTCGGCCAGGTCGTACAGCCCTCGCGAAAACCGCTCGACCCAGTGTTTGTCGGCGCGTGGCAGCGCCAGCGCCAGGGTGAAGGCGACCGGCTTGGCGCCGCAGGCGGCGAGATCGCTGAGATTCACCGCCAGAGCCTTGTGGCCGAGCAATTCGGGGCTGATGGTGGGCAAAAAGTGCCGACCCTCGACCAGCATGTCGGTCGAGATCGCCAGGTGTTGGCCAGCGCCGGGGGCGATCAAGGCGCAATCGTCCCCGCCGCCCAACACCGCATGGCGGGTCGGGCGTTTGAAATAACTGTTGATCAGTTCAAACTCACCCATGGTTCAGATGAATTGCTTTAAATGACATCGTTGAGCCAGTCTAACAAAACCTCGCAACCCATCGCGCAACACCCTTGTCATGTGACAGCATTGGGACAGAGGATAATCGGGGCATGAGCAAGACCTACCGCATCGCCCCCTCGATTTTGTCCGCCGACTTTGCCCGCCTGGGCCAAGAGGTTCAAAGCGTCATTGCCGCCGGTGCCGACTGGATTCACTTTGATGTGATGGACAACCACTATGTGCCCAACCTGACCTTTGGGCCCATGATCTGTCAGGCGCTCAAACCCCATGCCAAAACCCCTGATGGGCGGGCCGTGCCGATCGACGTGCACTTGATGGTGCAGCCGGTCGATGCCCTGGCTGCCGCTTTTGCCGATGCGGGCGCTGACCTGATCAGCTTTCACCCAGACGCCAGCGCCCATGCGCACCGCAGCGTGCAAGCAATCAAGGCCCGTGGAGTCCAAGCCGGGGTGGTGTTTAACCCCGCTGAACCGCTCGACGTGCTCGATTGGCTGATCGACGACATCGACCTGATTTTGATCATGAGCGTTAACCCCGGCTTTGGTGGGCAGTCGTTCATCGACAGCGCTCTGCGCAAAGTCGAGCAGGCCCGCAAACGCATCGAGCAAAGCGGGCGCGACATCCGTCTGGAGGTCGATGGCGGCATCAAAGCCGACAACATCCGCCGCGTCGCCGACGCCGGTGCCGACACCTTTGTCGCTGGTAGCGCGATTTTTGGGCAGAGCGATTACAAAGCCGTGATCGACAAAATGCGTCAGGCGCTGGCCTGAACATGAATGGACCCTGAGCCCCACTGCCCCTCAAGCCGCCAATTGCCGTACCCCCGCCAGCACACGGCTGAGCGTGGCGAACTCTTTGCTCAGTTTTTCAAACAAGGCATCAACCGGCCTGGAGAACAAAGCCGCACGGCCATAAGCGATCTGACCCAGCGCCAAATAGTAATCTTTGGCCACCAGGCGGGCGGGCTTGATGCGCCAGGCATCGACAAACAGACAGCCATCGCCGATGTCGCGAAAATCTTGGGCATGGCGGGCTTTGGCCAGCTCCAGGCAGACGATCTCGGGCGGGATGCGCTGGTTGCGAAAATGCCGCGCCATCATCTGCACCAGATAGGCCTCGAGCTCTTCCTCCAACATGGTCTGCGTGTTGCCCTCAGCGGCCACCACCATTTCCCAGCTGGCCTTGATGTACGGTTGCCAATCCAGGCGCACCTCCTAGACGACGCGTCAAAGTTATCGCAAGGCGGGGTGGAAGTCCAGAGTGGCGCGTGGGTGATAGTGCCGATTGCACAGGGACCATGCCCCCAGTAACATCATTCATCTTTGAAACGAAAAAACCACCCACGGAGACCCCATGCTGAAGTTTTTCTACAACGCAGCACCTAACCCTATGAAAGTGGCACTGCTGCTCGAAGAGTTGGGTCTGGCCTATGAGGCCATCCCCGTGGATACCCGCAAAGGCGAACAACACAAGCCCGAGTTTCTGGCCATCAACCCTAATGCCAAAGTGCCCGCCCTCGTCGACGGCGACGCCACCGTGTTTGACAGCAATGCCATTCTGTTGTTTTTGGCCGACCGCGAAAAGAAATTTGTCGCCACCGACGCCGCCAGCCCGGCGCGTGCCGAAACACTGGCTTGGCTGATGTTCATCGCCACGGGCGTGGGCCCGTTCTCGGGCCAGTCGGTGCATTTCAGGCATGTGGCGCCCGAGCCCAAAGAATATGCGCTCAACCGCTATGACTTTGAAGCCCACCGCCACTGGCGCGTGATCGAACAGCACCTGGCCGGGCGCGAATTCATGGTCGGCGGTCAATACAGCATCGTGGACATGGCGTTTTGGGGCTGGGCCCGCATGGTCCCGTATGTGCTGGGCTCGGGCGACGTCACCTGGTCAAAGTACCCCAATGTCAAACGCCTGCTCGACGCCATCAACGCACGGCCCGCCGCGCAGCGTGCCGAGGCGCTGAAGAGTCGCCATGTGTTCAAAACCGAGCTCGACGCTGAAGCGCGCAAGTTTTTGTACCCGCAAAACGAGCGGTTGAAGTGAGGGGAGAGGCTCATTTCCGGTGACTGGTGGCGACAACCATTTGTCAGCTCGCTGCTTCTTGCTGACGGCAAGGCTCTGGTGTTAGTCGCCAGCGGGAATACGGACACCCTCTGGCGCATTCAAGAAGGCAAACGGGTTTAAGAATTGCCGTCGCCAAAACAAGGCCCGATCCATTTCACTCAAATTCGCTTCATCGCAGATGGACGGCCATTCTTTTTCGATCACGCCGACCTGATGGTTGACGATGGCCATCGCATCTTTTGTTCCAAGCAAAAAGGACGGGGCAGCTGCAATGCAGGTGGCGATCTGGCTGCTGCGATCGCCGCCGTCTATGAGCATGGCCTGCGAAGCCTGCTGGCCTGCACGCGATTGGGGGCAAATGTCATAGGCGGGCGTTAAAGCCAACTGATGACCATCCCAGAACGCTGCATGGTTGCGTGCGTGATCATCGGTATTGCCACACAAAATGTTGAAGACCATCCGGGAAAACAGCTCACGCAAGGTGGCTGTTGGATGGACGAAGCGATGGCGAATGATCTCTGCCAGTTTTTCATAACTGGCATAGGTGGCCATCATTTCGTCCAACTCAAACAGGGTCAACGCAGACACCATGGCACGCCTGCGCCAATGGTCCTGATGCCAAACCCGGTCAAAGCGCTCAATGAGCAAGACATCTTTTCCCATGGCCGTGCGCAAATGTACCTTCGCCACATCCAGTCCCACCTTGTGTGCCAGGCGCATCGCCATGAATTCGGCTTTCACCACACTGTAGAGGTCGTTGCTGGCAGAAAATTTGGCGATGAACTTCCGATCACCATCGTTCAGCAACACTTTAGGGCGTGCACCCCCCAAGGAGGTCCCGTGCAGCATGGCCTGAGCTAACTCGGGTGAGAGTGGAACGCCTTGTTCTACTTTTTTCGCAGCCATGAGCAACTCATCCAGCGTCGGCTGATGCGCCTGTCTGGGCACATACTGAGAGGGTGATTGCTGAAAATCCAGCGCCCCAATCCGGTCCGACCCGGACTCCAACAGATAGGTCAACTCATCAAGTTCAACCAAGTCAGCTTCTACCCCCTTCAGCCCCAATTTACGGTTGATCAAAACACGTCGACCCCAAGCGTCGGGCGATGCATCGCGCAGGCAGTTGGGCATGTTCAAGCCAGGGATCGGGCGGATCATGCCCGGCTGAAGCGGTAGCTCCGGGGCATACAAGGCCATGGCATCCGGGCGAGCCAGATAACTGCGGCCATAGTTGAACACCAACTGCTGGCCTTGCTGGGTGAGCAAGCCTGCGACAACGGGCTCTGCTGCATCCGGCAACCAAACCCAGACGTATGCCTCTGAGTAGATGGCGTTGGCATCAGAAGTCATCTTTCACCCCTTTCATGCGGACGCGGACGGCTTTGGGTAATAAAGCCATTTTTTCTCGATGCAATGCCAAATGGGTGGTCAACTGTCGCTGATCTGGTTCGAACAGAGGCACACCACAAATGGCGGCCACTTCGAACACCGCACCGATCGAGCAACCTGGGTCTCCGCGCTCAATCCGTTGGAGCAAGGCACGCGAGATGCCTGCACGCGCAGCCAAGTCAGTGGTGGTCAATGCTTTGTTCAGGCGTGCCTCACGCACAAGATGCCCCAACAGCTCAAGCGCACTCAAGCTGTACTGGGAATAGGGGCGAGAGATGGGTTTAACCATGAAAATGACTCATTAACAAGTCTGGTCATTGTTTTATGCAATATTAATGAGCCATTTTTCCATAAATTAATCACATGGTCAAATCTCGCTTGATCCGTCAATGATGCTCAAAGATGCCGCAAGCCTCATTAATGAGTGAAAATCGTCGTGTCATGCGCTCACTCAGCAAATCCCGGTAGCTTGCACTGACACGCCACACCTCACTGTGCAGACAAGCACTTTTTATCGGTGAAGAAATAATGACCCCCCTCTCCGTCCTCATCGACCTCGATGGCACCCTGGTCGACACCCTGGGTGACTTCACCGTCAACCTGAACGCCATGCTGGCCGACCTCAACCTGCCGCCACTCACACACCAGCAGGTCGAATCACTGAACGGCCGGGGCAGTGAGCACTTGATCCGTGGTGCCCTGATCCTGCAGTGCCCCGACCTGGCGGGCCATGAACTCGATCAGCGCCAAGCCCAGGCCTGGCAGCTCTACCAAACCCACTACCGCGCCAACAACGGCCTGTACAGCCGCATCTACCCCGGCGTGGTCGAAGGGCTGGAGCAAATGAAACGATGGGGCTGGTCACTGGCCTGAGTCACCAACAAGCCGGCAGCATTCGCCCGCGAGTTGCTGCGCCAAAAGGGCCTGGACCATCACATTGACCATGTGACCGGGGGCGACAGTTACCCCCGCAAAAAGCCCGCCCCCATGCCTTTGCTCAAAACCTGCGAGGTGCTCAGTACCGACCCACAAAGGGCGTTGATGATCGGCGACTCGATCCACGACGCGCATGCGGCGCAAGCCGCAGGTTGCCCGCTGGTGCTGGTGACCTATGGCTATCACCACGGGGCTGATCTGCGGGCTTTGGGTGCGTTGCAGACCGTGGCGCGTCTGGATGAGATCTGCGGCCTTGCCGCCTGACCCCATCTGGGCGCAGACTTTGCAGCGCCCCCTTAAATGCGCCTGCTCAAACACCTCTGACACGGTACGGGCGTCGACCGAGCGCAACACCCAAGCATCCAGTTGTTTCAGGCTGGCTTTTTGTATGCGTCGGTCCGTCTGTGCGTCAATTGGACCGAAGCGTTTTTCTAGCAGTTTGCTCAGAGTGTTTTGCAAGCCCTTTTTCTCACCTTTTTTCTCCCCCTTGCGCTCCATCTTCCGATCCCATGCGGCAAATCGTTTGGCCAGATACATGACTTCCCCTTGATTGAAAAGTACATCTTGAGTCATTTGGGCCCACGTACTGTCAGGTCCGACTTTTTCAACGAGCCACCTGGCGAATTGACTTCTCAGCTCGCCGGTGTGCGGTAACAGCTGGTTGAGTTGCTTGAGGAAGTCAGCAAACTCTTGTTGGTTTTGGGTCCGCTCGAACCGCATGAGCAAAGACACCAAGTTATTGGTCTGCATATTTTGCTCATCTTGTGCGTGGATGTCTACCAGCACATAACAGTGGCGCAACAACCCCCGGCGTAATAGCCCAGACTTCGACTGCCAGATGCAGTCATGCAGGTGCGGGCTACCGCGCCAGCGACGCCGTCCGTTGTAGATGACGATGCAAAGTACGGCAGGCCATGGCGTCTGATCGGGATGGATGATCTTGTTTTGCAGCAGGGCGTCGTAGATCAGTGCGCTATAGAGGCAGGTGCGCAGCGCCATGGCGGGGTCCAGTCGGCTTTGGAACTCAAGCACAACATAGACTTCACCGCCGTTGGCGAGTCGCACACGCCATATCTGGTCGCTGTGCTTGGAGCGCAACCCCGGGGTGACAAAGCTCGGCGGCACAGGCTCGATGCCATCTGGGGCAATTGGCCCAAGCCCGGCCTGGGCCACATGGCCGCGAAGCAGGTCGTGCACCATGCGAGGTGAATTGAACAACTGCTTATAAGAGGTGTCATGAGCGCGGGAGGGCATGGCCAAGCAGGGAAAAGTGGACGCCTTGATTTAAACCCAAATTCAGCCTTTCAAACCCCGCAAAACCAGTTACTAAAACCGTAACAATGCACATATCGACGTAGGGGGCCGAAGCCCAAGAGGGTGCCCCCAAAATTCCCCCCAAAATTTTCCTTTTGCCATTTGATACACTACCCCCATCATGAACCGCATCACCGTGCTCAATAGCGTTGCCCCCCTGGCAACCCTGCCCACTGCTTTGGGGCGGGGAGCATGGCCCTGGCGTCAGCCTGCCTGACTGACCCATTCCCCAGGGTACGGGCGCTCAATGCCCCGACCCACGCCCAGGGGCCCCGACCGGGGCTATGCCCAAACAAACCATGCCAATCGCCCGCTACGGCGAGACACACCACATCAGGCCCGACATCATGATCACCGAACTTGAATTCAAAAGCTTGGCCAGCCAAGGCTACAACCGCATCCCCCTCCTGGCCGAGGCGTTTGCCGACCTCGAGACCCCCCTGTCGCTGTACCTGAAACTGGCGCACGCCAAAGACGCGGGTCGCTACAGCTTTTTGCTCGAGTCCGTCGTGGGGGGCGAGCGCTTTGGCCGCTACAGCTTCATTGGCCTGCCCGCCCGCACCCTGGTGCGCGCCAGTGGCTTTGGCGACGCCGCCCGCACCGAGGTGGTGACCGACGGCAATGTGGTCGAGACCGTCAGCGGCAACCCGCTGGACTTCATCGCCGCTTATCAAAAGCGCTTCAAAGTTGCGTTGCGCTCCGGTTTGCCGCGTTTTTGCGGTGGCTTGGCGGGCTATTTTGGCTACGACGCGGTGCGCTACATCGAGAAAAAGCTCGCCCACACCTGCCCGCCAGACACCCTGGGCACGCCCGACATCTTGCTGTTGCAGTGCGAAGAGCTGGCCGTCATCGACAACCTGTCGGGCAAGCTGTATTTGATCGTCTATGCCGATCCGGCCCAGCCCGAGGCCTATGCCCATGCCAAGCGCCGCTTGCGCGAGATCAAAGACCTGCTCAAGTATTCGGTCAGCGCCCCCACGCTGAAAGCCAGTCAGGCGCACCCGGCCGAGCGCGACTTTGCCAAAGACGATTACCTGCGCGCCGTCGAGCGCGCCAAGGGGTTGATCGAGGCGGGTGACTTCATGCAGGTGCAAGTCGGCCAGCGCATCAAAAAGCGCTTCACCGAAAGCCCGATGTCGCTGTACCGCGCCTTGCGTTCGCTCAACCCCAGCCCCTACATGTACTATTACAACTTTGGCGATTTTCAGGTGGTGGGCGCCTCGCCCGAGATCCTGGTGCGCCACGAGCACACGCCCGAGGGGCAAAAGGTCATCATCCGCCCGCTGGCGGGCACCCGCCCGCGCGGCGCCACTCCCGAAAAAGACAAGGCCACCGAGCTGGAGTTGTTGGCCGACCCCAAAGAGCGGGCCGAGCACGTGATGCTGATCGACCTGGCGCGCAACGACATCGGGCGCATCGCCCGGATCGGCAGCGTCAAAGTGACCGAGGCCTTTGTGGTCGAGCGCTACAGCCATGTGATGCACATCGTCAGCAACGTCGAGGGGCTGCTGCAAGACGGCATGAGCAACATGGACGTGCTCAAAGCCACCTTCCCGGCGGGCACGCTGACGGGCGCGCCCAAGGTGCACGCGATGGAGCTGATCGACCAGATCGAACCCGTCAAGCGCGGCATCTATGGCGGCGCTTGCGGCTACATCAGCTACGCCGGTGACATGGACGTGGCCATTGCCATCCGCACCGCCATCGTGAAAGACCAGACCCTGTACGTGCAGGCCGCCGCCGGGGTGGTGGCCGACTCGGTGCCCGAGATGGAGTGGAGAGAAACCGAGCACAAGGCCCGTGCCCTGTTGCGCGCCAGCGAACTGGTCGAAGAAGGGTTGGAGTGAACACCATGGCAAAAATCAAACTGTTGATGGTCGACAACTACGATTCGTTCACGTACAACATCGTCCAGTACTTTGGCGAGTTGGGTGCGCAGGTCGAGGTGTTTCGCAACGACGAGATTACTCTCGAGGGCATCGCCCAGCGACGCCCCGACCGGCTGGTGATCTCGCCCGGGCCGTGCTCACCCGCCGAGGCGGGCATTTCCGTCGAGGCGATCCGCCACTTTGCCGGCAAGTTGCCCATTTTGGGCGTGTGCCTGGGGCACCAGAGCATCGGCGCGGCCTTTGGCGGCAAGATCATCCGCGCCCAAGAGCTGATGCACGGCAAAACCAGCGTCATCACCACCACCCAAGAGGGCGTGTTTGCGGGTCTGCCCCCGCAGTTCACGGTTAACCGCTATCACTCTCTGGCGGTCGAGCGCGCCAGCTGCCCGGCCGAGCTGAAAGTCACCGCCTGGACCGACGATGGCGAGATCATGGGCGTGCGCCACACCAGCCTGCCTATTGAGGGGGTACAGTTTCACCCCGAGTCGATCCTGACCGAGCACGGTCACGCGATGTTGCAAAATTTCCTCCAACCCAAGAGTTGAACCCCATGACCCAGCGCCACGCCATCACCCCGTCCGAAGCCCTGCAGCGCACCATCGAGCACCGTGAGATTTTTCACGATGAAATGCTGCACCTGATGCGCCTGATCATGAACGGCGAGATTTCGCCCTTGATGACTGCCGCGATCATCACCGGTTTGCGGGTCAAAAAAGAAACCATCGGCGAGATCACCGCCGCCGCCCAGGTGATGCGCGAGTTCTCGACCAAGGTGCAGGTGGCCGATCCGACTCATTTGGTCGACATCGTCGGCACCGGGGGCGATGGCTCGCACACCTTCAACATTTCAACTTGCTCGATGTTTGTCGCCGCCGCCGCTGGGGCCAAGACCGCCAAGCACGGCGGGCGCAGCGTCAGCAGCAAGAGCGGCAGCGCCGATGTGCTGGAGAGCCTGGGGGCCAACATCAACCTCAAGCCCGAGCAGATCGCCGGCAGCATTGCCACCACGGGCATCGGCTTCATGTTTGCGCCCAACCACCACCCGGCCATGAAAAACGTGGCCCCGGTGCGCAAAGAACTCGGCGTGCGCACCATCTTCAACATCCTGGGACCGCTCACCAACCCGGCGGGCGCACCCAACATCTTGATGGGCGTGTTCCACCCCGACCTGGTGGGCATTCAGGTGCGGGCCCTGCAACGCCTGGGCGCTGAGCACGCGCTGGTGGTCTATGGCCGCGACGGCATGGACGAGGTCAGCCTGGGGGCAGCGACGCTGGTGGGAGAGTTGAAAGACGGCGAAATCACCGAACACGAAATCCACCCCGAAGACTTTGGCCTGCCCATGGCCAGCAACCGCGCCCTGCGGGTCGAGACCCCCGAAGAGTCGCGCGCCATGCTGATGGGCGTGCTTGACAACCAGCCCGGTGCGCCGCGCGACATCGTCATCTTCAACGCCGGTGTGGCCCTGTATGCGGCCAACGTCAGCACCGACATCGCGGGCGGCATTGCCCTGGCCCGACAGGCCATCGAGTCTGGCGCCGCCAAGGCCAAACTGCAACAATTCATCGACTTCACACAGGCCGCAGCATGAGCGATATTTTGCAAAAAATCGTGGCCGTCAAGCGCGAAGAAATCGCCGCTGGCCTGAAAAAGAAATCGCTCGCCGCGATGCGCGAAGACGCTGAGAGCCGCGTCATGACGCGCGACTTTGAAGGTGCCTTGCGCGCCAAGATCGCCGATGGCCGGGCCGCTGTCATCGCCGAGGTCAAAAAGGCCAGCCCCTCCAAGGGCGTGCTGCGCGCCGACTTTGTCCCCGCTGACATCGTCCAAAGCTACGCCGAGCACGGCGCGGCCTGCCTGTCGGTGCTGACTGACCAGCAATTTTTTCAGGGCTGTAATGACTACCTGAAGCAAGCCCGCGCCAGCTGCGATCTGCCGGTGTTGCGCAAAGATTTCATGGTCGACCCCTACCAAGTCTTTGAAGCCCGCGCCATTGGTGCCGACTGTATCTTGTTGATCGCGGCCTGCTTATCTGATTCGCAAATGAATGAGTTGGAAGCGGTAGCCAGGCACCTCGATATGGCGGTGCTGGTCGAGGTGCATGATGCAGACGAGTTGCAGCGGGCGCTGAAACTGAAAACCGCCTTGCTGGGCATCAACAACCGCAACCTGCGCACCTTCGAAGTGACCCTGAACACCACACTGGGCATGATGGCCGACGTACCCGCCGACAAGCTCTTGATCACCGAGAGCGGCATCTTGCAACAGACCGACGTTCAGCGCATGCGCCAAGCCGGTGTGCACGCCTTCTTGGTCGGCGAAGCTTTCATGCGCGCGACCGACCCCGGTGCCGCGCTGGCCGATCTGTTTCACTGAAAGGCAGACGGTGGGCCGGCCCAAGGGCAGCAAAAACAAAACCAAGTCGACGGACACCACGGGTGATCTGTTCGCTGCGCTCCCATCACCGTGCGCGGTCGACCTTGTCACCCCGCGCCTGCGCAGCGCCGACCCCGCCGATTGGCCGGCACACCCAGATTGGCAGCCCTTGCTGCAGACCTTCTGGAAGAGCCAAGCCGGCCAGGCCCTGTTGCGCGCTTTGCAAGCGCGCCTCGATGCCGGCGCTTGCATCTATCCGCCCCAACCGTTGCGGGCCCTGACCCATTTGGCACCCCAAGAGGTGCGCGTGCTGATCTTGGGCCAAGACCCTTACCACGGCCCCGGCCAAGCCGAGGGGCTGGCGTTTTCGGTGGCGCAGGGGGTTAAACCGCCGCCGTCCTTGCGCAACATTCACAAGGAATTGCAACGCGATCTGGGGTGGGCCTTGCCAAAGCAAGGCAGCCTGATGCCTTGGGCCGACCAAGGGGTGCTGTTGCTCAACACCACATTGACTGTCGAAGACGGACTGGCCGCCAGCCATGCCAAATGGGGCTGGCAAGCCCTGACTGACCTGATCGTGACCGAAGTGGCGCGCCGCAGCCCCCATTGCGTTCACTTGCTTTGGGGCGCTCATGCCCAGGCCAAGGCCGATCTGATAGAGCCAACCAGCCGCCAACATGGCAACGCCGCGTTGGTGCTGAAGGCCAATCACCCCTCCCCTTTGTCGGCCTTGCGAGCGCCCGTGCCCTTCATTGGCTGCGGCCATTTCGGACAGACGCAGCGCTGGCTGCAAGAGCAGGGTGTCGATTGGCGTTGGCCTGCGCTGACCAAGGTCTGACCAAGGTCTGACCAAGGTCTGACCAAGGCCTGACCCGGCAGAGTCAAGCACGACAAGCCGAATAAGTCGAAATTAAAGAGTGTGCGATCACATTTATTTGACTCTCACTTGACCTGGCGCACCGGAGCCCGCCAACCTGTAGCGGTTTGTCTTGGTCGCTGGAATTGGCTCTGGGCCCGACACCATAAAAAGCCCATTCATCTTGATGAGGGGGCGAAAAATATGCTATATTTCGTGGTTCGCTGGAGGGGTGCCCGAGTGGCTAAAGGGGGCAGACTGTAAATCTGTTGGCTTACGCCTACGTTGGTTCGAATCCAACCTCCTCCACCAGCGTAGACAGTGTGTAAAGCGAAGGAATGGGGCGACGCCCTGGCCCAGCGTGTCACAGCGCCGGGCGGGAGTAGTTCAATGGTAGAACCTTAGCCTTCCAAGCTAATGACGCGGGTTCGATTCCCGTCTCCCGCTCCACACCGTCGAAGCGAAGTAGCGAAAAGATTTTGCCCATGTGGCTCAGTGGTAGAGCACTCCCTTGGTAAGGGAGAGGTCGCGGGTCCGATTCCCGCCATGGGCACCACTTTCATCGTTGGGTGCGCAGCACCGGTTGTGTTTTTTTTCGGAGTCGAAAATGGCAAAAGGTAAATTTGAGCGGACCAAACCGCACGTCAACGTGGGCACGAT
>JASGCM010000012.1 GCA_030054175.1 Alphaproteobacteria bacterium | reverse complement strand
GAAGCGCCGCTCGTGCTTGGGGATCAGCAGCGGCTCGAAGCTGCCCTGCCGATCTCGCGGAACCTCGATGCGCAGCGGCCCGCCCTCGGTAAGTACCGTCTTGCCCGTGCTGGCGTTGCGGTGGTTGCCGGCCTCAGCAGGTTTGTCGCCCCCGGGCGGGTAGCCCAGGTGGTGGCTCAATTCGCCGCCAAGCGCCCGCTCAATCAGCGCCTTCTTGAGCGCCGATGTCACGTCCTGGATCGACTCGGCCGTCATCGGCCCCTGGACCAGCTGGTCCAGCAGCTTTGGGGGAATCTTGGGCAGCGCCGCCGATCTGGCGGCAATGGCTGCGTTCTTCAACTTCGTCTTGCTCGGCATACATGCTCCTTTTTGACATGTTATGCCTCACACACAAAATCCCGGACAGGCTCACTATTTATCCATATTATTTACTATTTTTAATTATTTAATTTAATTAAAATACTTATTTGGTACTCACCACGATGAGGCGTGCATGACTGTCCTAGGTCATCAACGTGCGTCAAATGCAAGGGCTTCACAATCCATGGCGAAGTCGCTAACCGAGTCTTCGGACACAGGTCAGCATACGGCGCAAAAAGGCGCAGCCCAAGCGGCACGGTTCAAACGACTGGATCGCCAACCCGATGGCGAAGCCAGAAATTGGGGCAGAGACGATTTGTATGGGTGTCGGGTTTCGGGGAGATGACATTCCCACAGTTGCAAAGATTCCCGTCTTCCTTTAGCATGATTTATCAAGATGAATCATGCTGGAGTCAGCCGTGCCCCTTGTAGCCCGCGAAAAGTTTTCATCTCAGGCCTCGCCTGAGGTACTGGTTGCGTTGCGTCAAATCGCAGAGAGCCAAGGTCGCCAGTTCCAGGCCGTGCTGGATGATGCCCTGCGCGACTACATCGATCGACAGCAAAAGCAGCGCCCACGACGCCATGTGATGGACGCTTTCGCATCCAGTATGGATGAGTACGATCGCCTCTACCAAGAACTTGCCAAGTAAATCGTGCCCAAAGACTACCTGAGCATTGCCGATGTGCTGGGCATTCACACATTGCTGATTCAGCGTTAAGGCGGTGCGATGGGCTTGCGCGACCCCGGGGCTCTGGAAGCTGCGCTGTTTAGACCGCAAACGGGGTATTACGATGACATCGTCGCCGAGGCGGCTGCCCTGATGGAAAGTTTGGCGATCAACCATCCGTTCATCGACGGCAACAAGCGCATTGCCTTTGCAGCTGCCGATGTGTTCCTGCGCATCAACGGTTGGCGTTTGCGAGGCGCTCCGCTGCAGATGTACGCAGAGATGATGCAAATGTTCGACGCGGACACCTTCGACATCGACCACATTGAGCCGTGGTTGCGATCCTTGGCCACCCCGGGCTGAAAGTGACATCAGCATTAGGCATCCAGTTACACGCCAACCCCAAGCCCACCCCAAACCCACTATCATCCCCATCATGAACGACAAAACCATCACCCTGGGCGGCGGTTGTTTCTGGTGTACCGAAGCCGTGTATGTCCGCATGAAGGGCATCACCGACGTCGAGTCGGGCTATGCCAACGGCCACATCGAGCGCCCCAGCTACGAGCAGGTTTGCACTGGCGAGACCGGGCATGCCGAGGTGGTGCGTTTGCGCTATGACCCGACTCAGACCAGTTTGGCCGAGATCCTGGAAGTGTTTTTTGCCGTGCATGACCCGACCACGCTCAACCGCCAAGGCAACGACACCGGGCCGCAGTACCGCAGTGGCATTTATTCCGAAGACCCGGCCGATCTGGAGTTGGCGCGTGCTTACATCGCGCAGCTGACCTCGCAACGCGTCTTTGGCTCGCCCATCGTGACCGAGGTCGAGCCGCTGCGCTGCTACTACCCCGCCGAGGCCTATCACCAGGACTATTTTGAGCAGCACCCCAACCAGGGTTATTGCGCCTTTGTGGTGGGCCCCAAGGTGGCCAAGTTTGAAAAGACCTTTGCCCGCCTGCTTCATCCCTGATGCGACGCATGCGCCCACCGTTGTCACCCCAGCAGCACCATGAAACCCAACCTCGCCGACCTGCGCAAAAGCTACGAGCGCGCCGAGCTCGATGAAAACTCGTCCGACCCGAGCCCCTTTGCCCAATTTGACCGCTGGCTGAACGAGGCGATCAGTGGCGAAATCCCCGAGCCCACCGCCATGACGCTGGCCACCGTCGGCCCCGACCTGTGCCCCAACTCAAGGGTGGTGTTGCTGAAAGGCTGCGACGAGCGCGGCATGGTCTGGTACACCAATTACCAAAGCCGCAAGGGCCGTGACTTGGCGGGCAATCCGTTTGCCTCGCTGCAGTTCCATTGGGTCGAGATGGAGCGGGTGGTGCGCATCGAGGGACGGGTAGAGAAAACCAGCCCCGAGGAAAGCGACGCCTACTACGCCACCCGACCGCTGGACTCGCGCATCGGCGCTTGGGCCAGCCCACAAAGCGAAGTGATCGAAGACCGCTCGGTGTTGGTGAAGAACGCTGCAGTGTTTGGTGCCAAATTTTTGTTGGCTCCGCCCCGACCGGAACACTGGGGCGGCTATCGGCTGGTGCCCGACCGCTTCGAGTTCTGGCAGGGCCGACGCAGCCGCCTGCATGACCGCTTGCGTTACCAATTACTAGACGGTCTATGGGTGCGCCAGCGACTGGCTCCATGACCCCCACTGTGGTGGTGCTGGCCGCCGGGTCGGGCAGCCGCTTTAGGTCCTCGGGTGGTGACACAGGCAAACTGCAGGCCCTGCTGAACGGCCATGCCGTGCTGGACCATGTGCTGAAAGCGGTGCGCGCCAGCGGCCTGCCGTGGCAGGTGGTGAACCCCGCCGACACCGCCCACCACACCGAGCAGGGCATGGGCACCAGCATTGCCACCGGCGTGACGGCCACCCCCGACGCGCACGGCTGGCTGATTTTGCCGGGTGACTTGCCCCTGATCCAAACCAACACCCTGCTGGCGGTGACCCAGGCCTTGCGCGATCATGCGGTGGTGGTGCCCACCTACCATGGCGAAAACGGCCACCCGGTGGGCTTTGCGGCCTCCTGCGGCCCCGACCTGATGGCCCTGCGCGGCGACCAGGGGGCGCGCTCGGTGGTGCGCCGCCACGGCCCGCCGCATGCCCTGCCATGCAAAGACATCGGTTGCGTGCACGATGTCGACACCACCGACCGGCTGCGCCAAGCCGAAGATTGGCTGCGTCAGGGCCGCCCGGATGCCGGCATTGATTTTTGACGTCGGTGGGTGCTTTCAGGTACATTAATAACCGAATGGTCATTTAATACCCCCGTTGTATGCCTGCCCTTGTCAAACCCACTGTCCGCCGCGAGCGCCGCAAGCAAGAGCGCCCTGGCGAACTGTTGCAAGCCGCGCTGGAATTGTTCGTGGAAAAAGGCTTTGCCGCCACCCGGGTCGAAGAAGTGACGGTGCGCGCCGGGGTGTCCAAGGGCACGCTGTTTCTGTACTACGACAGCAAGGAGGAATTGTTCAAAGCGGTGATCCAAGCCCACTTGGGCGAGCATTTCATCGCCTGGGACCAAGAGTTCGGCGCGTTTGAGGGCAGCACCGCCGAGATGCTGCGCTATGGCATCGGCTCTTGGTGGGAACGCATCGGCAGCACCTTGGCCGGTGGGCTGACCAAGCTGGTGATGAGCGAATCCAAAAATTTTCCCGATGTCGCTGCGTATTACCGAGCCCAGGTCATGCAACCCGGCCAAGTTTTGCTGCAACGCATTTTGCAGCGAGGCATCGACCAAGGCGAGTTTCGGGCCATGGACGCGCAAACGGCCAGTCTGAGTCTGATCTCGGCCATGGTTTTTTTGTTGATGTGGCGGCACTCGATGTCGGGTTGCACCCCGGGGGCCGATTTCGACCCCAAGGCTTTTTTGGATACCCACTTGGAGACCTTGTTGTGCGGCTGGGCACGCACGGCCTCCAAACGGACAAAGGAACGGCATGAAGATCGTTAAATGGGCCCTGGCCACTGGGGTCGTGCTGGCGTTGGTGATGTGGGGGGGCAGCAAATGGCGCCCCAGTGCGTCCACCAGTCCCCCGACCAGCGCAAGCAAGGCAACGCAGACCGACCACATTGAAGTGGCCGCGACCGATGTGGTGCCTCTGAAAGAACAAACCCTGGCCGAGGGCGTGCCAGTATCGGGCACGCTGCGCGCGGTGCAATCGGCCTGGGTCAAGGCACGGGTGGCCGGTGAGTTGCAAGGTTTCAGCCTGCGCGAAGGCGACGGCGTGAAAGCCGGTCAAATCATCGGGCGCATCGACCCAACGGAGTTCGAGCGCCGGCTGCGCCAGTCCCAAGAGCAGGCCGAGGCCGCCAAGGCGCAGGTGGACATCGCCCAAAAGCAATACGACAACAACAATGCCTTGGTGCAACAAGGGTTCATCTCAAAAACCGCGCTCGACACTTCGCTATTTAACCTGCAATCGGCTCAGGCGACTTTGCGCGCCGCCCAAGCGGGCGCCGATGTGGCGCGCAAATCACTCGAGGACTCGGTGCTGAAGGCTCCCATCTCGGGCTGGGTGTCATCGCGAGGGGCGCAAAACGGCGAGCGTTTGGCCATTGACACCAAGGTGCTTGAGATCGTCGACCTGAGTCAACTCGAATTGGAGGCCAGCCTCAGCCCCGCCGATGCCGCTCGGGTGCGGGTGGGACAGATGGCTCGATTGCAAATCGAGGGCTTGAACGGTTCGGTGCCAGCGCAGGTGAGCCGAATCAACCCCAATGTGCAGTCCGGTAGCCGCAATGTGCTGGCTTATTTGAAAGTCACGCCGCAGCCCGGCATGCGCCAGGGTTTGTTTGCCCAAGGGCAGATTGGGGCTTCCGAGACCCGAGCACTTGCGCTGCCTCTGTCGACGCTGCGCACCGATCAGTCGGTGCCCTATGTTCAATGGGTCAACACCGGTCTGGTCAATCACACCCAAGTCAAGGTGGGCGTGCGTGGGCCTTTGGTGTCTGAGCCCGATGGCGAGACTTGGGTGCAAGTCGAGGGGCTGCCTGCCGGTTCAAACGTGCTGGCCGGTCACCTGGGCCGCTTGCGAGAAGGCCTGAGCGTGCGCACCACCGCGTCCAAGGGGAACTGATCGCATGTGGTTCACCCGCGTCAGTCTGCAAAATCCGGTCTTCGCCACCATGGTCATGCTGGCTCTGGTGGTGTTGGGCTTGTTCTCTTATCAGCAACTCAAGATCGATCAATTTCCAAACATTGATTTCCCGGTGGTGGTGGTAACCACCGATTACCCTGGCGCTGCACCTGAAATCGTTGAGTCCGAGGTGAGCAAGAAAATCGAGGAGGGCGTCAACAGCATCGCTGGCATCAACGCGCTGACCTCGCGCAGCTACGAAGGCGTGTCGGTGGTGGTGATCGAATTCCAACTGCACATCAATGGCCGCAAAGCTGCGGACGACGTGCGCGAAAAGGTGGCCGCCATTCGGCCCAGCCTGCGAGACGAAGTTAAAGAGCCGCGTGTACTGCGCTTTGATCCCAGCAGTCGCGCGATTTGGTCGCTGGCTGTGTTGCCCGACCCGGCCGGTGCCGGCCCAGCAGGCGTGCCCGATACCATCGCCATGACGCAATGGGCCGATCAGGTGCTGAAACGTCGACTGGAAAACGTGCGCGGCGTGGGCGTGGTGAATGTTGTGGGCGGCACCAAACGACAAATCCAGATTCAGCTCAACCCCCAAGCCATGAATGCCTTGGGCATCACCTCGGACCAAGTCGCCCAAGCGGTGCGCACCGAGAACCAGGATTTTCCGCTGGGCACCGTGCGCGCCAGCGATCGTGAGCGGGTGTTGCAAATCGAGGCCCGCATGAAGCGGCCAGAAGACTTCAAAGACATCATTGTGGCGCGGCGGGGCAACCAATCGATACGGCTGGGCCACGTGGCCAACGTGGTCGACGGGCCGCAAGAGTTGGAGAATATGGCGCTCTACAACGGAGATCGCACCCTGTTGCTGACGGTTCAAAAAGCGCAAGACGAGAACACCATCGACGTCATCGACGGTTTGAACAAATCTGTCAAAGTGATTGAAACGCAACTGCCGGCAGGCATGCGGTTGGAACCGATCTACGACGGTTCGCGCATGATCCGGGTTTCGGTCAACAACGTGCGGCGCACCTTGATCGAGGGTGCGGCCCTGACGGTGCTGATCGTCTTCTTGTTCCTGAATTCATGGCGCTCGACGGTCATCACGGGATTGGCCTTGCCGATTGCCATCATTGGTTCATTCCTGTTCATGCACGCGCTGGGATTCACCATCAACATGGTCACGCTGATGGCCTTGTCGCTGTGCGTGGGCTTGCTGATCGACGATGCCATTGTGGTGCGAGAAAACATCGTGCGCCATGTGCAGATGGGCAAAAGTGCCTATCAAGCCGCAATGGACGGCACCCAAGAGATTGGCCTGGCGGTATTGGCCACCACCTTATCCATTGTGGCGGTGTTTTTGCCGATTGGCTTCATGCAAGGCATCATCGGCAAGTTCTTCCATGAATTTGGCCTGACCATCGTGGTCGCGGTGCTGATCTCGATGTTCGTGAGCTTCACACTGGACCCCATGCTCTCGAGCATTTGGCATGACCCGAGCATCCACCGCCGCGGTGGTACTGGCCAAGGCGGCAGCTTGTACGAGCGTACCCTGGGCCGCCTGACCCTGAAGTTCGAGCAATGGACCGAGCGTTTGGGACTCAGCTACCAAAACGCCTTGGCCTGGGCTCTGGTTCATAAGAAAAAAACCTTGCTGGCTGCGCTGGTGATTTTTGCCACCAGCATTTGGATGGTGCGCTTTTTGGGCACCGAGTTCGTGCCCAAAGCCGACTTCTCCGAGACCTCGGTGAACTTCAACACGCCGGTGGGGTCGTCGATCGAGTTGACCGAAGCCAAAGCGCGCCAGGTCGATGCCATCTTGCGCGAGTGGCCCGAGGTGCGCTACACGCTAACGACCATCAATACCGGCAGTGCCCAAGGCAAAATTTACGCCAGTGTGTATGTGCGTCTGGTCGATCGCCAGCACAGGACACGCTCGCTGGAAGACATCGTGGCTGAATTTCGGCAGCGCTTGGCCCAGGTACCGGGCATCACCGTGACCCATGCCGGTCAGCTGGATGTGGTGGGAGGCAACAAGCAAATCGAGTTTTCGCTGACTGGCCCCGACTTGAAAGAATTGGAGCGTCTGAGTTTGCGTCTGATGGATCAGCTGCGCTCTGTCTCCGGCCTGGTCGATTTGGACTCCAGCGTCAAACCCGACAAGCCCACACTGGATGTGGTGGTCGACCGCAGCGCTGCAGCCGAATCGGGCCTGAGCGTGGGCACCCTGGGCTCGCAACTGCGCCGTTGGGTGGCGGGTGAGACTCTTGGGAACTGGCGCGCCCCCGACGACCAAACCTATGACGTGATCGTGCGGCTGCCTGCTTCGGGGCGCAACACCGAAGGCGATATTGCCGCTTTGCCCATCGCTTTGCCCAGTCCGATCAGCGACGGCAGCAGCCGAGTCATCCGTTTGGACCAAGTGGCCCAAGTCATCCCCAGTACGGGCCCCAACCAGATCAACCGACGAGATCTGTTGCGCGAAGTGAGCATGAACGGCAACGCTTCTGGCCGCTCGGCTGGCGAGATCTCAGCGGATGTGCGCCGCGCCATGGCCGAGATCGATCTGCCCCCGGGCTACGCCTTTCAATTCAGCGGTTCAACCAAGAACATGCAAGAATCTTTTGGCTATGCCTTGTCGGCTCTGGCCATGGCGGTCATTTTCATCTACATGATCTTGGCCAGCCAGTTCAAAAGCTTTCTGCAACCACTGGCACTGATGACCTCATTGCCCTTGACCCTGATTGGCGTGGTGGCCGCTTTGCTGATGTTCCGCTCGACCCTGTCGATGTTCTCGATCATCGGGGTGGTGATGCTGATGGGCTTGGTGACCAAAAACGCCATTTTGCTGGTCGATTTCGCCATACGCGCCCGTGAGGGTCTGGTGGGCGACGGCAGCCTCGCACGACCCTTAAACCGGGAGGAGGCACTGTTATTGGCGGCCCGGGTGCGTCTGCGCCCGATTCTGATGACAACGCTGGCCATGATTTTTGGCATGGTGCCGTTGGCCTTTGCCCTGACCGAGGGCTCCGAGCAACGCGCGCCCATGGGGCAAGCGGTGATCGGTGGCGTCATCACCTCCTCCATCCTGACCTTGGTGGTGGTGCCAGTGGTGTACTGCTACTTGGACGACCTGAGCCAGTGGCTGAAAAGGCGTCTGGGGGTCCGTCAGCCTGATAAAGACCACACCGATTAAAATGTCATTATCCGCTTTTGTGCCTTCCCAAACCATGAACTTCGAACAAGCCCGTTTCAACATGGTCGAGCAGCAGATCCGCACCTGGAATGTCCTCGACACAGCCGTTTTACAAGCCCTGAACCAGTTGCCGCGCGAGCTTTTCGTGCCGGCCGCCTACCAAAGCCTGGCTTACACCGACACTGAAATACCCTTGGGCCATGGCCAGGTCATGCTACCACCCCGGGTCGATGCCCGATTGGTCCACGACCTGAACCTGACCGGCGCCGAGACGGTGCTGGAAATTGGCTCGGGACACGGCTACCTGACTGCTCTGCTGGCGCAACGCAGCCAACGGGTGATCGGCCTGGAGATTGTGCCCGAGTTGGCCGCCCAAGCGCAACGCAATCTGGCGCAAGCCAGCATTGGCAACGCGCAGGTTCGGGTGGCCGATGGCTCTTGCGAAGTGCCCGCCGAATGTCCACTTGACGCCATCGTCTTGGGTGGCTCGGTCAGTGAAGTGCCTGCATCTTTGTTGTCCCAACTCAAGACCGGCGGCAAGCTCTTGGCCATCGTCGGCGAAGACCCCATCATGCAAGCCGTGCTGTTCACCCGAGTGGGCGCAGAGCAGTGGTCCAGCCGTGCTTTGTGGGACACCGTGGCCCCTGCACTGACAGGTTTCCCTCAACCCAGCCGCTTCAAATTCTGACCATGATCGATCAAGTCCAACCTGCCCAGTGGCGCGACTGGATGGCCCAGCAAGCTGAACAAGGCGCCCCGCTGATGCTGGATGTGCGCGAAGACTGGGAAGTACAAACCGCCAGCGTGCGACCCGATGATTTCGAACTTGTCCACATCCCCATGGGTCAGTTGGTGCAAAGGTTGTCCGAATTGAATCCTGAACGGCCCTTGGCTTGCCTTTGTCACCACGGCAGTCGCAGCATGCAAGTCGCCAGCTATCTGACTCAGCGTGGCTTCCACAAAGTCGCCAATATCGCCGGCGGCATCCATGCCTGGTCAGCCCAGGTCGATCCCACCGTGCCTCTTTACTAACCGGCCCATTCACCATGAAACACCTCCGCCTGCTCTCCGCGTTTTTTGCCCTGGCCGTGGCCTGCATGGGCAGCAGCCAGGCACAAAGCCTGGGGGACATGTACGCTGCTGCCAAGAAGCATGACGCCACCTTCCGCGCCGCACAGGTCCAGTTCGAAGTCAGTCGAGCGCGCGCCGACCAGGCCCTGGCCGGGGTGTTGCCGCGCGCTTCATTGGGAATCAGTACCGCCCGCAACGTGGCCGATGTAGAGCCTTTCGGCCCCGGATCGTCATCGTCTTCGCCCGCCACCCGGTATTTCTCCACACACTCGGGTACCCTCAACGCTTCGCACCCCTTGTACAACCCGGCCAACCGCCTGTTCTACGAGCAAAGCCGCAAGCAACTGGCACAGGCCGTGCAAGCGCTGGTCACCGCCGAGCAAGACCTGCTGGTCAAAACCAGCCAAGCTTACTTTGATGTATTGGCCAGTCAAGACACTTTGAATTTTGTCAAAGCGCAGAGATCCGCTGTCAGCGAGCAACTGGCGGCCGCCAAGCGCAACTTTGAAGTAGGCACCGCCACCATCACCGACACCCGCGAAGCCGAAGCTCGCTTTGATTTGATCCGGGCCCAAGAGATCGCTGCAGAGAACGATTTGCGCGTCAAGCGTTTGGCCTTGGATCAATTGGTTGGTTTGACCAACGCACAACCGCGTCCACTTAAAAACCAGGCCAGTTTGCTGTCACCGCAACCCCAAGACGCCGAAGCCTGGGTCACTCAGGCGATGCGCGAGCACCCCAGCTTACTGACCGCACAACTGAACGCCGAAGTGGCCCAAATGGAAATTGAGCGCGCCCGTACCGGTCATTTGCCTACCCTCGATTTGCAAGCCAGCGTCGGTCAAATACGCAATGCAGGCGGCACAGCCATCAGTGGTTTGAGCACTCAAGTGCAAAGTCAATCGGTGGGCTTGGCCCTGACCCTGCCTTTGTTCTCTGGTTTTTCGGTTCAGAACAGAATCGCCGAGACCTTGTCGTTGGAAGAAAAAGCCCGGTTGGATCTGGAGGCCGCCCGACGCAGTGTGGCCCAAGCCGTGCGCACTGCTTACCTGGGTTTGGAGTCGGGGCTGGGTCAAGTCAAAGCACTTGAAGCCGCTGAGTCATCGAGTCAACTGGCGCTGGATGCGAACAAGTTGGGTTACAACGTCGGCGTGCGCATCAACATCGATGTGCTGAACTCTCAAAGCCAGCTCTACCAGACCAAACGCGATCTGGCCAAGGCCCGCTATGACGTGTTGCTGGGCGGTCTGAAACTGCGTCAAGCCAATGGCAGTCTCAAGGTCGAAGACCTGCAAGCCGTCAACGCTTTGTTGAATTGATCGCCTGATCCAGGCACAGTAAGACGTTGACGGCCATGCGTTGGGCCACACCCCTGTGGGCGTCCAGCAGAGCCAATCCTTTCGCAGACATCTGCGCCTGACGCGCCGGGTTAGCGCACAGATCCAAACCCATCTTGACCCCTTCGGTGAGGTCCTGCGCGGGCTGGGCCGCACCTTGCGCCAAAGCCTCGGTGCTGGCTTGTTCAAAGTTATAGGTGTGCGGGCCCAACACCACTGGACAACCACAGGCCAGAGCTTCGATCAGGTTTTGTCCGCCATGGCGCTCGAAACTGCCCCCCATCAGGGCGACATGAGCCAGGGCGTAGTACAAAGCCATCTCCCCCAAGGTATCACCCAACACCACCGTGCGCGGATGCGCCACGGTTACGGCATCGCAGCGCGACAAGTCAAGTTGGCTGCGTCGCAGCACATGCCAGCCCTGCGCTTGCAGCAAGTCAGCGACTGCGTCAAAGCGTTGGGGGTGACGTGGCACCACCCATGGCAAGGCAGCCCCCTCATGGCTTTGCAAAGCCTGAGCCCAAGCAGCTTCTTCGCCTTCGCGCGAACTGGCCAATAGCAGCACGGGTCGCCCGAGGCGAGCGCGCAAATCATGACCCAGTGCCAATTGAGTTGGCTTCATCTGGGCATCAAATTTCAGGTTACCCATGACCTGCATGCGACGCACGCCCAATTGCGCCAGGCGTTCGGCATCGGCCTTGGTTTGCGGCCAGGCCTCGGCCAAGGCCTGGTAACCAGGTCGCGCCCAAAAGCCGAGCCTCAGGGCCTGACGCAAAGACTGGGCGCTGAGCCGGGCATTGGCCAGGACCAGCGGGATGCCGCGGCGCTGACAAGTCAAGGTCAGGTTAGGCCATACCTCGGTTTCCATCAGCAGGCCCATGGGGGGCTGAAAATGATCGAGGAAACTGGCCACTGCCTCGGGCGTGTCCCAAGGCAACCAAGCCTGTTGGTCGCCGTCTTGCAGCAGTTCCTTGCCTTGCGCCCAGCCCGTGGCGGTACCATGCGTCAACAACACCCGCAAACCCGGACGATGCCTCCGCAGTTCAGCCATCAAAATCGCCGCTGCGCGGGCTTCACCCAAAGACACAGCATGGATCCACAAATCGCAAGCAGTGGCCTGGGTTTCATACCGACCAAAACGCTGTCCAACCGCATGGGCGTATCCAGGCTCGGACTGCGCACGTCGCGCCAGTTTGCGGCGCAGCCAGGGCTGCAGGGCGCGCATCAAGGTTGAATACAGCCAACCACTCATCTCGCTGCGCTCCTCACCTTTTGCCAAGACTGGAAAACTTGATCGACGCTGGGGTATGGAGTCGACACCACGCTGATCTGTTGGGGCGCGTGCTGCGGCCCTGAGCGCCAAGCCGTGTCAAAGTTATAAATCTGCACATGCGGCAGACCCAGGGCGACGGCGATGTGGCTCGGACCGCTGTCGACCCCGATCACGCCGAAACTGTTGGCCATCTGGCGGATCAACTCGGGCAAAGCCCAACGCGGCGCCACTTGACTGCCAGTCAGTTGAGCTTGCAAGCGCTGCGCACGCTCCAGCTCATCGTCATTGCCATGCACAAACAACGGGCTGAGTCCCTGGTCAGACAGCCTGCGGCACAACTCGACCCATTGGGATTCGGGCCAGAGTTTGTCGGCGCGGGAGGTGCCGTGTACGCAAACCACTTGGGCCTGACGCCGGCCACTGTGGGCCGCATGGGCCAACCCGGGTTGAAACTGGGCCGGTACCGAGTAGCCCAGTGCGCGCGCGCACAACTCGCGACCGCGATCGACGGCATGGATGTGCCAAGGCAATTCGATGAGACGGTCGGCCACCCAACGTGTCGGAGCCTCGTAGGACGAGCCCTCGGTGCCGCAAGCCATGGCGATGCGCTGCCCGCCCGGCGCCAACCGGGCCATCCGACTGACCCAGGCAGATTTGGTCAAGCCCTGCAAGTCAATGACGGCATCGTAAGCTTGCGCCTTCAATTGCGATTTGAAGTCACGCCAGGCGGCGCGGGTCTGGGCAGCACAGGGTCGACAGCGCCATCGGCGCAAGTCCATGTCAATGATCCGTTGCACGGCAGGACAAGCACTGACCAATGGGGCAAAGGCGGGCTCGACCACCCAATCGATTTGTGCTGATGGACAAGCCCGCACCACATCCATCGCGGCAGGCAAGGTATGGACCACGTCGCCCAGAGAGGACAGCTTGATGAAAAGCACCCTCAATGAGCGACCTCTTTGACTTGAGCATCGGGCTTCACGGCATGCAAAAGCGCCATCATGTCGGCCTCGATGCGCGCCAAGGCGGCGGTGTTTTGGCCTTCAAAACGCAACACCAGCACCGGGGTGGTGTTAGAGGCTCGGATCAGCCCGAAGCCATCGTCCCAGTCGATGCGCAGACCATCGATGTCGGACATTTGCGGACGGTGTTGCACCGATGGCAAAACCATCGCTCGAGCGCGCTCCAAAAGCTGCGCTGTCACTCGGGCCGGTTCACCCTCTAGACAAGGCACGTTGATCTCGGGGGTGGACTCGCTGCGCGGCAACTCGCTCAGCACCCGCCCAGGGTCTTCATAGCGACTCAAAATTTCCAACAGGCGGGCGCCAGCATAGGTGCCGTCGTCAAACCCGTACCAGCGCTCCTTGAAAAAAATGTGCCCACTCATCTCCCCCCCCAAAGGAGAGCCAGTCTCGCGCATTCGAGCCTTGATCAGCGAGTGACCGGTTTTGTACATCTCGGGTTCGCCACCGGCAGCCCGAATGGCTGGGCCCAATTGCTGAGAGCATTTCACATCAAATAAAATCCGTGCGCCCGGGCAACGCGCCAACACGTCGCGCGCAAACAGCACCAGCTGGCGGTCTGGGAAAATGTTCTCACCTTGGGGTGTCACGATGCCCAGTCGATCACCGTCACCGTCAAAAGCCAAACCCAACTCGGCACCGTGCTCGCGCAAAGCGGCCTGCAGGTCACGCAAGTTCTCTGGTTTGCTGGGGTCGGGATGGTGATTGGGAAAGTGGCCGTCGACCTCACTGAAGAGCTCGATGACCTCGCATCCCAGCGCCCGAAAAATCTCAGGTGCCGAAGCCCCGGCCACGCCATTGCCCGAGTCGACCACGATGCGCATGGGCCGGGCCAGGCGCACATCGGAAGCAATGCGCTCATGGTAGGCTTGTTGCAGATCGATCTGGCGCACGCTGCCGCCGTCGCGCAGTGTCCAGGTCTCTTGCTGGATGATCTGCCGCAAAACCTGAATTTCTTCGCCGAAAATGGCACGCCCAGCCAACACCATTTTGAAACCATTATGGTCTTTAGGATTGTGGCTGCCGGTGACCTGGATGCCGCTGGCGCACACGGTACTGGCAGCGAAGTAGAGCTGCGGGGTGGTGACCATGCCCACATCGATGACCTGGATGCCGGCTTGCACCAAACCTTGAATCAAAGCCGATTGCATCTCGGGGCCGGTCAGGCGACCATCGCGCCCCACCGCCACCTCCCGCTGGCCTTGGGCCAGGGCATGGGTGCCAAAAGACCGGCCCAAAGCGAGTGCGGTGTTGGCGTCCAGGCTACTGGGCACGACACCACGGATGTCGTAAGCTTTGAAAATGCTGGCAGGGACATTCATGACCCCCATTGTAGGCGGCAGACAAGCGATCAAGAACTGCAAAACAAGGCCCCGGGGCATACAATGAATGCCTCAGGAGGCTTGCCATGGCGCTGTGCCACACCGTTGTATCCACCCCTTTGGGTGCCGTGATCATTGCTGCTGACGACCACACCCTCGCCGGCGTGTGGTTTGTCGGCCAGACCCATGCCCCGGACATTCGAGACTGGCGGCACGATGACCAGCACCCCCTGTTGCAACGCGCAGCGACCCAGGTGGTGGACTATTTGCTGGGAAAAAACCCCCGATTCAACTTGCCCCTGAGCACTGCCATTGGGACTCCGTTTCAACGCCGAGTGTGGCAACGCGTCAGCCGCATCCGCCGGGGTCAGGTGCTGAGTTATGCCGACATCGCCACCGACTTGGGTCAACCCAAGGCCAGTCGGGCCGTGGGCGCGGCGGTTGGCCGCAATCCCTGGTTGATGGTGGTGCCTTGCCATCGAGTGGTGGGCCGCGACGGTAGCCTGACCGGCTACGCAGCCGGCTTGGATCGCAAGCAGACTTTGTTGCGCATGGAAGGCGCCTTGCATTGAACGAAGCACCGAACCAGCGCCACTGGTTGTTCACCTTTGTTTCGCTGGCTACGATCTGGGGTTCATCGTTTTGGCTGTTGGGCATGGCCTCGGCGGAACTGGGGCCTTGGACCACCGCATGGCTGCGCGTCAGCCTGGCCGGTCTGATCTTGTTGCCACTGGTGTTGTGGCGTGGACAAGGCGCACTGCTTTTGCGCCATGCCCGAACGCTGATGGTGGTGGGCCTGCTCAACTCGGGCCTGCCCTTTGCCTTGTACGGTTACGCCCTCATGCAGATGAGTACCGGTTTGGCCGCCATCCTCAACAGCTTGGCCCCATTGTTTGGCGCCCTGGTGGGCTGGTTGTGGTTCAAAGACCCCTTGAGTCGCTGGCGTTTCGCCGGACTCCTGCTGGGTTTTGCCGGTGCCGCCTTGTTGGCGCTGAATGCGCCTGGGGGCGTCAGTCTGCGCCCGGGGGGTTCCGGGTGGGCGGTGCTGGCCTGCTTGGGGGCCACTTTGTCTTATGGCATCAGCGGCAATATCACCCAAAGACAACTCAAAACCATGCCCCCCATGGTGATCGCTGCGGGCACCCAGTTGGGGGCCGCCATTCTGCTGGCCACGCCCGGCTTGATGTTGTGGCCCGAGCACAACGCGGGTTTATCGGCCTGGCTGGCGCTGGGTGCCGTCAGCCTGTTTTGCACCTCGGTGGCCTATATCTTGTTTTTTGGCTTGATCCAGCGCATGGGTTCGAACGCCGCCATGACCGTCACCTATGTCACCCCAGTGTTCGCCACGACATTGGGGGTGGTGGCTTTGGGGGAAACATTCAGCATGGCCATGCTGGGTTGCGCTGCCATCATCTTGTTGGGCACGGCCCTGGCCACCGGGCTGCTGGGTCCGCGCCGTTCATGAGATCATCTACCCCTTGAACTCCCCGCACTGCGAACATGAATCACCTGTTGACACGACGGCGCGCACTGACCCTGGGCCTCGCCGCAACCCTGTCCGGTTGCGCCGCCACACCCGAATACAAGCCCCAGCGCGGACAAATGGGCAAAGACGTGATGTGGTTGCCGACCAGCGAACGGTTGACGGAAAAAATGCTGCAAATGGCGGGGGCCGGACCGCAAGATCTGCTCTATGACCTGGGCGCGGGCGACGGCGTCATCCCGATCTACGCCGCCAAAACCCGGGGCTTGCGTGCGGTGGGGATTGAATACAACCCCAAACTGGCCCAGCACGCCCGCAACAACGTGGTCCGCGCCGGACTGAGCGATCGGGTGCGCATCATCACCGGTGATATCTTCGTTGAAGACTTCAGTCAGGCCACCGTGGTCACCATGTATCTGTTACCGGAACTCAACCAACAGCTGCGACCCACCCTGTTGACCATGAAGCCCGGTACCCGATTGGTATCAAACTCATTTGACATGGGCGATTGGGAGCCCGACGCGAGCCACGAAGAGGGCCGGGAATCGGCACTGATGTGGGTGGTGCCCGCACCCGTGGCGGGCCGATGGACGCTGAACATGCCTGAGCGCCGCTGGACCATGACCCTGGACTTGTCGCAACGCTACCAAAAAATTGGCGGGCAACTCAGTATCGGCGGTGTGACTCAGCCGGTGTTGGGCGCCAGTCTGCGCGTCGATGAATTGCAGTGGGTCTTTATCGGACCCGATGAGGGCAGCTACAGCGTTCGCACACGGGTCAGCGGATCGGAGATGAAAGGCGAAGTGAGCAGCTATGGAGTGACCCACCCCATGGGCGGGCGGAAACTTTGAACTTGACTTAGAGTGTCAGCAGACTGGACAGGCCCAACGCGTCAATTTTATACAACTCATCTTCCACCGTGGGTTGCAAGACCTGGGTCTGGGCCCACCAAGCCAAAGCCACGGCCAACAACATCCACGCCCAGGGCCGCCACGCGGTGGCCGGGCGTTGACCCAAGGCCCCACCCAAAGCAGTGAAATTCCACTCGAACTGACGTGCCGCTGCCTTCGTCGGTTTCGTCACCCGCGCCAGCGCGCGATCGGGGAACTGCTTGGACAGCGCAGGCACCGGATCATCTCGGATGAGCTGTTTCAGATCCTCGTCACGCAAGTTCATGATCGGACTCCAGTATTTTTTTCAAATTGGCCTTGGCACGGTGTAACACTTGATCGGCGGCATTGCGCTGCACCTGCAACGCTTCGGCGATGTCGGCTACGCTGCTGTCTTGGTAGGCCCACAGGGTAATGGCCAGGCGCTGACGCGGCGGTAAGGCCAACACAGCCTGTTGCACACGGCTGGCCTGCTGGCCCTGAAGCAGGATTTGCTCAGGACCAGGGGCGTTGTCAAAGCCGTTTTCCAGAACTTCATCCGAGTCATAACGGATCGGATCCAAGGCGCGCACTCGGTCCAGGCACAGCCTGGAAACCACGGTGTGAAAGTACGTGCTCAGTCGGGCGTCGCCCTGGTATTGGCGGATGCGAAACAATTTTTCCAAAGCTTCTTGCACCACATCCTCGGCCAATGCGGAATCGCCCAACATGCGCCAAGCCAAGCGGTGGGCGGGTGGTGACAGACGCATGACCAACAAGCGCGCCGCCAGCGCGTCGCCCTTGTGGGCGCGCGCCAGCAAGTCAAAGTCTTCAGCGGCTGATTTCGGGACGACCGGATCCATCTGGGGTGCTTTGCGGGCCGGGATGATGCTCATTCCCTTGGGATTGTGGGCTTTCACGCTGATCCGATTGTCCGTGATGATGCCCATCATGGTGTGATTTGTCGTACCGCATGCGGTGCATGTCGTCACGCCATTTCTTGCGTTCTTCTGGACTCATCTGGTCGTAGATGCGACGGCGCTCGTGACGCATTTCCTCGCGCTCTTCGTGCGTCAGGCGTCCCACCAGCGATTTGCGCATCTCGCGCATTTCCTTTTTTTGCGCATCGCTCATGCCCGACCAATCGGCATGCATGCGGTCATGCACCTCACGGCGTTCCTCGGGACTGAGGCTTTGCATTTTTTGTTGAACCTTGCCGCGGTACTCACGCCGCTCTTGAGGGCTGGCTTGCTCCATGGCCTGATGCAAGGCACGGGCATGCTCAAAGCGTTGTTGCGGGCTGAGCTTGGCCACCTCGCGCGGATCGGGCGGTTCGGGCAAGGCCGCATGGGCCCCGGCAGCCCAAGCTATGGAGGTGGCCAATACCAATCGGGTCAGCAGTTGTTTCATGTTCATTCCATTCAGATGATGACATGACTTGGACGGCACTGGATGGCGGTTTCTTACGCGGGGAGCGGCATGGGGCATGCGATAAATTGTAAATTTATGTATATTTAACTCCATGTCATTCCATCCAACAGCTGATCTCCCCTTGATGCGATACCACCGCGCAACTTGGCGTTCGGGCTTGATGATGCTGTGCGTGACCTTCTTGGGGGCCTGCGCGCACCCTCCGCAAAGCGTGGTCTCGGGGACGACCCGCAGCGATGAGGGCGCGCGGGTCTGGCGCGGGACCGAGTCCTCCGCCTGGCGAGAAATACGTTTTCCGGGCAAAGCCGCCACTCAATACCGCTGGGTCAAGGTGGAAGGGCAAGCTTGGTTGAGCGCCGATGCCCAGCGCTCGGCCAGCATGCTGAGGCATGCGCTGGATCGGGAGGTTGGTCCCCACAGTCAGATCCGATTTGAGTGGCGCTTGGAACAAACCTTGCAAGATGCCGACGTGGCCCGACGCGACAAGGAAGACTCACCAGCACGGGTCATTTTGGCGTTCGATGGAGACCGCAGTGAGTTCTCGGCCCGAGATGCGGCTTTGAGCGAGTTGAGTCATTTAATGACAGGCGAACCCATGCCTTACGCCACGCTGATGTATGTTTGGTGTCCGCACCGAGAAGTGGGTACTGTCGTGCACAACCCGCGCACCGATCGCATCCGCAAATTGGTGGTGGCCAATCCGAACAATGCGCGGGGACGTGTGGCGATTGAACGCCAGATCCAGGCCGATTACGAGCAGGCCTTTGGTCAGCCACCAGGCCGCTTGATAGGCGTCGCCATCATGACGGACAGCGATAACACCCAAGGGCGGGCACGGACGCTGTACGGCCCGATTGAAATCGACTGATCAACTCGTGACGCCGATATTCCAGGGCACGAACTCGTGGTCGCCCAATCCCAACAGCTCGCTCTTGGAAGGCTCACCCGAGGCGACCCGACGAATCAAATCAAAAATGCCTTGAGCCACCTCGGGCATGGTCGCCGTGCCATCGAGCAAAACACCGCAGTTGTAGTCCATGTCCTCGGTCAGGCGGTTGTACATGGGGGTGTTGGTCGCCAGCTTGATCGAGGGCACCGGCTTGGCCCCGAACATTGAACCACGCCCGGTGGTGAAGCAAATCATGTTGGCGCCCCCGGCGATTTGCCCCGTGGCCGATACCGGGTCAAAGCCCGGGGTATCCATGAACACAAAACCATTTTGTTGGACCGGTTCAGCGTACCGGTAGACCTCCATCAGACCGGTAGTGCCGCCTTTCATGGAAGAGCCCAGCGACTTTTCAAAAATGTTGGCCAAACCGCCCATGTTGTTGCCGGGGCTGACGGCACCGTTGATCTGCACATCGCGGCCGGGCGAATACTCATCCTTCCACCACTTGATGCGCTGAATCAGTTTCTCGCCCACTTCGCGCGAACAGGCGCGTCGAGTCAAGGTATGCTCGACGCCATAAATCTCTGGTGTTTCCGACAAGATGGCGGTGCCGCCGTGGCGCACCAAAATGTCCATGGCCGCGCCCAAGCCGGGGTTGGCAGTGATGGATGAGAATCCATCCGATCCACCGCACTGCAAGCCGATTTTCAAATGGCTGACCGAGACGGTGCTGCGTCGGGCCTGATTGGCCTCGGGCAACATGGCTTCGACGGCAGCCACAGCGGCTTCCACGGTTTTGCGGGTGCCGCCTTCTTCCTGCATGACGAAGGTGTAGAGCTTGGGGCCAGTCTGCAAGCCTTCTTGTTCCAGCAGGCCCTGCATCTGGTTGCGCTCGCAACCCAAGCCGATGATGAGGACGGCGGCGAAATTGGGATTGCGGGCGTAGCCACCGATGGTTCGACGCAACAAGTTCATGGGCTCGCCACTCATCTCCATGCCACAACCCAATCCGTGGCTCAAGCCCACCACGCCGTCGATGTGAGGATAGGCATCGAGCTTGCCATGTTTGAACGCCTCGGCCACTTTGTGCACCACCGTGGCCGAGCAATTCACCGTCGATAGCACACCAATGTAATTGCGCGTACCCACGCTGCCGTTGGGACGCACATAGCCTTCGAAAGTGGCTTGCTGCGCAACGGGCAGGATCGGTGTCGGCACATAGTCTTGGGTATAGGCGTAGTCGCGGCTGTATTCCTTGAACGACACGTTGTGCGAATGCACATAAGTGCCAGGCGCGATGTCTACTGCGGCAAAACCAATCACCACGTTGTATTTCAATATGGGTTCGCCAGCCTTGATCGGGCGAGCGGCGATTTTATGGCCCGAGGGCACTTGGCTGCGGCTGGTGATGCCCTCGGAGGGGATGGCGGAGCCGATGCCCACCTCGGTGCGCGCCACCACCACATTGTCGTTGGGGTGCAACCGAATCACGGGGCCGACCATGGTCTTGGCGTGCAGGTCAATCATGCTCATGTTCTGGATCTCTGGTTTATTTCATCGAAAGAATTTGGAACGCCGCCTTCAGGCGTGCGTCGTAATTTTTACGCTCTTCGGCAATTTGCTCTGGCGTCCAGGTGACAAAGCCAGCGCCGGCTTTCATCCCGGTGCGGCCCTGGGCCATGAGGTCGGTGATGCATTGGGCCAGGTGGTCGGTGTTGGTGAGCGAAGGGTATATCTCGCGCGAGGCCTGAGCCATGCTGTCCCACCCCGAGATCTCCTTTTGCAACACAGGGCCGGCAGCCGCATAACGAAAGCCAAAGCTATAGCGCACAGCGGTGTCGACATCTTCCGGGCTGGCGATACCGCTGTCGATCAAGTCCAGCGCTTCGCGCATCAGGGCGTGTTGGATGCGGTTGGCCAAAAAACCGGGGATGTCTCGGCGCACCAGCACTGGTTTTTTGCCTGCCGCTCGGTAAAAGTCGCAGACCTGTTGCCCCAGAGCCGCGTCTGAGTCTTCGCCCAGAGCCACCTCCACCAAGGGCACCAGGTGCGCCGGCATGAAGTAATGGGCGTTGAACATGCGCGATCGTGTGGCCAAACCTTCGGCCAGTTTGGTGACTGGAAAGCCCGAACTGTTGGATCCGATGGGGATGTGCGCAGGCACACGACGGTCAAGGTCGGCGAACAACTCGCGTTTGAGGTCAAAGTTTTCGGTGATGGTCTCGATCACCCAAGCCACATCTGCCCAATCGTTCCAATGGGCGATTTCGCCAGCCTGGGCCGGGGTATCGGTGCGCGGCGGGTTGCTGAGAACGGCGGCCAATTTGCGGCCGGCATCGATGCTGGCCTGCGCCTTGTCGGTGCTGCGCCCCAACACCACCACGGGAACGCCGGCGTCGATGAAACCGGCGGCGATGCCCGCCGCCATGGTGCCGGTGCCCAGCACCACCACTTTGCCGTTGAGTGTTTGCTTGCTCATGGGTATTGATCAGTTGAAAACTCGCATTTTAGGGGCGCCCCAGACCCGAGAGGCTAGCGGCTGACCCTAACCCCGCGAACCACGGTCGTGTATTAGAATTTCGATATTGTGGGGGGGTAGCTCAGCTGGGAGAGCGTCGCGTTCGCAATGCGAAGGTCGGGAGTTCGATCCTCCTCCTCTCCACCATATGCGGGGAACAGACTAGTTCTGTTCCCCTTTTCTTTTCTTGCTGCGCCCCAGTGTTGGTGCGGTTTCTGGCAAGGGTGCGACGGACGCGAGCACTCCGGGCACCCCCGTTTTGGGTGGTTTTTCGTTCTCTGTTCCCGCCCATTCTCTGTTTCTGCGAAGGACGCCGCCGCGCCGGAACCAGCAATGACGCGGGTTTACGGCTCGTCGTTCGTTATAAACAACTGTGTTCGTTGGCGACCCGAATCAAACAATTTGCAACTACCCTGAGTTGCCCTGGAGATCGAGTTAACGGCTGCACTGAACACGGCCTGAATAGATCCTATTCACTCACAAGCCAGTAAGCTTTTGCAGCTCCCCCCCGCTTTGCATAGTCAACGCCAAACATCATCAAGTCTGCGAGGTGCGCATCGACTTGGCCAAGACTAATCCCAGGCTGAACTCCGACCACCGTAAAACTAAGTCTCGTCGCTGGCGTGTTACGCAACAGCTTTTCAAGTGATTGCAAATCGCCAAATTTAAATGTCGACGGGCTCGCATGCCGCGCATGCATGCGGTTTTGCATGTGTTCAAGAAGTATCGCCACATCGCAATAGTAGATCGACTTTACGAGTTGTCCGGCTACCTCGTACACATCACCGACACGACCTCCAGTCGGAGCTCCGCCTGCCCCTTTGCAATGGTAAAGGGCTATGTCGACGACACCATCCGTTACTGTCACCGCAATATAGTCTGCTGCTTCCCCTGAGCGGTGATCGTAGAAGAGTGCACTGAGGTCTGGCAGAGCGAGGAGGTGGGCTTCAAGGTGCTCTTGGACAGTCGCCTTACCTGCAAGCTGCTGGCGTTTCTGTTTTGCTTTGGAAGATCCATCGTCCTTGAGAAACTCGATGCCAATCTCGCAGCCAGTCCAGTTAATGTGCTTCGCGTCCCCTGGGGTCAACGCAGGAGCCTGTAGCTGTGGCGTTGCCATGTGATTCATACCCTCGAAGGACGACTTGTCGGCAGCATAAAACACGGGAGGATGCTCGCGAAGCCAATCAGCGAGTGGCATCCAAGAGTCGGTTGCGGACTCGACCTCGACGAAAATTGAGCCCGGTCGAGACGAGATCATCCTCCCCTGCCCAAGTGAGAAGCGTAGCGGCAACGTGTAATCGTCCAGACTCATGTTGAAGTCCAGCACACCATTTGCTGGCTGCGAGACGAAATCTGTCAGATCCCAGTCTGTCAAACGCTTATATGAAAGAGGACCTCCAGCAACTGGGGAAAATCGTAGTCTGGGATTCGTCTTGAAACCGGCCTTGGGCCAAGTTGCTGCGATCACTTGATCTGGGATGTTTCGCAGGGTAGTTGCTGCACGAACTATGTCGAGTTGTGTCTGAGAAAAAGGTGCAGTTCCGACTAGACGTTCGTTCAACCGGCCGACCCATTCCAGAAACTCAGGCACTGAAAGGTTTTGGTTGCTCCAAATCCGTGAGCTGCTGCTGGCACCAATTGTCTCCTTGTCGTTGCCAGAGATTCCACTGCCAAAAAAGTGTCCTTGGGCATAGGCACGACCATCACCGGCTGTCACCGCGCGCTCTGCAGCTGGCCCGGTGAGTGTCCGATACGTTTCGCCTTGTGAATTGAAGGTCGTGTTCTTCAAGCCGACGTTATAAAAACGCACCGAGTCGAGGCCGGCTCTGGCTCTGCTGGTTTCCTCATAGCTCAATGGGTAAGATTCTTCACACACCTCATCCATCAACCCGATGTAGATCTTTTCGGTACGCCTTGTCGATCCAATGAAACAAAGCCGGGACATTGGGAAGTAAATGAGCAAGAATGCGTCGTGACGAACATTCATGAGTACATCCGATGTCGCCCAGTTCGGCGGGTTCTCATCTGCGGTCAGCACAAGGCTGATGGTTTCATCCGCTGAAAGCCACTGTTTGATTGAGCGAAGCTCTCTGCCAATGGTATCCCCGATTCTTTTAAAGTCAGGTGGCTGTCCGCACCTAAATACCCTGACGTGTGCGTAAAGCTCGAGTGACAACGGTGATACAGCGTCATAGTCGGACTCGGCCTGCCGCCTCACAGTCAGATTTTCGAGGACGGCCTGATCATCGGCATCTCCGCTAAGTGCTGTCAGCGCAGCCTGGTCGATCATTTTGGCGAGGTCTACGCCCTCACGAAGAAGTGCATCAGGTGCAGACTCGATCCTCGATAAGGGCGCGATCAGCGTGGCATCCCCGGTGGTTGCATCGCTGCGTGCGAATCGCCCAATGAACTGGATGGTCGGAACCAGCGATCGATGAGGGGCGTGTAATGCGGCGACTTTTAGCTTTGGGAAGTCGTAGCCCTCACCAAACATATCTACGCACACAATACCTTGCAATTCGCCACGCACGAGGCGCTGCTCACAGTCGTCCTGAGTTCGCTTGCTGAGTCGGCTATCCACGGCTTCGACAGCGATGCCGAGGCTTTGATAGAGGGGCACCAACGCACGAGCTGCTTTTATGCTGGCCGCTCGGACAAACAGGCGGTGATCATAGCCCCTGGCAAGGTCATCCTTAAGCTGCTGAACTGCCGTTTCCGCTATGGATCTGTCGACGTGCTCGTCGTTGAGATGGTCTTGGACAGGAGCGGCTCGGAACGCCACAGGACGGAACGCACCTTCTTCCACTGCGCGCACCACCGGATAGCGATACACCAACTTTCCGGGGATCACCCTCCCGTCACGCCGAAACGGCGTTGCGGTCAGGAATACAAACCTGGCTTGTTTAAAGTGCGACAGAAACGCCACCCATGTGTCTGCAGGTGCATGATGCGCCTCATCGAAGATGATGAGATCAAAAAGATCGTCTGATGCGCCGGGAGCGAGTTCTGGCGATGCGCTGCCAGGCGTAGAGATAACAACGTCGTGTTCGGTTAGCTTTGCCCATTCGGCTGCATCAGTCGGTCGCCCATCGAGCTTCGCTACTGACGGATTGGGCACATTTTCATCAAGCGCTCCAATACGCCTTAATGCAGACATATTTTTGAAATGCGAGTGAACTTGACGGCGCAATGCATCGGACGGTTCTACGATCAGCACGCGGCGTGGCACGAGGAGCAGAGGCAAGGCCATCATCAGTGCCGTCTTGCCGTACCCCGTTGGCAAACACACGATGGCAGGATCGTCGTGCACCGATGCGTGGGCGAGTACCGCGTGAATTGAACCTAGTTGACCAGGGCGAAAGCCATGGTTGGGAGTTATGGTCTGCTTAAGCAGATTCAGTGCAGCTCGGTGTCGAGTAAAGTAGTCTGCCATCCTCCCTCCTAGATGTTCACTATTGGCCGAACGTCCCAGACGATAGGCACTCCTGGACGATAGACCACTTCGTTGCCGTGCTTGATACTGGCTTTCAGGTGCTCGGCTAGCGTCTTGTCGTACTTCTCAATTTGTTCGATGGCTCGGTTGACAGCAATGCGGAACGAGTCGCGGACGTTCTTTCTCCTGTCAGCAACCTTGCGCAGCTTGCCTCCCTTGCCTTGGGCTCCCGTCACTGCAGCCACCAGTTGAGCCATTTCGATTTGAATTTCCTCGAGGCGCTCATGGTCTCCTTGCGCTTCCACATCCTCCCTCTCACTGATCAGATCGTTGTATCTGCCACGGTACTGTTGGATCGCCTTTCTGTCGGCCACCACGCCAGCATCCCCCAGCGGCACGCCGACAGACACTTGATACCCTTCCTGGATGTCGTCGTGATCCAGCCCAGTATTCGCAGCCGTTTCAACGGCCCCAATCTCGCTGCCGCAGACGATCTCAAAAACCGAGGTCTCGCGCTCTGGGTGCGCAAGCAACAGGTTGATGTACTCAGCGCCCTTGTCCACGCCTTGGATCAGGATGGGGTGTCGCCCCCGTCCTTGAAACCGTGCCTCCCAGACGCCGCCGCGCTTTCGGAAGATGTTGTCTGGCAACTTTTCTGCCGACGCGACAGCGGGCACCGAGATCACGGAACCGGACTCGTAGACCGTCCGGAGCAGGCAGTCGCCGGGGAGCGTACGCTCCCGGATCGCGGTGATGTTCCGTGAAACCAACTCATCAAGGGCACCGGTCACCTCGGTGGCGTGGCGCTTGTACAGGTCGAACACGCGTTGCGCCGCCTGAGATGTGCTTCCGTCGAGGTACCGAAAAACCCGGCTCACCTCGGCGTAGCTGCTGATGAACTGGGTCACATCGGTCAGCGACTTCACCTGATTGGCCCGCTCGAGGTAAGCCGCAGCCATGATCTTGTCGTCGTCCTTGTTCCGACTCTGAGTGAAAACGTCGACCTTGTAGTGGTCAGCAGGGTCGTACTGGTCGGCCTTTGCCGCGACCACGGCAAACCGGCGGTCGATGCACTGCGAGCAGCCGCCGCAATGGGTGTGCTGGTTCGTCATCTCCCAGGTGTGGGTGCAGGTCATCGAGTGCGCGATCAGATCGGCGCATCCTGCCTTGGTGATGACCTCGACGACATCTGCCTTGGTCTTCCAGATGAACGGGTTCTCGATGGTGAAGGGCTCGCCCGCCACCAGGGAGATGATCTCTTGGAAGCCCTTCATGACCTTGGGGTGCGTCGTTCGCGTGGCGCGGCCACCGGCGACTTGGGCGCACACCGGCAGATTCAGGCTGATGACCCCGTTTTCGTAGAAGCGCACGCTCTTGAGGCCGAGCATCTTGGCGATGGTTGCGCCAATCGACATGTACAGGAAAGATCGACTGCGCTGGGTGTACTCGTGATTCAATCCTTTGGTCTTGTGGACACGGACGCTGATATGGCGCGGAGCGTTGTCACCAGCCTTTGCCGCCAGCAGCGTTTCCATGTTGCGATGGCGATTGTTGAGTTTTGGTGTTGACTTGTGCGTCACCAGCACCACCCGACGCTTCTGCGTCAGGATTTCCTCAATTGCTCCAGCCAGGGAATCCAGTCCGCCGGAGAACATGACCACCTGTTCGGGAAGTCCAAACAACTGCTGGGTGTCGTTGAATTCAAGGTATTCCTGGATCGTGTGATCCTGATCCATCTGGACGAAGTCGAATTGGTAGTTGTCATCGGACAAGAAGCCCAAGGTCGACCGCAACGTTGCAAGGACATTCGCAGAGCGCCAGAAATCAAGGTTGCGAACCGGTACCACGAAGTGAAGGTCGCGCCGCCAGCCATCGCCGAAGTTGTCGACATCGTCCGCACCGCGCTTGATGGCCTGATCGGCGCTGTAGACGTAGGTGGCAATCTCCAACAGATCGTGAAACTGGGTCGGGACGCTCCGAACCATCTTGCTGTGGATGTCCTCGATGCGCAGCGTGATATTGCCTTGCCCCTCCTTACCAGAAAGCCGAAGCCGCAGGTCGCGTTTGGGATCGTCGCTGATGCCTTTGGCCGAAGCGTTGCCACAAATGATGTACCGCTTATCTTGCATCGCTGCGCGCTCCCGCTTTCAGTTCATCTGTCATCTTCTTCAGCGCGTAGCCTGCGAATCCATCAGACGATTTTCTTGAAATGACTCCGCTTTCCTCGAAGCGGTGTTTGGAAAACCAACCAGCGGAAAACGTCTCCACGATCAATGACGCTTCCCGGGTGTGACTCGTTAACGCGGAATCAAATTGCGCCTTCTGATTCATCGTCGCAAAGCGCATCCCCTCGCCGAGATTGGTATTCAGGTTCTTGCTCAGGAAATACTGCAGGCTCTCATTGGACAGTCGGGCAAAGAAACTCCGTGAGAGCTCCCCGAACTCCTTCTGCTTGCCCAAGGTCGAGAGTGCAGCCCGCATCGTGTTCGGGTCAGATGGAAATAGTGTGTGCAGCTTTGGGGATAAAGCATCGGCCACCGCGCCGACGAGAGCACGTCCCGCCAGCTCGCCGAGGTCTGATCTTTTGCCTGAAGCATCCGTGGCTCGATCAAGGGCCTCTGAAATGGATGTCGTCACATCAGTAAGGGTGGCATCACTGGGCAACGAGATGCCGACGGAGTCGAGGTGGGCCAAGATGTCTGTCTTCTTGGCCGCGATAGCAAGCTGCGTCATCAACCAGACAGCCTCGGTGTAGCCCACGTCCTTCATGACGAAGGAGAAGGCTTTTTCTGCCGCCGTGATGGTGGCATTGGCGATTTGGGAAACGTCGGCGCCAGCGGCGATCAGACCGACGACCTCCTTCCACGCCCTTGTCCTTGGCAATAGCCCAAGCCGAACATGCCCCATCCAGGATTCCCCTTGTTGATATCAGCGCATCCCGGTCACCCATTCCGTTTCACGACCACGATGCTCCGCGCTTTCTTTTCTTCTTTCCTCAAATACCCCTTGCGTACCAATTGCGTGATCTGCTCGTGCGCACTGGCGTGGCTGATGCCAAGCGCCTCGGCCAATTCCTTGACGGTGGGCGGCAGACCGGTGCTGTCAAGGAGTTGGCAGATCACATTCAGTGTTCTTGCCTGCGGCTCCGTAATGCCCTCTGTCCTTTTTTTGCTCATGGCATCGCTCCAGGCCAACAGTTCAAATATATGACCTGATAAACATCAGGTCAATGGAGGCGACCCGGCAAAAACGCCATTGCCGAATCTGTCAGGGAGGCGTCAGACCGTTTCGGGCCGATCTCATCCTTCGCTCACCCATGTTGTAGGCCGCCCAAACGGGATACTCCGACCGCCTTGCACGCCTATTCTCTGTGACGGTCTGACAACTTTACTGGCTACCGAAATGATCGTCGAACAAACACTCCCTGAATTGATGTCGCCACGCCAAAGGGCGTGCGAAGCCGCAGAAATCGTGGCCGCCGCCATCGCCCGACTGCATTCCACTCGTCCCCGAGAAAGCGAGATTCCTCTTGGCTTCTTGGCACCCGAGCGCGTTCATACAAACCCGTCTACAGAAGGAGTTTGCAAATGAACGTATCGACAGCCGCCCCATCCTTGGCGGCACAAATCGCCAACCTACCAAAATTGGCAATGACCGATCTCTGGGATATCTGGGACAAGTATTTCCCGCGCCGTCCGCCGCACAACAACCGCGCCTACGTCGAAGGCCGGGTTGCCTACAAGATCCAGGAAGAAGCCCTTGGCACCAAGCTGGTCGTCCAGACCCAGATGGCCCGAATCGGCGAAGCCCAATCGCGGATCAAGACGCAACGCGGCGTCGAAGTCCAGGTCGTGCCCGGCACGGTGCTGGTGCGCGAATTCGACAACCGCGAGCATCGTGTCACCGCGCGTGCAGACGGCAGTTTTGAATACGAAGGCCGGCGTTTCAAGAGTTTGTCCGGGGTCGCACGCCATATCACAGGCACCCAGTGGTCTGGGCCATTGTTTTTCGGGATCACCAAGAACAAGCCGAAGCGAGGTGCCAAATGAACGCCGTCGTGACCAAAAAGCGCTGCGCCGTCTACACCCGCGTCTCGACGGACGAACGCCTCGATCAATCTTTCAATTCGCTGGATGCCCAACGCGAGGCAGGCCAAGCCTATATCGTCAGCCAGCGCGCTGAGGGCTGGTTGCCGGTGGGCGATGACTACGACGATGGTGGTTACTCGGGCGGCAACATGGAACGCCCGGCTTTGAAACGCCTGATGGCGGACATCATTGCCGACCAGATTGACATCGTGATCATCTACAAGATCGACCGCCTGACGCGCAGCCTGACCGACTTTGCCAAGCTGGTGGAGGTGTTCGAACGGCACAAGGTGTCGTTCGTGTCGGTGACCCAGCAGTTCAACACCACCACGTCGATGGGCAGGCTGATGCTCAACATCCTGTTGTCCTTCGCCCAGTTTGAGCGCGAGGTCACGGGCGAACGCATCCGCGACAAGATCGCCGCCAGCAAACGCAAGGGCCTGTGGATGGGGGGCTACACGCCGCTTGGGTACGAGGTCAAAGACCGCAAGCTGATCATCGAGGAGAAGGATGCCGCAACCATCCGGCGCATCTTCACCCGTTTCACGGAAATCCAGTCGATCACGGACATCGTTCGGGAACTGTCCCTGGAAGGGATCACCACCAAGCCCAACCGCCTGAAGGACGGCAGCACGCGCAATGGCACGCCGATGGACAAAAAGTACATCTCGAAACTCCTGCGCAACCCCATCTACATTGGTGAGATTCGCCACAAAGATGCCGTATTCGCTGGTCAGCATGAGCCAATCATCACCCGCCAGTTGTGGGATCGGGTTCAAGCCATCCTCGGCGAGGATGCTCACCAGCGTATGGGTAAAACCCAGACCCGGCACAAAACCGATGCCCTGCTGCGCGGGCTGATGTATGGGCCCGACGGTGGCAAGTACCACATCACCTACAGCAAGAAGCCCTCAGGCAAGAAGTACCGCTACTACATCCTCAAGGCGGACAACCGGTACGGCTACCGCAGCAGTGCCACCGGGATGATTCCCGCCGACCAGATTGAAGAGGTGGTGGTGAACCTGCTGGTTGGCGCACTCCAGTCGCCCGAAAGCATCCAGGGTGTCTGGAACACCGTGCGCCGCCAATATCCTGAGATCGACGAGCCGACCACTGTGCTGGCGATGCGCCGCATCGGTGAAGTTTGGAAGCAACTGTTCCCCGCTGAGCAGGTGCGGCTGGTGAACCTGCTGATCGAACGCGTCCAGCTTCTTTCCGATGGCGTCGACATCGTCTGGCGCGAGTCCGGCTGGCGGGAGCTGGCCGGGGAGCTGCGGCCGGACAGCATCGGCGGAGAAATGCTGGACATGGAGGTGGCGGCATGAACCGATCGTCCAAGATGCTGGTGGGTGATGGAAAACCCCACGAACGCCGCCATCCACTGGAAGGCGGTGGTGTGCGGATCACGACCTTTGTGCCTTTTCACTTCAAGAAGCGCGGCATCAAGAAGGTGATCGTCGCCCCGGACGGAGTCAGCCAGCCTGTTGCAGTAACTGAAACACCGGTGCTGAACCCTGAACAGGATCGACCGCTGCTCAAGGCGCTGGGGCGTGGCATCTATTGGCAGCAACTGATCGATAGCGGCGCGGTGGCCAGCGGTACCGAGATCGCCGAGCGCGAGGGTATCCATCAATCCACGGTCAATACCTTTCTGCGCCTGGCGCTTCTCTCCCCCGACATTGTCCAGGCGGCCTACGAAGGACGGCTGCCCCGGGCCGTGTCGCTGGAGTCCATCTGGCGGGCCACGGTGCCTTTGGACTGGAATGAGCAACGCCGGTTGATTGCGTCACTCGGGTAGCGGGGGGACACGCAAAAAAAGTTTCCGCTACGCCAAAAGTAGCTGTTGCTACGCCGGATGTAGCGCCTTCCCCGATGAAGGCGTGATCGGCGTCAACGGCTGGTACAGGACTGGCCACCGGTCGCGCCCCAATCCCTGAACGGGAAGGAGCACGGCAATGGCCTATTCAATGGCACTGTCAGGAGGCTTCGGTGGCACACCAGGCCTCAATTCCGGCGTCGGATTCACTTCGACGCCCACCCCTGAATCCGCAGCGCTGTCCCAACGGCGGTTCCTCAGCGAGGTCGAACTCGCCAGTCGCTGGGGCATGTCCCCAAAGACGCTCACGCGCTGGCGCGGTATGGGCCGGGGCCCTGTCTTCAACAAGTTTTCGAAGAAGGTGGCCTATCCCCTCGATGGCAAGAACGGCGTGCTCGATTACGAGAAGCGCCACGTCTATGCCTCGACATCCGAACGCGTGCCGGTGTGAGGAGATGGCCATGAAAGAACTGTCCATTTACCCCGCTGACCTCGCAAGCATGTCCGTCGCTCAACTGGCGGCAGCACCAATCCAGGACTTCTTGGATGCCGAACGCAATGTCGATGAAGCCATCGCTTATCTCAAGCCGCTGCGCACCAAGCTGGATGCCGCCAAGGTGCAGCGTTTCGGCGAGCAGGCCCGCGCCGCACTGCGCGACGCCGGTCGTGACTTCGGCACCGCCCACGTCAACGACGGATTGCTGCATGTCAAGTATGAGCTCCCCAAGAAGGTGACTTGGAGCCAGACCATCCTCAAGGAGATGGCCGAGCGCATCCTCGCCTCGGGTGACAAGGTCGAGGACTACATCGACATCAAGCTGTCGGTGTCCGAGTCCCGCTACACCAACTGGCCACAGGCGCTGCAACAGCAGTTCACCGCCGCGCGCACGGTCGAGGAAGGCAAACCGACCATCACCCTGACGCTCGATGGGGGTGCCGCATGAGAAAGCTCCCTATCGTCTCCGCCATGGAGCGGATGTCCGAGCGCAAGGGCGTGAAGCTGCTGATGCTGGGCAAATCCGGCATCGGCAAGACATCCCGGCTCAAAGATCTCGACGCCACCACCACCTTGTTCCTCGATGGCGAGGCGGGTGACCTGGCGGTGGCCGACTGGCCGGGTGACACCATCCGCCTGACATCTTGGCCTGATAGCCGCGACCTTTTCGTATTTCTCGCGGGCCCGGACAAATCGCTACCGCCGGAGAGCGCGTTCTCGCAGGCGCACTACGAGCACGTCATCGAGAAGTTTGGTGATCCGACGCAGCTCGACCGCTACCAGACATTCTTCCTCGACTCGATCACGCAGCTGTCACGCCAGTGCTTTGCGTGGTGCAAGACGCAGCCGGGCGCAACCAGCGACCGCTCCGGCAAGCCTGATCTGCGTGCGGCCTACGGTCTGCTCGGCCAGGAAATGATCGGCGCGTTGACACACCTGCAGCACGCACGCGGCAAGAACGTGGTGTTTGTGTCGATCCTTGACGAAAAGCTCGATGACTACAACCGCAATGTGTTTGTGCCCCAGATCGAGGGCAAGCAGACCGTCGCCGCGTTAATCGGCATCGTCGATGAGGTCGTGACGCTGGCCGAGGTAAAGGCCGACGACGGAAGTGCCTACCGCGCCTTTGTCACGCACACCGTCAATCCCTACGGCTTCCCGGCCAAAGACCGCAGCGGTCGCCTTGACCTGCTGGAGCCGCCGCATCTCGGCTCGCTGATCGCCAAGTGCGCGGGCACATCCATCACGCCCGCAAACGCCACCACCACGACCCCCACCGAATCCCAGGAGTAATCGCCATGTCTTCCAACTACTTTGATTTTCAGGATGCCGATCCCCAACAGTCTGGCTTTGATTTGATCCCGAAGGGCGTCATCGCGCCCATGCGCCTGACCGTCAAACCGGGCGGCTATGACGACCAGAGCCAGGGCTGGACGGGTGGTTATGCCACCCAGTCGTTCGATACCGGCGCGGTCTTCCTTTCTGCCGAGTTTGTGATCACCGGTGGTGAGTACGCGAAGCGCAAACTGTGGTCGAACATCGGCCTGTCCTCGCCCAAGGGGCCGACCTGGGGGCAAATGGGGCGCAGCTTCATCCGCGCCGCGCTCAACAGCGCCCGCAATGTTCACCCGCAGGACAACAGCCCTCAGGCCGCCGCCGCACGCCGCATCCAGGGCTTCCACGAACTGGATGGTCTGGAGTTCTTGGCCCGTGTGGACATCGAAAAGGACAGCAAGGGCCAAGAGCGCAACGTGGTCAAGGTCGCGGTCGAACCCGATCATCCCGACTACGCCAAGTTGATGGGCGTGCCACCCAAGTCGCCTGGTGGCGGCACGTCCGGCGCTCCGGCGCAGGTAGCACCCGCGTATCAGGCCCCGGCCCCGCAACGCGCACCCGTGACGGGCAAACCGTCGTGGGCGCAGTAAGGGAGGTCGCCATGAAAACTCCCATTCTCACTGCCAGCCACTACGGCGTCGTGCATTTCGGCGATCTCGACTGCGAAGCGGTCGTGCTCACCAGCGGCGAGCGCGGCTACGTCCGCAAGGAACTGGCCAAGCTGCTCGGCTTCCACGAAAACAACACGGGTCACCGTTTTCGGCAAATTTTGGCTGATTACGCGCCTAACTCATTGTCAGAGTTGGATAAATTTGACTCACCGATTTGCCTTCCGAACGGTCGCCGGGCGCAGTTTTTTCCTGCAGGCGTCATCACCATGATCGCGTCCGGCGTAATCGACGCTGCACTCAGCCGGACACTGCACCGTGCCCGGCAAAAGCTCGTGCCAAACTGTATGAAGATCATGCGCGCTCTCGCAACCACAGGCGAGGTCGCTTTGATCGACGAGGCCACCGGCTACCAGCACCATCGCGCGCCGGACGCACTGCAGGAGTTGATCTCCAAGTTGCTGCGCCAGTCCTGCGCATCCTGGGAGCGGCGCTTTCACCCGGACTACTACCGCGCGATCTACCGCCTGTTTGGCTGGAAGTACCAAGGCCACGACCAAAACCCTCCGCACGTGGTCGGCCAGATCACGCTGCGCTGGGTCTACGGGCCGGTGCTGCCAGAGGACTTGTTGGGCGAGATCCGCAACCGCAAGGGCATTTCGCAGAAGCACCACCAGTGGCTGTCCGATCAAGGACTCGCGCATCTGGAATCGCAGATTCACGCGGTTACGGCGATTGCGCGCAGCTCGATGAGCTACCCCGACTTCAAGCGCCGCTGCGAGGCCGCCTTCGCTGGCGCAGCCTTGCAGTTGGGCCTTCTGCTCGATGAACTCGAGGAGGAGGTGTGAAATGCTGGGTCTGCAAACGACAGGCCCGGGGCTACGGCCACACCGACAATCGCCACGGTGTGGGCGATCCCCGGCGCTACCCCATCGACTGGGTGTTCTGTTCGCGGCGCTGCCAGGACGCGTTTCACGCGCTGTACGGCAACTGGCAGCGGGCCAAGGAAGGTCGCATCGACAAGACGGAGGTCGCCATGATTGATCCGTCTGATGTCGAACTGGCCGCCATGCGTCAGTGCCTCAAGGCCTTCGGTGAGGCAGCGGGCGAGATCGGCTTCACCAAGCCGCTGGGCGACTACTCCGAGGCGCAAGCGCTGCGGGTGATCGAATCAATAGTCACCTGCTGGTCGGACGCAATGGTCGCGCACCACGAGTCCAGCAAGTTTCCGCCCGTGCGGGGCTTGCCGCCCACGCCCGATCCGCTGGCACCCGATACCGCCAATCCGTTCGCGGATATGGAGGATGACCTGCCCTGGGAAGAACCGAAGGGGAAGAAGCCATGATGGACTTCAATTCCTCATCGAGCATCGCGGGCCAGGTCACAGCCCTGATCGACGCCGGGTTGCAGCAGGCCCGCGCCCGCGAGCCTGAGCGCCAGTACCTCGGGGCGTCGCGCCTCGGGGTGGCCTGCGAGCGCGCGCTGCAGTTCGAGTACGCCAAGGCTCCCATCGACCACGGGCGAGACACCCCGGGCCGGATGCTGCGCATCTTCGAGCGTGGCCATGTAATAGAGGACTGCATGGTCGCGTGGCTGCGGGACGCGGGTTTCGACCTGCGCACACGCAAAGCGGACGGCGAGCAGTTCGGTTTCTCGGTGGCCGATGGTCGCCTGCAGGGGCACGTTGACGGCGTCATTGTCGGAGGCCCCGAAGGCTTCGCCTATCCCGCGTTATGGGAGTGCAAGTGCCTGGGCAATAAATCCTGGAGCGATCTTGAGAAAAAGGGGCTGGCCATCTCCAAGCCCATCTATGCCGCGCAGGTGGCGATTTACCAAGCCTATCTCGAACTGCACGAGCACCCGGCAATCTTTACGGCCATCAACGCCGACACGATGGAGATCTATACCGAGCTCGTGCCCTTTGACGCGGCACTTGCCCAGCGCATGTCGGATCGGGCGGTGAAGGTGATCACGGCGACTGAATCTGGCGAACTGCTGCCGCGTGCCTTCCATGACTCAACCCACTTCGAATGCCGGATGTGCGCGTGGCAAGACCGCTGCTGGAGGATGCAATGAACAACACCCAATCACAAGCACCAGCGGCAGAACCAATGGTGGGGGCACGCCACGCGGCGTGTCTGCTTAACCTTCCGCCGTATTTTTTCACCAAACCGCGTTGCCGCGCTTCGAAGCGGATTCCGCACTACCGGGTCGGCCAGATGGTTCGCTTCCGGATGTCAGAACTCAGGGCATGGGCAGTCTCGCAAGGAGGGGCACATGAGTGACTACCGTGTGCGCGTCACCGTGCGCAATGCCCGTCTGCTGCGTGCCATCGAACGGGCGGGTCACAGGCCGGGCGCTCCGTTCGCCGCCGTCGTCGGCATCAGCTACTACGGGGCGCTGTTGCCCTACATCAACCTCACGCGTTCGCCGCTGAGGCCGGATGGCTTGTTGCGGGAATGCGCGTGGAACCTGTGTGACTTCCTGAACGCATCCCCATCCGATCTGTGGTCGGATGCTCAGCTCCAGCCGCTGGAAACCAACCATTCCAGCATCGATCTGGATGCTGACAGCGTGCAAGCCTTGGCCTGTGGAACGGCATCCGCCGACCCACTGCGGCTGGCCAGCCACGCGCAGGCAGGTCGCATCATTCAGGATGCACTCGATACGCTGACGCCGCGTGAGGCGGACGTGATCCGCGAGCGCTTCTTTGTCGGGTCGTCACTCGATGAGGTTGCCGAGAAGATGGAAGTCACGCGCGAGCGCGTTCGCCAGATCGAGGGGAAGGCGCTACGAAAGTTGCGACACGAATCTCGTATTCCGCACGAATTGGCTGGCATCGCCGATGTGATCGGGGGGGCCACCGATGCTTGACTTCAATGACACTCCAAAACCAGTCGAGGCCGGACGCATCCTCGATGACAGTGAACGCGAGGCGCTGCGTGCCGGACTGATTGCTGGCCTTTCCTCGGTGCTGGCCACGATGTTCCCAGCTGGCAAGCGACGCCGGGGGAAGTTCCTGATCGGGGACGTGTTGGGCAGCCCTGGAGACAGCCTTGAGGTGGTGCTGGACGGTGAGAAAGCTGGGTTGTGGACGGATCGTGCGACGGGCGATGGCGGCGATATCTTCTCCTTGATCGCTGGGCATTCGGCGCTCGACATCCACACCGACTTCAATCGTGTGCTGGATACGGCGGCTGATCTGCTCGGTCGCACCCGCGAGATGCCAGTGCGCCGATCCGGCAAGAAAGCCGTGCCCGTCGACGAACTCGGCCCCGCCACCGCGAAGTGGGACTATCTCGACGCCCAAGGCCATCTGATTGCCGTCGTCTACCGCTACGACCCGCCTGGGCAGAAGAAGCAGTTCCGGCCATGGGATGCCAAGCGTCGCAAGATGGCACCGCCCGACCCGCGCCCGCTCTACAACCAGCCAGGGATGAACAGCGCCGCGCAGGTGGTGCTGGTTGAGGGTGAGAAATGCGCGCAGGCCCTGATCGACGCGGGCGTCAATGCCACCACGGCAATGCACGGCGCGAACGCTCCGGTCGACAAGACCGACTGGTCGCCGTTGTCCGGCAAGGCCGTACTGATCTGGCCCGACCGCGACAAGCCGGGCTGGGAGTACGCCACGCATGCGGCACAGGCCATCTTGTCGTCGGGGGCCAAGTCCTGCCACGTCCTCTATCCGCCCGAAGAGGCTGCAGAGGGATGGGACGTGGCGGACGCCATTGCCGAAGGCTTTGATGTCGCCACCTTCCTCACCCACGGGCCGCGCCTGCAGATGCACGACGTGGCCGATGACGTTGATCCAGTCGTCAGCAGCGACGAATCCGTCTGGGGTACGGAGGATGCGCTGGCGCTGTCCTTCACGCGCCGCTACCACCGTGACTGGCGATACGTGTCCGGCTGGGGCAAGTGGCTGGTGTGGGACGGGCAACGCTGGCGCACCGAGGACACGCTGGCGGCCACGGACTTGATCCGCAGCGTCTGCCGCCAGACGGCTGTGCGCGCCGACAACCCCAAGGTCGCCGCCAAATTGGCCAGCGCAGGAACGGTCGGCGGTGTGGAACGTTTGGCGCGTGCAGACCGCAGGCACGCGGCGACCACCGACGAATGGGATGCAGATCCGTGGCTGCTCAACACGCCGGGCGGTGTGGTCGATCTCAAGACAGGCAGGATGCGCCCGCACGAACGCGCCGACCGGATGACCAAGATCACCACCGCCACGCCCAGTGGCGACTGCCCTACCTGGCGGCAGTTCATCGCCGAGGTTACGGGTGGCGACAAGGAACTGCAGTCCTACCTGCAACGGATGGTCGGTTACGCGCTGACCGGGTCGACGCAGGAGCACGCACTGTTTTTCCTGTACGGCACGGGCGCGAACGGCAAGTCGGTGTTCGTCAACACGCTGGCCACCATCCTGGGTGATTACGCGACCAATGCGCCGATGGACACCTTCATGGAGACGCGCACCGACCGGCACCCGACAGATATGGCGGGACTGCGCGGCGCACGCTTCGTGGCGGCCATCGAAACTGAACAGGGCAAACGCTGGGCCGAGTCCAAGCTCAAGAACCTCACCGGTGGCGACAAAATCTCGGCGCGCTTCATGCGCCAGGACTTCTTCGAGTTCTTCCCACAGTTCAAGTTGTTCGTGGCGGGCAACCACAAGCCCGCCATTCGCAACATCGACGAGGCGATGAAACGCAGGCTGCACCTGATCCCTTTCACGATCACCGTGCCGCCGCAGCAGCGAGACAAGAACTTGCAACAGAAGCTCCTGGCCGAACGTGACGGCATTCTCGCGTGGGCCGTCCAGGGCTGCCTCGACTGGCAGCGCCACGGACGGCTCGCCCCACCGCAGCGTGTGGTGGAAGCGACCGAGGAGTATTTCGAAGCTGAGGACGCTCTGGGTCGCTGGCTGGATGAGCGCTGCGTGCGCGTGGCCAACGCCAAGTCGCTGACCGCCGAGTTGTTCAACGACTGGAAACAGTGGGCTGAAGCCGCTGGCGAGTTTGTCGGCGCACAACGCCGCTTCTCCGATCTGCTCATCACGCGCGGGATGGACAAATGGCGTAACGGGATGGGCGTGCGCGGGTTCCAGGGCATTGGCCTCAAACACCCGCCGACGCCAGCTTACACCCCCTACGCGGACAACTGACCCCATGAAAACCACGCGGTCTGACGCAGCTGACGCAGTTTGTCGTAACTCTTACGCGTGCGCGTGCGTGCGCGCCTCACGGAGGGTATCGATAAGCCGTGTCAGCTGCGTCAGACCCGATCAAACAAGGACTGACAACATGAACACAACGACCATCCTCGCCCTCGATCTGGGCACCACCACGGGCTGGGCACTGGCCTGCCGCGACGGCAGCATCAGCAGTGGCAGCCAATCCTTCAAACCCCAACGCTTCGAAGGCGGTGGCATGCGCTTCTTGCGGTTCAAGCGCTGGCTTACCGACATCAAGCAGTGCAATGACGGCATCGACCAAGTGGTGTTCGAAGAGGTCCGCCGCCACGTCGGTGTCGACGCCGCTCATGCTTACGGTGGCTTCATAGGCCAGCTGACTGCCTGGTGCGAGCACCACCAGATCCCTTACCAGGGCATCCCGGTTGGCACGATCAAGAAGCACGCCACCGGCAAGGGCAATGCCAGCAAGGACGAGATGGTGGCAGCCGTCCGTGCCCGTGGCCACACCCCGGCCGATGACAACGAAGCCGACGCCATCGCCTTGCTGTACCTGGCCATCGACTCGGCCATGGAGGTGTGAGATGAAGATTCCACAACACCGCTACCGCTGCCCGCTGGGCAATATGCAGCCCACCACGCCGGACCAGGATGCTGTCAAACGCGAGTGTTGGCGCAATGACCACATCCTGGTGGTGTCAGAACAGGACGAGCGCCTGGACTGGATCGAAAAGCAGTTCGTGTGCAGGCTGGGTGAGCGCCTTTACGGCGAGGGATGCAAGCGCCATGGCTGAATCCCTAACCCAATGGACGGCTGATGCCGTGGCGGCCCGGTTCGCTGAGGCTGCCGAGACAGCGCATAAGCTGCCACGCGTGCGTCCTGCTGGCTACTTCAACCCCTGGATGACGCTGGCCATGCAGGTGCCCGAGCGCTATCCCGACCCCGAACGGGTGTACCGGTCCATGCCACCCAGTCCGCAGGCCGTGGATCGGATGCTCGAGACCATGCGCTGGGTGCAGTGGTTGGAGGTGGAGCAGCGCCATCTGGTGTGGATGCGCGCCAACCGCTACGAGTGGCAGCAGATCGGCAGGCGGTTCGCCTGTGACCGCAACACAGCCTCGCGGCGCTGGCACCGGGTCATGGAGTTGGTGGCGTACAGGCTCAACTCTGGTTGATTGGGCAGCTGTTGATGCTGGCAAGATTTCCTACGGCAATGCCCGTGATCAAACCTCTTCCCAGTGTCGACGCAGGGTGTTCTGATGTCTTTGGTCGTGTGTGAGCATCAATCAGCTGCAACGCGCACCCATGGGCGGATTTTGAGCATGCAGCATGAAGCCCCATTTGAGCGTACAGTTTCGGCTATGGTCAGGAAAGAAGCGCAAGACGCAGATGCCATCAAAAGTCTGACGCATCTGACATATCCGACGTAGATTTCATGGGTCCTTCCGGTCGCCTCCGCTATGCGGGGGGCAACAGCGCGAGATTTCGATAGCGTCTGACCGTAAAAACAGGTTACCACCCGGCTAGGTTACCGGGCTGCGGTTACCACCCCGAACGACAGTTACCAACCACACAATTTTCTTCACCCGCCCGGCGGCAACGCTCGGCGGGTTTTTCAATTCCATGACGCCCAACCTGCAGATCGAATACCGCGCGATTGATGCGCTGCTGCCGTATGCGAGGAATCCCCGCACCCATTCGCCGGCGCAGATTGCCAAGATCGCTGCCAGCATCGTGGAGTTTGGCTGGACAAGTCCGGTGCTGGTCGATGGCGACAACGGCATCATTGCCGGCCATGGTCGTCTGGCCGCCGCGCGCAAGCTGGAACTGGCCGAGGTCCCGGTCATCGAACTGGGTCACCTCACCCCGGCGCAAAAGCGCGCCTACGTCATCGCCGACAACCGCCTGGCGCTGGACGCCGGGTGGGATGACGAGTTGCTGGCCCTTGAACTGGCGGAACTGTCCGAGGCCGGTTACGACCTGCAGCTCACTGGCTTCGAAGATGACGAGTTGGCCAAGATTCTGGCCGACTTGGACGAGCCTGATGCTGACGGTGCCGATGACGAATCGGATGCCGAAACAGACGACGATGTCCCAGAACCACCCAAGCAGCCGATCTCCCGCCCTGGAGATGTCTGGCAGTTGGGCCCGCACCGCCTGATCTGCGGCGATGCCAGTGATCCGTCCGTGGTCGTCACCCTGATGCAGGGCGAGCAGGCCAGCCTGTGTTTCACCTCGCCCCCCTATGGCAACCAGCGCGACTACACGTCCGGCGGCATTTCCGACTGGGATGGCCTGATGCGCGGCGTGTTCGCACAGGTGCCCATGGCTGCCGATGGCCAGGTGTTGGTCAATCTGGGGCTGATTCACCGCGACAACGAGTTCATCCCGTACTGGGACCATTGGCTCGATTGGATGCGCAGCCAAGGCTGGCGGCGCTTTGCCTGTTACGTCTGGGACCAGGGGCCGGGCATGCCCGGTGACTGGCAAGGACGTCTCGCACCCAGCTTCGAATTCATCTTTCACTTCAACCGGCAGACGCGCAAACCCAACAAGACTGTGCCTTGCAAGTTCGCTGGCCAGGAGACCCATCTGCGCGCCGACGGATCCTCGACCGCGATGCGTGGCAAGGATGGCCAGGTCAATGGCTGGACCGCTGCGGGTCAGCCGACGCAGGACCACCGCATCCCCGACTCGGTCATCCGGGTCATGCGCCATAAGGGAAAAATCGGCAAGGACATCGATCACCCGGCAGTCTTTCCGGTGACGCTGCCGGTCGAGGTCATCAAGGCCTACACCGATGAAGGCGAGATCGTGTTCGAACCTTTCTGCGGCAGCGGCACCACGCTGATGGCCGCGCAGCGCACCGGTCGCATTGGCCGTGCCATGGAGATCGCGTCCGAGTACGTCGACGTGGCGCTGATCCGTTTCCAACAGAACTTCCCTGGTGTGCCAGTCACCCTGGCCGCCACAGGCGAGACCTTTGAATCCATCGCTCAACAAAGACAAAGCGAATCCACCCATGTCTGAACCTTGGCTTTCCTCACACATTGAACGCTGGCCGACAGCCAAGCTGGTGCCTTATGCAAGAAATGCCCGTACCCACTCCGAAGAGCAGGTGGCACAGATCGCTGCCTCCATAGTCGAGTTCGGCTTCACCAATCCGATCCTCGCTGGGTCAGACGGCGTGATCGTCGCCGGTCACGGACGGCTGGCCGCTGCACAAAAGCTGGGCCTCGACACCGTGCCCGTGGTCGTCCTCGATCATCTGACGCACACCCAGCGCCGCGCGCTCATCATTGCGGACAACCGAATTGCCGAAAACGCCGGCTGGGACGACACCATGCTGCGTATCGAACTGCAGTCCTTGCAGGAGGATGGCTTCAACCTGGACATCACCGGCTTCGATGCCGACGCATTGGCCGAGATCATGGATGGCGAAGAGACCACAGTGGATGGCCAGACGGATGACGATGCGGTGCCCGAAGTGTCGGCCACTCCGATCTCCCGGCCAGGAGATGTCTGGGAGCTTGGCAAGCACCGATTGGTGTGCGGCGATGCCACGGACCCCAAGAGCTACGAGCTGCTGATGGCCGATGCCCAGGCGGATATGGTTTTCACCGATCCACCGTACAACGTGGACTACGCCAACAGCGCTAAGGACAAGATGCGCGGCAAGGACCGCCCAATCCTGAACGACAACCTGGGCGAAGGCTTTTACGACTTCCTGCTGGCCGCATTGACGCCAATGCTGGAGCGCTGCAGCGGTGCCATCTACGTGGCTATGTCATCCAGTGAGTTGGATACGCTGCAGTCGGCCTTCCGGGTGGCTGGTGGCAAGTGGTCCACCTTCATCATCTGGGCCAAGAACACCTTTACGCTCGGGCGCGCCGACTACCAGCGCCAGTACGAGCCCATCCTCTACGGCTGGCCCGAAGGTCAAAACCGTCACTGGTGCGGCGACCGTGACCAGGGCGACGTGTGGAACATCAAGAAGCCACAGAAGAACGATCTGCATCCCACCATGAAACCGGTGGAGTTGGTGGAACGTGCGATTCGCAATTCCAGCCGCCCAGGTGACATCGTGTTGGATCCCTTCGGTGGATCCGGTACCACCCTCATTGCTGCTGAAAAAACAGGCCGTATCGGTTGGCTGATCGAACTCGATCCCAAATACGTGGACGTGATCGTGCGCCGCTGGCAAGATTGGACGGGACAACGTACAGTACGTGAATCCGATGGTGTGGCCTTTGATGATCTGCTTGAACAGGCGACGCCGACGCCCAAAGTCCACACTACAACTGCAGGTGACGATGATCGTTGATGACATTGACCGCGAACGCAAGCTTCTTCGTCAACGTGATGAGGCCATGATGGCTTTGCGTGCTGCGGGCAAGTCATATGCCGACATCGCACGGGACTTTGGCATGAGTCTGGAAAACGTCAGAAAGCGAATTCAGCACACCCAACAGCAACAACAAATGGAGCGGAGCACCAATCCATTCGAACGAATCCTGCCAAATACCGCTCGCATACTGAAGTTGTCAGGGCTGAACACGGTACAACAAGTGGTCGAGCGATATTTCGCGCAAGAGCTACTGACGATTCACGGGTTTGGGTTCAAAGCTTTGCGCGACGTTGAGAAGCACTTTGTTCCTGGCTACCGCTATCAACGCGGCATCGGGATCACTCAGACAGCGACTCTTTCATGATCTCGCAGTGAATCACAAAGCCGGTCAAATAAGGCATGCCTTTGGGGATGCCGTATTGCTTGCTGGTCTGGCGGCCGATGGTCCATCCCATCCAGCGTTGGGTGGCGTGCTCGATGGCATCCTGGAGTTTTGCCCCGGCGAAAAGACCGTTGTGCACATCGTCAGCAAAGTGGCGTCCGTGGCGGCTGTCCAAAAATGCGCAAACCGATTCGAGGGGCTGGTTGGTGGCATCCGAAATCGCCGTCATGGCGATGGACCAGGCCGCTTCAGCATGGTCTTGCATCGTGCCCCAGTAGCCCCAATCCGTGACGGTGGGCGCGGGAATCTGTTTGCTGGTGTCCATGGGGTTCTGCCTTTCGTGAATCGTTGCGACACCCGTAGTTATGCGCTCTTCAATCAAAAAGCCAAGGGCCTGAACGAAGAAGGTTCAAGCCGTGGCCGTGGCGTCACTATCCCATCTTGGCAACGTACCTCGGGTAGTCCCCGCCAGATGGGTCGATGAACAAATAGGGTCGACCCGGCGCGTGGACTTCCACGCACAGTCGGCCCTGCATGAAATAGCCGCCCTTGCCCTTGAGCCAGTCGCGTGACTTGTAGAGGTTCATGGCAAAGCCGTCGAATTCCTCCGGCGTCATGGTCCTGGTTTCAGTGACGTAGACCGCGTAGTCGCCGCTGGCGGCGATGTCCTTCATATCCGCGGGTTTGCGTCCAAAGGGCAGTCGAATACTCAATTCTTCAACCTGAACCTCCTGACCATCAAACGTGATGGTCAGAGGCTTGCGATCGATTGTGATGGTCATTGTTTTCATATCCTGGCTCCTGTTCAGGCGACGCGGTAAATCCGCTGTCCACCAGCCTCCTTCGTCGATGTGATTTGCAGGCCCAGCTTTTTTTTGAAGGCGCCGGCAAACGTTCCCCTCACTGTGTGCTGCAACCATCCGGTCGTCTCGCAGATTTGGGTAATCGTGGCGCCCTCGGGACGCTTGAGCATGGCGATCACCTGCGCCTGTTTGCTGTTGTCTCGGGTGCGCGGTTTCTCTGTGGTTGCTGCCTCGATAACCGCGTCGATGACCTGGGCGCTCACGGGTGCCTTGCGTGGCACACCCAGGGCGTCATAGCTCTCTGCGGCCAGGAACCAGTCCTTGCCGTCGTAGGTGATCAGGGCGCGTTTGAACAAGCCGTCGATCACCTTCTGGCGTGCGCCGCCTTTGATGTTGTCAGGGAACCATTCAATCTTGCCCTCGGTGTGCCGGTGGGCGTGGTCCAGGATGGTGTGCTGGGCGGGTGTGAGTTGGGTGGTCATGTTGGTCCTTTCAGTTGCGGTTTGTTTGGGTGGGGGATTGCGTGGCGGCCATGCGGCCTGCTTCAAAGGCGGCTTGGAGGGCGCTTTTGACGCCCCAAACGCTGACCTCATGAAAGTCGAGGCGGTCGCTCATTTGTGTTTCCAGGGTCTGGATGAAAAGGTGATCGAGGGCGATCTTTTCAAGCAGGTCTTGGATGGCCTTGGGGTTTTGCTTCTTCATCGTCTTGGCCTTTCGATTGCCGGTTGTGTTGAGGACGATGTGATTGACGCGCTGTTCCAACCCGAAGCCAAGCTCTTTCTTATCCCGGGTGATTCACTCGCCTTTGCCTGACCAATCGCATCCAGGAGGCCACCCATTTGCACTGAGTAGATCAACACCATGGGACTGTCCATTCGCGCCTACGCGCGCCACCGAGGCGTGTCGCACGTGGCCGTCAAGAAGGCCATCGACACCGGGCGAATCAGCCAGTTGCCGGACGGCACCATCGATCCGGTGGTGGCCGATGCTCAGTGGGCGGCCAACACCACGCCGACCCGACGGTCGGTAGCGGACGCAACCAGCGACAAACCTGCCCCCCAGGTTTCCGCCCCAGCCCGTGAGATTCCGCGGGCTTCCGCAAAGGTGGTGCGAGACGCGCCAGAGCCACCAACAACAGCGCTGTCCTCTGGTGGCACCTCACTGCTGCAGGCTCGCACCGTCAACGAGGTGGTCAAGGCGCAGACCAACAAAGTGCGCCTGGCCCAGCTCAAAGGTGAACTGGTGGATCGGTCACAGGCAGTGGCCCATGTGTTCAAGCTGGCAAGGGCCGAACGCGATGCCTGGCTCAACTGGCCGGCGCGCATCTCCGCGCAGATGGCCGCTGGATTGGGTGTGGAACCGCATGCCTTGCACGTGGCACTCGACGCTGCCGTGCGCGAGCAGTTGCAAGACCTGGGCGATGTGCAGCCGAAAGTGGACTGAAGAGTGGATTGATGAAGGACGGTAACAACGATTTCTTCTACGAAGGATGGGATGCCATTGAGCGCGCCTGGCGCGAGGGCCTCACGCCCGATCCACTGCTGACCGTGTCGGAGTGGGCTGATAAACACCGGGTGCTGTCTAGCAAGGCGGCATCAGAACCCGGCCGTTGGCGCACCAGCCGCACACCTTACCTGCGCGAGATCATGGACTGCTTGTCTCCCATGTCGCCGATCGAGCGGGTGGTGTTCATGAAGGGTGCGCAGGTGGGCGGTACCGAGTTGGGCCTGAATTGGGTGGGCTACGTGATCCACCATGCCCCGGGCCCCATGATGGCGGTGTGGCCCACGGTCGAGATGGCCAAGCGGGCCTCGAAACAGCGGATTGACGCACTGATCGAAGAAAGCCCCGCCATCCAGGAACGGATTGCCCCGGCGCGCAGTCGCGATTCGGGCAACACCATCCTGGCCAAGGAATTCCACGGTGGGGTGCTGGTGATGACTGGTGCCAACAGCGCGGTGGGCTTGCGCTCCATGCCGGTGCGCTATCTGTTTCTGGACGAGGTCGATGGCTACCCGCTGGATGTGGAAGGTGAAGGCGATGCGATTTCGTTGGCTGAGGCACGTACCCGCACCTTTGCCCGACGCAAGATCCTGATCGTCTCGACCCCGACCATTGCCGGGGCCAGTGCGGTTGATCGTGAATTCGAAGCGTCTGACCAGCGCCGCTACTTTGTGCCGTGTCCGCACTGCGACCACCGCCAGTGGCTGCGGTTCGAGCAGTTGCGCTGGGAACGTGGTCAGCCGGAAACAGCGGCATACATCTGCGAGTCATGTGAAAACTCGATCGCCGAGCATCACAAGACCTGGATGCTGGACAACGGCCAGTGGCAGGCATGTGCACCGGAGAGTGCGGGGCGCACAGCCGGGTTTCATCTGTCATCCCTGTACAGCCCGGTGGGTTGGCGCAGTTGGGCAGACATTGCCCGGGCCTGGGAGTCGGCCGCCATGTCCGACACCCGGTCAGCCTCCGCCATCAAGACCTTCAAAAACACCGAGCTGGGTGAGACCTGGGTCGAGGAAGGCGAAGCGCCGGATTGGCAGCGTTTGCTGGAGCGGCGTGAGGACTACCGCATCGGCACCGTGCCCGCGGGCGGCTTGCTGCTCACCGCCGGCGCCGACGTGCAGAAGGATCGCATTGAGGTTTCGGTTTGGGTTTACGGGCGTGGCAAAGAATCCTGGCTGGTCGAACACCGCGTGCTGATGGGTGACACCGCCCGCACCGAGGTGTGGTCATCGCTGGCGAAGTTGATGGGCGAGACCTGGACGCACCGCAGTGGCTGTCAACTGAGCTTGGCGCGACTGGCACTCGACACGGGTTACGCCACCCAGGAGGCCTATGCCTTCGTGCGCGGTATGCGGGATACGCGCCTCATGCCGATCAAAGGTATTGGCGGTGGCGCGGCGCTGATCGGTACGCCCACAGCGGTGGACGCCACGGCCAGTGGCAAGAAGCTGCGCCGGGGCATCAAGGTGTTTCCGGTGGCTGGCGGCATTGCCAAGCTGGAGTTCTACAACAACCTGCGTAAGAGCGCCGAGGTGGCGGAAGACGGTGTGACAACCATCTATCCGAGCGGTTTCGTACACCTGCCCAAGGTCGACGCCGAATACCTGCAGCAGCTGTGCGCCGAACAACTGATCACCCGGCGTGACCGCAACGGCTTTGCCCACCGCGAGTGGCAAAAGATGCGAGAGCGCAATGAGGGTTTGGACTGTTACGTCTACGCCCGGGCGGCAGCTGCCGCTGCTGGCCTGGACCGCTTCGAAGACCGCCACTGGCAAGAACTCGAAAAACAACTCGGCGCAGGCCCTCCGGCCACCGCCATACCTACTGACACACCTGAGGCCACCCGAGAACAGCAATTCGACGGTGGCCTCGTTACTTCTGGCGCAGCCAAACCGAACCCGCGTCGGGTGGTGCGCAGCCGATGGATGACCTGATGACCACTTACACCCCTGAACACCTGCAGGCCCTGCGCGAAGCGCTGGCCAGCGGCGAACACCGCGTAACCTACGACGGCAAGAGCATCGAATACCGCAGCGTGGCCGATCTCAAGGCCGCGATTGCTGAGGTCGAAGCCACTATCGCCCGTGAGTCCGGCGCAGCCAAATCGCGCCAGATCCGCGTCACCACCAGCAAGGCACTCTGATGGCATGGCTCAAAACCATGAGCCGGATTGGCCGGCGCATGTTCGGCGGCACGCCGGTCTACGACGGCACCGGCGGTGGCCGCAGAGCCCTGGCCTGGATGCCCAGCAACCCGGGTGCGGTTTCGGCGCTGTCGCTCGCTCAAGACGAACTGCGCGCCAAGAGCCGTGATCTCGTGCGGCGCAACGCCTGGGCAGCGGCTGGCATCGAAGCCTTTGTGGCCAACGCCATCGGCACCGGCATCAAGCCCCAGAGCATGGTGCAAGACCAAGCCATGCGCGAGGCCATCCACAGCCTGTGGTGGGACTGGTGTGAGCAGGCCGATGCGGCGGGTCTGACCGACTTTTACGGCCTGCAGGCACTGGCCACGCGCGCCATGCTTGAAGGCGGCGAGGCACTGATCCGGCTGCGCTACCGACGTGCCGAGGATGGTCTGCCGGTGGCGCTGCAGATTCAGGTGCTCGAAGCAGAGCACCTGCCCAACGCGATGAACCGGGATCTGCCGGGTGGCAACGTCATCCGGTCCGGCATCGAATTCGACAAGCTGGGTCGCCGGGTGGCGTACCACCTGTACCGCTCGCATCCCAATGACGGCTTGTTAGCCCCGATGTCCGGCAATGCTGGCGGCGGTGGCATTGACAACGTTCGGGTGGATGCCAGCGAGGTGATCCACCTGTTCCGCCCACTCCGGCCGGGTCAGATCCGGGGCGAGCCTTGGCTGACCCGTGCGCTGGTCAAACTCAACGAGCTGGACCAGTATGACGACGCCGAACTGGTGCGCAAGAAAACCGCTGCCATGTTCGCCGGTTTCATCACCCGCATGGCCCCCGAGGACAACCTGATGGGCGAGTCGGCCGCCGACGCCAATGGTGTGGCCATGGCGGGCATGGAACCCGGCACGCTGCAGATCCTGGAGCCAGGAGAAGACATCAAGTTCTCAGCCCCTGCTGATGTCGGCAGTTCCTACGCTGAATTCATGCGCCAGCAGTTCCGCGCGGTGGCCGCTGCCATGGGCATCACCTACGAGATGCTCACCGGCGACTTGACGCAAGTGAACTACTCCTCGATCCGGGCGGGTCTGCTGGAATTCCGCCGCCGCTGCGAAGCCTTGCAGCACAGCGTGATCGTGCACCAGTTGTGTCGACCGATCTGGCGAGCCTGGATGGATCAGGCGGTGCTGGAAGGTGCACTCGATTTGCCTGGCTATCGCAAAGACAAACGGCAGTACCAGTCGGCCAAGTGGATCCCGCAGGGCTGGAGCTGGGTCGATCCGCAGAAGGAATTCAACGCCATGAAGCTCGCCATCCGTGCCGGCCTCATGAGCCGGTCGGAAGCGATATCGGGCAACGGCTACGACGCCGAGGACGTGGACCGGGAAATCGCAGCGGACAACGCCCGTGCCGATGCACTGGGCTTGGTCTTTGATTCCGATGCCCGGCATGACCAGCCGCTGACAACGGCCATCGGCCCCAACAACGTGCAGTCCACTGATCCGGTGAGCACTGCCAACGACAACCAGGACACCCCAATATGACTTACCTTGCCTCCCGCCTGTTCGGGACGCCCCTGCTGATTCATCGACCCAAGCTGGATGTGATCCTGTCGGTGGTCGGCCAGCGCATCGGCATGGCTGACATGCCGTCCATGCCCACCATGGACATGGCCGTGTACCAACGCCCACCGGCAGCCAGTGCACCGGATGGCATCGCGATGATCCCGATCCACGGGTCACTGGTCAAGCGTTCGCTCGGCATGGAGGCGGCCTCGGGTCTGACCTCCTACGGTGAGATTGCCGCCATGCTGGATGCGGCACTGGCCGATCCGCAGGTCAGTGGCATCTTGCTCGACATCGACTCACCCGGTGGCGAGGCCTCGGGCAGTTTCGAGCTGGCCCGGCGTGTGCGCGAAGTGGCTGCTGTGAAACCCGTCTGGGCGGTTGCGAATGACGCCGCGTATTCAGCGGCCTATGCCATTGCCGCCAGCGCCCAACGCTTGTTCGTGACGGAAACGGGTGGCGTCGGCTCCATTGGTGTCATCGCACTGCATGTCGACCAGTCGGTGAAAGACGCCAAGGACGGCTACCGGTTCACCGCTGTGACCGCCGGTGCCCACAAGAACGATTACTCCCCGCACGAGCCTTTGTCGGACAGCGCCAAGACTGAACTGCAAGGCGAGGTGGATCGGCTCTACGCCATGTTCACCGAGCACGTGGCGGCCATGCGTGGCCTGGACCTCGAGGCTGTGCGCGCCACTGAGGCCGGCCTGTACTTCGGCATCAATGCGGTTAGCCAAGGCCTAGCCGATGGCATCCAGACGCTGGAAGCCACCTTGAGTGATTTCCACCAATTCATCAACGCCAAAAACAACGCCCTTATCCATCCGCCGTCTCAGGTGCGGGGCGTCATCCGTGCTGAGGCGGCACATCCCCACAAGGAGATTTCCATGCCTGATTCCCAGGACATTCTTCAAGACCCCATCACCGAAACCATCGACGTTGCCGAAGCCGAAAAACTGGTGGCCGAAGCCAGGCGCGAAGTGATGCAGTCGGCGCAGGCGATTGCCGAGTTGTGCCTGCTGGCCGGCTGTCCCGAGCGCGCCGCCGAATTCATCGCCGCTGGCAAATCGCAAGCCGATGTGCGCCGTGTGCTGATTGATGCACGAGCCGCGCAGTCTGATGCCGCCGATATCCGATCGACCATAACGGTCGATGCGGGGACGCAATCGCTCGATCGACCCGAAACTTCGCCCATCGTGGCCGCCGTCAAAAAACTCTCGGCCCAAGCCTGATACACGACATTCAGAAAGGATTGACCCATGCCTTCCATTACCGAACAAAACAACCTCGGCGACCTCTTGAAGTACGAAGCCCCCAACCGCTATTCGCGTGACGTCGCCACCATCGCCGCTGGCCAAAACCTGCCCTTGGGCACGGTGCTTGGCCGCAACACCAATGATGGCAAGCACTACGCCATTGATCCCGGTGCGACCGATGGCACGGAAACCGCCATCGGCGTGCTGGCCAACGAGATCGATGCCACCAATGCCGACCGCAGCGACGCCATCTTGATTGCCCGCCATGCCGTCGTGGCCAAGACGGCGCTGGTCTGGCCGATTGCGCTCAGCGGCGCCCAACGCACGGGCTACGAGCAGCAACTGGCCGAGCGTGGCGTCCTGGTGCGTGAATCTGCCTGACCCATGTTCTAAACCCACACCTCATTCATTCCTTGAACCCGCCTGGCCTCTTGGCCTGTGCGGGTTCTTACATTTCTGGAGCCCCACATGCAGAACCTCTTTGACAACCCGGCCTTCAACACGGCCAACCTCACCGCCGCCATCAACCTGGTGCCCAACCGCTACGGGCGGCTGGAAAGCCTGAACCTGTTCCCGGCCAAGCCGACGCGCTTTCGCCAAATCATCATTGAAGAGCGCAACGGCGTGCTGAACCTGCTGCCCACCATGCCCCCGGGCTCGCCCGGCACGGTTGGTACGCGTGGCAAGCGCAAGGTGCGCTCCTTCGTCATCCCTCACATCCCGCATGACGACGTGGTGTTGCCCGAGGAAGTTCAAGGCATCCGTGCCTTTGGCTCCGAAACCGAGCTGGAAACACTGGCCGGTGTGCTGGCCCGCCATCTGGAAACGATGCGCAACAAGCATGCGATCACGCTGGAGCACCTGCGCATGGGGGCATTGAAGGGTGAGATCCTGGATGCCGATGGTTCCACCATCTACAACCTCTACGACGAGTTCAAGATCGGTGCCACCACGATGTCGCTGGGCCTTGCCGATGCGAAAGCCAATATCCGCAACAAGTGCGTCAAGGTCCTGAGCGAGATGGAACAAGCCCTGCAGGGTGAATTCATGACCGGCGTGCACTGCCTGTGTTCGCCGTCGTTCTTCGAAGCGCTGACCAGCCACGCCAATGTGCTCGACTCGTACTCCCGCTTCCAAGAGGGGGCCTGGCTGCGCGAAGACGTGCGCACCGGTTTCACCTACGGCGGCATCACCTTCGAGGAATACCGGGGCCAAGCCAGCTCGGCCGATGGCACGGTTCGCAAGTTCATCGCCGATGGCGAAGCGCATTGCTTCCCGGTGGGTACGGTGGACACCTTCGGAACCTATTTCGCCCCAGCGGATTTCAACGAAACGGTCAACACACTGGGCCAGCCCTTATACGCGAAGCAGGCACCGCGCCAGTTCGAACGTGGCACCGATCTGCACACGCAGAGCAACCCGCTGCCCATGTGCCACCGTCCAGGTGTGCTGATCAAGCTGACCGCCTGATCCATGCAAGCCGCTTTCGAGCGGGCGGTCTCGCGCCTGTTCGCCCGCCTGGGGGTGCCTGGCACCTACCGGCTGGCCGATGGCCGTGAGATCGCTGTGCGTTTCATCAGCAAGCAGGCCGATGTGGTCGAAACCTTCGGTGACACCCGCCTTGCCCTGGCCACGCATCGATTTGATGTGATGACCCGCGACGTGGCTAAGCCCAAAGACGGCGAGCGTTTCACGGTCAACGGACAAACCTACCAGGTGGTGGGCGAGCCCTTGGCTGATCGCGATCGCCTGATCTGGACTTTGACCGGAGCACCGCTATGAAACTCTTGGCGGCACTCACAGGTAATCTGGACCAGATGCTGGCCGACGAAGTGCGCATCGCCGAGCAGGCGGTGACGCAGTCGATTCGCGAAGCCACCGATGGGCTGAAGGCGGAACTGCGCAACCAGATCATCGATGCCGGCCTGGGCCAGCGCCTGGCCAACACCTGGCGTGGTGAGGTCTACCCCAAAGGGCAGATGAGCATCAAGGCCGCCGGTCTGGTCTACAGCCGGGCACCGGTCGTGGTCGGTGCGCATGGCGATGGTGCCACGATCCGATCCAAAGACGGCTTCTGGTTGGCGATCCCACTACCGGCAGCCGGCAAAGGCCCTCGCGGCAAACGCATGACGCCCGGTCTGTGGGAACGCCTGCGTGGCCAGCGCCTGCGATTCATCTATCGCCGGGGCAAACCCTCGCTCCTCGTCGCAGAAAACCAGCGCGCCCGCCAAGGCAAACGTGGCGGCTTCTCCGCCGCCTCGCAAAAGGCCCAAGCCAGCGGCCGAGGGTTGGTCACCGTGCCCATGTTCCTGCTCGTGCCCCAAGTGACCCTGAAGAAGAAATTCGACATCGACAACGCCTCGCGCCGTTGGATCAGCACGCTGGCCAACCGGATTGCAGACCGTTTCGATGAAGCCGAACGCCGAGGAGGCAACGTATGAGCCAACGTGAAGACGCCGTTGGTGCACTGTTCGCAGTGCTGGGTCAGTTGTCACTCGGAGCCACGGTCAAGCGCAATGCGGCGTTACCGGAGCGCGTGTCAGATCAGGCCATGGCCATCCTGCGCGACGGCGAAATGGGCGAGCCCGAGGTGTCGCTGTCACCGCTGACCTACCACTGGCAGCACCAAGTCGCCATCGAACTGTTCGTGGCCGAACCCGATGCCAGTGCGCGCGATGCGCGCATGGACGGTCTGCTGGTCGAACTGGCTGCCCTGATTGAAGCCGACCGCACGCTTGGCGGTGTCATCGAGTACGCCGAAATCGGTCCGCCCAAATTTGACGAACTGGCCCCCGATGGCACCAGTGGCATCAAGGCCTGCCTGTTGCCAGTGGTCTTGCACTACAGCAGCTCCGGCCCCCTGAACTGAATCACATATCCCAAGGAGAAAAAACCATGGCCCGTGCCTACGGCGCGAACGCCAGCTTATTGGCCGCGTTCGAAACCACCTATGGCAGCAACCCGGTAGGCGACTACTGGAAGCTGCCTTTTGTCTCTACCACCCTCGGCTCCGAGCAGGGGCTGATTGCCAACGACCTGATTGGCCTGGGGCGCGACCCCAGTGCGCCCATTCGGGATGTGATCAAGGTTGAGGGCGACATCGTCGTGCCCATCGATGTGCGCCACATCGGCATCTGGCTCAAGGCACTCCTCGGTGATGCAGCCACCAGTGGCTCCGGCGTTGTGACGCACACCTTCACTTCCGGAAAACCCAGCCTGCCCAGCCTGTCACTGGAAACCGGTCTGCCCGACATCCCGGCCTGGTTTCTGGCCTCCGGTGTCATGGTCAACAGCCTGCAGGTGGGGTTCTCCCGTTCGGGTGCGGCCAATGCCACGGTGGGTTTGATTGCCCAGGGTGAAGCCAAGCAAGCAGCCACGCTGGATGCGACGCCATCCACACGCGAGCTGATCCGCTTCAATCAGTTCCAGGGCTCCATCAAGCAAGGTGGCGCGGCACTGGGCAATGTGGTGTCGGCGCAGCTGACGTATTCCAACAACCTGGAACGGATCGAGACCATCCGATCGGACGGCAAGATCGACGGCGCCGATCCCACGGTGGCCAGTCTGACCGGCAATCTGGAAGTTCGATTTGCAGACACCACGCTGATCGATGCGGCCACCAACAACACGCCGCTGGAATTGACCTTTGGCTATGCGATCGACGCCGACCGTCGCCTGACCTTCATCGCACACGAGGTCTATTTGCCCAAGCCCAAGCTCTCCATCTCCGGGCCCGGCGGCATCCAGGCGACCTTTGAATGGCAGGCTGCCAAGAACGCAGCGGCCAACAAGATGCTGACCGTCGAACTGGTCAATGACGTGACCACGTACTGATTCCAAACGAGAACATTCACATGATCAAACTGAATATTCCGCGTGAACCGCACTGGATCACGCTCGCTGCTGGCGTACGCCTGCAGGTCCGACCTGCCACGACTGCCCTGGTCATGGCTGCGCGCCATGCCGCCTCCAAAGTGGCTGGCACCGACACCGCTGCCGCCGGTGAGCGCACCGCCACCCTCATCACCGAACTCGCCAAGCTGGCAGTCCTGGCATGGGAGGGCGTGGCCGACGACAAGGGTAAACCGGCTGTCGTTACCCCTGAAGGTGTCGCCGCCCTGATGGAGCACTGGCTGCTGGCCGATGCATTCGAGCGTGAATACCTCGCCGGCCTCTACGCCCTGGATGCTGAAAAAAACGTCTGAAGGCTCGTACCGCGTGGCACTTCGGTGGCGGGCCGACTTACTGCAATGCCTGCCCCGAACCGTGTCCCGAGTGCCCGTACACCATGAACGCGCCCCAAAGTCTGGACGGCTGGCAAGCCGCCAGTGCGATTGAAGTCTGTGCCAGCCAGTTGCGCATGGCGCAAGGTCGGGTGGTGGGGTTGGATCTGAACGCCTGGATGCTGGCCTGTGAAAGCACCGGGCTGGACAAGGCCACGGCGATTGACTTGTTTCCGGCGGTCGAGGCGGGTTTGCTGGAAGTCATCCAGACAGATCAGTAACCTTGGAACAAAAAATCCAGTGCTGCCGTGATCTGGTTCTGCTCATCTGCCAGCGAAGTGACAGGCTCCTTCAGCACCCGCAGGGGCACTGCGCCCATCTTTGGCGTTTCCAGCAGAAATTCTTCGCCTTTGATGGTGAAGATGGGCGTCAGGCGATTTGACAACTTGACCTTCGGGAATGCTTTAAGACTGCGTAGCGGGATCACCATCCGACTGTCCAGATCATCGAGCAGATTGCTTTGCACATCCAGCAGGTAGGGGGTGGCAGCTGCGTGCTTGCCTGGATTGGCATAGACATCGAAGCGCGCCATCAGAAGCTTCTCCACTCATCCAGTGGCAGACCTTCTGCTTCGATGGTTGCGTTGTAGGCCGCAATGAAATCGGCGTGATCTTCACGCCATTTGCGTTCCTGCTCACGGCGCACGACTTCACGCAAATAGTTGTCACAAACCTGGGAGATGTTGATCTCCAGATGCTTGGCTGCGTCCAGGACGTCGCTGCTTAGGCTCAGGTTGGTGGCGCGTTTACCTGGCATTGAGGTGCGCACGCGTCGAGCGGTTTGTGTGGCAGGCATAGCAATCTCCATGCGCATTTAAGTGTGCGCATATCTTAATCCACATTTTTTCTTGAGTCCATGGCTGAACGCAACCTCTCCATTCGCCTGTCCGTGGTCGACGGCGGCAAGGTCAAGGCCGAGCTGTCCGAGATCGGTGAGAAGGGGGAGCGCTCGCTCAAAAAAATCGAGGCGGCGGCTACCCCGGCCTCCAGTGGTCTGAAGCTGTTGTCCTCGGCGGCCAACGACGCCAAGTTTCAGTTACAGGCGGCTACCGACCGGCTCGGCATGCTGGGCTCGGTATTGGGAAAACTCGGCCCCGCGGGTCTGATTGCCGGTGCCAGCATCGCAGCACTGGGAGTGGGCATCACGGCCCTGGTCATGCCCGTGGCCCGCGTCGGTGACGAGTTCTTCAAGCTCTCGCAAAAGACCGGCGTCTCGGTCGAGGCGCTGATGGCGCTGGACTATGCCGCCAAGCTCTCCGATGTCAGCACCGAGGGTCTGACCAAGGCCATGCAAAAACTGTCGATCGCCATGTTCGACAGCCAGTTTGAAGGTGCCGAAGGCAGCAAAGCGTTGAAGGCCTTGGGCGTGACGGCCACCGATACCGCTGGCCAGATGCGTCCCACCGAACAAGTCCTGCTGGACCTGGCCGACAAGTTTGCCGCCATGCCCGATGGGGCCGACAAAGCGGCCCTGGCCGTCAAGATCTTCGGCAAGGAAGGCCTGGCCATCGTGCCGTTCCTGAATCAGGGGCGCGAAGGCATTGCCGGCTTGATGGATGAGGCCCAAAGGCTCGGCCTGGTCATGTCCGAAGATGCTGCCCGTGCATCCGAAGCCTTCAACGACAACCTGACACGTCTGTCGGCGGTGCTCGAGGGCGTGCAGCGGCAGATCGGCGCCGCTGTCATTCCCATCCTGGCCGACTTCACCGAAGAGGTGATCTTGGCGCAGGGGCAAACGGGCAGCTTCAGCAACGAGCTACAGCGCATCAGTGCCAACCGGGCAGCCATCCTCGAATTCCTGGAGGCCGTGGCCAAGGGCCTGGCCTTTATCGCTGAATCCGCGGTGCTCGCCAAACGGGTGATTGCGCAGCCCTTTGACAGCCTGTCGGTGGTGGGCAAAGACATTGAGACCTGGTTCAAGACGGACCTCCTGCGTTCAGGCAAGGCCATGGGGCTGGATCCCAAGGTCATCGACGCCGAGATCGCCAAGCTGGAAACTGCGCGGGACGATTACGTACGTGCGGCCAACGACCGGCTCTTCAACATCAACCAGAACCCCGGCTATGTGGACCGCGTCGCCAAGTTCTTCGATGAGCAGCGGCGCACGGTGCGCGTCATGGGCCAGAAATTCGTGCTCGACACCGAGGCGCAAGCCAAGGAAGTGCAGGCCATCTACGACAAGTTCCTGCCCACGCTGCCGCGCAAGCCGCGCGCGGCACTTGACCTCTCTGGATTCGAGAAACCCAAGCCCGCAGAAAAGCTCAACGAAGGCGAAGCCTTCCTGAACCAACTGCGCTCACGCCTGACTCGGGTGCAGGACGGTGAAGCCGCTGAGTTGCGCGCCCGTGCCCTGCAGATTGAGGCCAAGGGCTACAAGGGCGTCGCGGCCGAGGCCGAGCAATACATCCAGGTGCTCGAAGCCATCGAGCGCCAGAAAGAAAAAGACAAAGCCTTCGACGCTTTTGAAAAAGAGTCCGCTGCCTCGCGCAAGATCACCGAGGGCCTGATCGGCAGCAACCGCCAGCGCATCGAAGCTTTGCAACTGCAGCGCCAGATGCTGGACATGACCGATGGCGAGAAGGCTGCCCTGCAAGCGCGCACCGATCTGGAAAAGTCTGCCGCAGCCGCGCGCAAGGAAGCCAACCAGATCGAAGATCCCGGACTGCGTGCGCAGACGATTGAAGCGATCAACGACGCCTTGGTGCGTCAGCTGCCCATTGTCGAAGACCTGGTGCGGGCCAATGCCGAGTACCAGCGCAGTTTCGAATACGGCGCCAAGTCTGCACTCCGGACCTACATCGACGACGCGACCAACGCTGCCAAACGCGCACAGCAGGTGACGACCAATGCCTTCCGGTCCATGGAGGATGCGCTGACCAAATTCGTGATGACGGGGAAGCTGGATTTCAAAAGCATGGCCGATTCGATCATTGCGGACCTGGTGCGCATCCAGATTCAGCGGTCGATTACCTTGCCGCTGGCCAACTGGCTGGGCAGTGTGATCCCAGGCATGGGTGGCGCAACGACTGGATCTGCCATGCCACTGGGCTCAAGCGACCTGATGGGCACTATGGCCAATGTCGCGCACAGCGGCGGTGTCATCGGAATGGACGCACTGGTCAACCGAACTGTGAATCCCGGCGTGTTCAGCGGTGCCCCGCGTTTGCACACCGGTGGCATCGTTGCTGGCGAGGTGCCCATCATCGCGCAGCCGGGTGAGGCGGTATTCACGCCGGGCCAGTTGCGCGCCTTGGGTGGTGCATTGGCAAAAAACAATCCGTCGCCGGTCAAGGTGCTGGTGAATGTGACCAACCATGCCCCGGGCGTAGACGCGAGAGTTCAAACCACTCAGCAACCCGACGGTAGTACTCGGCTGGATGTGATCGTCGAGCAGATCGAGGCGCGCATGAATCGTTCCATCAACCAGGGTGTGGGCATTGCCCCCACGCTTGAGCGTCGGTATGGGCTTAACCCAGCGGTAGGAGCTTTGCGATGAGTGATGTGACCTTGCCTGTTGGCATCCCTGTTTGGCCGGACACCTTGCCGCTGCCACGTATCGAGGGCTATGGGCTGGCTCCGCAATCGAATGCGGTGCGGACGGACATCGATGCCGGGGCGGCTCGGATGCGCTTGCGCTCCACGAGCACGCTTTATCGGGTGCGCGCGGAGTGGCGTTTCTCACAAGAGGCGTTTGCCGTGTTTGATGCCTGGTGGATGCATGCCCTCAACCAAGGCGTTCTCTGGTTTGCGATGCCCTTGGCGGGTGGCTTGGGTGTTCAGGCGGTGCAGTCCCGCTTCATTGCGCCGTGGGACACCGAGCTGTTGCCCGGCAACCGCTGGCAAGTCAAAGCGCAATTGGAAGTGCAGGAATTTCCACGGCTCACAGCCGATGAAACCCAAGTCGCTGCGGTGCTGGGGCCGGATGCCATTGCGCTGGGCGAGCGCCTGCACACCTGGCTCAACCAATCCATGGCGGCGGCTGATTACTGGTAGATCAATTTAAGGAACCCAATCATGACCCTCAAGACCCGGCTGGATGAAGCTGTGGGAACGATCGAGGGGGATGCCCAACTGCTCCATGAGATCGTCCACGGGGATGATCAGACGACCGTGACCACGCAAGGTGGCCAGGTCAAGAGCGTGGCCAACGTCATACATGGGGTTCAAACCCAACTTGATGCGTCCCGCCAAGATCTGACCAATCAGGTGGCTACGGCCACCCAACAAGCAAGCAATGCTGCGCAATCGGCTAGCAGTGCATCGACATCAGCCACAACAGCCAGTACCAAGGCGAGTGCGGCCAGTGATTCTGCAACCAGTGCGGCAAGTTCTGCGACGGCTGCGGCGACCTCGGCAACCACTGCCAGTACCAAAGCCAGTGATGCCAGCAGCAGCAAAACGGCAGCGGCTACCTCGGCAACCAATGCGGCCACCAGTGCCACCAATGCAGCGAGCTCGGCAACAGCGGCGGCAGCCTCGGCCACCACCGCGACGCAAAAGGCCAGCGATGCGGCCACCAGTGCCAGTTCGGCGGCGAGCTCCGCCTCCACGGCCAGCAGTAAGGCAACAGATGCACAGACCGCTTTGGCGTCGGCTCAGTCGCAGGCTTCGTTGGCGTCTGACTGGGCGCAAAAAACCGCTGCAACCGTTGACGGCACTGGGTATTCGGCGAAGTATTGGGCCGGTCAGGCAGCCAACTCGGCAGCAGTGGTGACCACCAATACGGTGATTCCGGCTGATGTGTTTGCAGGGGATGGCGTCAAGACGGATTTCACCCTCAGCCATCCCGTGGCCTATCCGGGTGCTGTGTTGGTGACGGTGGCTGGAGTTCCTCAAGCACCGATAGATTCGTACTCGGTCCCCGCAAGTACGACCCTGCGCTTTGTGTCCGCACCGGCAACAGGTGTGGGCATCAGTGTTCGGTATCTCGACAAGGAGGCTCAATCTGGCGCAGCGTCTGCACAGGAGTGGGCCACCAAAACCGGCGGTGTGGTCTCCGGCTCGACGGAATATTCGGCCAAGTACCACGCCCAGGCAGCTGCTGCGAGTGCCACTTCGGCGTCTTCGTCTGCGACGGCGGCATCTGGCAGTGCGATATCGGCTGCAGGATCTGCAACCACGGTCACGACCAAGGCTGCCGATGCAGGGACGTCGGCCACCAATGCGGCGATTTCAGCCACCACTGCCAGTACCAAGGCCAGCGACGCTGCGACATCGGCGGCCAATGCAGCCAGCAGTGCCAGCGGTGCATCTGCCTCTGCGACAACGGCAACAGCTAAGGCCACCGATGCAAGCAGCAGCGCAACAGCAGCGGCAAGTTCAGCCAGTAGCGCATCTGGCAGTGCCAGTCTTGCGCAGGATTGGGCGACGAAGACGACAGGCACTGTCAGTGGCAGTGACTATTCGGCCAAGTACTACGCGCAGTCGATTTCGGCTTCGGCATCAACCGCCACGCAAAAGGCAACAGATGCGGCGGCCAGTGCAACGGCTGCGGCTGGTTCAGCAAGTACCGCCTCGACCAAAGCCTCGGATGCCGCAACGTCGGCGACCAATGCAGCGACTTCTGCCAGTACCGCCAGTACGCAGGCGGCTGCAGCGGCAACCTCAGCCACGAATGCGGCGAGCTCCGCTACTGCAGCGGCAGGTTCGGCCACCACCGCAAGTGGCAAAGCGACGGACGCAGCCAACAGTGCCACAGCGGCAGCAACCTCGGCCAGCAACGCCAGCACGAGTGCCACCAATGCAGCAACTTCGGCCACGTCGGCAGCTGGGGCAGCCACAACGGCAACGACTAAAGCTGGGGATGCAACGGCGAGTGCAACTTCCGCTGCTAATTCGGCGACTGCGGCGGCAGGCAGTGCCACAAGCGCAGCAGGGTCGTTGACGGCATCACAGGCGCAAGCAGCTCTGGCTTCTGATTGGGCACAAAAGACCACCGGTACGGTCGACGGCAGCGGTTACTCAGCCAAATACTGGGCAGGGCAAGCGGCAGGATCGGCAGCGGCGGTGACGGCCAATACGGTCATCCCCGCCGATGTGTTCACCGGTGATGGCGTGAAGACGGATTTCACAATCAGTCGACCAGTCGGGTATCCCGGTGCATTGATGGTGACAGTTGCCGGGGTGCCTCAAGCGCCCTTGGATGCTTACACCACACCAGCCACAACAACGCTCAGATTCAGTTCGGCCCCTGCCAGTGGCGTTGTGATCAGCGTTCGCTACCTGGACAAGGAAGCGCAGTCTGGCGCAGCCGCAGCCGAGGAATGGGCGAACAAGACGTCGGGTCCTGTTTCAGGATCGACCGAGTATTCGGCCAAGTACTACGCACAGTCCATTGCTGCCAATGCAGCGACGGCCAGTCAGCAAGCAACCAGTGCGGCGAATTCGGCAACGGCATCGGCTGGCAGTGCCACCGCATCGGCGAATTCTGCGACGGCTTCAGCAGCATCGGCCACACAGGCTCAGAGCTACATGAGCCAAGCGCAGGGGTATGCCGCTGCGGCGGGCGGCTCCAACGTCGCCCCACAGGTCTTTACTGGCAATGGTTCGGCGACGGACTTCAGTCTGAGCACTGCAGCGTCCAGCGTCCACAAATTGATCGTGACGGTCAATTACGTGGTGCAGGACTCACTCGATGCCTACGTCCTGGTCAATTCCGGGGCGACTTTGCGATTCACATCAGCACCAGCCGCCAGCGCGCGGATTGTGGTGCGTTACATCTAACTAGGAGAAATCATGGCGATTACGCGCATCCCCAAGGCGGGGCTGGATGATGCCTTGCAGACTGAAATCAACGGCAAGTTGGACAAGGCCGGTGGGACCATGACCGGCACCCTCACCATGTCCAACGGAGCACTCTTCAAAAGCAGTGTGACCAGTGACGATGCTCGCAACACGGGCTACAAGATGGGAGACGGACAGGACATCGGAGAGATGGGGCGCTCGAGCCAGTACTACGACGACCGTGCCAGCAACTGCAATGGCTATCTGCCCAATGGCAATTGCGCAAGCAACGCCAACTGGGTTCCCCCCAATGTGAACTGGTGGACATGGGGCCTGGGGTTTAACTATTGCGCCAACAGTGGCCAGTACGATGGAGTCGGTGGAACGAGTTATGCCAACTACGCCGTCCCTTCCGTTGGTCTGAACTATGACGGCTACTACTTGGCGCAAGACGAAATCGGTGGCGCGGAGTACCACCGCTGGTACCGAGCCTGCAATTGCAACTGTAACTGCGGCAGCTACTCCAACTGCAACTGTGGCTCCACCGCCTTCAATTGCCGAACCAATTGCAATTGCAACTGCAATTGCAACTGCAGCACCGACTGCTGAGGAGTTGAGAGATGACAAATTCAACTACCGTTGGTGGTCGCCTGTTCAACATCCCGTCCCCAGCCGAATCGTTTGGGGCCTTTCCTGTGAGCTACCGGGTTGAGCGGGACGTGCAAGCTCAGACGATCACGGTGACTCCTTGGCGCACCAACCCTGAGACGAATGAGAAGGAATATGGCTCACGCCCCTTCGTGTTTGATCCGGCGGCCATCAGGCAGCACATTGACCTAGGAAAGCATTGGGGCATCCATACCAACTGGGCATTGGAGGCCCGCTTTGGTTGGGAAGATTTGGGGCATTTGCATTCCGTTTTCCCGCAGACGAATCTGCATAAAAACCCGTTCTTACTTGGGCGTCCCCTGCATCCACGCACGGTGTTGTTCTTCGTCCCCTTTGAGGACAGCCCGATCGAGGAGGTGGCAGTCCTGGTTTACGCGCCGCAAACCATGGCACCCGAAGGCTTTGCCGAGTTTCTCGAAGTTCGGTCGCGTGTGTCGCTCTACAACGCCGTGCTGCCCTCGCTGGAGTTGGACGTCCCGAATTCCTGTGCCGCAGGTGAAACTATCACTTGCACGGTCAGGCTCATTCAGCCCGTCTATGAAACTGAAGGCATGCCTGCAATCGAAACGCGCAGTGGTGTTCTGTACCTGGAGTGCGAGGCCGGTTTTCTGCCCAAGACCAAGGTGCCGATCGTTGGTGGTGTTGCAAGTTTCAAATGGATGGCGTTGGGGCTGGAGCCGCAGGATCAGGGACTGATCAAGGTGGGCTTCAAGTATTTCAGCCACAAGGTCGGTGCGGCTGTGGAGGTGGTTTGATGTGGGCGGTGCATGCGGACGACATCCCAAGCCACATGACGGTTGCCACATACCTGCGGCGCGAGACAGATTTTGAGGCAGCCATCAAGGCTGTTTCAGATCCGGAACTTGAGCGTCTCGTGGCGATCAGGGACGTGCCTGGTGTGACGGTGCCATCCAATCTGGACCATGCATTCGCCGCTGCATTTGATCGTTTCGATTCGCTGATCTGGGAGTCCCAAGTCAGTGCAGCCAGTCCGGGCCTGTTTCGCAACCTGTCGTTGGCCCACACGGGGCATCCCGTTGAGGCGATGGACCCTTATTTGTGCCAGGACCCATGTCGGTACAGCGGTGCCGACCATTTGGCGTTTGCGCATCGCTCGGAGGTGGGGCGATACCTGGCCATCGGGACGATGCTCGATCAGTTCACCCTGACCATTGGGTCGGGGCGGCTGACAGTGTTGGTCCCGCCCAATCCTCGGGGTGTTCCTCTGGTGCATCCACACCGAGATACCTCGATTTTTGAGGAGCTCAGGTTGGACATTTGCCTAGCTGTGTCACCGGGTGTGGTTCTGTCGATTGATGGGCAGGATGACCTGAGCTTCAACCCGGGTGAGTGCCTGTGGATGAACTGTTCGGGCTACGAGCACACCTTGGTCAATCGGCATTCTTGGTTGGGAAGTCGTTGCAGCGTGCATTTCAGCGTCTGGCCATGGATCGAGTTCGACCATCCAACAAGGACGTATAGACCGAACCGCTTTTACGGCTGCAAGCACCCGATTCAGATGATTTTTGATGGAGATTTGACCCGATGACGCCAAGCAATTCATGTCAGCTGCTGAGCCTCTGGCCCAGTCATGTGCTGATCGATCAACTCTCAGAGTTGGATGACGTGCGGGAGACTCTGGCGCAGGAGGCTGCAACCTTCTACGAGTGCCACACCCAAACGTCAGCCAAGATGGCGCATCGAGCCGACACCGTGTCCATGATGCGTGAGCAACCCAGCCAGGCGCTGTTGCGTTTGCTGGACGCCATCGAACTGAGGGTGGCCGCCTATGTGCGGCAAGCGTACCCATCGCTCGATCCTTGCGAGTTGTCCATCACCTACAACACGTTCGTGAATCGCCAGCGTGGACTGGGCAAGTGGGCCATCCCGCACCGCCATGTTGGTAATCAGTTGGTGGCCACCTATTACCCCCGAGTCCACCTCGGGGCCAACGAAGGGCGAGATGCCGTTGGCTTGCCCGGGGCACTGTGTTTTCACGATCCCAGACCGGTGCAGGCCAACTGGATGCTCCGACATGAAAACAAGCTCTTCGCACAAACGCCCCGTCAAGGGGCGTTGTTCATTTTTCCGGGCTATCTGGAGCACTCCACGTTTCCTCTGTTCGACCCGCAGAGCGACAAGGTTGCCATCGTCACCAATGTGCGCTTCACGCACCGTGATGACCGTGGTGGTGACCAGACCTGGTCAGCCGAACAAATCCGTGCGCACGCCAAAGCCCAGATCTAGTACCCGCACCCAAACAATCCCATGGAGCCCATTCAATGAGTCTCGATCTTTCAGTCCGTCAGGGCTATGCCGTCGAAGTGGTCCAGGTCGATGAATCGAACCTGGTGATGACCGTCCTGGTCGCCAATCCCGACGGCAAGGCTTCTGGCCGTCACATCTTCAACCTCAAGACGCTACCCGGTGCCGATTTGGCCAAGGTGTGTCGCGAGGCCTATCCCATCGCGTTTGAGGACCTCATTCCATGAAATTCACCCTCACCCTCAATGGCCAGCATGGTTTTGTGCGACAGGCGCTCTACGACCCGGAGGATTCCAGTTTGGTCTGGGCTGACAACGAAGAGCCTTTGCCGCTGCCGCAGGCATTTCCAAAGCAAGAAGACATGCAGTGGCCGCCGTTTTGGCATCTGCATCACCCCAGCAACCCGGCTGGCAAATCCAAAGCCATCAGGCACCTCAAGCTGCAATTGGGGCTCAAGTGCAACTACGCCTGCCAGTATTGCTCTCAGGCGCACCAGCCCCATGACATTGATGGACACCCGGACGACGTCGCCCCATTCATGCAGCAACTCGAAGGCTGGTTTGCTGGTGGCGACGATGGCAAGGGTGCTGGCGTCAAGATTGAATTTTGGGGCGGCGAGCCCTTCGTGTATTGGAAGCTCCTCAAGCCGCTGGGAGAAGCGGTCAAGGCGCGCTATCCGCACGCGCAGTTGTCCATCGTCACCAACGGTTCCCTTTTCGATGACGAAAAGCTCGCTTGGGTCGAGACCCTTGATGTGGGCATCGGTCTGTCGCATGACGGTCCTGCACAGTCTTACCGTGGTCCTGATCCACTGAACGACCCCGAAAGTCTGGCTCAGATCAAACGCTGGGTGTCTCGGCGCATGTCGATTGACCGCATGAGTTTCAACACGGTCTTGCATCGTCACAACCAGTCGCTCAAGGCGGTGCGCCTGTACTTTGCTGAAAAGCTGGATCTTCCGATGCAGGCCGTGGTGCTTTCGACTGAGGAGGTGATGCTTCCCTACGATCAGAGCGGACTGTCCTTGGCCCTCTATGGGAATGATCAAACCCGCTATTTGCACCAGATGTTCTGGGAGCTGGTCACGGGCTCAGGAATGGCCGTTGGGACCATGCGGGACAAAGTGGATGAATTCATACGGTCCCAAGCGCAGTCACGTCCATTGGCTGCATTGGGCCAGAAGTGCGGAATGGATCGCGATGATTCGATCGCGGTGGACATGAAAGGCAACGTGATGACTTGCCAGAACATGAGTGCCTCCACGAACCACAAGATCGGTCACGTCGATCAGTTTGAAGACATCAGCCTCAATACGGCCTACCACTTCAGCACGCGAAGCGAATGTCCTCGTTGTCCCGTGGTGCAGCTTTGCAAAGGCGCATGCCTGTTCCTGGAGGAAGGTTACTGGGAGGCCGCGTGCGACAACTCCTTCAGCCACAACCTGGCTGTGTTGGCGGCGGCACTCTACTACCAGACACAGGGGTTGATCCTCACACGCATAGAAGGCGAAGCCATCCGCCGTGAAGATGTCACTGCGATGGATGTCATTCATCTCGGATTTGTAGAAAGCCATGGCGATATGAGCACGGTTGTGCCGCCAGAGCGTCCCGTCAAACCATTTCCTGTGCGGGTGACGCATGCCTGATGCAGCACTTTCTGAGGCGCTGCGGGAAGCCTATGCAAGCGCTCCGAGCAATGTCGTCATCCTGCATACGCTGGAGATCCGGCACCCGGATTTCAAAGACGATGCAGGTAACTCGACGGCGATCCGGGTGGTGCGAGATCAGCAAGACTTGCTGGCAAGGCTTGAGGCGTCAGCGCCAATCAATGCCGGGCAGCAGGTCCAGTTCGTGGCCATGGGCTTTGAGCTGGATCTGCCGCCGGTGGATATCGCGCCTGTTCCTGAAATCGCGATCACCCTGGACAACGTCACCCGGGAGATCGTGAAGCACTTGGACGAGGCATCGGTTTCGGAGTCACCCATAGAGGTGACCTATCGCCCGTACCTGTCCAACGATCTGAGTGGTCCGCAGATGGATCCACCGATCACGCTCGTGATCACCGAAGTTGAGGCCGACGTGCAGCGGGTCACTGCCAAGGCACGCATGGCGGACATTGGAAACAAGACCTTTCCGTCACGCCTGTACACCGCAACCGAATTTCCAGGATTGGCCCGATGACAGATGAAGATTCACCGAGTTGGGCGATTCAGTACATCGGTCGTCCGTGGATAGCAGGTGAGAGAGGCCCCGAGTCATTTGACTGCTGGGGCCTTTTTCTTTGGGTCCAGAAGACCCACTTCGGTCGTGACTTGCCGGTGATCCCGGTGGACGCGCTGAATCTGCGAACGGTCCTTCATACGTTCAAAAACCACCCGGAAAGAAAGCGTTGGGCGGCGGTCGATTTGCCCAAGCAGGGCGATGCGGTGTTGATGCGTCAGTCACGACACCCCGTGCATGTTGGCGTTTGGGTTGATGCGGACGGCGGTGGAGTGTTGCACTGCGCCCAACAGATCGGGGTGGTGTTTCAGCAATTGAGCTCTCTGGCCAGTCACGGCTGGCAGGTGGAGGGGTATTACCGATGGAAGGAATTGCCATGACAAGCGCTTGCATGTCAGGCCTGCCCAGTCCTGGACTGGTCATCTGGATGCGAAATCCATTCGAACCCAGTGATAGGCAGGTGAGCCATGTGTTTGGCTCGCCCACGATTGCACAGTGGATGAGTCGTGATGGCATTGAGTTCGACCAGCCCACCTTGATCCTGAAAAATGGTCAGCCGGTGCTGATGGCACACAGGGCAGTGACGCAGATCGATGCGGGTGATGTCGTGGCGCTGGTCACCTTGCCGCAAGGCGGTGGGGATGGTGGTAAGAACCCGCTGAGAACCGTGCTCATGATCGCCGTCCTGGTCGTCGCCAATGCATATGGCGGCGCACTGGCTGCCTCGATGGGGTATTCAGGCACGCTGGCCACTGCGGTGGCCTCCACTGCGATCGCAGTCACGGGCTCGGTGCTCGTCAATGCGCTGGTGCCATTGCCGAATCAGACCCTGCCTTCGGCATCGGCCAACATGACATCCCCCAGCCCGACGTACTCATTGCAGGCGCGCGGCAACTATGGACGTCTGTCGCAACCAGTCCCCGTGATTTATGGCCATCATTTGGTGTACCCGGATCTGGCCACCATGCCCTATACCGAGTACGAAAACAACGAGGAATATCTGCATCAGTTGCACGTCATTGGCGTGGGTCAGTTTCAGTTTGAGGAGCTGTCCATTGATGACAGCCCGATCAGCTCGTTTGCCGAGGTGCAGGCGCAGGTGATTGAGCCTGGCGGACAGAACACCTTGTTCAACCCCGATGTGGTCACGGCCCCAGAGGTGTCCGGTCAGGAATTGATTGCTGTCAGCGACGCCGGTGCCATCGTTGGTCCCTTTGCCCTTAATCCGGTGGGTACACAGATCAATCAGGTCGGTGTCGATGTGGTTATGCTGCGCGGTCTGTATTACGCCAACGACAGTGGGGCATTGGAAAGCCGCTCGGTGCAATGGCGGGTTGAGGTACGAAGCATCAATGACGATGGCGACGCCACCTCAGGCTGGCTCCATGTGGCAGACGAAACCTACTCGGCGGCCACCAACACTGCGCAACGCCTGTCGTTCAAGTATTCGGTGGCGCCTGGGCGTTATGAGATTCGCCTGCAACGCCTTGATGCACGAGACACCAGCAATCGGGTTGGTCACGAGCTGCGCTGGGGGCAGGCCAAAGGCTATTTGGCGGGATCGAGTCTGCCCACGGACCTGACTTATTTGGCGATCAGAATGCGCGCCACCGACAACCTGTCGCAGCGATCCTCAAGGTTGGTCAACTGTCTGGTAACGCGCATGCTTCCCATCTGGAATCCGGACACTGGATGGTCTGCACCGCAGCCCACTCGCTCGATTGCGTGGGCGTTTGCAGATGCGGCCAAGTCCAGCTATGGCGCAGGGTTGCCTGACCGGCAGTTGGACTTGGAGGCCTTGGCACGGTTGGATGCTGTGTGGTCGGCGCGCGGGGATACCTTCAATGCCGTGTTCGATCAGAACCAGACGGTGTGGGATGCCTTGGGACAGATTGCTCGGACGGGGCGTGCGGTCCCGTTCTTGCAAGGTGGGGTCGTTCGTGTCGTTCGCGATGAGCCCAAGACCGTCCCGGTGGCACTTTTTTCTGCGCGAAACATCGTGCGCAACAGCTTGAAGATTCAGTACCTGATGCCAGGCGATGCCACGGCGGATGCGGTCACGATCGAATACGTCAACCCCAAGAGCTGGAAGCCTGACGAGTTCACAGTGGCCTTACCTGGATCCCAGGCTGCTAAGCCCGCTCGCGTGAGGCTGTTTGGCTGTACCGATAAGTCGCAGGGTATCCGTGAGGGGAAATACATCGCGGCGGCTAATCGGTATCGCCGACGGATCGTCACCTTTCGCACTGAGCTGGAAGGTTTGATCCCGACCTATGGCGACCTGATTGCCCTGAGCCATGACATTCCCCGTTGGGGTGTGAGTGGTGAGGTCTTGAGCTGGGACAGCCAGTCGAGAACAGTGCGGTGCTCTGAGCCGCTGGGTTGGCAGTCAGGAGCCGTTCATTACCTCGTTCTACGAAAGCCCGATGGCTCGGTCTCCGATGCCATCGAGGTCACGCCGGGCGCAACAGCCACCCACGCCATCCTGAAATCTCTACCCGGCTATGAGCCGCAGGTCGGTGCTGACCGAGAGCGAACGCACTTTGCTTTTGGTGTGGGCCAGTCCTGGTCCCAGCTGGCGCGTGTCATGAGCGTCAAGCCCAGGGCTGAGCAGGTTGAGTTGACTTGCGTGGCCGAGCACCCGGCGGTTCATACCGCCGATCAGTAAATCCCCGCCAAACCATTCATTCACCACGGCCTGCCAGGGAAGACTGCGCGGGCCATTTGTTTTGGAGACCGAAAATGTCTGAAATCCACCTCACAGAACCCGATGCAGCCATCACCCTGCGCCCCGAAGACCTGGACGACCTGCTCACCCGCGCCGCCGAACGCGGTGCCGAGCGTTGTCTCGCTCACCTCGGCCTGGAAAACGGCCATGCGGCGCGGGACATTCGCGAACTGCGCGATCTGCTGGAGGCGTGGCGCGAGGCACGGCACACGGCATGGCAAACAGTGATCAAGGTGGTCACCACCGGGCTGCTTGCCATCATCGTGGTCGGTGCTGCCATCAAGTTCAAGCTCATGGGAGGCACGCAATGATCGAAACCTTGCTTGGTGGCCTGTTCGGCGGGGCTTTCCGTCTGGCACCCGAAATTCTCAAATGGCTTGATCGCAAGGGTGAGCGTGGCCACGAGTTGGCGATGCAGGACAAGGCGCTGGAGTTTGAAAAGCTGCGTGGCGCGCAGCGGATGGCAGAGATCGGTGCAAGTGCCGACGCGGCGTGGAACGTCGGGGCCATCGATGCGTTGCGAGAGGCTGTCTCCGCCCAGGGGCAGCGTTCCGGTGTGCGCTGGGCCGACGCCCTGTCGATCAGCGTTCGGCCGGTCATCACCTACTGGTTCATGGCGCTGTATTGCGCGGCTAAGACGGCAGCGTTTGCGGCAGCGGTGACCGCTGGCGCTGGCTGGGGAACTGCCATCCTGCATGCCTGGACGGAGGCTGACCAAGCGCTCTGGGCCGGGGTGCTGAACTTCTGGTTCCTAGGGCGTGTGTTCGACCGGGTGCGGCCGTGATTGCGGTCCCACAAGCGGCCGTTGAGCTTGCCAAGCGATTCGAGGGATTCGAGCGCAAGGTGAAGCGCGGCACAGAGATCACGGCCATTCCCTACATCTGCCCAGCAGGCTACTGGACTATAGGCTACGGTCACCTCTGCGATGCAAAGCATCCGCCGATCACGGAGGCGGAAGCCGAGGGCTACCTGGCCACCGATCTCATTACGGCGTTGAACGCGACGCTGCGCTACTGTCCTGTGCTGGCTACCGAGCCCCAGGGACGGCTCGTGGCCATCGCTGACTTCACTTTCAACCTTGGCGCAGGGCGGTTGCAGACATCAACGCTGCGTCGGCGCGTCAATCAGCGGGATTGGGCCGCCGCCGCAACGGAGCTGCGCCGTTGGGTCTACGGCGGAGGAAAAGTGCTGCCGGGACTCGTCACGCGGCGCGAGGCTGAGGCCGCTTTGCTGCTTCGCAACGTCTGACTGCAGATGCACGCGAAAGAGCTTGGCTTTACTGCTGAACAGCGCGTTCATGTCATCCACACCACCAACCACTCGAAGAAGCACATCATGAAAAATGAAACCGAATGGCAGCCCCAGATTGCAGAGCAAAACGCCGCGGACGCGCTTGCAAACGCGCGTGCCACGTTGATCCGTGCCCTTCATGAACTCGATTCATATATCGAGAAGTTCGACGCAGCCGATAGCCCCGCCAGGAAGGCTGATGCGCTCAACTGGACACTGAATTACTTGGCGACTGGCATTGCACCAAACCTTCGCCTAGACCTGATCGCCAACGCTCAAGCGCAGTTCACCCGACTGGCGAAATGACTTGCTGCTGATCGCTCTCATCCTCTTCAGCATCGCCAGGATCAGCTCCGTCCGCAACAACCGCCGCCGCTTTACCCATAGCCCGTTCGACCAGTTTGACCAGGGCGGCCTTTCTGCTCTTGTAGAAGCTGTCGAAGTCGTCCGCTCGGAGCGCGGTCGTATCGATGAGGTGCGACCCGACAATGGCGTTCATCTGGGCGTCTGCAAGCTGAACCTGCGTATGAGCCTGCAATTTTGACAAATAGATCGATGGCGCATGCCCGCCGATCATCCGGTTTGCCTTGTAGGAAATCGGGGTTTTGTTGACGACCGTGTTGTAGACAGCGCGCTTAATGCCGTTCTTCTCGCACCAGTCCTGCGGAAAGATGTGATGAATATCCAGAGCAAGCTCCTCGTCGTCGAGCTCCTGGATCTTTGCCTTCCAGAAGAAGTCTTGTGCGCCTTCACGAAGTACCAGCACATTCAGGCCTTTGTACGCGGCTGACAGGCGCGATGTCATGGTGTCCAGGCGGTCGGGGCTAAACGCCGCATCCGTAATCGTTCGAGGAATTGCGGCGTCACTGTCGATCCACTGCAGAAGATCCTCGACATCGTTCGCGATCCTGGTCTCGATGGCGCTGCCGTAGAGTTCGCCGAGAACGCCACTCCAGTACCAGTGAGAGAGTTTCTGGTAAATGCGCGGCTCAAGCCAGCGCTCGCGCAGGTGCGCAAGTACCGATGCGAGCGGAGCCAGTTGTGTTCGATAGGGCAGCTCTCGCGGGGTTTTTACACACTCCTTGCGCAGGAACTTTGCTGCGAGAAGGAAACCCGCCTCGACTTCGTCTGCCCATTTGGCATACGCGCTCAAGGACATCGCAAGTATCGAGACACGCTTTGCACTCACCGGCTGCACGGATTTGCCGGTTTTCCCCGAAGCCACATCGGCGCGGCGCAACTCCAGCGTGTGCAACATGGATACGGCCTGCAGGAAGTCTGTGGACTCCACCTGCGACAGAAGTGCCTCTTTGCACAAGCGCTGATACCGGCCCGAAACATTTCTGGCGGCGTTGCCATGCCAGTCATCGCGCAGGTTGAAGCCGTCAGCCGCGTAGGTGGCAGTGACCAATTCGAACACGTTGAGGGGGACGCCACCGGTGTTCACTTTCTCGAAGACTAGGCAAACTGCTTCCTTCGTCGTGGCCTTACCCAGCTGAATAACGGGTAGCTGATAGTTGCGGTAGGCATTCAATACCTGCCGACGGAACTGCATGTACAGGCCGAATTTTTCGGGCGCGTACTCCTGCAACGCTTCTTCCCATGCATCCGAGTTAAGAATCTGATCGCACGGAAAGTACAGCTGCTCGCACTCCTTCTGAGTCGTCGTCAAATCGAGGTCGATCTGTCGGCCAAAGTTGGAGCGTTTGATCTTGTCCTCTTCGATCGCCTCGATGGCGTCTTCCAAGTGATCCCCGCCTTCCAACGCCACCTCGATGTTCCAGTAGTAGTGGCGTCGTATGGGCTTGCCCTTTTCAGTGCGAGTCTTCACTGCATCCTTTGTGGCCAAGACTTGCGTCAGGGTGGTTAGGCGTTGTTGGCCGTCGAGAATAAGCAGCTCCGCGTCTGACGAATCGGGCAGTTGCGCAATCCCCTCCACTGGGCGCACCTGGAATTTGGCTTCGCCGCCGGTCTCCAGCAGCATGACCGCCCCCACAGGGAACGACCTGGCGATGCTCACCAGCAGGCTCCGAATATGCTGGTCATCCCATACCCACCCGCGTTGGAAGTCTGGTAACTGAATTTTTGCCTTGACAATTTCTGCAAGGATCTCAGGCAATAACCGCTTGGTGCTGTCGAAAGTACTCATCCCTTACTCCTCGCGCTCAACGGCCAGCTGCTTTTGCGGCTGTCTCCACCCATTTCGAGAAATTGTTGTAGCCGTCGTCCTCGATCCAATCGTAAGTCTTGTACATCTCAGAGAAATAACGTCGCTGGCCATTAACCGTGACGTACCAGCTATCGAAAGGATTTTTTCCCTTCACATCCGTCTTGCCGGATGAATCTTTGACCTTGTTGATGTAAATCCCAAGTAATCCGTTTCCGCGCTTATGGCTTTGCGATATTTCGTATCCGACGTACTCGCGCTCAGAGGTTTCTGCTCCGATGAGAACTGCCGTAACTGATGTTCCTTCCAACTGCTTATCGATCCATTTCTTGATTGCTTCGTCACCCTTTTTCTTGACCTCCTCCCAATCAGCGGCATCCCAGAAACCCGCCGATTCTCTGTCAGCCTTCGTAACCCAGCTGTTGCGGACTTGGCCAGCACGCCAGACATCGCGTTCAAAATGGAAACTGAAAAATACACGTCGTGCCATATTTTTACTCCTTGGAAATTAGTCCGATGAAATCAAGCGTGCGAGAAATGAGTTCGGCTGGCTTTTCTGCCGCCTCGCCAAGTCTGCTGAATTGTTCACGCAGACCTGTCTTTGCATTCGGGTAATGCGTGTTAAACGTCGAAGACATTTCAGACCAAATCTCGTTGGCCATATATCCGGTTGCCCCGAGGGGAACCACATTCAAACCGTGCTGGCATGCAATTTCGTACTCTCGTCGTACACCGCCAGCGGACACGATTTGCCCGTCAACTCGCTTATTGCCAAGAACTACAAGGCAGATGCCCGCCGCTGAAATCAAGTCCTGGCGATAGTCTTCCCACAGACGCTGGCGAACCGCCTCGTCAGGGTTGGCTCGTGGAAATGGGCGCATAACCAGCGAATCTTCTATGTGGCCAGTTCGGGCGCGATAGATCTCCTCAATTGCACCCGTAATGATGGCGTCACCAACCCCCAGGCCCACACCGGTTGCAACGCGATAGCCCTGGTGCACTAGCGCACGACTCAGGTCGCGCAAGAACTCTTCAGTCGTCGATTTTGTCCACGCGCCATACTCTTCAGCGCTGCCAGAAATAAAGATCGTCCTCTGGCGATATTGCCGTTCAATTCTCGCCAGCATCCCAGTAATCTGCGCGTAATCATCGATCAACAGAGTCTTGATGTTGAATCTTTTGAGATCTTCAATTGCTAGTCGTTGCTTGATCTGCGCATTCTCAAATTCAGCATTGCTTTCATCATCCTGCTTTGTCCTTTTCTTGAAGATGCAGTAGTGCCGCCGCTGGTTCTCACGAAACGTCACTCGGACTCGGCTAAGGACGTACTCAAGGTTTGGATCAGTAAAGCTGAACCCTATGAACAGAAACGTCTTCGATACGAGATCGCCCGCGAGCGCGTTGATAAATGCGCCACGTTTGACGTGATACTTCTCGTAGTCATCCTTGATAAGGACTGCGTCGTGAGGATGCTCTACATCACCGTGCATCTTGTAAACAATGGCATCACGCCGGGCTCTAGTGGTGGCGAGTTGCTCTGTCGTGTACTTGACGTCCGGAATCTTTCCAGCCCCCTTCAGAGCGGCCTCAATTAGTTGGTCGTAATTGGTTGTCCAATAGGTGCTGATGGGAAGACGAGCCAGAATTCGATGGTTTTCTGTAGGCGCAACACCGACCGAAAGTTGATCAATGATGGCTTGATTGAGTCGATGCCTGTTGCCAGCGTTTTCATTGCAGTGGTACTGAGCTATTGCCACTAGATCGCTTTCCTTATCCACGTCGAGGCGCAGTTCGTCGGCGATTGGCCGAAGCAGCTCGCGCCAATTCACAAAGCCAGCTGACGCTGACAAACCAGCACCTGCAAAAATGGCCGCATTGTCCTCCCGGATTTCCTTCAGGAAGTCCTTAATGAACAGTTCAATTTCCCGATCATCCATCTCAGACAGATCCTCCACGCGAAACTGTCCAACCCGACGACAACGCCTCTGCCTGTTGCAACACGGTCTGTACAGCCGTGTCCTGAAGGTCGGGCGGGTAGCCGTACTTCCGCAGGATGCGCTTTACCAGTACTCGCATCCGGGCGCGGGCAGAGTCCCGGTGGGCCCAGTCAACCGAAACGTTCTCGCGCAGGCTCATCAGCAATTCGTGAGCGATCAGCTTGAGCTTGTCGTCGCCCATCATCTGCACCGCGCTCTCGTTCTCGGCCAGGGCGTCGTAGAATGCGATCTCTTCGTCTGACAACCCGGACTCTTCGCCACGCTGGCGTGCGGCACGGATATCCTTGGCTAGCTGGATCAGTTCCTGCAACACCTCGGCGGTGGTGATGGCGTTGGCGTGGTAGCGCGCTACCGCGTCCTCCAATCGCTCCGAGAACGCCTTGGTCTGCACAACGTTGGCCTTGCTGCGTGAGCGAATGCCGTCGTTGATCAGCTTGCGCAAGGCTTCCAGCGCAAGGTTCTTCTTCTCCATCTGCTGTACTTCGGCGAGGAATTCGTCCGAGAGGATGGAGATGTCCGGGCTCTTGATGCCCGCAGCAGCAAGGATGTCCACGATCTCGGTCGAGACCACCGCTCGGCTGACGATTTGCTGGATGGCCAACTCGCGCTCTTGCTGGGTCACTCCGGAGCCAGTGCTGCTTTTGACCAGTGCGGCACGGATTGCCTGGAAGAAGCCGACTTCCTCCCTGATTTCGCGGGCATCGTCGGAGGCGGACGCCAGGGCGAAAGCCTTGGACAACGCCAGCACGGCGTCCTGGTATCGGCGGTGAGCGTTCTTCTTGCCTTCCTTCGTCTTCTCTTTCGCTGCCAGCTTCTGTTGCAGGTCGAGAATCCACTCGATGGCCCCCGCCATCATCGCTAGGCGCTCCTGCGGCGTACCGCTCATCGCGGAGATGTAGTCGTAGCCGTGGTACATGTCCCGCACGACCTCGTACTTCTCCATCATTACCGCGATGGCCTGTGCTTCATCGACGCCAGTGTTTTCCTGGTCGTTCTTGGAGTACTGCTGCAGCGCCGACTTCAGGTTTTGCGCAATGCCGATGTAGTCCACGATCAGCCCGGCAGGTTTGTCGCGGAACACGCGGTTCACCCGGGCAATCGCCTGCATCAGCCCGTGACCTTGCATCGGCTTGTCCACGTACATCGTGTGCATACACGGCGCGTCAAAGCCGGTCAGCCACATATCCCGCACGATCACCAGCTTGAGCGGGTCTTTGGGATCGCGGGCACGCTTGGCCAGCAGATCGCGTCGGGCCTTGTTGCCGATGTGCTGTTGCCATTCCTGCGGGTCGCTCGCCGCCCCTGTCATCACGATCTTGACCGCGCCTGCGTTGTCATCGACACTGTGCCAGTCGGGTCGCAGCTTGATGATCTCGTCGTAGAGCTTCACGCAAATGCGACGGCTCATACACACCACCATCGCTTTGCCATCAAGGGCCGCCACGCGATCCTCGAAGTGGGCAACCATGTCCTTGGCTACCAGAGCGAGGCGCTTGTCGCTGCCAACCAGAGCTTCAACCGTTGACCACTTCTTCTTGAAGCGCTCCTGGTCGGCTTCGGAATCCTCCTCGGTCAGATCGTCGACCTCGGCGTCGATCTTTGGCTTCTCGTCCTCGTCGAGTTCGATGCGTGCCAGCCGCGACTCGTAGTAGATGGGCACGGTCGCGCCATCTTCCACCGCCCGACTGATGTCGTAGATATCGATGTAGTTGCCGAACACGGCAGGGGTGTTGACATCGTCCGCTTCGATGGGGGTGCCGGTAAAGCCGATGAACGATGCGTTCGGCAGGGCGTCGCGCATGTACTTGGCGAAGCCGTAGGAGATTTCACCGGTCTTCGCGTCCACCTTGGCCTTGAAGCCGTATTGGCTGCGGTGCGCCTCATCCGCGATGACGACCACGTTGCGGCGCGTGGTGAGAGGCTCTGCAATCTCGCCGAACTTCTGCAAGGTCGTGAAAATCACGCCGCCAGATGCCCGGCTCAAGACCTTCTGCAGATCTTCGCGGCTCTCTGCCTGGACTGGCGTCTGCCGGATCAGGTCTCGACACATCGAGAAGGTCGAGAAGAGCTGATCGTCGAGGTCGTTGCGGTCAGTCAGCACCACCAGCGTTGGGTTGGCCATTGCCGGATGTTTGACCAGTTGCCCGGCGTAGAACGCCATCAGCAGGCTTTTGCCGGAGCCCTGGGTGTGCCAGATCACGCCGACCCGCTGATTGCCCTCCGGCGAGGAAGCTGTCACCGTGCTATTGACCGCGTGTCGCACCGCGTGGAACTGGTGGTAGCCCGCGATGATCTTGGCCAGCCCGGAACCGGTTTCGCCAAAGACCGTGAAGTGACAGAGCAGATCGAGCAGGCGGCGATGCTCGAACACGCCCTCAATCAGTGTCGAAAGTTCCGGCGCACCTTTCGGGGCAACGTCCGTGCCGTCGGTGGTGCGCCACGGCATGAAGCGCTCAAGGTCTGCCGAGAGTGAACCTAGCCGGGCTGCAATGCCATCCGATGTGACCAGCAGCGCGTTGGTGTTGAACAGCGCCGGAATCTGCTTCTTGTAGGTCTGTAGCTGGTTGAACGCGCCCAGCAGATGCGCCCCGGCGCTGCCCGGCGCCTTCAGCTCGATCACGCCCAGCGGCAAGCCGTTCACGAACACCACCACATCGGGCCGCCGGTTGTTCTGGCCGTTGATCACCACGAACTGGCTCACCGCCAACCAGTCGTTCTGCTCTGGGTGTTCGAAATCGATGAGCGCGACCTTACCCGCCGTCAGTGTGCCGTCGTTCGCGTCGAACTCGACGTCCACCCCTTCCGTCATCAGCTTGTGGATGCGGCGGTTTTCTTCGATTAGCGATGGCAGTTCGGACTGCATCACGCGTCGCACGGCATCCTGACGCGCCTGCAATGGCAAACCAGGGTTCAGGCGCGCAACGGCGTCCTCGAACCGCTTCTTGAGCACGACCTCATCGTGGCTCTCACGCTCCGGGCGGTGTCCATCGGGGCCGATGTCCTCCTCACGTTCGATGCTGTAATCAAGAGCGCGCAGTTGATCCAGCAGCGCTTGCTCCACAGCGGCCTCGGACAAGAATGCCATTTCAGTGCCCTCTGTATTCTTCCAAGAAATCGGTCAGGGCCGCCTGATCCTCTGCACTCAAGTGATCTTCAACGATTCGAATCCACACAGCACCTGCGGGTGATCTAATCATCTCAAGGCTTTGTGAGATCCACCCAAACGTCGCAATCGCCCCCGCCTCATCGACAACTCCAACTTTGCTTCCTCCGGCGATTAGTTCCGAAAGGGGGTAGCATTTGCGTTGCCCCAGTTTTGTATTGCAAATTGCGTGCCCCCATGCAACGTTTTGGGGAATGTGTTCAATGTCGGAGTATGTAAGCGGAACCATATGGAAAAGGTTCACCACCGTTGATCTCGTTGCATTCTCAACCTGCTCAGAGGCGTTTAGGAGTGACGCCTCGTCTGCGAATGACACTTGATCGTGCAACTCGGAATACTTGATATGCTTCATGCAGAGTGGGCATGACGTGTGGCCACTCCGCAGTAAGCCCATTGCCTCCCATTCCCGCGGCTGAAATAGCCCCGCTTCCTGAAGAATTTTCTCAAGGTGCTGCGCTTGTGCTGCAACGTAAGGACTGTCGACCGTATGCGCCGTTAACCAAGCGAGCATGCACTTGGCTAGATAGTTGGTGTTTTCCGTTGCGTACTCAGGCGCAAATATCCCCTGCGGTGGGCCTTCAGTTCTCGCGGCGTTATTCCCGTGTGCCGCTATTCTCAGCACGTACTCTCCTACATCCACTGCCCCAGCCACGCGTTCTGTGACCGGTTGGCCATTCAATAGCAGTGACCGAACACGCCATCCAGCTAGAGGCGGGAAGTTCGCAAGCTGACTGTGCGTCCGATACAAAACGAAAGCGTTTGCGCCAACCTGGGGTGCATTGGGTTGGCTGAATTCCGCTTTTACTTGGCCAGGGCTGTCGAAATACTGATCCGGGAAAAGACGGAATACGTAACCATCCTGGTAACTGGCAAGGGGTGCTTGCGCACGGCGTTCATAGGGGACGATCACTTTGTTGCTGCGGAGCACGTGATTTTGATATGCGCCCTTTGCTCCCCCGCGAGGTGTGGCGAAGCCCGCTTTGGATAGCTTGTCCTTATCCTTTGCCCCCATGAATGCCCAAGGCGCGGGCGAATACGGATCGTGCAGGCCTCTGTGTCCCGATAGCTTTCGACACCCATTTTGTAGACACAGGCTCATGCGCTACCTCCAGCAAAACGTCCCGAAAGAATGATCGGGAGCAGTGCGGAATAGAAGTGGTCGATCCGATCACGTAGCTTTTGAAGCTTCAGGACATCTGCAACTTCAATTGCAGAGTGGGACGTGGCATCAAGACAAAGTGCGAGTTGCTTTGCAGACGAAATCGTGCGTAATATTTCTTTTTGTTGCTCAATCGAAGGCACCGCCATTTGGAACTCAAATAGATCGCCTTTGTACAGCTCAGGGTAGGTAGATCCATTGGCGACAGCATCAAGATACTTCTTGTTGGCGACAAGCCAATACGCAAGGTAAGTTGGCAATAGTTTCTCACCACAGATGAAGTTGAGAAAACCTTGATTGGTACACATCGGAACGGTGGAAATCGCCACGGCACCGACAGGCGCTCTCTTTGTAAGCATTACCGTACCAACAGGCATCAGCTTTGCTGCGCTTGACTGAACGCCCAAGTCGGTAATATTGCGTTCAGTGCTGGATACATAGAGAGCACCGTTACCCCTTGTAATCTCCTTTGGTGTTAGCCAAGGAACATCACCATCCCAATACTCATCAACGGATGTGCTAGGGGTTCCTCCGCTTTCCACTCGCTCAATGTAGCCAGAGCCATTCCTGGGTTCCAGCGTAATAACCTTCCACCCAGCAGGATGATCTAAGAATGCCTCAGCCATGAAATAGCTCCTCAAAAATCGTAATCGACTGCTCAACCTCACTTGGTAAGTTAGTAAGAGCCGCCTTCAACTCCGCAAAGTCACCTTTTAGTTTGTCGATGGCTGTCGTCGAGAGTTCGCTTCGATCAAAACCAACGTAACGTCCTGGTACAAGCGCCCAACGGTGAGACTCAATCGTTTTGATATCAACACTTCGACAGAATCCAGGGATATCTTTGTATGAATCATCATCGGTGACACCCTTCCAGCGTTTAAAGGCGTTGGCGATCTGGGATATCTCGTCATCTGAAAACTCACGCCTTGTGCGATCAACTAGAGATCCAAGGGCACGCGCATCAATGAAAAGTACTTGTCCTCGCCGATCGGTGCCGCGTGAGAAATTTTTGTTCCGCGCCAAGATCCAAACACTCGCGGATATCTGAGTCGAGTAAAAGAGTTGGACAGGGAGTGTCAAAACGCAGGCCACAACGTCACCGGCAATCATGGCCTTGCGAATTTCGCCTTCGGTGGTTTGATTTGAGGTAAGCGAGCCGTTGGCAAGCACGACGCCCGCAGTCCCATTCGGTGCAAGGTGATGAACGATGTGCTGCAGCCATCCGTAATTGGCATTGCCAGTGGGAGGAACTCCGTACTTCCAGCGCACGTCTTCACGCAAGCGGTCACCGCCCCAGTCAGAGATATTGAATGGGGGATTGGCGAGGATGTAGTCGGCCTTGAGGTCGCGCAGTTCGTCCTTGTGGAAGCTTCCCTCGTTGTTCCAGCGAATGTCTGAGTCGATCCCGCGCACAGCCAAGTTCATCTTGGCCAGCCGCCATGTGGTGTAGTTCGACTCCTGCCCGTAAATCGCAATGTCACCGATGCGGCCGCCGTGCTCCTGCACGAACTTTTCGGACTGCACGAACATTCCACCCGAGCCGCAACATGGGTCGTACACGCGGCCTGAGTAAGGCTCCAGCATTTCGACCAGCACGCGCACCACGGAGCGCGGCGTGTAAAACTCGCCGCCACGTTTGCCTTCGGCTCCGGCAAACTGGCCCAGGAAGTACTCGTACACGCGGCCGAGGATGTCCTTGGATCGGTCGCCTTCCTCGTTGAGCGCAATACCAGAGATCAGGTCGATCAGCTCGCCCAACATCACCTTGTTGAGGGCGGGCCTGGCGTAGTCCTTAGGCAGTACCCCTTTGAGCGACTCGTTGTCCTTCTCGATGGCACGCATCGCGTCATCGATCAAGGTGCCGATATTTGGCTGTTTGGCGTTTGCCTGCAGATGCGACCAGCGCGCCTCCTTCGGCACCCAGAACACGTTGTCCGCGAGGTATTCGTCCTTGTCTTCAGCGGCCTGCGCATCCTCGGCAAGCAGTGCCTTGTGCCTGGCCTCGAAAGCATCGGAGATGTATTTTAGGAAGATGAGTCCAAGGGCTACGTGTTTGTAGTCGCTTGGCTCCATGTTTCCGCGTAGCTTGTCTGCGGTCTTAAAAAGGTCAGCCTCGAAGCCGAGGTTGCCCCCGTTGCCGTTCTTGGCGGTGTCGTTCTGTGCCATTGTGTTTTTAACCTTTACGTGATGTCTTTCCTGCTGGGGCTTGATATCCCGGCGCGAGTTTTGCGTTCTCAACGCCGTATAGCGCCAGCGGATCGCTGAGCCACAGGCGGTACTGTTCTTCTTTGAGGCGATGGTCGGGCGAGCAGTCCACGCTCCAGCGCAGCAGCATGTAGCCCGCGACCGCTGCGCGCACACGCATCCGGATCGAGCCGTCGGTCATCCCATAGTCCATCTTGATGATCTCGGGGCGTTCAAGGCGCGGGTGCGGCACAAAGTCCAGCTCAACGATGCGCGTCCACTGGATGTCGTTGTCCGGCCGTTCGTTGGCCTGTGGCTCCTCGTCGAGCAACGTTGGCGCTTCGATGCGGGTAACGACGAAATCCCGAAACTCTCCGCTCTTGCGATCAAAGGCACGGACGTGCCAGCGCAGGCCGGTATCCACCAGCGCGAAGGGCACGATGACTCGCTCGGACTCGCCGCTGCTCATCGAGTGATAGCGGATGGCGACTGGCCGCTTGGCGTGGATCGCTCGGCAGACCGGGGCCAGCACATCCATCCTGGGGTTGCTCAGGGCGGTGGGCGACTCGCACGGCAGCAGCGGCTGCGTTGCGCCGTTCACACCATCGCCGAAGCCCAGAGCCAGCGCCGACAGCACGCGCTGCGATGCGTGGTCGAACAGCGGGGAGAACGCCTGCCCGATCCGGTAGATCTTGTTGCTACCGTCAAAGGTGATGTTCTGCGGCGCGATTTCCCGGTACAGCGCCAAGTCGCGCGTTGCCCCCGCCGGTGCCACTCCGAATCGGTCGATCAGGTCAGGGCGACCGATCTCACCGAAAAAGTAGAGACGAAAGTCGATGTAAGCCAGCCGCTCGCGCTGGGCGTGGCTCAGGTTCTCGACACGTTGGGGTTGAGTCACCGAAGGCTCCTCATCCAAGACAGACGACCGAAAGACTGCGATTGGTTTTATGTTTGTCCATTGCTAGGCGGTTCACATCATCAAACTGATGACATTATGCGCCACAACGTGGACTGCAACAACACGGATGTGGCAGCTACCCCTTGGGAGGCGAGTTCGACTCCTGTTTGGGGGATTGAACCCGCGTCCACAACTGATCAACCATTTGAGCAAGATCGAACTCCAGGTCCCCGACACGAAAACGGATGGTGTTGGCGTGAATCCCTCGATCCGTTGGCGTAAAATTTTGTCCAGGCACCCGCCTGAGTTGTGAGCGACTCAAAAAAGGATCTTGCACCCCGAAGTTTTCATCCGACCATTGGGATTCCCACTGTGCTGGATGCGTAATCGCTCAACGTCCCGCGCAGAATTTGGAGAATTTCAATGAAGTCCGACTTCAGTTCCCTCGCGTTTGTCTTCCGCCAAAACCTCGTGGTGTCTGGCATTTCCATCTCGCTTGGTCATACACAGCAGTTGCTTGCGGCCAGCCTTGGGTATGGCAGCTTGGCGGCAATTCAGTCATCAACCGAAGAAGCACCCGGTATTGCCGGGGCAGACTTTGTCGTCTTGGACGTGGCAGGCCTGTCCGCTCGGGCGGCATCCCTTGGTTTAAGCTCTGTATCGGATCAGATCACCGATGCGATTGCCTCCGCCATCAAGAGTGATCCTGAGCCACCAGCCGTTTTCCTGACCACGCTTGACTTCATCGAAGATGTTGCAGGCCGGTTTGCCAACGACACGGTGATGGATCACGATGCCGTGTCCGACGCTGCCGCCAATACGAACGCCTACTTCGAAGGCGCCTGCCTCGAGGTGACTGAACCCGATGAGGCATTGAAGGACTCCCGCGAGTTTTGGGAGATTCCCGTCGAAGGCAACGTCGGCATGGATCAAGACCCTGATAAGCCTTTCAGCGGCGACAACATCCTGGTCAAAGGTGTTGTGCGAGTCTGGAAAGCTGGTCGGGTCTGTCTCATGAACGACATGGAGCTCGACATTGGCGCTGGTGTCGACGACAGCTACTACGACCTTGACGAAGCCGACGCATAGCGCGTTCGATCCCGAGCAAACCAAAAAACCACCCGTTTACGCCCATTTCAAGGTCGTGCGACTTTTAAATGGGTGTTAATGGGTGTAATATTGGTTGCATGCTGCGTTCAGATACCCCACAGATCACCCCCGAGATCCTGAGCCTGATTGCTCGGATCGACGAGTTCAAAGGCGCATGGCGGGCCTTGGGCACACTCGCGCCCGAGCGTCTCTCAGCGCTGCGGCGGGTGGCGACCATAGAAAGCATTGGCTCATCAACCCGTATCGAGGGTAGCAAGCTGACTGACCGGGAAGTGGAGCGCCTGCTCTCCAACCTGGCCATTCAGTCTTTCGACACCCGCGACGAACAGGAAGTGGCTGGTTACGCCGAGCTGATGGATCTGGTGTTCAGCTCGTGGCAGGACATCCCGTTCAACGAAAACCACATCAAGCAGTTGCACCAGATCCTGTTGCGCCACAGCGAAAAGGATGTGCGCCACCGGGGGGCGTACAAGACCAACTCGAACAGCGTCGCCGCTTTTGATAAAAACGGTACGCAGATCGGTATCGTCTTTGAAACCGCCACGCCGTTTGACACGCCACGGTTGATGGCCGAATTGGTGTCCTGGGTGAACAGCGAGAGAGAAAACGGGCATCTGCACCCCTTATTGATCATCGCGATCTTCGTGGTGGTGTTTCTGGAAATACACCCCTTCCAGGATGGCAACGGGCGCTTGAGCCGGGTGCTGACGACCCTGCTACTGATCCAAGCCGGTTACGCCTATGTGCCGTATAACTCGCTGGAGAGCGTGATCGAGCTGAACAAGGAAGCCTATTACCTGGCGCTGCGCCAAACACAGGGCACCATCCGTACGGAAGCACCCAACTGGCAGCCATGGCTGGTGTTTTTCTTGCGCTCACTGGCCGAACAGGTTCGGCGCCTGGAGAAGAAGGTCGAGCGTGAAAAGATCGTGCTGGCGGCACTGCCGGAACTGTCACTGCAGATCGTGGAATTCGCCCGCGAGCACGGGCGCGTCACGATGATGGATGCCATCAAATTGACCGGAGCCAGCCGCAACACACTGAAGCAGCACTTCCGTGACCTGACCGAGCGCAACCATCTGGAGCAGCACGGCAGCGGGCGCGGCGTATGGTATGGGTTGAAGTGACGAAGTCAGTTCAATTCGGATTTGGGAATTGAACCTGCGTCCGCAAAAGGCATCCGAGCTTTGAGAGGTCAGAGGTCGAACGCCACCACTTCGGGCGCTGCCCCCCAACGCACAGGTAGCACCGAGGTACCCACGCCTTTGGACACAAATAGGCGACAGCCGGGCACATCATAGAAGCCAGTCACAAAATGGCCACTGCCCACGGGCCGAAATGGTGCCCACCCCCAAAATGCAATCTGGCCGCCGTGGGTGTGCCCGGACAGGCACAAGTCAAATCGCACCCCACCCATGCGCCGGCCCACTTCGACGTTATCGAAAAAACCCGGCGAGTGCTGAACCAGCAGCGACACATCCGATCCGCCACTTGGCGCGAGCATCTGGAGATCTGGCTGGCCAGCAGTGAAGTCGTCCAGCCCGATCACCTCGACGGTGCGACCGCCATGCTTGAACGACCAGCGTTCGTTGAGTAGAAATCGCCCATCTGGGCGTGATTGGATGAGTGCTTGCAGAGCCACAAAATCCACATCACTCCAGTGCTCCCAATTACCCGGGACGGCCACCGTGCGCACAGGACCTACCGCCGCCAAAAACTCCGTCAGCACTGGCAAGGCATCGGGGCGATCGACCATGTCACCCGACAGCACCAAGAGGTCCGGTCGCAGGGCCTGAATATGTTGAACAACCTTCCGCTCATGATCGCCCACGGCGTGTAAATGCAGGTCCGAAAGTTGAACCACCCGCAGGCCAGGTCTAGGTCGTTGAGAGGCGGCCCGCAGATCATGCTGCAGTACTTCCAGGCTTGCAGGCACTACAAACACAGCCATGCCCATCAAGGATAGTATGAAAAGAACCGCAGTGATCCATAGGCGGGCGGGCAAGAGACTGAAATTCATTTGAAGGCGCAGGGCGTGTGTTGACGTTCAAAATGTCGCGGGATAGGATATTCCAATATTAGAACGACCTCCGCCCCGCAGTGTCGGTCAGTCCAAAGACACTGCATCTTCTTAGTAGCCCTATGACGTCTCTTGACAAAATACCTCGACCAGCCATGAGCTTCCACAAAAAGTTCTTCTGGGCCTACCTCCTGACGAACTTGGCGCTAATAGTCTTCGGGTACTTTCAGTGGTATGCAACAGATACCGCTGGAATGACGGACCAAGATTTGATCACACATGGTGTATCAAAAACAGCCTTGCCAGCGATTTCTCTTTTTCTGACGGGAATCGTTGCCGTTGCCGTGTACGCTTTGCGTGGCCTGTGGTTGCTGGGGGCTGTGGCGTACCGTAAGGCGAAGGCGGCTGAATGGGCATGAAGGTCGAAGTCGTCATTGGGGACATTGCCCGCCAGGCCGACATTGAGGCGGTGGTCAACAGCGCGAATCCCAATCTGCGGATGGGCTCGGGTGTGGCTGGAGCCATTCACATGGCTGCAGGGCCGGAGTTGGAGGACTACTGTGAAACGCTTGCACCCGTTGCCCGTGGCAGGGCGGTTATCACGCCTGGCTTTAATTTGCCTAACCGCTGGGTGATTCACACAGTAGCTGAGTCCTTCCTAGACAACCCAGAAGCGGATCGAGTGCTGGCGTTGGCCATTGACTCTGCGCTTCGACTCGCCACTGAGCATGGCATTCAATCGCTGGCGATGCCTGCCATAGGAACGGGCGTGTTCCGTTGCCCACCTGAGCTGTCGGCCGACTACACCGCACGCGCACTGGCATGGCATTCAGCAAACGGATCTCCACTGCAGCGTGTGCGCATCTGCGTCACATCGACTGCGCTGAAGGAAGTTTTTGAGAAGGCTTTGGTTCAGGCGTTTGCGTGAGTCATTTTTGGAATATCGCGTGGCAAAGAAGACTAAATCTGGACAACTCACTCTGAGTGATGCTTCTTTATTTTTGCCAGAGTGGTTGGCATGTCTTGATGAAAAAACGATCGTGGACGAACCCTTCCCTCTGCGGGAGATATTGGCTGGTTCGCTCTATTACCCGGCTTGCGGAAATGATGGTGGGCCGGTCAAATATTTAGGGCGATGGTTTCACAGTTTCGTCTACGTCGATTATCGATATGGACGTGAAAATTTCATCAATGAGTTGGAAACGAGACCCTTCAGCAAATATCAAGTTTTGGGACGGCGGGGCGTCTCACTTTGCGAGCTGGTACCGAATGGGTGGAGTCAGCCAAGATTGACAGAGACGGAGGCTGAGCAAGCGACCCAATACGCAGATCGCAGGTCAGGAGAACCATTTTGCGAGTGGGTAGTTATGGAACGGAATGCGTCAGCACCTGAAAATCATGGACCCGCGCGATTTAGCTTGCTCTACCTCAACGCAGATGGTGCTGCAGCCTATGAGGCTCTGTACACCGGGAACGCGCTGTGCGCAGGTGCCATTGCTGTCATACAGCCAGGACACGGGTTTGGCTTTAACTGGACTGACTTTACAGATCCTCAGGCTGTACTTGCGCGCGTGGTCATGGGCAATCCTGCTGGTGTGCCAGACGTTTTCGTTTCTGGTGGCATGGGATCTCACAAAAATCTTCCAGCACCATGGCCTGGGTACTCGAACCACTTGGGCTGGTATCCCTATGGTGGCATCGGGAACGTTGGAGTTTGGGAGAGAGCGAAATAATGAATAAATCCGCTATGCAGACGCACCTCATTTTGGGATTCGGCACGGGAGCAACACGGTTGATCCAAGGGTATGAAGCCGATTCTTTCGTGCATGCCAACCATCACGCCATTCGCATCTCAACACTCGACGCCTATAAGACTGGGCTTGACGGCTGGGACTTTGATCGCGAAGCGTTGAAAGCGCTGCTCGACGATGCTGAGAATGTGCTTTTGGTTGTCGGCGCAGGCGGGAAGGCTGGTAGCGCGATGGCGACATTTGCGGCCGAATATGCTGTGAGCCAGAAGATTCCGATCGATGTACTTCTGAGCAAGCCATACAGCTGGGAGGGTGGCCGAAGGATGAAATTGGCAAATACGCTTATAGAGAATCTTAGGGCTATTGGCGCCAACGTCACCGTTGTGGATGCAGATTCATTGGAGACTGCTGAATTTGATTCAGCCAGCGAAGCTCTCACGGCGCTCGATGCGGCAATGGCAAAAGAAGTGAGCCGTTGGGCTGAGTCAGAAAAATAGCTCGTTAAAGTCCGATCAAAAATGCAGTTCGATTCCGTGCTTGGGAATTGAACCCGCGTCCACAGTTATTGCAGCTGGGTTCTTCGTCCCTTGGTCCGGACGTGATCACTGCACGTCTGCGCGGAGGACTGCCACCACATCGCGGACAGTCAGATTTTGGATGACCTCGGGCGGGGTTGGTTCGCCTGGCGTGACCTGTCTAGGCAGGGGCTTGCGCAGGCCTGTGCGCTCAAACTCGAGCACGTCGCTCATCGCGTAGCGCACCGCGCCGCCCAACTTGACGAAGGGCGGCCCGCGTCGTTTACCGCGCCAGCGTGTCAGGGGCTTGCTACTCATCGCCCAGCGGGCGGCCAAATCGACTTCGGAAAGGAATTGTTCGCTCATCGTTACCTCCGGTGAATGGTCACGATGAAGGCGCTGAAACCCATGTCTGGCAAGTGAAATCACGGGCTGTCAAGGCCAACGCCCGCCCATTCGCGTCGAAAATCGGCAAATGAAAGTGGGTGTATCCTTGATAGGCCGCGTGGGGTCGCTTCAGCACCACCATATTTAAAGCCCAACCCTCCTCGGTTGGGCTTTTTTATTTCTGGATTTCCCTGCGCCACGCGGGGAAGCCCGCCAAGTTGCGTGTGCCAGCACTTTTTACGTGCGCCAGAAATCAGCCCCAGTTCGATTCTCTGCCGCCCATCCTTCTCACAAGAAGGTAAGCAATTCGTCCCATGTGGCACACGCACATCCCCTTTAAAAGCAACAAGTTATGCGTGTGTCGCTTCCGCAGAGTTTGACTTGTCTCGTGGAGGAGCACTCTTAAATTGGGTGCTGCTGAGTGCATCCGCGAGTTGTTTTAGGTGACTTTTTGGGCGGTGGCCTGTCCAGCATGTCGCGGATCGTCAGTTGCAGGGTCTCGCCTTCCAGATGAGCGCGTATGAGGACGACAAATCCGTCAACGCTCAGGCGCACGCTGATCTCATGGGGGTGAACGGTGACCCGCTCGAGAACTTGTTTGACGATGCGGTTCTTAAAGTGCTGGAACAGCAACTCCCAGACCTCAGCGATGGTGGTGAGCGCCGAGGCAAATTTCTGCTCGTCGTATTCCGGATGCGCACGCATCCAATCGGGCAACTGTGCCAGCACGCCAGCGGGTGACTGCAACTGCTCATGGACGTGCTGAATGACCATCTGCTCGACCGTAAAAGCATTGAGCCTGGGTAGGCCCGATGTCCCACCGCCCAGGGCAATGTCTTTTTGCGGCACGTAGTAGCGGTACAAGCGGTTTCGCCGCAGGCTTGATGTCCAGGGTGAGTAGGCGCGACCGTCTTCACCAAAGATCAGCCCCCGCAGCAAAAAGCCATCGTCATCAGCGGTACCCGTTGAGGGTGGGCGCTTGCGTGAGCGGCGACGCTCGCCGAGCAGCGCCTGAGCCTGCTCCCACAACTCGTCGCTGATGATCGGCGCATGGACTGCCGGTTGCCAGACGTCGTCGATTTGCAATTGACCAATCAGCAAGCGGTTGTTCAAGAGCTTGTAGACATAGGTCTTGTCAATCGGTTGCCCACCCCGCGCTTTGCCGGTGCGCGTGACCCATGCTTTGGTGGTCGCGCCCTGGGCGGTGAGTTCTTGCACCAAGGCCACCATCGAGCCCAAGACCACGAATCGCTCAAAAATCTGCCGCACCTGCTTGGCCTCCATGGGCTCGACCACCAACCGCTGTCCCTGGCGCACATAGCCCAGCGGCGGGACGCTGCCGACCCACAAGCCTTTGCGACGCGTGGCTGCCATCTTGTCGCGCCTGCGCTCACTGATCAGATCGTGTTCAAACTCGGCAAAGCTCATCAAGGTATGGATGGCCAAGCGGCCCATCGAATCTTGACTGTTCAAGTGCTGGGTCACCGACACCAGGCCCACCTCGTGCTGATCAAAAAACGCCATCAGCTGCGTGAAATCTTTCACACTGCGGGAGAGCCGATCGAGCTTGTGCACCACCACCTTGGCCACCTTGCCCGCTTCGATGTCGGTCATCAAACGCTGCCGGCCTGGGCGCTGCAACACAGTTCCAGAAATGTCCGTGTCGGCATAGTGGTGCTCTATGGCTTGCCACCCGAGGCCGCGCTGACTGGTGATGTACGCCAGGCACGCCTGCGTCTGGGCTTCGATGGAGCCAAACGACTGGCCAGGGTCGTCATTGCTGGACAGGCGCGCGTACACCGCACAGCGCATGGGTGGGGGCTGGTGCTGGTGCTGGGTAGAAGCGGGGGCTGGCGCAGGCATGAGCGACATGCCCCAATGATCTCAGGCAATGGTGTGATCAGCTACCCTGGCCGAAGATGCGGGAAGCCAGACACTTGACCTGGTAAGGAAACATCCTTACCATAAACACCTATCCAGGAGAAAAGCCATGCCCGCCATTCATGAAGTTGCCACCATCACCTCCAAGGGGCAGATCACCTTGCCCAAGCCCATCCGCCAGGCCCTGGGCGTGGACTATGGCGGTAAGGTCGCGTTTGACTTGCGGGGCTCGCAGGTCATCGTCACGCGTGCTGATGAGACGGCGCATGAGGACCCGGCCATTGGCTCATTTCTGGCCTTACTGGAAAAAGACATCCGCACCGGCCAGCACCTGTGCGCTTTGCCAGACAACTTGGTGCAGGCCATGCTGGCCACACTGACCCAGCCGGTTGATCTGGACGCCGAGATCGAAGGCGATGTGGCGCTGTGATCCAGCGTCACGGGTGGAACCTGCTCTTTCACGAATGTTTATCCGAGCAGCTGCAAAAACTGCAGGCCGCCGCTGAGCGGGCGCAGCAGCAAGACCCGCAAGGCTTTGAGTCCAACGCCAACGTGCGGCTGTTCGCAGCCCTGTCGAAATTGATCTTTGATGCGGTGCCCAGCGACCCGAACCGGGAGGAGTACCGGCAAGGCAACACGATGGGGGCGGGGTATCGGCATTGGCGGCGCGCCAAAATCGGTCGGCGCTTTAGGTTGTTTTTTCGGTTCGACTCCAAGACCCGGATCATCATTTTTGCGTGGGTCAATGATGAAAACACCTTGCGCTCGTCGGGCAGCAAGAGTGACCCCTACAACGTGTTTCAGCGCATGCTCGAGCGGGGTCACCCGCCAGATGACTGGGCTGCGCTGGTGGCGGCAAGTCGGGCTGATTGGAAGTGATATTCCGATTTCTCCCCCGTTGACCCTCTGATTTGCGCGGATTCAGGAGGGTTTGCTACGGAACTGTTCACATTCCGCTTTGCCACCAATCCAAGACGCCCAACTGTTCTCAGTTGGGCGTTTTCATTTGGGCCATCCCCAGAGCACGCGGGGTGCGGCGCAATTCTACGTGTGCCAACCCCCTCCAGTACTTGAGGCGGTATTGAACCCCAAATCTCATATTCCGCCTTCTCTTCTCACGAAACTTCTGCAAACCCTCACGCTGTGGCACACGCAGAACGCCTTTCACGGCAATAACTTACGCGTGTGTCGGATACGAAGGTTTTGCTATCGACTTGCTGAGGCAAACCATGAGGTTTGTGTGTTGTCGCACACAGTATCTTGAGAAATTATCCAAATGTTTTGGGGTAAAAAGATATGCTTTGTGCTTAATCCAATTCATTCCCTGTCGCAGGCACAGAAGCTGCTGACTGGGCTTGCAAAACATACTGATGCACAGCCATGAATTGATGCGCGACTCGCCGAGACTGCGCCATGGTGTCAGAGGGATGGAATTGAGGGGATGCAAGTTCCTCGCCAAACCGAAGTCGCAAATTTGCCGCCACGTATTCGCCAGAAATCAGATAGGTCACAGAGTTGTACTGCTCCCTGGCGAAGTCGGCTGGACTTGGAAGGCCGCTCTCCATACCCCAAGCCTCTCCTACGTAACAAGCGAGAAAATTGTCTAACTGTTCAGGATTTGAATCAAAGACGGACTCCAGCTTTTGCCGAACCTGCGCTACAGAAGTTGCGTCGGCCCATGTCCTGTAAAGATGGGGGGCGTCTTTCGGATGTGCGATGAACAGAGGCGTCTGAGTGTTAGATTCTTGAATGCGCGCAGCTAGGATTGCTGTCAGTGGTGCCTCGCCACAATCAGTCAGAACTTTTCTCTCTGGCGGTGTGTCTGCATAGCTTCGGATCCAGCGGATACATTCCATCGCAAAACCGATAGGCATTGCAATTTGAATAGCCCGTTCAGCTTCAGCTTGCCGTAATTCCCCTGCGGGCACTTGACGCAAAAGACCAGCAATAAGCATCCCAGCCTTCGCTCGGGTATCAGTCCAAACCATCATGCCGCGCTCACGGGGAAGGAGGTTTCCGTTTAAGGCAAAGGCAGTGATCAACGCCGAGGCTTGATCTTGCGATAGAGATTCTTCTCGTTGACGAAGTCTTGCAATAACGCGTGGCAAGCCATGTCGAGACGCAAATGCTTCCAACAGCGTTCGCATTTCGGCATCGGAAGCAGACGGAGCTGCCTCGCAAAGTGCTGCAACCTGCGTGTCTGGCACGTCACCAACCGGTACGCTGTATGTGAAGTAACGCTTGAAGTATTGGCTTGAACTGACTTTCTGTTCGGCCTCCCAAATCTTGTCCCATTCACCCCCATAAATCATGCTGCCGATGCGTGGGAACAGGGGCGCAAGAAGGCGTGATGTCACTCTTTCTCTTTCGTCTGGGGTCGATTCAGGAATCGCGCGTTCAATTAATTCATCGATTCGATTCGGTGTGCCGCGACGAGTGGCACCCCCATCATCTCGCTCGCCTCGAAGGAAAAGCGCGGGATTCTCTCTTATCGCGGTGTAGAGGTTCGGATAGATGACCCGTATTCCCTCGATGAGCATTAAGTCGACAGGGTTGACTTCTCCCTTGAGAATTGGGAGGGCAAACATTAGTGCGTTAGAAAATAATTTCGCGCGTCGTGGTGTTTCAAGTCTCGGAAGAAGTGCATCGTCGAAGTATCTGACGAAAGCGTCAATTTGAGGTTGTGTCAACTTAATTCCAGCTTGCGCTAGAGCGTTGTCTACGCCTTCTAGTGCAAGTTGTCTCAGGCTGTTTTCATCTGCTGGTGGCAGATGAAGTGGCACTTGAATAATTTTTTCAAGAAAGGCACGCCCAGCGGGTGAACCACCAGCGCCATACCGTTCACCAAGGGCCGCTGCAACTACGGCGTCATCAAAGGCAAGGATGTAGGAAGTATGTCTAAAGCTGGCGGATAGCTTGACCAGCTTGAAAATGGCGTGAGTCTCTTCCCGATCTAGGCGATCAATATCGTCAATCAAAATGACGAGACGCTTGTTGGCGTCATCGAGCATTTGTTCAATTCGAGTTCGAAGTTCATCCAGGCCAACATTTGACATGGCCTCGCCAAGCCCTTTTGCCGCGTCACCTGGCTTGACTTGGAGAACGCCTCCAACAGTCAACGATGCAAGAGAGAGGATGCTGCCGTATCTTTTAAGCAAATCGCCAGCTTTCTCTTTCATGTTTGGAAGAGACCGTCCCATTGCATCAGCGAGAGTCGCAAAAAAGCCTCGCAGCAAAAGGTCTTCGTTTTGAAAATGCCAAGGGTTGAAACGAACGACTATGACTTTGGGATGCGAATTCAGTACCTCCTGCATCATCTCGAGCACCGAGGTTTTGCCGTCGCCCCATGGACCAAATAGGCCAAGAACTATGCTGGACGGATCTGCTCTAGTAGCGATGGTTTCGGCTATTCGCGTGGCGAAAAATACGCGATTGAATCGATCTTCAGCTTTGCCGGTAATGGGTTGATCCGCAATGTACTGGTCATTAATTTCAGTTTCAGGCAGCGTCGCCGAAGCAGCCTCGTCTTCGATACTCGCTTCTGCTGGAGGCGTAGAGCCCTTGACGAATTTCTTAATAAAAAGTTTGAGCATATCCACCTCTTTTCTCAAATATACCTAGATCACTGAGCTGCACAGGGCATGGAATACATTCCTTGCCGTTGCTGAGTGACCACCAACTCCCGGTACGCAAGCAACGGACGATCGGCTCCCGGTTTTCCTTTGTCCCGGGTCTTCACCTTGAACACATCGATGGGTTTCTCGCTTTCAAGTCCAGCCTTGGCCATGATTCGCTCGGCTCGCATGGGCTCACCCTTGAACGACCAAAGCGACTGGAACACCGAAGCCTGCGCCTCGGTGAGGTTGATGTGGCCATGCTCTGGCAGCAGCACCGTGCGGAAGTCGTCCGCGAAAGGGCCGTAAACCGGGTTAGCGGGCTCACGTGGCGTTTCTTCCGGGCGGTGACCCTGTGGGGCGATAAAGGTGATGCCGTCGCCGTAAAAGGCGAACCGCTCCTGAAGTGGCAGCCATTCGATGTCGGCAGTGAACGGGTGTGCAGTCTGGTCGATGGGCTTGGGTGTGATGACCCGCAGGCTCGCACCCTTGACCCGGAAGCCATCCAAGATCGCAGGCGCGCGCACAAGGGTGGACAGGTTGCGAGCCAGAATGACCGGTCCCTGCCTGGCATCTCCCAGCCGCCAAATGCCCGGGCCAACCTGATCGATACCGTCGCGGCTGTTGATCTCTAAGGCCAAGCGCAACTTCTGGCGCAGCCAATCCTCGTTGAGCACGACCGCAGCCAGATCCTGTGGTTCGATTTGGACGGGGCCGCATTCGGGGCAATGGCAAAGCCTGCCGCCCTTGCCATCACCGACGACTTGCCCACGGTGCAGGTTGCAATGTGGGCAAAGTACGTATTGCTGATTGACGGGCGCTGGCTTTATGGCGGAGCCGAGCAAGGTGCATGCAGCCAGCTCGTGAGGGGACAACGCCCAGCGGTGGACGTGCGTTCCCTCAGCGAACAAGCGACACACCAACGACCAAGCATGATGTGAGTTCATGCTCACTCTTGGTACGCGGGTTCGGCCTGGAAGGCATCTTCACCGGGTTGCTGCTCGTTGGCGCTCAGCGTTTGATCGGCACCCAGAATGCCGAGGGCAACCAGGTAGCCTTCGAGCTGTGCCTGCATCTTGGCGTCGAACTTGTGAAGGTTCAGTCGGCCTTTGCGGGTGATCTCAATGGTAATGACCTTCGCTCGCATCTTGCCGGGCTCGGGGGGGTAGTACAGGTTGATGTGCGCCGAGTTGATCTGCCAGTTACGCTTGAGCGGGTTTTCGTTGGGGAAGGACTCGGCGATCAACTCAGTCACGCACTGCTGGTCGCTTGATGCGGTTGCTGTGCATTCGATCTTGAGGTCGCCGTGGGGGCTGAGCAGCGTGAGGGTTTTGACTTGCAGCGCCATGAACCCGTCGGTGGTCAGCGCCTGTGGCACATCGAAACCCAGCCGCAACGCAGACAAGTCAAGAGTGGGTGGTTTGATGCGGTGGGCATCGACCTTCGTGCCCAGCAGATGTTCGGCGAAAGCCTCCAACATCATGGTGTGGTACTTGACTCCACCCTTGACCAAGGTGCGAGCGACACCGGTCTTGGCCGAGTACTCCAGCACCATGTGAATGTTGGGATTGCCGACACGTCTGGTCAGATTCGAACCTTCGAACTCAAGACGCAGCATCGCCAGGTCCTTGACGTGAACGGTCAGCAGATAGACATCGGGGGAGCGCTCGAGCACGTATGCCACGCTCCCGTCGCCACACTGCAATTCCTTCTGATAGAACGCCGAGATGGCTTGACGCATGCCGAGCATGGCGGCATCGGAGGTGTTGGGCTTTCGCTTGACGCCCAGATCGTTTTGCTGAGCCTGTGTGCCATGGCGCTCAAAGAAGTCCACATCCCCGGCCAGATCAAAGAGCTCAGGGTGGTTCACGTACAGCCAAAACGAGCGATGAATGTCACTTTGGTTGGCAACGAGCCCCATCAAGGCTGCACCGTTTTGCCTGGCCACCTGAAACATTGCTTGTTTGCCCGCCGCATCCCCGAGACCAACGCTTGCCATGAGTTTGGCAATGAGTTGGTCGCGGGCGATCTCATCGGTCCATGACCGGATGGCCTCGATCACGGTTTGGGTGACCTCTTGGCCATCAGACCAGGAGAGGTCATCGGGCAAAGGCAAGCCATTGGCCGCCAAAAAGGTCTGCAAAGTGGTGTCTACGGGCAGCTCAAGCAGCACATCGACAAAGGTTTTTTTCATTTTCTTGGTCCTTGTGAAATGTCGGTGTTCTGCGTGCAGGGGATGCTGGCGCTGGCCGACGGGTGGTAAACAAATATCCCATCAAAGTAAAGTGGCGAGATACAGCGTAATTGTGTCCCGCTTATTTCCGCTTGTCAAACCACGTAGAACATCTGGGTGAGTGGTGTATCTTGGTGCTATACTTTTAGGCTGACTTGATTCAGATAGGAGCTTTGCCATGGCAACGACCTTAGGGGCGCGTTTACGGCGTTTACGAGAGGCCAAGAAGCTGACATTGCAGCAAGTAGCCGATGCGGTTGGCTGCACCAAGGCATACATCTGGGAACTGGAAATGAAGGAGGGCCAACGCCCTTCTGCCGAGCGGATTCACCTGCTGGCCAAGGTTCTGGGGGTCACAATGGAGGACCTCATGAACGAATCAAACGAGCAGGTCCCTGAGGCCACGGTTGAAGATGTGGCTTTCTTCCGCCAGTACGCAACCATGTCGGATGATGAGAAAAATCGCGTTCAAGACATGATGAAGCTGATGTTCCCCGGCACTGCACAAGAGGAACCCAAGCGTTGAGTGGCAGCTTAGACCTGACCCCAAGCAAAGCGGCGAACATGATCCTGCGTTGGATGCGTGTTGCCGATGAGGAGAAGGCTGCGCACATCGATCTCGACAGGGTTCGGGAAGGGCTTCCAACTACGCCCTACGGTGAAGGGTGTTGAATCACAACCAAATCTGAGCCAATTTCCGAGCTTTACACGTTGAAAAT
>JASGCM010000029.1 GCA_030054175.1 Alphaproteobacteria bacterium | reverse complement strand
GATAACTCTGTGTTTCACCTATTCTTTGGTGTCCACACTTTGGGGACAGGTTCAGTAGCGCCAACGCTCAAACACCTCAGCCGATGGGCGCAGCACATGTTGGTCGTACATCATGTAGCAGCCAGACATCAGGATGACCTGCGCAGCCACGTCGTCGTCGTCGGTGACCAGCAAGCCGCCTTCGCCGGCGTTGATGTGTTTGTAAGTCTGGGTGCTGTAACAGCCAATGCGGCCGAAGGTGCCGGTGTGCTGGCCATCCCACCGTGCGCCCATGGTGTGGGCACAGTCTTCTACCAGGCTAATGCCATGGCGATCGCAGATATCTCGGACTGCTTTCAGGTCGGCGATATGGCCGCGCATGTGCGATAGCAGGAGCACGCGCGCACCGCTGATGACGGCTTTTCGCTCCAGATCAACTAGGTCGGTGGTGTAGTCATCACGCGTCTCCACCAGCACAGCCGCTGCACCGGCATGCGCAATGGCACCGGGCACTGGAGCGAGCGTGAAGCTGCTTGTTAGCACCTTGTCGCCGGGCTTCACGCCCAGGGCCTTGAGTGCCAAAAACATGGCTGCGCCGCAGGAGCTGACGGCTACGCAGTATTTGGCGCCCACGTAGGTTGCATATTCTTGTTCCAGTAAAGAGGGGTCGGGCGTGCCGGCTCCCTGTTCGCCGTAGCGGTGCAGGCGGCCGCTGCGCATCAGCGCAACGGCTTGCTCGATGGCAGCTTCGGGTATAGGCTCGGACTGGCTCAGATCCTTGCTGAACCACAGGCCGTCGACGGCGCGGGTGAGTGCGGTGGTGGTGCTCATGTCAGTGCTGGTGGCCTTGCAGAGTGCCTAGTTCGAACTGCTCGTGTGGGAAGTACTTCTTCAGGCGAATGTCGCCGGTGCGGGCGTGGCCTTCCATGCCTTCCAGCCGGGAAATGCGCGATGCAACCTGACCGACTTCGCGGCTGGCCGCGCGGTTCAGGCGCTGGTAGGTCACGGTCTTGATGAACTTGCCCACACTCAGGCCACCCGAGTAACGCGCCGCGCCTCGGGTCGGCAGAATATGGTTGGGGCCGGCGCATTTGTCGCCATAGGCCACCGTAGTTTCTTCGCCCAGAAACAGCGATCCGTAGTTGGTCAGGCGCTGCAGCCACCAGTCCAGGTCGCAAGCCAGCACTTGCAAGTGTTCGGGTGCGTAGCGATCGCTGATGCTACAAATCTCTTCACGGGTCGAGGCATACACCACCTCGCCATAATCGCGCCATGCAGCCGCGGCGGCCGAACGGGCTGGTTCAGGCAGGGCCGCAATCACGCGCGGCATGATCTCGATGACCTTTTCACCGAGCGCACGCGAAGTGGTGAAAAGCCACACTGGCGAGTCTGAACCATGTTCCGCCTGACCGGCCAGATCGGCGGCCACGATCTCGGCATCGGCGTTCTTGTCGGCAATGATGGCAGACTCAGTGGGTCCCGCAACCACATCGATGCCGATGCTGCCAAACAGTGTGCGCTTGGCTTCCGCCACGAAACGGTTGCCGGGGCCGACGATGATGTCGGCCGGCGCTTGGTCGTATAAGCCATAGGCCATGGCCGCGATAGCTTGCACTCCACCGAGTGCGAGCACTGTGTGGGCACCGCAAAGTTGCATGGCATATAGGATTGCCGGGTTGATGCCGGCCTCTTTATGGGCAGGCGAGGTGGCCACGATGTTGGGCACACCGGCCACCTTGGCCGTGCATACACTCATGATTGCGGAGGCCGCGTGGGCGTAGCGCCCGCCCGGCACGTAACAACCAGCCGTGTTGACCGGGATTAGCTTCTGACCGGCCACCAGGCCGCTCATCAGCTCCACTTCAAATTCGGCTAACGAATCGCGCTGGCGCTGAGCGAAGTCACGCACCCGCTGGTGGGCAAACGCAAGGTCTTCGCGCACGGTCAGCGGTACGCTTTTAATCGCTTCGGCGATGTCAGCCTCATCGAGCAAGATCTTGCCCTTGTAGCCATCCAAGTCGCGGGCGTAGCGTTCTACCGCTTCGCGTCCTTCGATCTTGATTTCGCCCAGTATGCGGCGCACTGTTTCGTTCGTTGCAGCATCGATGGTGGCTTGTGGTGGGTTAGATTTTTTTAAGTAGTCGGTGGTCATGATGGACGGTTGGGAAAGTTGCCCTGAACAGGGTGGATGTATTTAATGAATGGTACGACTGGGAATTCGTCAGTGTTAGGGCCATAATGAAATTTATTTAGTACCAGAATTAAATCTCAATGCGCCCTGCTCAATACATTACCGACATCTGGGTCAAATTGCTGCCTCGGTTCGAGGGCAGCAGTGCAACGCTGCAAGGTCGCATAAAGGAAATGATGGTGCAGAGCATCTTGGACGGCTTGCTGCCTAGCGACGCAGCCATGCCACCCAGTCGTAGCTTGGCTCAGGCATTAGGCGTATCACGCAATACCGTCTCGCTGGCGCTGCAGTTGTTGGTAGACAAGGGCTTTCTGGTGTCGCGCGAACGCAGTGGCCTGTTCGTGAACCCCGACATCGTGTTGGGTCAACCCAGTCTGATCGAACGCGGTGCCGAAAACAGGAGGGACCTAGGCTGGGGGGGGCGCTTGAAAACCACCACAGGTCAGCAGCGCAACATCAACAAGCCCGTGCAATGGCAAGACTTCGCTTACCCTTTTGTGTATGGCCAGTTCGACGCCTCACTGATGCCATTGACCGACTGGCGCGCGTGTTCGCAGCAGTCTTTGCTGGCCTCGGCTGTGCGCCAATGGTCGCAAGACCATGTGGACCGCGACCACACGAGCCTGGTTAGCCAGATCCAGCACCGGCTACTACCCGCACGCGGCATCGTGGCGCAGCGCGATCAGATACTGGTCACGGCCGGGGCGCAGATGGCGTGTTATTTGCTCTCCCAAGTGCTAATGGACTCAGAGACCGTGGTGGGTATGGAGGATCCCGGCTATCCGGATGCCCGTAATAACTTTGCGCTGCGTAGTGATCACATATTGCCACTGGCGGTCGATGAGCAAGGACTAGTGCCTTCACGTAAGCTGGGGCAGTGCGATTACGTTTATGTCACACCCAGCCACCAGTGCCCTACCAGTGTCACCATGCCACTGGCGCGGCGTCAGGCCTTGCTGGACGTGGCGCACAAGAAGAACGTGGTGCTGTTTGAAGACGATCACGAAAGCGAGCTCAATTTTTCGTGCCGCCCTTTGCCTGCGCTAAAGAGTCTGGATTCGGAAGGTCGGGTGGTCTACCTGGGCAGCCTGTCTAAGACCCTTGCCCATGGCCTGCGCCTGGGCTACATCGTGGCAGCGCCCGAGCTGATCGCCGAACTGCGAGCGCTGCGGCGCCTGATGATGCGGCATGTACCGTCGAACAACGCCCATATTGCGAGTCTGTTCATCGCTCAGGGATACCATGACGCATTCATCCGCAAGCTCAATATCACCTACAGCGAACGCCGCCGCGTACTTCTGGAAGCGCTGGCGCGTTTTCTGCCCGACTGCACGGTGAGTCAAGCGCTAGGCGGTTCAGGCGCCTGGGTGCAAGGACCGATGGGGCTTGATGCCACAGCGCTGGCGCAAGCGGCTCTGGGGCGTGGCGTGCTGATCGAACCAGGCAGTGTGTTTTTTGCCAGGCCCACCGCAGCTCAGAACCGTTGCTTTCGCATGGGCTATTCGGCGATTCCCAGTGTGAGTATTGAAGCTGGTGTGCGGGAGTTGCAGCTGGCGTACGAGCTTTGCATGCGCGGTCAGCGGACTATCGCCTCGGGCCTGCGGCCAGCATAGCCACGATCTCCAGTAGCACAGCATGAGTGACCGAGTGCGACAGGTCCAGCGCCTGGTTGTTCCGGTAGTAAGGACTCAGGTCCAGACCCACTCCCACACCATAGATTTCAACCTCGCCTTTTGCTTGCAGATCAGCCACCACATGGGACAAGTGGTGATCAAGGTAGTGGGCATCATTGGCCAAGGTAGTCGCACCATCGGTGGGGCTGCCGTCTGAGACAACAAGCAAAAGGCGCCTGCCGTCGTGGCACTGCACTAGGCGCTGTGCTGCCCATTTGACAGCCTCTCCGTCCACGCCTTCGCGGAACATGTCACTTTTTAGAAGGGCGCCCATTGCGGGGCGGGCGCACCGCCATGAGGTATCGCTGTTTTTGAAAATCAGATGGGCTGTTTCATTGAGCCGCCCTGGGTGTGACGGACGCCCGGCGCGCACCCAGGCCTTTTGAGCGCGGCCGCCGTTCCATGCGTTGGTGCTGAAGCCCAGAACTTCAGTTGTCACGCCGATTTGGTCGAGCGCACGCGCCATGACATCGACCAAGACCGCCACCGACTCGATATGCTCGCGCATAGAGCCTGAGCAGTCGATCAGGAAGCTCACAGCGCTGTCGGCGACAGGAGCATATTGCTCTTGCCTGAACAAGCGGCGCTCGGATGGTGATGTAATTAATTGAGTGAGTTGGCGACCATCAATGTAGCCCTCTTCCAGCCCACCTTGCCAGCCGCCACGCTCGGGCCTAGCCAGCACTGCATTGAGTTCACGCGCTAGACGCGCCACCGACAAACCTTGCTTTTCGATGCGTTGGTCCAGCCGTTCGCGGTATTCTTGGAGCATGGCGGGTCGCACCAGCGTTGCCGCTTCCATTTCAGTGTCAAACTCGACAGTGAAGACGCGGTACATGCCACCCGACTCGGTCAGTGAGCGACTGTCTCCGCTGCTGGCGGTGGTGAACCCCACTTCCTCGCCTTCGCCTTCAAAATCCATCCATAGATTGAAGTTGAGTGCTTGGTCATCGGGCGTGATGTCGTTTTCGCCAGTAATGTCTTCCTGGTCGTACGCGGCAAGCATACCAGCCACCAAGTGGGCGATAGACAGCGCATGTTCGGCGTAGATTTCTTGATCGAAGCGATGGCGACGCAAGCCTGCCAGACCGTGGCCCAAGCTTCTTACGATAGACATGCGCGTAGCTTCGATGGCGTCTTCGGTAGCCTCCGTGACCGGCTGTGCAGTGACACGGGAGCGCGTGATTTGCGCTACCGTGTAGAGCAACATGCCCTTAGATGTTTCTGTCAAGCCACTGTTGTAGAAGTCCATTGCCCACGCTTCGAAACGGTGGCGCAGGTTGTGAACCATACCCGTCATGTCGGCTGGCGCCAGTGCTTCAACGCGGAATTGCTCCATCATCTCGAATAGCATGCGCGGCATGGGCTCATCGGGGTGCAGGCGCTTATGCAGTGTCGGGTCGGCATAGAGCAGGCGCATTGCCATGCCATCGGCAGCACCCCGGAACGATTGGAGGTCGTCGATCTCGGGCTTGGGACTCAGATGGGGTGCAAACGGGGGAAGTGATTTTTCGTCCCGGTAAAGTCTACGCCCGCGAAAGTGCAGCCCAGCTTCGTCAGTCAAAGCACGGATTGATGCTGCACACAAGTCATCTATGCGCTGCTGGTATCGCGTGGCACTGGCTGCAGGCTGTTGCTTGACCATGGCGGGTCAGTTGCCGTTGGCGAACGACTCGTCGAGTTCGCTGTCAAAGCAGCGCTGAAAATACTCGGCCACGACGGGGCGCTCGGACTCGTCGCACTTGTTGACAAACGAGAGCTTGAACGCCAACCCCGGATCACGGAAGATGTCCATGTTCTCTGCCCATGTGATGACAGTACGTGGCGACATCAAGGTGGAGATATCGCCCACTCGGAAGCCCTTTCGGGTGAGGTCGGCCACGGCTACCATGGCGTTGATCATTTTCTGGCCTGCGGTGTCGGCATACTGCGGCATTCGCGAGGTCACGATGGCCACTTCTTCTTCCCGTGCTAGGTAGTTCAGCGCCACCACAATGTTCCAGCGGTCGATCTGTGCGTGGTTCAGGCGCTGGGCGCCGTGGTACATGCCATTCGAATTGCCCTGGCCCACAGTGTTGGCGGTGGCAAACAGGCGGAAGTAGGGGTTGGGTTGCAGTACGCGGTTCTGGTCCATCAGGGTGAACTTGCCGTCGCGTTCCAGAATGCGCTGGATCACAAACATGACGTCCGGGCGACCTGCATCGTATTCGTCAAAGATAAGCGCCATGGGCCGTTGCAGTGACCAGGGCACGATGCCTTCCTGGAACTCGGTGACTTGCTGGCCATCACGCAGGACAACCGCGTCTTTGCCCACCAAATCAAGTCGGCTCACATGTCCGTCAAGGTTGACACGCACACATGGCCAATTCAGCCGCGCCGCCACTTGTTCAATGTGACTGGATTTTCCGGTGCCATGGAGGCCCTGCACCATAACGCGGCGGTCGCGACTGAAACCAGCCAGCAGCGCCAACGTCACTGCCGGGTTGAAGCGGTAGCTGGTGTCGATCTCGGGTACGTGCTCGTCACGCTCTGCAAAGGCTGGTACCTTCAAATCTGTGTCGATACCAAAGACATCGCGAACGGACACGGTCTGAGTGGGGTGCTGGAAGTTCAGTTCGGACATGATTCAAGTCTTTCAGGCGAGGACGTGGCAAGGCTCAGGCGATCGCGTTGTCGTCAAGGGGGTCCGTAGCTTCACTCTCAATGTGACTGAGCGCATCGACTGCACGGTGCAAGGCCGGTAGCAAGCCAAGCGCTTTCTCAGGGGTCAGACGCATGATGGGGGCTTGCACCGCGACACACAGGTTGGATCGGCCGCTGGCGCTGGGCACCATGACTGCAATACACAGGAGACCGGGCAAAAATTCTTCATTGTCCAAGGCGAAACCTTGGCGCTTGACCTGTTTTATCTCTTCCTCTAGTGCATCTAGGTTGGTCAGCGTCTTGGGCGTAAAGGCCTCCAGGGTTGCATGCGCCAACAGGCGCTGGCGTTGGGCGGGAGCCATGTTTGCCAAGAACAGCTTGCCGCTGGCCGAACAGTGCACAGGCACACGTGAGCCCGAATGCAGATAAAAGCGCAGCGGCGCCGGTGTCTCCACACGGTCGAGGTACATCACCTCACTGCCACTGAGAGCAGTCAGGTTACAACTCTCTCCAACCTCGTTGACTAGCGACCGCAACACACCATGGCGCGCCCCGTGAAAAGAATCATTGAGCAGAAGGTTTTCGGCCAGCCTGCGTAAGCGCACGCCAGTACCGTACTGACGACTGTCGCCGCTACGTTCCAGCAGGCCAGCATTTTCGAGTTGCTGCAGCATGCGGTGAAGCGTGGGTTTGGGAATCCCGGTTTCTTCAGCCAGGCTTTGCAATGAGAAGAACTGGTCCTTGGAGGCGACCACCTCCAACAGCGCAAATAGCCGCAGCGTGGGCGTGTCACCGTTGATTTCCAGCGGGGCTTGGACAAGAGTTGAGACATTTTTCATAGGATGGATCATAGTTCAATTCCGAAAAACAATAAAAAAAGTTCCGATAAATAGAATTTATGTTGACACGAGGGTTAATAAATCTTAAAGTTGCAACGCATTCCAAAAAATGGAATGAAAATTTTCATTTTTTTTATAAATCCACCATCGGTTAACGCCGCAGGAGACATCAATGATCAAGAACCACAACGACACTCGTACCGTCGCCAGCGGCGTACAAAAAATGACGCCCTCAGAGGCGTTTGTAGAAACTCTGGTCGCCAATGGCGTGACTGACATGTTTGGCATCATGGGTTCGGCTTTCATGGATGCCATGGATATTTTCGCCCCTGCTGGTATTCGCCTGATTCCAGTGGTGCATGAGCAGGGCGCGGCCCACATGGCCGACGGCTATGCTCGCGTATCGGGTCGCCACGGCGTCACAATCGGCCAGAATGGGCCAGGCATCAGCAACTCCGTCACCGCTATTGCGGCCGCCTACTGGGCACACAGTCCAGTCGTGATCATCACGCCTGAAACTGGCACAACCGGCATCGGGCTGGGCGGCTTCCAAGAGGCCAACCAGTTACCCATGTTCGAAGAGTTCACCAAGTACCAGGGCCACGTTACCCATCCAAAGCGCATGGCTGAGTACACGGCTCGCTGCTTCGACCGTGCCATGAGTGACAACGGTCCGACACAGCTAAATATTCCCCGCGACTACTTTTATGGCGAAATCGAATGCGAGATCCCTAAGCCCATGCGTGTGGACCGTGGCGCTGGTGGTGAAGAAACCCTTGCAGCTGCAACCGAACTGTTGGCAACGGCCAAGTTTCCGGTGATTTTGGCGGGTGGCGGCGTCGTGATGGGCGGTGCTGTCGAAGCGTGTAGGGCATTGGCCGAACGTCTTGGCGCCCCCGTGGTGACTGGCTACCTGCGCAACGACGCCTTCCCAGCTAGTCACGAACTATGGGCTGGCCCATTGGGCTACCAGGGTTCGAAGGCCGCCATGAAGCTAATTGCCCAGGCCGATGTGGTGATCGCCCTAGGCTCACGCATGGGACCATTCGGCACTTTGCCACAGCACGGCATGGACTACTGGCCCAAAGCGGCCAAAATCATCCAAGTTGAAGCTGACCACACCAACCTCGGCCTGGTGAAGAAAATCACCGTCGGTATCTGTGGTGATGCCAAAGCCACTGCTTTGGAGCTCACCAAGCGCCTAACCGGCAAGACACTCGCTTGCGATGCTACCAAGGCCGAACGTGGTCAGACCATTGCCAGTGAAAAAGCGGCGTGGGAAAAGGAGTTGGACGAATGGACCCACGAAAAGGACGCCTTCAGCTTGGACATGATTGAGGAAAACAAGAAGGAGGTGACCTTCAACGGCGGTGAGTACCTTCATCCGCGCCAAGTCCTGCGCGAGCTAGAAAAAGCAATGCCTCCCCGTGCAATGGTATCGACCGATATCGGCAACATCAACTCAGTCGCTAACAGCTACCTGCGTTTTGAAGAGCCACGCAGCTTCTTCGCGCCCATGAGCTTCGGCAACTGCGGTTACGCCTTGCCCACCATGATCGGCGCCAAGCTCGCTGCCATGGACCGCCCTGCCATCGCCTACGCTGGTGACGGTGCCTGGGCCATGAGCATGGTTGAGATACTGACCGCTGTGCGGCACGACATTCCTGTAACCGCTGTGGTGTTTCACAACCGCCAGTGGGGCGCCGAAAAGAAGAATCAGGTTGATTTTTACAACCGTCGATTCGTTGCCGCCGAATTGGAAAACGAGAGCTGGTCGGAGATGGCCCGAGCCATGGGCGCTGAAGCCATCGTGGTTGACCGGTTGGCCGATGTAGGTCCCGCGCTCAAGAAGGCCATCGACATGCAGATGAACGAAGGCAAGACCTGCGTCATTGAAATCATGTGCACCCGCGAACTGGGCGACCCGTTCCGCCGAGATGCGCTGGCCAAGCCAGTGCGATTCCTGGAGAAGTACAAAGACTACGTCTAAACCCAGTTGGAGTATTTGCTGACTCCTTGACTCCGACGGCGCTGCGAGGGACTTCCTAAGCAGCGCCTCCGTATCCTTTCGAACCGGAGGCCACATGGCTGATACCGTTGATTTTTCGGTGGTCGAGACGACCCCTGTGCAGGATGCAAAAGCAACTGCTCACCCCCATTTGAAGTCGCTGGTCGACGCCGCCATTGCCTGTGGCCCGTTGCGCGTGGCCATCGCCTACCCCTGTGATGCTGCCTCGCTTGGCGCGGCCATTGAGGCGGCTCGAGTGGGTCTGATTACGCCGTTGTTGATTGGTCCCACTGCCCGCATGCAGTCGGCAGCTCACCAAGGCGGTCTGGATATCAGCGGTATTGAGATAGTGGACACCGCAGACGACCCTCGCACTGCCGCAGCCAAAGCTGCAAATCTGTGTCGCGACGGCTCTGCCGCTGCCTTAATGAAGGGCAGCCTGCACACAGACGAACTGCTCGGTGCCGCGGTGTCGCGCGAGGCAGGTCTTCGCAGTGGTTCTCGCGCTAGCCATGCGTTTGTGCTTGATGTGCCTGGCGTGGACCGACCGCTCATCCTGACCGATTGTGTGGTCAATATAGCGCCTGGCCTGATGGAAAAACGTGACATCGCTCAAAACGCGATTCAATTTGCCCAATCCATCGGTATTGTGCGACCACGCATGGCCATTCTGTCGGCAGTCGAACAAATTAACCCCGCCATAGCCAGCACGTTAGACGCAGCCGCACTGTGCAAGATGGCCGACCGCGGTCAGATCACGGGTGCGGTGCTCGACGGCCCACTAGGCTACGACAACGCGGTGTCCGCTTTATCGGCACGCAACAAAGGCATCGTCTCAGAAGTGGCGGGTCAGCCCGACATTCTGCTGCTGCCTAACTTGGAGGCCGGCAACATGGTCTACAAGCAACTGGTCTACATGGCAGGCGCCGAGTGTGCAGGCCTGGTGCTGGGCATGAAAGTACCTATCATTTTGACCAGCAGGTCTGACTCGATCACCGCACGCATTACTTCGTGTGCGCTCGCTGTGCTGGTGGCCGAGCGCTCCGCTAGTCAGGGAGACTCCGCATGAGCACAGCCGCTGCCGGCGGGTGGCAGCCGATGCAATTTGTGATGCACGTGTTGCCCGGCACGCTGCTCGCCGGTGTCGTGGCTATGGCTGCCACCCTTGTGTCTACGCTGCACGGTGGGCCTCAGCTACTCTATGCATTATTTTTTGGTGTCGCGTTCCACTACTTGAGCTCGGACCCCAAAGCCAAGCCCGGCATTGAGTTTTGCTCGCGCAACGTCTTGCGCCTGGGCGTAGGTCTGCTCGGCGCTCGCATCACTGCCTCGCAGATTGCCGGTCTCGGGTGGTCGACTGCCGCGATCGTGGTGGTCGCCGTGATCACAACCTTGCTGCTTGGCTACTTCATGGGCAAACGCCTTGGGCTGGAACGTGCGCAGGGCTTCCTTTCGGGTGGCTCGGTAGCGATCTGCGGGGCCTCGGCAGCGCTAGCAATCTCGTCGGTGTTGCCGCGCACCAAGGAGAGTGAGCGTTTTACCTTGATGGTGGTTGTCACGGTCACGGTGCTGTCGACTGTGGCAATGGTGGTCTACCCTTTGATTGCGCGGGCGTTTGACCTCCCACCAGATCTGGCTGGCTTGTTTCTAGGCGGCACCATCCACGATGTTGCCCAAGTGGTCGGCGCGGGCTTCATGATCGATCATCCCACAGGTGATTACGCAACCATCGTCAAGCTCTTTCGCGTCTCGATGCTGGCGGTGGTGGTGGTGGTGGTCTCTGCCATGTTCAAGACAGAACGCGAGCAGGCGGAACGTGAAATTGCCATCATCGGCGGGCAAGCCGCAGCCAAGAAGCAGCCCCTGGTGCCGTGGTTTCTCTGGGTGTTCGTGGTTTTGGTAGTCATCAACTCGCTGGGCTTTGTGCCCGCAGAGGTGGGCAAGGGCTTAAGCGATTTCTCGCGTTTGTGCCTAGTGGTGGCGATTGCGGCGCTGGGCATCAAGACCTCGTTCCAGCAACTTGCCAAGACCGGCTGGCGACCTTTTACCTTGCTGTTGGTAGAGACGGTGTGGATGGCTGCGTTCGTGCTGATCGCGATTTTCGTGCGTCAGCAAGGCCATTTCTGACGGTACGGTGGGAACTTTGGTCGGCATCAGCACGTCTGGGTGTTGCTGTGCATCGGATTGGCGTCTTATATGCAGAACCTGACCGGATTTGCCTTCGGGTTGATCTTGAAGTTACCCCGATTTGACGGACACTTTGTCACAACGACAGAGGGAGTCCGATATGCGAGAGAAGAACAAACCATACCCAGAGCAATTTAGATTGCAAATGGTTGAATTGGTCAAGGCGGGGAAGAAGCCGCGCGAATTGGCAATTGAATTTGGCTGTCACGAAACCAGCATAACTGCATGGGTACGCCACTATGCTGGTGGTACGCCCAGCACGGTCACCCCGACCGCCAATGAGCGTGAAGAGCTGATTCAGCTGCGGCGCAAATTGCGTCAAGTAGAAGCGCAGCGCCTGCAAAGCCTTACGCATCTCCAAGAGTAGCTACTACGAGTGGCTGGGACGAGCGCCCTGCAAACGCGCCGTTGCCAATGCCCTACTAACCCAGCAAACCAAGGAAGTACACACCATGAGTGACGAGACATACGGCGTACCAAGGATCCGCGCGGAGTTATTGGATTTTGGGCAGCGCGTGGGTAAGAACCGAATCGCTCGCTTGATGCGGCTATCTGGATTGCACGGTATCAGCAGGCGACGTGGTTATACCGTGACGACCAAGCGCGACAAAGCCAGCAAAGCCTTGCCAGACTTGGTGCATCGCCAGTTCAAGGCTACCCAGCCCAACCAGTTGTGGGTAGCCGATATGACCTACATCCCCACGTGGCAAGGGTTCACATACCTGGCTGTTGTGACAGACGTATTTAGCAGGCGCGTGGTGGGCTGGCAGTTTGGGGATCGGATGACATCTGATTTGGTGATTGATGCATTGAGCACCGCTGTGCAGCAAAGGGATGCGCATGGCGTGATTCATCACTCTGACCAAGGCAGCCAGTACACAAGCGTGGCGTTTGGCGAACGCTGCAAGGCGCTTGGCGTGCGTCCCAGCATGGGCACAGTGGGGGACGCTTACGACAACGCGATGGCGGAGAGCTTCTTTGCCACGTTGGAGAGCGAGCTGATTGATAGACGTGTGTGGCAAACCAAGCGAGATGCCAAGATGGCTATCTTTACGTGGTTAGAGACTTGGTACAACCCGCGCCGTCGCCATAGTGCGCTGAACTATCAATCACCCATCAACTTTGAAAGGGCTTGGGCGAGCAGCCATTCGCCATCACAGATAAATCCGTTACCAGACGGGTTAACCACCGTGTGCTTCGCAGCTATGGACAACTCGCTTCACCACGGTGGATAACCCTGCGCGAGTACACTCAAACCGTTTCAATTCTGAAACATTTAACCGTCCGTGAAACTAGGGTAAGTCCACATTAATAAATTGTTCTGTTCAAGGACAGCGTACGGCGAGGCCTAGAACTCCATGTCAAACAAAGAAGTTATAAAGTATGCGCAACGGATTTGATTACATTGTTGTAGGTGCTGGGTCTGCGGGTTGCGTTCTTGCCAACCGATTGTCAGAAGACCCAGGAACCCGGGTGCTGCTGCTGGAGGCTGGCGGTAAAGACTGGAATCCTTGGATTCACGTCCCAGTCGGCTATTTTAAGACCATGCATAACCCGAAGCTGGACTGGTGCTACCTCACCGAGCCCGATTCGGGCATCGCAAACCGTCAACTGCAATGGCCAAGAGGCAAGGTTCTGGGTGGTTCCAGTTCGCTCAACGGTTTGCTCTATGTGCGCGGTCAGCGCGAGGATTACGACCGCTGGGTTGAACTTGGGAATCCCGGCTGGAGCTACGCCGATGTTCTGCCCTACTTTAAAAAATCAGAGGATCAGGAGCGGGGGGCCAGTGAGTACCACGGCGTCGGTGGCTTGCTGAAGGTCTCCGATCTCAGATTACGACGTCCTATTGCGGATCACTTCATTGCAGGCGCCAAGGATATTGGTATCCCGTTTAATGAAGATTACAACGCCGCGGTGCAAGAGGGTGTGAGCTACTTCCAGCAGACCGCCCATAAGGGCTTGCGCTGGAGTACTGCACGCGGCTTTCTGCGGCCAGCCCGCAAGCGTCCTAACCTCATCGTCAAAACTAGGGCACAAACCACCCGGGTACTGTTTGAAGGTAAGCGCGCCATCGGGGTGGAATATATTCAAAATGGCCAACGCCACGAGGCACATGTGACAGCCGAAGTGATCCTGTCCGCCGGCGCCATCGGTTCACCGCAGTTGCTGCAATGCTCGGGCGTCGGTCCGGCTGATCTGCTGGCCAGGGTGGGTGTGCCGGTGGTGCATGCCCTGCCCGGCGTCGGCCAGAACCTACAGGATCACCTGCAAGTCCGTCTGGTCTTCAAAACCAGGGAGCGCACGCTTAACGATGAGGTCAACAGCTATTTCGGTCGATTGTGGGTTGGCATGCAGTATGCATTCCGCCGCACCGGGCCGCTGACGCTTGCGGCCAGCCAGGTCGCTATCTTCACCCGTTCAGGATCGAAAGTCACCCGTCCCGACATCCAGTTTCACATGCAGCCTCTTAGCGCCGACAAGCCGGGCGAAGGTGTTCACAAGTTCTCAGCCTTTACGTCGTCTGTCTGTCAATTGCGTCCCTATAGCCGTGGCCGCATCGAGATCAAGTCGCCCGATGCCTTGGTCTATCCGGCCATTCACCCAAACTATTTGTCGGACGAACGCGACCATCCGGTAGTGATTGGTGGCATCAAGGTGGCTCGTCGCATCATAGAGTCGCCCTCGATGGCTCCGCATATCATCTCTGAATTCGTCCCGGGCACGCAGTTCCAGTCCGACGCGGAGTTGCTCGATGCCGCCCGCCGTTACAGCCAGACCATTTACCACCCGACCAGCACTTGCAAGATGGGAATTGATGCGATGGCAGTGGTCGATCCGCGCTTGCGAGTCCATGGCGTCTCCGGGCTGCGCGTGGTCGACTGTTCGATCATGCCGGAAATAGTGTCCGGTAATACCAATGCTCCAGCCATCATGATCGCTGAAAAAGCAGCCGACATGATTCGCGAAGATGCAAAGAAAAACGCTGTAATAGTGAAATAGAGACGACCCAAACGGGGTTTTTCAACAACGCCGACAACAAGATGATCAAACACCCCCCTTTATCAAGGGTAACTGCTTATGCCTTGGCTCTATCTGCAGGTGACCACTGGCACTTGATGAAAATTAGGGGTTTGTATAAATTTGAACAATCATTCGGAGAAAATAATAATACGCAATGGATGATGGTTTGTTGACATGCCGACTGTTGAGCACGATGCTCGTAACTCTATGGAATACTAGGATGATTACTTCTAAAATTGCTCGTCGTAAGATACACGCCACAGTTCTGATAACTGTGCTTTCCTTTTGCTCGTCGTTTGCCAGCGCTCAGGAGCAAAAGCGCGGGGGAACCCTCGTGATCGGTTCGACGCAAGCACTTCGCCATGCGAATGGGGCAGTGCAATCCGGCATAGCGACCGCCGTACCCAGCACCCAGATTTTTGCCAGCCCACTTCGTTTTGATGACAAATGGAACGCTCGGCCCTACCTGGCCGAGAAGTGGTCCCTGACAGCCGACGGCAAGTCCCTGACACTGAATCTGCGCAAGGGCGCTGTGTTCCATGACGGGAAGCCCATCACCTCTGAAGATGTGGCGTTCTCGATCATGGCCATCAAGGCGAACCATCCGTTCACCACCATGCTGGGTCCCGTTGAAAAGGTGGAGACACCAGATCCCCTGACTGCCATTATTCGAATGAGCGCACCACACCCAGCGATCATTCTGGCCATGTCGCCGGCACTTTGCCCGATCTTGCCCAAGCATATTTATGGCGACGGTATCGACCTCAAGGTGCACCCACGGAACAGCACCGATGTCGTCGGCTCCGGACCCTTTCGCCTGACCGAGTTCAAGGCCGGGCAGCGCTTGGTGCTGGAACGCTTTGACAAGTTTTTTCTGGAGGGAAAGCCCTACCTTGACAAGATCATCATCAACATCAATCCCGACTCCAGCAACCTGATGCTCGGACTGGAGCGTGGCGAGATTCAGATGATCCCTTACGCGGTCAACTCGACAGAGCTCAAGCGACTGGCAAAAAACCCGACGCTGACCTTGACGAACAAAGGATTTGAAGGCATTGGCGCACTGAACTGGCTGGCCTTCAACACCGCCAAGAAGCCGATGTCCGATGTGAATGTGCGCAAAGCCATTGCCATGACCATCGACAAGAATTTCATCAGCAAAGCCTTGCATGGCGGATTCTCCCAGCCGGCGGATGGCCCGATCGTTGCCAGCAGCCCATTTGCGGTCCCTGATGTGATTCGTTACCCGCTTGACCTGAAAAAGTCAGCAGAGATGTTGGACGCTGCAGGTTATAAAGCCGGCGCCAACGGTGAGCGATTCAAGCTCACCATCGACTATTTGCCAGGACAGGATGAGCAACAGAAAAATGTGGCGGAGTACATCCGGGCGCAGCTTAAGAAGGTAGGTGTGATCGTGGAAGTCCGAGCCTCTGCTGATTTTCCTACTTGGGCCAAGCGTTTAAGCACGCATGACTTCGACATGTCCATGGATGTAGTGTTCAATTGGGGTGACCCCATTATTGGCGTGCACCGCACCTACCTTTCGACCAATATCCGGCCCATCATTTGGACCAATACCCAGTCCTACAACAACCCGAAGGTTGATGAACTCCTGAACACAGCAGGCGGTTTGCTTGACCCTACCAAGCGCAAGGCCTACTACGCCACGTTCCAGAAAATTGTGACCGACGAGTTGCCCATCCACTTCATTAATGCGACGCCGTACCATACGGTCGCGAACAAGAAAGTGGTGAACGTGCCAACGACTATTTGGGGACCCGCTTCGCCTTACGACGAAATCTCTTTTAAATAGCCCCTTGCTCCTGATCTAAAGTGGGTACGCTTCGTTACGCTTTATCCCGCCTGCTCCAGGGCTTGGCTCTGGTGCTGTCGGTGGTGGTTCTGAACTTTGTCCTGGTGCATGCCGCGCCGGGTGACCCGGTAGAGACCATCGCTGGCGCCAGTGGCGGCATGACTAAGGAGCTTCAGGCCGAGCTCAGAAGCCAGTACGGTCTGGACAAGCCGTTGCCAGTGCAACTGGGTATCTACCTCGGACGAGTCGTCAGAGGCGACCTCGGCTACTCCTATTTTTTCAACCTGCCTGTATCCGCCATGATTACCGAGCGTGTGCCAGCCACATTGCTGCTTGTCGTCACGTCGGTGCTGGCGGCTTTCCTGATAGGCACCACCTTGGGTGTGCTTTCAGCCCGCCGGCCAAACGGCTTGTTGTCGCAAGTCATCAACGTCCTATCACTGGTCGGCTTTGCCGCGCCGGTGTTCTGGATGGGTATGTTGCTGATCATTTTGTTGGCCAGCGTGATCCCGGTTTTTCCGATCTCTGGCATGCGTGATATTGAATCCAGCGGAAAGGGCTGGGGAGATATTCTTGACGTCATGCATCATCTGGTGTTGCCGGCACTGACATTGGGGCTGGTCTATCTGGCCCAATACAGTCGCTTGTCAAGAGCGGCCATGCTCGATGTGCTGGGCGCAGACTACATTCGCACCGCCCGCGCCAAAGGCTTGTCTGACAGGGTGGTACTTTACAAACATGCCTTGCGCAATGCGGTGCTGCCTGTTGTCACGGTTCTGGGGCTTCAATTTGGCAACGTGATGGCCGGTGCCATTGTGGTCGAGACCGTCTTCAATTGGCCCGGCTTGGGACGGCTGGCGTTTGAGTCCGTCTTGCGGCGTGACTACCCCACCATTCTTGGCGTGCTCCTTTTTTCATCGGTGGTGGTCGTGGTCATGAACCAGCTCACCGATATGTGCTACAGGCTCATCGATCCCAGGATCAAATCCTCATGAACGCCAATCACGAAGTTGAAGGCCCCTGGCGCGAGGCGCTACGGATGTTCATGCGCAACCCATCTGCCATTGCCGGTATGGTGATGCTGGTGCTGGTGCTGTTGGTGGCCATTGCCGGGCCCTGGGTTCTCGGGGTAGATCCGTTTGAGATTCGGGCAGCCCCCTTGACGCCGCCGCTGTCCGAGGACGCCATCCTGGGCACCGACTACCTGGGTCGCGACGTCCTCACGACGCTGATTTACGGCGGCCGGACCACGCTGTTGGTGGGCGCCATTGCGGCGCTGCTCAGCGTCTCGATCGGCATCACGCTGGGTGCCCTGGCGGGTTATTACGGTGGGCGGGTTGACTCTGTTTTGATGCGAATTACCGAGTTCTTCCAGGTCCTTCCCGCGCTCCTGTTTGCCATGGTGGTGGTCACGCTTTTTTCACCCACTCTGGTGACCATCACGTTGGCGATTGGCATCGTGAGCTGGACCGCAACAGCACGCCTGACCCGCGCCGAGTTTATGAAATATCGCAACCTGGAGTTTGTCCGCGCGGAACGCTCCATTGGCGCCAGCCATGCCCGCATCATCTGGAAAGTCATTCTGCCCAACGCACTGCCGCCCTTGATCGTCTCCGCGACCTTGGCTATCGGAGCAGCGATTCTTTTTGAAGCGGGCCTGTCGTTTTTAGGTCTCGGGGACCCAAATCAGATGAGCTGGGGTTTGATGATTGGATCAAGCAGGCAGTATATTTTTTCGGGCTGGTGGGCGGTGGCGTTTCCTGGTGCCGCCATCTTCGTCACCGTGCTGGCGGTCAGCCTGATCGGCGACGGGCTCAATGACGCACTCAACCCCAAGCTGAGGGAACGCTGATGGATAAGCCCTTGCTCAAGGTCGAGAACCTCCAGGTCGAGTTCAACACTCGTCGTGGCAAGGCCATGGTCCTCAATGGCGTCAATCTTGACATTCACGCCGGTGAAACGCTTTGCGTGGTTGGCGAGTCAGGGTGCGGCAAAAGCATGACGGCATTGGCGTTATTGCGGCTGATTCCATCGCCGCCCGGAAAGATCAGTGGTGGTCGGGTGTTGTTTCAGGGTGAAGACCTGGTGCTTGCCAGCGAAGATCGAATGCGAGAAGTGCGAGGCAACCGCATCTCGATGATTTTTCAGGAGCCGATGACCTCTCTCAACCCGGTTTTTACGGTGGGCGACCAGATCGGGGAGTCCCTGCAGCTGCATGCCGGACTGGATGCGGCAGCGGCACGCGGGCAAGCCATCAATATGCTCAAACAGGTGGGCATCCCGGCGCCAGAACGGCGCGTGGATGAGTACCCGCACCAACTCTCTGGCGGCATGCGTCAACGGGTCATGATTGCTATCGCACTGGCCTGTCGGCCGGACATTCTGATTGCCGACGAGCCGACGACCGCGCTTGATGTCACGGTTCAAGCCCAGATTTTCGACCTGCTGCGTGAACTTCAACGCGACAGGGGAACGGCTATTCTGATGATCACCCATGACATGGGGGCGGTGGCCGAGATGGCGGACCGGGTGATGGTCATGTACGCAGGGCGGGTCATTGAGCAGGGCACCACATCGCAGGTTTTCGGGCAACCTGGCCACCCCTACACTCAGGGACTGATTAACTGCCTTCCGGAGTTGGGCAGCAGCCTTCAAGACGAACGCACGGATCTTGCCGAAATCGCAGGCATGGTCCCCTCGATCTGGGAGTTGGGCAAAGGTTGCGCTTTTCGCGAACGTTGCACCCGTGCAATGGAGATCTGCGCCCACGAGGCGCCACCCATGTTCACGATGGCAAACAGTTCATCAGAAGCGCCTCACGTGACAGCTTGCTGGCTGCGGTCTGATGAGCCGCATGCACAAGGAGATGTGGCATGAACGCCCGTTCAGCGGACACCCTATTGGAGGTCAAGGATCTGAACGTGCACTTCCCACGCCCCAAATCGGGCTGGTTTCAACCTGCCGAAGTGGTTCGCGCCGTCGATGGGGTAAGTTTTCGCATTAAACGGGGCACCACCATGGCGTTGGTGGGGGAATCCGGATCGGGCAAGACCACCACAGCGCTGGCCGTCATGCGACTCACCCCCTTCACCTCAGGACAGATTCAACTCGGCGACACCAACTTGGGTGCGCTTGAGGGCGAGGCGCTGCGTGAAGCCAGGCGGAGGTTTCAGTTCATTTTTCAGGACCCTTTCTCATCACTGAATCCGCGCGAAAGGGTAGGCGCCGCAGTTCGTGCACCACTTGACCTGATGAACGTGGGCACCCCGGAACAACGCACTGCGAGAGTGGCAGAACTGTTCAAGGCCGTTGGCTTGCGCCCCGAACAACAGCAACTGTTTCCACACCAGTTTTCGGGCGGTCAACGCCAGCGCATTAATATCGCGCGCGCGCTGGCCACCAACCCGGAACTCGTGGTGTGCGACGAACCTGTCTCGGCCCTCGACATCGCCATTCGCGCCCAAATACTCAACTTGCTGGTTCGACTGCAACGAGAACTCGGACTGACCTATCTATTTATCTCACACGACATGGCCGTGGTGGAACACATCTGCGATGAGATTGCGGTGATGTACCTGGGTCAAATCATTGAACGAGCGCCCCGCAAGGAATTTTTTGTAAACCCGTTGCATCCGTACAGTGTGGCCCTGATGTCCGCCGTGCCCACTGTGACGGGTGGACGCTCACGCGCGACCCACCGAATCAAGCTCAGCGGCGACCCGCCCAGCCCGATCAATCCACCCCCCGGATGCCGCTTTTCGAGTCGATGCCCGGTCGCGGAACCCGCCTGCAGCACCCAAGTACCGCCCATGCGAAAAATTGCCCCGAATCACTGGGTGCAATGTCGCCGGGTGGACGTCATTGACGGCCGCATTCACACACCGCTCAAGCTTCCCGGCCTTTAATTCGCCCACACGACTACGCCTCTATTTTCAACATGAACACCACCGTTTACTCCGCCCGCAAAATTATCACCATGAACCCCATGCAACCCGAGGCAAGTCACGTGGCTGTGCGTGATGGTCGGGTGCTTGGCGTGGGTACACTGGCAGAAGTGGCCAGCTGGGGGCTCTACACACTGGACGAACAATTCAAGGACAAGGTACTCATGCCGGGCCTGATTGAAGGGCACTGTCACCTCAAGGAAGGCAGCATGTGGGAAATGCACTACCTGGGCTGGTTTGACCGGCGCGACCCGATGGGTAAAGTCTGGGGGGGATTGCGATCCATGGAAGCGGTGGTGGCGCGCTTGGCGCAAGTGGACACCGACATGACGGCCATGGGCAAATCACCCACCGAACCCCTGATCGCCTGGGGTTTTGACCCGATTTACTTTGGTGGTGAGCGCATGACCGTTCACCATCTGGACCGCGCCAGCGCAACGCGCCCGATTGTGATCGCCCACGCCAATGGCCACCTGATGAACGTCAACACCGCCATGCTGGAGTTGGCGGAGGTCACTGCCGAAACCGAAGTGGAGGGCGTCGTCAAGTTCTCAGAGGGCGGCCAGACCGGCGAACCCACGGGCGAGTTGCAGGAGCCTGCGGCCATGTTCCTGGTGATCCGCAAAATTGGGACTGCCGGCCTGCTGGCTCCCATGACTGAGGCGGGCGTTCATTCGTTTGCTTCACTGGCCTGCATGCAAGGTGTCACGACTGCCACTGATCTGGTCAACAAGTTGACACCCCAGGACTGCACTGTTCTGGAAACGGCTCTCGCCAGCGATGCTTGCTGCATTCGTATTGTGCCGGCGTTTCAGGCTTTTCATGGCACCCATGGTGCTGTGTTGGGCGCCGAACACGTGAAGAGCTTGTTGCCCCGCAATACGGATCGCCTGCGCTATGGCTTGGTGAAGATGATGCTCGATGGCTCCATTCAGGGGTTTTCGGCGCGACTTCGCTGGCCCGGTCATTTCAATGGCGCACCCAATGGCATCTGGGTCACAGCGCCCGCCCAGTACGAAGCCGACTTTGAGGTCTACCACCAGGCCGGGCTGCAAATTCATACCCATACCAATGGCGATGAAGCCAGCGAAGTAGCGATCAACGCCATTGAACGCATACTGACGCGCTCACCGCGGCCGGACCATCGGCACACCTTACAACATGGGCAGATGATTGATGCACCCCTGTTTCGCCGCATGGCCAGCCAGGGCCTGTGCGCCAACCTGTTCACCAACCACCTATGGTATTGGGGCGACCAGCATTATGAGATGACGATGGGGCCTGACCGTGCCAACCGGCTCGATGCCTGCGCCAGCGCGTTGGCGGCGGGCGTTGCGCTGGCCATTCATTCGGATGCCCCGGTCACGCCGCTGGGGCCGCTGTTTACGGCCTGGTGCGCGGTGAACCGTGTCACTCCCAAGGGCCGAATTTTGGGCGAGTCCGAACGCATCAGCGTACCGCAAGCCCTGCGCGCCATCACGCTGGGTGCCGCCTGGACACTCAAGCTGGATCATGAAGTTGGCAGCATCGAGTGCGGCAAACGGGCCGATTTTTGTGTACTTGAAGACGACCCCCTGGCCGTGGACCCCGCGCTGCTGAGGGATGTTCGAGTATGGGGAACCGTGCTCTCCGGAAGAGTTTTCGAAGCCCGTAAAGTTTGACGCAGATGCGATGAAAAAGCGCCTTCCACTCACCGTCATTGGTGGGTTTCTCGGCTCAGGCAAAACCACGTTAGTCAATCATTGGCTCCGCCATGCGGATGGTCAACGTCTGGCCGTGCTGGTCAATGATTTCGGCGCCCTCAACATTGATGCCGCCCTGATCCACTCCAACGCCGGCAACACCATCGAACTCACCAACGGTTGCGTCTGCTGTCAGATCGGCGACGACCTGTCCATGGCCTTGATTGGGGTCCTGGAGTCTGCTGAATTGTTTGATGCGGTGGTCGTAGAGGCCAGCGGTGTGTCCGACCCCTGGCGCATCGCGCAGCTAGGCCGCGCTGACCCCGGATTATTCCTGGACGGCGTGATCGTCACCGCCAACGCCGACAGCCTGCTGGCGCATTCGCAAGACCCACTGCTGTCAGATACCTTGGCGCGCCAATTGCGGGCTGCCAGCCTCATCATCTTGAACCACTGCGACTTGGCAGCACCCACCACCATCAGCCAAGTTAGAGACTTTATCGCTCTCACTGCAGGCCACACGTCCGTGTTCGAAGCCAGCCACGCGACCGTACCACTGCCGATGCTCAGCGGCTTGTGCTTGCCTAATCCAGACGCCCTTTCAGGGGCGGCGCATCCCCACTGTGATGCCGGTGATCACAGTCAATCCCATGTTCACCTTGATTCAGTCCCTTCGCACGGAGATGTCTTTGAGACTTGGTCATGCCGCCCCAAGAAAGTTTTTTCGACGATAGAACTGAGAGACTGGATAAATGCGCCACCTCCTGGCGTATTACGTCTCAAAGGCTTTGTGGAAACCGTTTCGATAAAGGGGGGGGCAGCATGGCAAGAAATTCAATTCGCAGGAAGGTGCTGCTCTATGAGCACTGTTCATTCACCTTCAATCAAAGCTGCTGTGGTTGCTATTGGTTTACGTGGACACCTGCCAAGTGACCGTCTCACTGAGTTCTTTGGCTAAGTTGACAAGGACAGACCATTACCGAAATGAGCCCTTTTCGACGTCTGCATGTGGACTTCACCCACTTCAATAGAAAAATTTCAGCTTCCAGTTCAAAGTTGCTCGAATACCATCTGGCTCAGTGAGTCTAGGTGACTGTGCCTGCTGACTCGATTGTAAAACCGTCCACATAATAAAATACGTCCGATTGGGCAGCTTGTCTAGTGGAGTAGATAAAGCGCTTGAGTCACTTTTTTTTTACGCTACCGGTGATTGTCAAGCTATTTACTTTTCACTAAGCCGCCAACGGCCTGGCTCGATCGGTAAAAACGCCTCGATTGCGGCGGTGGCAATCACATGCGTGGTGCCTTGTTCTTCATCGTGAACATTGAGTCCGCCGTGAACCGCCGTGACCTCTGCTCGGCCTCTCGGCAACTCCGCGCAAACTCGGGCGATGTCAATCTGCTCTGGTTCCTGAACGCCGATGGTGACCTGCACGCGCATATCGCGGTGGTCGTAACCGAGCGACTTGAACAACACGATCGACGAGTGGTGCAACGCGTCCTGCACTGCCCGGCAGGCGGCCTTGGTGTAGTCTCCGCCGTACAGGTCATTACCCGTGCCCATTTCGAGAATGATTCGTTTTTCAGTCATGCGTGCGCTCCATGTCGAACGAGACCATGACTGCCGCATTGGCGATGACGCTCCATCCTTCTTTTTCCCGACGCGGAATGTCCAGGCCGCCCTTGACCACCTTAACCGACGGCTTCCCATAGGGAAATATCTTCAACAATGCTGCTGTATCCACTGCGTCGGGTTGTTGGACGCCAATCTCAACGTTGATGAACATCGCCTCCCTGGGGAATCCGAACGCATCGGCCACGTTCAGCGAGTTGTGCCACAACGCATCGCGGATGGCGCGTGCGGCGGCCTCGGTGTAGTTGCGGCTGCGAATCGAAGTTCCCATGCCGAATTGTGTGACGACTCGTTTTATAGCCATGGAAAGTGTCCTATTGAAAAAAACAGGCATAAAAATTTGAAGGCTTAACCATGCCCATCATGGCGCCACCAGCGGCGTCCTGCATTGCTTTGTGGACTGTCCCTTCAGATTTTCTCGTCGTTCAGCCAGTACCATTTGTACAGGAAAAACTGGCCAAAACGACGGAAGGGCGCGAACAGCTCTGAACGCACCATATTCAAGACGTTGGGGTATTCGAGCGGCGTGCTGTAGATCGGAAGGTTAAACACCTCTCGCCCAGCATCTTTGCCAGCCACGCGTTCGGCAATGCGCTTACCTGCCCAGGTGGAGGATGCGACACCATTACCGCCGTAGCCCAGTGCGTGCCACACAGTCTCTTTCGGGTCCGGGCGGGTGATGCGCGGCATCATGTCGTGACTCACATCCACCCAACCCCACCAAGAATGGTCGATTTGGATACCTGCTAGTGGCGGAAACTTGCGAGCAATAGCGTCAGTGAGTAGCTTCAGGTGCACTGGATCTTCAGCGTCGGCGCCGGTGATTGAACTTCGGCTGCCAAGCTGCAGGCGGTTGCCTTCGAGCAGTCGGTAGTAGAAGCGTAGCGTGCGCGTGTCCGTCATGAACGTCTTGGACTTGAAGTTGCAGGCGGCCATCTCTGCGTCGGTGAGTGGACGCGTGACCACCGAGTTGGAGAGTATGGGCAGAATTTTGTTCTTCAGCACAGGCGTGAGCTTCTGTCCGGTGTATCCACCAGTACAGACCACTACGCGCTTAGCGCGTACGATTCCGCCCGGCGTTTCTAAGTGATGTACGCCATTGATGGTCTTCCACCCTTGTACTGGGCTGGCCGGATGTACCTTCACACCCAGTTCGCGAGCCTTGCGAATCAGACCAAAGGTAAACTTCAGAGGGTGAATGCCCACGCCTTCTTCTTCGAACATTGCACCCATCTGCTCGCGTTCGTCGCAGTGCTGTTCCCGGACTTCCTCTGCCGTGAGCATACGGGTGCTGTAACCGAACACTTCGTTTCGTACGCGGGTCATCTCACGCAGATAGTCCAGCTTTTTGAGGCGGTGCGCCATGTAGAGGTGGCCGCCGTCATAGGCTTCGCACTCTATCTCTTTGGTTAGTTCGCGGAAATTTTCAAAGCCGGTTCGGATTTCAGTGTCGAGTCGCTTGGCGATGTCCATGCCCCAGCGCTCAATCCACTGCGAGCGGCTGAGGCGCCCATTTGCATTTTGGCCCTGGCCGCCACTGCGACTTGAGCAGCCCCAGGCTGTCTGAGCCGCTTCAAGCACGGTGGCCACAATACCATGCTCACGCGCAAGGTAGAGCGCGGTGGACATGCCGGTAGAGCCCGAGCCGATGACTACAACATCAGCATCCGTGTCACACAGGATCGGACCGTCGTCGGGGGGAGGGCTGCCGGCTGAAGCTACCCAGTAGCTAGGTGCATAGCCGGTGCCGTGACCTGGGGACGCGTCAACCAGTGGGTCATATGTGGGTTCGTAGGGCCGCAATATGCGACCGCCAATGGGCAACGAAGTCATGAATGGTCTCCAAATTCTATTTGGTTTGGGTAAAAGAGCTGTCGACCAGCAAAGTAATCTCAACAGTCGGCGAGCCACAGGATCAAGCTTATGATAATTAAGAGAGGCCGTGTTCGAGTAGGACCAGATGAGGCCATTCCATGGAGCCAACCGCAGATTAGTTTGAAAATATTAAGATGCCGCAATGGCATATCCATGTGCTTGGCCCTAACGAATGGCTGCCGCTGGCACTACGTGTCAAAACCATTCGGAGCAGATAATGCATGCTTGCTGGCAAGTCCAACGCATGACCAATAGGTTGGTTGCAGTTCGCTTGCATTCAATAGAAACCAAAGGAGTATCAATGGCCAACAATCAACACACTATTAACCAGGATACATTGGCAGCGTTTGCCGATGCCTGGAATCGCCATGACTTGGATGCCTTAATGGGTTTCATGCATGAAGATTGTCTCTTCCACGCAGTAGCTGGCCCCGATTTATTGGGCCGTACATTCTGTGGTCACAATGAAGTAAGTAATGGCTTCAAGGCCGCATGGATCAGCTTTCCCGATGCAGCTTGGATTGATGGCGACCACTTTGTAGTTGGCGATCGTGGTGTGTCTGAGAGCACCTTCAAGGGTACGAATGCCGATGGCACGAGCATCGAGGCGCGCATGGTCGATGTGTTCACTTTTAAGGACGGCAAAATTCTGGTCAAAAACGCCTTTCGCAAAAACCGCCCACCTCTGACTGCAGCTTAAACTGGAATCTATGTTTGCATTGAGACCCGGACTCGCCACTCGGGTGTGATAACTTTGAAGTATCAGCATTAACTGCGCAAGCCAAAATTTGGCCGAATATTTCAGTCGAACACAGTGCTTGTGCGAGCAAATACTTAAGTGGTTCACTTATTCCGTCAGACAACTTTTTAGTTTTTTCGGAGTGGCAATCGCACATTCGCTAATCGCAACCTCAGCCAACAGATTGGTGCCGAACAGAGAAATTCAAACAATCATTTATTGATTAAAAGCGGGGTGGGGTACTCATATTTCATACGATGAATTGAGCGTTCATTCTTCAAGACTCAGCGAGCGCGCCATTTCATTAGCGATATTTTCTGGTTTAATTTTCGCCAAAGTAATTCTTAATGTTCTTGAAAAAATAACCAATGCTTCGCCAAAACTTGGCGTGCTTGCAGGTGGTCCATAAACCATATCTGCGACAAAGGCATCATATTGAGTCTTCAATTCGGAACTGCCATTTGCCCAAGGACATTCTGCATAACCCCCGCCAAAGCGGGAATCGGTTGATAAATTTGGTTTGAGTCGTTCATTTTTGCAAATGAAGTGACTCAAGCCCCGTATTTTGAGTGTTTTCACCCTGTTTGCGTGCACCTTGGCGCGTTTTGGGCGCACTCATCCCCGCGCCCTCAATTGCTGACTCAAGAGCGTACGCCTTGCCATCCATAAATTGGACAGCGCAAACAGCGTCACGATCTGCATCGTGTTTTTGAATAAGCCTTTGTACCTCGTTTTCCTGTAATGCCATTGGCACTTGATGACTTGAAACGGATGTTCGACTTTGGCGCGAACGCCAGCTTTGATCTTCTCCAATTTCTCGTGCAGCGCTCCTAACTCTGTACCCTTGTCCAAAGCCTTGCGCTTACTGGGCATCATGGCCACATGCCAATCGGGCTGGTGTTCCTGCTCTTTAATCTCATCTCGCTTAGTCACGCCCCTGTAGCCAGAATCTGCAAACTGGGAGAGACTGATTTGATTCATGTGCCTACAACGATTTTTATGCGCTCACGATGTCGGGGGCTACCCCGACTTTTGCAGAGTGTCCTTAAGAAGTTTTACGGCACCAGTCCAAACGCGGTGAAGGCGCAAATTTGGTGTGCAATTGCGACCTACGTGCTGATTGCCATTGTTAAAAAGGAGCTAAAACTCAAATCGTCGCTCTACACTTGTCTACAGATTTTGTCGGTGTCCGTCTTTGAGAAAACCCTTATTTCATGCGCCCTGCAGACCGATGACTACAAAACCAATAAACTATACCGCTCTAACCAATTGATTTTGTTCGACTATTGAGCGGACACTAGTGAAGTACGGTATGACCTGAGAGATGCCCTTGCCTGTAGCGTTCTGACGGTAAGCTGTAGAAACAAAGGTCACTTTGTCGTTTCAAAATTCGTTAGTCAAAATCAAATCGGCAAATGCTTGACCACCGGCTGAAATATGCGCGCGCATCAGGTCGTAGGCTTCATTGGCATGCCCTGCCAAGATAGCTTCAACTACGAGTCTGTGCTCTTGCTGTGATTGAATTAACCGCCCAGGTGCAGCAAAAAGCTGTCTCCTGTAACCACTAATCCTCAGGCGAACCAGTTTGGTTTGGTTCACGAGATACGGATTGCCGCTGGCGCGATAAATAACTTCGTGCAGGCGGGCATTAGCCTCTATATAGATGGGTACGGCGTTGTTGTCTGCGGCCTGCTGTGTTTGCTGCAGGCTTGTCATCAGCTCTTCTCGCTTTTGTGAATCGATTCGCTGTGTAGCCAGCCTTGCCAGCACAGCCTCCAACTCACCTAGAGCTTCCATCATGGCTACCAACTCGGATGCCTTGAGTTTGCGTACAAACGTTCCGGCTCAAGGCTGTATGTCGATCAGTCCATTGGCGCTGAGTAGCAACAACGCCTCTCGCACGGGCGTTCGAGATGTCTTAAACCGCAAGGCCAGCGCCTTCTCATCGATGGGCTGCCCTGGTACCAAGCGCCCTTCGCGGTATTCCTCTTCAAGTTCTTTGCGGATCACTTTAGGCAAGTTCATATTTGGTCCTTAAGGGTAATTACTGATGGATGGGTTGTTGATATATCAAAATAATATTCAGATATTAAATAATCTGCAACAAATTTTCATGAACGACTCAACTCCGCTTCTTAAGGTAGATGGTCATTTGGCCACCATTACTCTGTGCCGACCTAAGGTCGCCAATCGACTTGCCTCCGAAGATCTAGCCGCAATGTGCGAGTACATTGAAACGATCAATGCTAATAATCAGGTGCTCGTGACAGTGATACAAGGGACTGGTAAATATTTTTGCAGTGGCTATGATATATCAGAAGTCGCCAAAACCAGTCAAATCGAGGGGCGAAGCTTTGGTGAAATGGTTGATGCAGTGGAAAACTGTCGGACCGTCACGGTCGCGGCCATCAATGGTGGGGTGTACGGCGGGGCCACTGATCTAGCTTTGGCCTGCGACTTCCGCATCGGTGCATTAACCACAGAAATGTTCATGCCAGCTGCGAGACTCGGCTTGCATTTCTATTACAGCGGTCTGGTCCGCTATGTAACACGGCTGGGACCAGATGTTGCGCGAAGGCTGTTTCTCACCTGTGAAAAGCTCGATGCACAGGCCATGTTCGCATGTGGCTTTCTGACTCATGAACCGGTGAGTGATCTCGATACCAAGGTTGCACAGTTGTGTGAAACGCTCGCAGCCATGGCACCAATTCCCTTGCTGGGCATGAAGCGCTTCATCAACGAAATTACGCATCACCGAGCTGACAAATCCACGATTGATGAACAGGTGCGTCGCACGATTGCATCAAAAGACATAGCCGAGGGCGCTGCCGCTTGGGCTGAAAAAAGAAAGCCCGTGTTCACGGGAAGCTAAACCATCACTAGGAGACTTGATATGAAAAAAATCATCGCACTTGCTGTACTGGACTTGTCCCCTAAAAGTGGACACTCAAAGATGAGAATTACAACTTATTTT
>JASGCM010000039.1 GCA_030054175.1 Alphaproteobacteria bacterium | reverse complement strand
TCGGTGACCGAGCTGATGAACTCGGGCGAGACCTCGGTGGCGTACTGCTCGGCCAAGAAGGCCTTGATATCGACCACCGTCTGTTTATCGTCCAAAAACTCACGCTCGCTGCTGGTGGGCAATATATCCACAGAAGTAATGAGCGAGGGCAGGTCCCGCCCGATGAGGGCGTTGAGAAAATGGATCAAAAGATGGCGGTTGTCCTCGGCGCCCAAAATGGCTTTGAACACGCAATCCACCTTGGGGGTCGATGCGATGCTTCATGCCTGGCATCGTAGAAAAGCAGGCCAGCGCTGTAAATATCACTGGTTCTGTGATCCAGTAACATCAATGGCGATCACGATCAGCGATACCTTGACCTGGCTGTCGGGCTCACCCCTTGAGCCTTTGATGGGTTGAAATTCCTCCTCCTCACTCATCCGGCGGTTTATATGTGGTACCCATCGAAGTTGTTTTCCTCTGCAACGGGTGTTTTGTGCTTATGGTTGGGGCTGCAGAATGCCCATGCGCAGCACCAGCCGTCTTACGCCACCGAGCGCTGGATCGAGCACATCCATGTGGCCAAAGATTGGAGCGAGCACCGTCGGTTAGAGCTCGACTTGAAGGTTTTGACCGAGACCGGGGTCGAGCGCATCGCAGAGCAATCTTTGCCCTTTAACCCCAGGCACGAGAGCTTGCGCATTGTCGAGGCCTACAACCGCAGGCTTTTCCCCCCGAGCCCAACATGTTGAGCCCCTATGACTTCGCCCCCCGTGTCTATGCCACCAGTTTTGGGTCCTGGGCCGACGTGGCGCGCGCGTATCAGGCTCGGGCCCGTCCAAAGGCGCAGACCGATCGTCAGATCAGTGCGCTGACACAACAGATCGTTCAGGGGACTGAGTCTGACCTGGAGCGGGCCCGACGGATCTACCTTTGGATCACCAGCAACATCCGGTACCTGGGTGTGTTCTCTGCTTCGGGTGGGTATGTGCCCGTCGCGGCCGCTCAGGTGCTCAAAGACCGGTATGGCGACTGCAAGGGCCACGCCACCCTGTTTGAGGCCATGCTCAGATCGGTCGGCATCGAGAGTTCACAGGTGCTGATCAACACCGAAATGTCGTACCAGTGGCCTGAGTTGCCCATCTACGGTGCATTTGACCACGTGATCACTTACATACCGGCCCTCAAGATGTATCTCGATTCAACGTCCCGTTTTGTGCGGTTTGGCAGCTTGCACTCGTCCCTGGAGGGCAAGCCCTTGTTGCTGACCGCCAGCGTCGAGGTGGCCAACACAGGGCTATGGACCCCGACGAATGACCGCACCGTGGTGCAGACGCATTTGCGCTTGCTGCCCGATGGACGGGTGGTGGGGCAAAGCCTATCACTGCTTCTGTGAATCAGTAACATCGAAGGCGAGAATGCCTGACTCAAAGATCAGATCTCTGGATCAACGTTTGGCCTTCACGAGAGACTCCAGCAGATCTTTGGGCAGATGGCAGCAGCGGGCAAGCCCTGGAGATCAAAGAAAGGGCTTGTCTGGGCGTGAGTTGGGGTCATCTTGATCGAGATATTCAGGAGCGAGGATCCGCATGGGCGGGCAGGCACTGAATCTTCAGGCCAGTGGCGGTTAATATGGCCATGAGTGTCTTGATGGTTGGGTTACCACGTGCCGACAGGGTGCGGTAGAGGGTTTCACGCGACAGCCGTGTTTTTTCTGATACTGAGCCAAGTCCGCCTCGGGCTTCCACGACTTTGCGCAATGCCGTCAGGTAGGTGGCGGGGTCGTCGTCTTCGCTGGCTGCATTGAGAAATGCTGCCGCGAAATCAGCATCAGCCAGTTGTTGCATCAGCCAGTCATCGTGTGCGACCGATTTGTTCATGGTTTGCTCCTTCGTTGCCAGTCCTGCCAACGTTTAATCGCTCGTTGGACATCGGCAGACTGGTGATGTTTGTCACCCCCTTCGCAAAGCAAGATCAGACGCTGGCCTTGGATGGCGTAATAAACGCGATGGCCAGGCCCCCAGTCTATTCGCAGCTCCCACACGCCATCGTTCAGCGGTTTGCAGTCGCCGAAGTTGCCGTTTTTCAACCGCACAAGTCGTGCGGCAACGCGTGCCTGCGCTTGCCTGTCACGCAGGCCATCAAGCCACCGCGCAAACAGATCAACACCGTCGTCCGATGTGTAATGTCGAAGTTCGAACATGATTGTAGCCTATAGGCTAAAAAATGGGGCAGAGCGGATGCCTCAGAACACGCACCCCATGGCGTTCAGAGCAAGAGACGGCACATTCGTTCATGGACAGACATCGTAGAAAACGATGCCAGCCCTGTCGATATCACTGCTACTGTGAACCAGTGACATCAAAGGCGGGAATGCGTCACCTTCATTGAGCCATGCCCGTCACTTCAAACAGCCTTGACCCTCACCAGGCCCACATCAACCACACAGGCTCAACCAAATATCGCCACATTCTGGCGCGCCACCAAAACCGGCTTGCCGTCAGAACTCCAGATCACGTTGCGTTGCGCCGAATAGCCCTCGCGCGAGGTATCGGCCACCGTCTTCGCCAGCCACCAGCCGTTGGGGGTGCAGGGCCGGGCATCGAGCATGTCGATCGACCAGGTCATGGTGCTGATCATGATGGGCTCGGTGGCCAACACCAGTGCAGCCGGTGGCAAGGCGTCGGCCAGGGCCAGCAGCCGCACCAGATCAGCGTCATCGCCCGCATCGCGGTGGCGCATCCAGACCGTCATTTCAGGCTGGGCCCCCGGCGTTCGGGGGTGTGCACCGTGCGCCAGCTGGCCTTCAAAGTGGCTCATGAAGTTGGGCCTTTGCGGCCACTCAAAATAGCTGGGGCATTGGTCGGGCCCCGCCACCTTGGACATGACCAGCGACTGGTGATGGTGCGCAGAGGCGCGCCCCGAACCAAAGCAAAAGGTCGCTCTGACGGCCAAACCACTGTCGCCGGTCAGGTCGGTGCCGACTATCACCGTCGACTTGCCCTGGCGCAAGACCGCAGCCGCAATGTCCAACTCGCCTGTTGCAGGCCCGATGAAGCAAAACTGCGCCGACCGCAGTGGCGGCAGATCTGCATGACTGCGCACCGTCGCCTGCAGGCACAGGGCGGCCGACAGCCCGCCGTAGGCGGTTCGCCCTTGCAACCAATCGGCGGGCAAGGTGATGCGGTGGCGGCCATCGATGTGCTGCATGGCAGCCGTCAATTCACTAAAGGGCGTCAGTTCCATGGCGGGCGCTTTCCTGGGTGGGTCTTCGGGTGGGGTGATCTGGGTCAATGTCGATCTTGCCACCAAACACCTGCCGGAACCGCTAAATCGCTGGCTTGGCCGAACGTTCTGCGGCATCCCGCTCTCGGGCATGCTCACGTTCCGTGGCCCTCTGTTCTCTCCTTTGTGCGGCCTTGACCTTTTTCAGATGGTTGCGCGCAAAGGCCATCAAATCTTGGGCTTGCGCGCCGATGCACTTTTTGCACAGCACCGTGTGCATGGTTTGTTCATTCGGGTAGCTCTCTTCACCATTGGGCTTGAGGGCGACATGGCCCCTGATGACCCCGATGTGAATTTGGGTCATGTTGACGGGCTTGCCGCAGTGGCCACAGGGGCAGATGGGGCCACCCTCCACCCGGCCGAATTGCAATTCGGCGGGCAAGCCCAGTTTTTCCAGAAGCTCGGGCAATTGCGCTTTGCAGCAGGCCGATGTGCAATATCGCTTCGGGGTGGTCAAAGCCAGGGTCTTCAGCGCGGCTTGTTCGTTGGGTGTTTCACCCGGCAAGGTGTATTCAACCTGCTGGGCCTGCAACGCAAAGACGTGTCGCGCGCTGCCCAGCGCTTTTTCACAGGTGGGGCATTGAAGAGTCATGTCAGGCCTTTTTCAGTGCATCGATGATGGGCAGGTCATTGGCGCTGTTGAGCACCTGCGGCAGCGATGGCTTGGGCACCAGCATGACGGCTTGTGATTCCCAACCCATGTCAGCCGGGTGGCCACCGATCCGCTCGGCCAAATAGTAGCGGGTGTAGCTTTGGCTGCGTTTGACATCGACCAGATGGCTCAGCAATCGCACCTGCAGGCCCGACTCCTCAAAAGCTTCGACCAGGGCCGTGGCCTGTGCCGACATGCCCTCCATGGTGCCTTTGGGGAAGGTGGCCTGGTAGCCGGCAAATGCGTTGCTGGGGGCGACGATCCAGACCCGGCCATCGGGCTCACGCACCACCACACCGGCGGCCTTTTTATAACCGACAGGCACTTTGAAGTCGAGCTCGGCCACGGCATGTCGGGCCGCCAGTGCCTCCCACTCGGCGGGTCGCTTGGGCCTGTGTGCCCATGCGCCAAAGGGCGTGCCATGGAGCGACTCGGGCATGGGGCCCTCGATCGTCATGTCGACCGCGGTCTGTGCGTTGCCGATGATCGCGCCGCCGATGCAATGGCTGCCGTAGGCGGACAATGGGGACAGATAGTTGGGGTTAGGGTTGACCTTGGCCCCCGGAAAGGTCGCTTTGCGGCACCAGACACATGCGGTGATCCACCACCTTGTCGCCGTCAAACACTTGCACGGCCAGCATGTTCCAGCTGCTGGGGTCGACACCCGACGAAAAATTCCAGAGCCCCGAGATCACAAACCCGCCGTCCACGCGCCGGGCACGGCCCTGCGGATAGGCGATGCCCGAGGCGATCAATACATCAGGGTTGTCGGCCCAAAGGTCTTCCTGCGCGCGTTCATCGTAGAGCGCCAGCATCCAGTGGTGGATGCCCAGATTGCCCACATTCCAGGCGGTGGAGCAGCAGCCCCGACCGATCTCGTAGGGAATGTCAAAGATGGCGGTGAAGTCCAGCTCCATCCCGCCGTAGCGCTTGGGCTGTGCAAAGCGCAGGATCCCCCCAGACGATGGAGGTCCTGGAGGGTTTCAGGCAGCAATTGACGGGCCTGTTCCTGGCGAACGGCACGTTCGCGCAACACGGGCACCAAAGAGCGGGCACGCTCGCACGCCTCAGTGTGCGAGACCCCCGCAAAACTGCGGGCGGGAGGGTTGACTGCATTCATTCTTCATCTTTCAAGCCAAAGCGAACATCGCGCACGGGCCCCCAAGCCCAGTCAGGTGCAGGGTAGGGTCGTTTGAAGTATGTCTTATTGCGGCTCGGGGATCAATAAGCGGCAACGCCAGCCCTGTGGTCACCTGCGGGCAAAAGTCATCAGGTCGTTTAAAGGCCAGTGATCTGCTGCGTGCAAAGCGGCAAGGTAAGGAGCGCGAAGTTCCCCCACCGGGGCAATGGATGGTTCAGAAAGCCAATGCCTGGCCTGTGGAAAAACGGGATGTATTCATCATGGTTTTGTAGGCAACAGGGTTGGGGACGTGTCAACAGACTCGAGTGATTGAAGAAATATCGCGATGTTATTTCGGACCGCGATATTTCTTGCTTCAATCGTTCGAGCGATGACCATCATGTTTTCGCCAAAGGTCACTTTGCCTGATGTCGCAATATTTTGCGAATAAACGATGTCACCGTTACTCCGGTCTACAAGGTCGTATCTGGCTTCTGCGTTTGCGATCATGTCAAAGCCCCGACCCGATGGCTCAAGGCGCGTGATTTTCACCGACAGATCGAGTCTCTTCAGCGCCTCGTTGCGGAAGATCGCCATACTTTTTACAGCATTTCCCAGGGCAGATTTCCAAAGTTCAGGCGTGCGCTCGTCTGTGGCTGAAATGGGTCCGGTTGCCTCCTGTTGGCTCGCATAAGACACATTGATGGATTTCAACTCAGCATTATGTTTGACGCGAGACAGTCCGACATTGGGAACCGAGTAATTGTATGGTGACGGCGGGGCCACTGTGCAGCCTGTTAAAAAAAGCACCATGACCAATGCAGAACGACTAAAGCGTCTTTCAATGGGAGACATTTCTTTGAGCATCCTATAAAATAGGACTATAGTATAAATCATCTGGTGGCCACTCTTGGATGCGAGATGGCTCCATGACTCACCTCTTGGGAAGGTCTTTAAAACCCCATGCGTCGTTGCATCTCAAACTCGGGCGTCCTGCTTGGTTGAATTTTTTGCAAATATCCAAGGACATCTGCAAGAAATCCGCCTTGCATGGCAGCCCGATTTCGGGCGAATCTTGCACGCTGAATCGCCCCGGGTTTTGAGGAGGCTCCAATTTTTAAGAGAATGGAGCCAAGA
>JASGCM010000028.1 GCA_030054175.1 Alphaproteobacteria bacterium | reverse complement strand
TCCATCCAAAACCAATTCACCCAACCGCCTCACACACAGAAATACTGACAGCCCACCACCGCCCAACGCCAAAACATCCTGCGCGCTGCTTTTTCGGGTGAACTGGTAACACAAGACCCGAACGACGAACCCGCCAGCGTGCTTCTGGACCGCATCCGTCCTCGCCGCTGCCTGGCCCCGGTTCATCAAAGGCTATATGAAAGATATCTTTCATACTTGCAATTTAAATTAAAGAATGGTTTAATTTGATCGTTGCGACTAAAGCGGACTTTCAATGAATCGGGACACCGGGACTTACGTCATCTCCACGACTCTGGGTGAGCCGGTGCGGGCGTTCGTGCCCCACCCATTGCCGCCAGCAAGGCCAGCTTTGGCGCCAGCCGTCTATGTTGAACTCAATCGCCAAGCTGAGTTGGCGCTCGCACGCCTGGCCGGTGTGTCGGGCCTAGTGCCGTCGGTGGATTGGTTGCTGTACAGCGCCATTCGTAAGGAAGCCTTGCTGACATCCCAGATCGAGGGCACGCAGGCCACCCTGACCGACTTGTTCGATGAGGAAGCAGGCTTCAAGGTCAGCAACATTGACGATGTGGAGGAGGTGACCAATTACCTGCGTGCCTTCCGCTGGGTTGAAGAGCAATTGCGTGACCCCCAAGGGCTGCCCACCAGCGTGCGGCTGTTGTGCGATGCCCATCGCCTGCTGCTCGATGGCGCCAGAGGTGCAGGCAAGCAGCCAGGAGAGTTGCGCCGATCACAAAACTGGATCGGCGGCACGCGACCGGGCAACGCCGCTTTCGTGCCGCCACCGCCGGAGCACGTGCCGGCTTTGCTGGCCGATATGGAGCGTTTCATTCATGACGATGGGACGGAGTTGCCGCCCATGGTGAGGGTGGCACTGATCCATGCACAGTTCGAAACCATCCATCCCTTTCTGGATGGCAATGGACGCATCGGCCGCTTGCTGATTGCCGCCCTGTTCGAGCACTGGGGATTGCTGGCAGAGCCGCTGATGTACCTCAGCGGTTATCTCAAGCAACACCAGGCCGATTACTACCGTCGTCTGTCGGCCGTACGTACCGAGGGCGATTGGGAATCCTGGGTGACCTTCTTCCTGGAGGGTGTGGCCGTGGCAGCCGGGGATGCAGAGCGCAGCATCATCGAAGTGGCCAGTCTGGTGGCGACTGACCGCAAGCGCCTGTTGCAGTCGCCCAAGGCCGGCCCTGCGAGCTACCGGCTGTTTGAAATGCTGCCGATGATGCCGCGCTTCACGATCGAGCGCGTTCGCCAGCAGCTGGACACGAGTTTTCCGACAGCGACGGCGGCGGTCAAGGTGCTGGAAGATATGGGAATCGTGGCGGAAATGACGGGTCAGAAAAAGAACAGAAGTTACAGCTACCAGGCCTACGTCGAACTGCTCTCTCGGTGACAAATCCGCGCCACTTCGCAGCCTTCCGCACTGGCATTTATGGGCTCGGCGAGTAGGTCTGCTCTGGGGCAACCATCCACCACCAATCACCAACTGGGGTCAAATTCATCGCTGAGTTTGACCCCTTTCTTTTTCTCCATGCACAGCAACCGCTTACGCGCTCTGCCTGCGGTGCGTTGACTTCACCACATCCCCTCCAGACGACCCGATTTGGACCCAAATAGCCGCTGTTTTCACTCCTGACCTGCCCCCACTAGCCGTACCAATCTGAAGTTAGTAAAGTCCACCAAACACATTTGACAATGGAAGTCATCAAGATGTCGAGGTTGTCACTCAGATCGCCCGGGAGTGTCAGACCATTGTGCTGGGCTGTCCCATGCCTTGAGGGATCAGACGGCCGAGATCGACCATAGGGTATGCCTCGCGCAATGTTTCAGACAAAATCACCCGGCTAGAGATTGGTTCTTTCGATCGTCGCACGTTCAGCGTGGTCGGGCTGCACCTCCAGGTTCGGATTGGGTGCTTGGTTCTTATCAAAACTTTTGACCGCGCGACCGGCCGAAAACGAGACCGTGAAGTCCTTATTACTGGGGTCGAACTTGTTCAGATCGGCCATGCTGCGATGCATGCGCACGCGCGGTGTGGGCAAGGTCTCGTCCACCACGCGGCGTCTGAATGCAGACTCGGGGACTGGATCGTTCGTGCCATCGTCGAACCGCACGGCACGGGGGTCGATGTAGCTGTCCTTAAATTTGTTCTTCAGAATACCCTTTTCACCCATTGACCCCGTGACGGCTGGCTGCGCCAGTGGCGCTAAGGTTTTCTGGGGCGCACCATCGCTTTCTTGAAGGTGGGACAGGATCGCGCTGACCTTGGAAGCCACACCCGACAGGTCCTTGAGCCGTTGGTCCATTTCAATGTTCTTGCTGTTGGACTCATTCAAGATTCGCTCCCAGGACTGAGCCTCTTCAAACCGGTCTGCGTTAATGGCAGCGTTTTTCTTGCTGTCCATCAGGACCGCGAGTTTGTTGGGAAAGATGCCTGTCTTTTCGTTCAGGAAATGATCAATCGACGCCTTGGTTGGCATGAAGGCGTCGTTAAAGTGATGAAGGTTTTCCATGTCTTTCTCGGTCAGCGGCACCGAAGCATCAAACTTGTCAATGACGCGGCGCACATTGAAGTCCCGGTCATTGTCCTCTCTCGCAAGCTCGAGTAACTCAATCGCGGCCTCGTCGACTACCATGGCTTGCGCGTAGACCTGGTACGCGACCTCGGAAATGGCCGCGAACGCGTTCAGGGAAGGCATAAAAGAAATCAACATCAGGAAAGAAATCAACACCAGGCCACGGCCCGGTGCAGTCGCCGGTCGTTCAAGGCGTTGATCCGCCTTCAATCGACCTTGATTTGAGCCGATTTGATGACGGCGCCCCATTTCTGGATGTCGTCGGTCAAAAATTTGTCGAATTCCGCTGCGCTCATGAGCATGGGAACCGCTCCTTGTCTGCCCCATTGTTGACGCAACTCGGTTTGTTGCATGGCCTGATTGACGATGCCATTGATGCGGTCAATCTCCTCTTTGGGCGTGCCACGAGGAGCCATCAGTCCCACCCATACCACCGCTTCGTAGTTGGGCACACCGGCTTCATGGACCGTGGGCACATCTGGCAGTACGCTGGATCTGGTTTTGCCGGTGGTCGCCAGGGCCCTGACTTTTCCTGTTCGCACATGCTCAGCCATGGTGGTGACGGCATCGAACATCAGATCAACCTGACCCCCGATCACATCGGTGCGGGCGCCAGAGCTGCCTTTATAGGGCACGTGTACCATGTTGACATTGGCCATGAATTTGAACAATTCGCCCGCCATGTGATAAGGGGTCCCCGGCCCAGACGAGGCGTAATTGATCTTGCCAGGCTGGGCGCGTGCCTTGGCCACCAAATCCGCCACGGTCTGAAAGCCCGTGCTGGGGTGAGCCACCAGCACCTGATCGGAGTAATTGATGGGTGTGACCGCCACAAAATCGCGCATCAAGGCAAACGATTTGTTGGGGATCAGGGTCTCGTTGGCTGTGTGGGTATTGGAGACCTGCAACAGGGTATAGCCATCTGGGGCTGCCTTGGCCGCGACATCGGTGCCAATCACCGAACCGCCCCCCGGTCGGTTGTCGATCAAAAAAACCTGGCCTAAGGCGTCTTGCAGTTTTTGGGCAGCGAATCGGGCGAACAGGTCACCCGGACCGCCTGCGGCAAATGGCACCACGATCTTGACGGGGCGGTTGGGATACGACTGGGCCCAAACCGACCCGATCGCCCCCAAACTGGCACCTGCCAAACCCGACTTCAAAAGCACTCGACGTCTCATGCGCTCCCCCATTGGTCTCGGTCGACATTGAAAAAAATGTCGAAATCACTCTAACACTTGAAATGGCTAAAAACAAGAAAGATCTACCCTCTCCCGGGCCAGGGGCAAAGCCTGTCTGACAGGTGCAAAACAAGGCCATCGGGGTCTGCGCGTACGGGCATGGACCGATCAAGCGACGGCGCGGCCGTTCCAACCTGGCGGCTTTGGGCGTGCTGGTCGTCGCAGAGGATGTAGCCCAGGTGGTGCTGGCCCAATTCAGCATCAACGGCACATTGGATTCGTCACGAATTTGTCATATATTTCCATTATTCTAGAAATATGAAAGAAAATGATGCTGTCTTGTCTCTCGCGGCCCTGGCCCAAGCCAACCGCCTGCAGCTGTTCCGCCGCCTGGTGGTGGCCGGCACGCAGGGGGCAACCCCGGGTGATCTCAGTGTCGAGTTGGGCTTGCCCAACGCCACCTTGTCGTTTCACCTCAAAGAACTGATGCACGCCGGCCTGATCAACCAGCAGCGCAGCGGCCGCCACCTGATTTATCGCGTCGAAATAGAGCACATGAACCGGCTAATGGCCTACCTGACCGAAAACTGTTGCCAAGGCCAGGCCAGTCTTGTGCCCGTGCTGGCCGAATCGACTTTTTGCAAGCCTTCAAACTGAAACCATGTCCCACACGCCTTTGAATGTCCTTTTTTTGTGCACCCACAACTCGGCGCGCAGCATCTTGTCCGAAGCCTTGCTCAATCACTTGGGCCAGGGGCGCTTCAAGGCTTATTCGGCTGGCAGCCACCCCCGAGAAAATCAACAGCCCCATCCCCTGGCCTTACAGGCCTTGACCCTGACGGGTCTTTCAACCGAAGGCCTCTACAGCAAAAGTTGGGATGTGTTTGCCTTGCCGGGTGCGCCGAACATGGACCTGGTGATTACCGTGTGCGATAACGCCGCTGGCGAGGCCTGCCCCTTTTGGCCGGGCCAGCCCGCTACCGCCCATTGGGGCTACGCCGATCCTTCGGCGCAGGAGGGCAACGCCGAGCAAAAGCGCCAGGCCTTTGTGCAGACCCTGCACCAGATCCGCCATCGGGTCGAATTGTTGGTGAGCCTTCCGCCCAATCAACTCGATCGACTGACCCTGCAACAAATCGCCCGCGAATGGGCTCAAAACCCCGCATGAAACATACCGATGCCCTTGCAGTCGACACACCGGCACACATGAGTGTCTTCGAGCGCTACCTCACCCTTTGGGTGTTCTTGTGCATCCTGGTCGGCATCGCTTTGGGGCTGTGGTTCCCAGGGGTGTTTCAAGCCATCTGCGCGATGGAGGTGGCGCAGGTCAATTTGCCCGTGGGCTTATTGATTTGGGTGATGATCATCCCCATGCTGGTCAAAGTCGATTTCGGTGCATTGCACGAAGTCAAACAGCACCTGCGCGGGATCGGCGTGACCCAGTTTGTCAATTGGCTGGTCAAACCGTTCTCCATGGCGTTTCTGGGTTGGCTGTTCATCCGTCATTGGTTTGCCCCCCTGCTGCCCGCCGATCAACTGGACAGCTACATCGCCGGATTGATCCTGCTGGCCGCCGCACCCTGCACGGCCATGGTGTTCGTGTGGAGCCGCCTGACGAATGGCGACCCACTGTTCACCCTCTCACAGGTCGCCCTGAACGATGCGATCATGGTATTTGCCTTTGCGCCGATGGTGGGGTTTTTGCTGGGCATTTCAGCGATCACCGTACCTTGGGCAACTTTGCTGATCTCGGTAGTGCTCTACATCTTCGTTCCGGTGTGGCTGGCCCAGTGGTGGCGCAGGTCATTGCTGGCCAAAGGTCAGGACTTTTTTGATCAGGTCATGGCCAAGATGGGGCCCTGGTCCATCACTGCGCTGCTGCTGACGTTGGTGCTGCTGTTTGCGTTTCAGGGCGAGGCGATCCTCAGGCAGCCTTTGGTGATTGCCTTGATCTCGGTGCCGATTCTGATTCAGGTCTTGATCAATTCAGGCCTGGCCTATTGGCTCAACCGCCAATTGGGGGTTAAGCATGCGGTGGCTTGCCCCTCGGCACTGATCGGCGCATCCAACTTTTTCGAGTTGGCCGTGGCCGCTGCCATCAGCCTATTCGGGTTTCAGTCCGGCGCGGCCTTGGCGACGGTGGTCGGCGTATTGATCGAGGTGCCCGTGATGCTGCTGGTGGTGCGCGTCGTCAATCGCAGCCGGGACTGGTATCAACGTGCCGAATAAAGAGGTCAGTGGCATCAAAAAGACTCCCTTTGGACAAAATAACGAAAGGCCATTACAATTCCCCAAGTTGCAGTCATTTGCTTACCTTAGCTGCAATCAGGTCTGAGACGGGCAGCGGTACCCCAAAACCGCCATCCTCCACTCCAGCCCCATGGCACCGGGCTATTCAAGTGGTCATACTTTTCCCTTCGGCAAGCCCAACACGCGACTCTGTCGCCGCTTTTTGCCCAGCGCACCGGCCCCATGTGGCCAGACGCTGACTGGGGGCTCTTGTAGTCCATCTTTTCTGGTTATTGAATGTCATTGTCTTCCTCATTGCCCTTTACAGTGGGCAAATTTCTCATCACACCCCTGACTCGTTCTGTCGCCGCTGGTCGTTTTGTCGCTACCCTCTCCATCCGCAGAGGGCAGGGCACTCAAACCCACGACCGCATCTACACCTTCACGCCCGATTTCGCCTGTCGCGATAGCGCACTCATGTACGCCACCGCGCAAGCACGCTATTGGCTCATCAATCCGGCCTCGCTGGCCTGAACCCCAACCCCAGGACCGAACATGGCCAAAGAAGAGTTGATCGAAATGCAGGGCAAGGTGGACGAAGTGCTGCCTGACATGCGCTATCGCGTCACCCTCGACAATGGGCACCAATTGGTGGCCTACACCGGCGGCAAGATGCGCAAGCACAGCATCCGCATTCTGGCGGGTGACAAAGTCACCCTGGAAATGTCGCCTTACGACCTCTCCAAAGGACGGATCACCTTCCGTCACTTGGAAAACCGGACGCCGCGTGCGCCCGGCGCCCCGGCCTTCAAGCGCAAGCGTTGATAGCCACTTTCTTTTTCTCACCCCGCGTCCATATTTTGAGCGGACGCATTTTTCCCTGAAAGGCTCCACCATGAGCAACAAACTGTATGTCGGCAACCTGTCTTACTCGGTGCGCGACGATGATCTGCAACAACAATTCTCGGCTTTTGGCACCGTTCAGTCGGCCAAAGTCATGATGGAGCGCGACACCGGTCGATCGAAAGGCTTCGGCTTTGTCGAAATGTCCTCCAGTCAGGAAGCCCAAGCAGCCATCGAAGGCATGCATGGCAAGAACATGGGTGGCCGCGACCTGACCGTCAACATCGCACGCCCCATGGAAGCACGTCCTCCCCGCAGCGGTGGCGGTTTTGGCGGCGGCGGCGGTGGCGGCTACGGCGGTGGCCGTCGCAACAGCTACTGACCTGTCGCAAGCCTTCGAATCGGTCTCAGCCCCCATGCCATGCCGGCCATGCCTGTGGCTGGGCGCCCATTCGGAGTAACTCAGCGCCCGAAACTGTGGCGCCTCTGCGCCCTAAACACCCCCCATGCCCGTGCGGACGGGGTGTGGGGTCATCCGATCACCCGGCCCTCGCACAGGCCAAAGCCGATGCGTGCCGCGCCGGGCCGTTCGCAGTAGCCGCGCAAGACGACACTGTCGCCGTCTTGCAAGAACGTGCGTTTTTCGCCATTGGACAACGCGATCGGCTGTTTGCCGCCGACGGTCAACTCCAGCAAACAACCCGCTTGTTCATGCTGGGGGCCTGAGAGCGTGCCCGAACCGAACAAATCACCGGGACGCAAACCACAGCCGTTGACCGTGTGGTGCGCCACCATCTGCGCCACCGTCCAATAGGCTGCGTCGGCGAAGTTCGAGGTGCTGATGCGCTGGTGCGGCAATCCAGCATCGCGCATCTGGCGCGTTTGGAGCAGCACTTCCAGTTTCACGTCCATCGCGCCTGCCGCGTTGTTGGCGTCTGAACTCAGATAGGGCAACGGTTGCGGGTGTTCAGCGGATCGAACGAAGGGGCGACGAAACGGCGCCAAGGCTTCCAGCGTCACGATCCAGGGTGAGACCGTGCTGGCAAAGTTTTTTGCCAAAAAAGGGCCCAGGGGTTGGTACTCCCAAGCCTGAATATCGCGCGCACTCCAATCATTGAACAGGGTCAGACCAAAGACATGGTCTTCCGCCTGGGAGATATCGATGGGTTCGCCAGTTTCATTGCCGCGACCGATCACGATCCCCAATTCCAACTCATAGTCCAGTCTGCCCGTGGCTTGCAGGGTGGGGGCATTCGCGTCAGGCGCCTTGACTTGGCCGCGCGGTCGCTTGAAGGTCGTGCCTGATGCCACCAGAGTCGAAGACCGCCCGTGGTAAGCGATCGGCACCCAGTGGTAATTGGGCATCAGGGGGTTGTCGGGGCGAAACAGCTTGCCCACTGCCGTGGCGTGGTGTATGCCCACGAAGAAATCGGTGTAGTCGCCAGCGTCACAGGGCGTGCCCAGCTGCACGGCCAACTGCGCATGCAAGGCTGGGGCCCAGGCTGTAGCTTCGGCGCTGCCTTCGGCCAAACCCTTGGACAGGGCCATGCGCAGTGCCACCCGATCCGCACGTGGCATCGCCACCAAGCGCGCCATGTCAGCGTGGTCGATCAGGCCTGTCGCGCGCAGATCAAGCACTTGGTCGCCAATGGCAACCCCGATGCGCCAAGCTTCTTGGGGGTGGGTTCGAAAGCGGCCGTAGGGCAGGTTTTGGATGGGGAAGTCGCAGTCTGCGGCTTGGGCGCTGCTCACCCAGCTGCGCAGGGCGGGGTTCAGTGTGGCGGCCAGGGCCTGTTCGGTGCTCATGATTGGGCGTACTCTTTCTCGTGCATCCAGGCGGCGTGCTTCGGGGCACGTTTGGTTTGGCTCCATTCTTCCAGCATGGCCCACTTCACTTCGTCGAGCTGGCGGTACATGTCCGGGGTGCCAGTGTCGCAAGCCACCTCCAAACGGTGGCCGTTGGGGTCAAAGAAATAGATCGAGCGGAAAATTGTGTGATCGGTCACGCCCAACACCTCGACACCGTTGGCCTCCAGGCGGTCTTTGTATTGATGCAACTCTTCCAACGTGCGCACCTTGAACGCGAGGTGCTGCACCCAGTTGGGCGTGCCCTCATCGCGACCCATGCTGGGCGCGTTAGGCAACTCAAAAAACGCCAGCACATTGCCGTTGCCCGCATCCAGGAACACATGCATATAGGGGTCGGGCGCCTTGGTGCTGGGCACCTGGTCTTCGGCGATCGCCAGCACGAAATCCATGCCCAGGTTTTTCACGTACCACTCGACTGTTTGCTTGGCGTCTTTGCAGCGGTAGGCCACATGGTGGATGCGATCGATCTTCATCTGGGTCTCCTGTGTCGGTTCGGCCCCAAGGCGTGGGCGATTCATGGCTTATTTTGGCACAGGCCCCCGGCACTGCGAAGCCTGCCAAAATGACTCATCATCAGGAGAACACGAGGACATCCGCATGAAACGTAGGCGCCAGTTGCTCGGACTGTGGGTGTGCACGATTGGCACCATGGGCGCGGCATGGGGAGCGGCCCCCTTGGAAGATCTGGCGCAACGGCTGCAATCGGCCGATCATGTGCTGCTGATGCGCCATGCTGATGCGCTGGGAGTGGGCGATCCACCGGGCTACAACTTGCAGCGCTGCGAGACCCAACGCAATCTGAATGAGGAAGGGCGGCAACAGGCCAATCGCTCAGGCCGCTGGTTGCGTGCCCAAGGCGTATCACAGGCACAGGTCTACAGCAGCGTATGGTGCCGCTGTCAGCACACTGCCGAGGGCTTGAAGCTGGGCCCGGTGCGCATTGAACCCAGCCTGAACTCTTTTTTTGATCAATCGCATCGGGCGCCTGAGCAAAACCTCCAGTTGCAGGTCTTCATTGCCCAAGCGTTGAAGAAAAGGGTACGCAGCCGCTGATTCTGGTGACCCACCAAGTCAATATCAGTGAATTGGTGGGCGAGTATGTTGGCACCGCTGACATGGTGCTGGTGCGATTTGACCCCCAGGGTAAGGTGCTTTCGCACCACAGGTTACGCAGTCCCTGAGGGGGGGGACTCCTCAGCGCTGGGGCATGTCCTTGTAAGAATAGCCCACACTCACCGTGGCGTCTTCGGGGATGGTCGGCATGGTCGCATTCCATGTTTCCCAAGCAGCGCGCATCTGGGCCAGTCGCTCGGGCTGTCGTGCCCCCAGGTTGGCGCGTTCGCGCTCGTCGGCCTCGATGTTGAACAAATAATCGTTTCCGTCCACTCGCAGATATTTCCAGGGGCCCAGTCGCATCGCCCGCTGGTCCCGGTGTTTCATGCGCCAATAGAGCGGTCGCTCCACACGCTGGAAGGGCCGCGCCAGCCAGTTGGCCATTGAGACCCCATCCAGCGGGTAATCGGGGTGCGCCTGAGTCTGCCCCAATTCCAGCAAGGTTGCAGACCAATCCATGGTCAGGCAGTGCTGGTCGCTCACCGAGCCCGGTGGGATCATGGCAGGCCAATGCGCGATCCAAGGCACGCGGATGCCGCCCTCGGTCAAGTCCATCTTGCCGCCCACCAACGGCCAGTTGTCGCTGAAGCGCTCACCGCCGTTGTCGCTGGTGAAAACGATCAGCGTGTTATCCAGTTGCCCGGTCTCGCGCAGCGCCTGGACCAACCAGCCCATACCTTCGTCCATGTGGTGGATCATGCGTCGGTAGGTCTCGACATTGCCGCCGTGCAAATGGAACAGGTGGTCCTTCACTTCAGCCGCCACATCGGCGTCATCTCGCGTCTCCCAAGGCCAATGAGGTGCCGTGTAGTGCAGGCTCAGGAAAAAGGGCTTGCCTAGGCGTGCTGGCTCGGCCATGCGCTTCACATAGTCCACCGCCTTGTGGGACAGCAAGTCGGTCAGATAGCCTTCCTCGGTGTGCTCGGCATCATTCAGGTACAGGTCATGCGTGCCGTTGTTGCTGCAGTGGGTGAAATAGTCAACCCCACCCGAGATGGGTCCGAAAAATTCCTCGTAACCCGACTTCAGCGGCCCAAACACCGGCGGGTAGCCCAAATGCCACTTGCCGATCAGCGCCGTGTGGTAACCCACCCCTTTGAGCAGCGAGGGCAGGGTGGGGTGCTCCGGGGGCAAGCCCAGCGTCAAGCTGCCCTTGCTCTTGCTGCTGATGGGTTCGTCGGCCGCGCCGCGCAAGTGGTATTGGTATCGCGCCGTCATCAACGCAAAACGGGTGGGTGAACAAACAGGCGAGTTCGAGTAGCCCTGTGTCATGCGCAAGCCAGCGGCCGCCAAGGCGTCCAGATTCGGCGACACCGCGCCAAACGCGGCCTGGCGGCCGCCATAACAACCCAGATCGGCAAAGCCGAGGTCATCGGCCACCACAAACACAATATTCGGTCTTTTCATGGTTACTTCATTCGGGCTGCATGCCCGTGGATTTCACAATGCGCGCGTAGCGCACTGACAAATCGGTCATGCGCTTTTGCGCCGGTTCACCCGACAGGCCTTCATAGAACAAATCCAGGTTGGCCAACCGGGTCTGAATGTCAGGCCGTTGCAGCGCCTCTTTCATGGCATTTTGCAAGACCAGCACCACCGCATCGGGGGTGGCGGCTGGCACCATGGCCACATACAGTACCTCCAACTCCATCTCTTGCAATCCGGCTTCGGACACTGTGGGCAATTCGGGGGCGATTTTCGAGCGCTGTCGGCTGGTCACCGCCAGGGCGTTGATGCGACCGGCCTTCACATGCGGCAGCATGCCGGGCGTGGCCAGCACACCGGCGTCCACCTCGCCCGCCACCACCGCCGTCACCGCCGGTGTGTTGCCTTTGTAAGGCACATGCGTGATCTTCACCCCGGCCGCATCCGTGAATACCTCGACCGCCAAGTGCCCCGGACTGCCGTTGCCACCACTGCTGAAGTTCAATGTCTTGGCCTTGCCGGCGGCCACCAACTCACGCAGCGACTTGATGCCGGTGCCCGGATGCGCACCCACCAACAGGCCCGACGAGCCCATGACCAGCACGGGTTTCAAATCGCCAGGCTTGAAGGGCAGGGTTTTGTAAATGTGCGGGTTGATGGTGAATGTGGTGTCAATGCCAAACAGCACGGTGTAGCCGTCGGCTGGGCTTTTGGCCACCACGTCCGCACCCACATTGCCCCCCGCCCCGGCCCGATTCTCGACGATGAAGGTCTGCTTGAGTGTGCCTTGCAAGGCCTCGGCCACCGAGCGTGCCAAGATGTCTGATGGACCCCCTGGTGGGAAATTGTTCACAAAGCGCACGGTTTTGCTGGGGTAGGTGACCGCGCTACTTTGGGCCCAAGTCAGACCAACGCCAGTCCCTATCATCCCCACCAGCAGACCGATGTGAAACAGCAATCGCATACACAACCCCAGACAGAAATACATGGGCCAACTGTAACCGCTGGGCCATGCAGCGGCAATCGGGGGTGGATCCCCGCGGTTGAGGGCGCTTTCAGCGGCGCCGGTCTTTTTCCAGGATGAGCCGCAATCGATCCAAGCTGATGGTGCTGACCGGGCAACCCAGCAGTTCAAAGCGGTCTTTGTCGGTTTGATTCAGGACGACAGGACGAGATACACCAAACACTTGACGTTCTTTGCGGGGTGATTCAACCTCAGACCAAGTGCGCTTGAATTCGGGATCGACCAAGGTATGGCGGTTGATCAGCGCGGCATAGCTTTTCGAGCCGCCTGGCACCGCATCACCATGACCCGCTTCCAACCACAACACGCCGCAGCGCTCAGTCGCGTTTTGCGGTCGGTCGGCCAAGCGTGACACCACCACGGTAAAGTTGCCTTGCGGATCCAGCAAGGTCCGCAGATTTTCATCGTGCACGCAATCGACGACCGTGCCCGTGACTGGGAAGGAACTGGTGCAAAGTGACCAATAGCGCATCTCGGCTTGATCCGACATGGGGGAGTTGGGCTGATCCCAGCTGCGTGGTGTGCTGGGCAAGCGCCCTTGAACGGCATAGATGCGTCCGTAAGCCAGATTCAAAGGGGTGTAACCAAATTGCGTGTAAGGGTCGCTCCACGACATCTCGCGTACATCCGGATGCACATATTGCGGAAAGTAATCCAAGAACAGATCCAACAAGGGCACGTAGCTGCTGAGCGCCGTGTACTCCAGGCTGAAAAACCGGCGCATCGCCGTGGCGTCGAAATATTCGGCGGGCGATCGGGTCTCATCCCTCCAAGGCAATTGATTCAGGGCCAGCCATACATTGGGCCACCACCCCGACTTGGGTTGGGGCTTGCCGCGCTGCGACACCAGGGTTTGCTCGCAAGTTTCCTTTTCGGCCAGTATTTGCTTTGTGGGCAGGTGCAGTGCCACCTGTGGCAAACCAACGCCCCCGGTCCAATCGCGATCGCGGTCCGGCACATACACCTGCAACTGCAAGGCAATCGGGGTGCCGGATGCGTTTTGGGTGTACAGCGTATTGGCGGGGCGGTTCGCCGCCGGCGGCTTGCCACTGACGATGGTCAGCGTGTAGTTTCGTTTCGGCGTGTCGCGCCGCACGCCGCGCCGAAAGGGATTTTCCGATCCGCCGTCAGGCTCAATCGCGTGGTCCGCCACCCAATCGAGCGCTTGACCCCGTTCATCAAAGGCCACCAGACTCAACAGACGGGCATGCGGGAATTGGCCCTGCAAGACCAGCTTGCCCTCGCTGGGCAACTTGAACCACGTCAGTGCGCTGGTGCGCCCCAGGTCAGCCAGGTTGGCCTCGTGGCTGTAATGGTCGGGGTCGGTGGTGTACAGGCCGATGCGCGCGCGCGGACCGGGCCAAAAGCAGGTTCGGATCTCGGATTGTTTTTTGACATTCGAGGGCCGCAGGATATCGGTCTCTCGGGGGCTGGGCATGGGCGGCAAGATCAAACCAGTGCCTTGGGCTCCGATCACCAAACCGTCCAAACGCGGCTCGGGGCCACCCCGAGGGGGCTGTTGTTGGCTCCAGGTGTAGTGAGCCGACACAAAACTGCTGGACAGTCCGGGGTCATCACCAAGGCTAAAAAACCAATGGGCGACATAACCTAGACCCAATACCCAGCAGGCCAGCAATATATAGGTGAAGCGCACATAACTAGAATTCATTCTTGTCTATTCCGTTGCTCGGCTCAGCGGTTGAACCCACGCCTGTGGTTGTCGGGGTTGAAGGTTGGAACGCGGCATGCCAATTGCCTGCCGATTTGCATGAAATAATACAATAGATTGATATAAAGTCATTTAAATCATTCAAAAAAATTCATTTTTGTGGTATATTGACCATCCACGGCGCCAGGGGGTGTCAGCTTGCCTAGACCCATGCATGACAAGGGTTTGGGGCCAGCGCCTAACATGGGGCAATGTTTCAAAAAGTCCTCCAGCAGTTCATAGGCCAGCGCCTGCGTGGCATCACAGGTTCGGCCTCATCTCTGGAACCTTTTGAGCAGCCTTGGGGGATCCCGGTTTGTTGGGTCCTTACTCGGTCGTGTGGCGGGTGCATGCCCACTTCAGCGCCTTGAAGTGTGGGGGGCTTGTCGTCCCTGTTGGTTCAAGCCCTGCACCCCCGCGCCTTGTCCGCCGTGTGGGATCATTCCGATTTTCGTCACCAACTCAAAGAGCGATTGGGGCGCACCGCATACTTCGTCGCCGCCACCACCTACGGACCCAGCGATCTGGCGCACTCATCCATAGAGCGGGTCAATCAGATCCATGCGCGCATCCAAGGGCTTGACCTGAAAGGCCGCCCTTATGTCGCCAACCAACCCGATCTCATCACCTGGGTGCATTTGGCCGAGGTCCATGCCTTTTTGTCGGCCTACCAGCACCTGGCCTTGTCGCCGTTGACCCGCGGTCAGTGCGACCAGTACATGGCCGAAATGAGCCGGGTCGGACACGCTCTGGGGGCCACGGGCTTGCCCTGTACACGCTTGCGGGTCGAGCAGGCTTTGCAGGCCCATGAGTCCGAACTGAGCTTTGATGAACGTGCGCAAGAGGTCTGGCGCATCGTCGCCGCTTACCCCGTCTCAGATGCCGACCGCCCGTACATGAATGCAGTCATGCAAGCGGCCCATGACATCATGCCCAACTGGGCGCAGCACTTGGCAGGCTGTTCACCCGCCTCTGCCTGGCGGGTGGCGTTGACTCGCCGGGCCTTGCAAGTGGCCAACCTGCCCATCCAATCGTTCTTGAATCGTGATGGGGGTGGCCGCCATCGCCTCGCGCCGCTTGGCCCAGGGGTAGGGCTGCCCTAGACCGTTGCGATGGGGGTTGCCGGAGAGCCCACCGCGCCGGGTAGCCGCAGGGGCGGCGCGGTCAGCAAGAACCGATGCCGGCCGCGGTCGCGCAACCAGTGCGCCAAAGGACCCAAGTGCCAGATTTCGCCCAGGTGTACCCCCAGTTTGAACAGGCAGTGCTCGTGCAAGGGCAAGGTCGGGCAAGGCCCATCGCGGTGCGTGGCAGGGTGCGCCTCGACCGCATAGTTGTCGGCAATCAATGCCGCCAGCCCGCTGTCGGTGATCCACTGCAAAAGTTTGGGGTCTCGGCCCTCCAGCACCGCGCAGCTTTGGTCCAATACCTCGGCCACTGGCGATTTCTGCATGTCCAGAAGAACGTCGGCAAATCCAGTATGCAGGCACACCATGTCACCGCTCTCAACGCACACGCCATCGCGTTGCAAGATATGGTTCAGCAGGTCGTAGTCAACGACCACCCGTTCGCGGCCCACATGCGCATGCAGGTCGATCATCACCGCACGCCCTTGCACGCAACGGGCCGACATGTTTTCTATGCCCAGTGCCTTGGCCTGGCTGGTGGATGTGCGCGGCACTTTGGCGAAGTCAAAAATCCCGGCACCCTCTGCGCTGGCCGGACCCACCACATCGACGCCTGCTCGCCAACCGTTGTAGTACACCGCTTCGGCTTGGCCGTCGCCGTCGGCGTCGAACATCGAGCCCACATGCGCCAAGCTGTCCCACTGTGTGCTGTATTGCAGGTGCATCACCACCAGGTCATCGCTGACCACGTCGGTGCACAAGGGATCATCCGACATCAATTTATAGTTCAAATTGGGCTGGCCATTGCGCACCGTGGGCCGCAGAACCGGGGGCATGCGCCGGGGGTTCAGCACATTGCCGCCGGGATAGTCCAGCGGCAGACTGAGGTTGAAGGTCAAGCCCTCTTTCACTTCGGCCATGCCCTGTCGCACCTTCTCGGGCGTGAGCAGGTTCATGCGCCCCAACTGGTCATCGGGCCCAAAGTCGCCCCAATTCGATCCGGGGGGACGGTATTTCCAACGTGTCGATGTGCTCATGCGCGCTCCTGAGGTCTGATCGGGGTGTCATGAACATCATAAGAGTTGCCCTGCCGGCTGGCGAGTGCCGACGGGGCGCCAGCCCAGGTGACGGTGAATGCATCCTTTGATGTGTCAAAACCACATCAAAACAAAAAATTATTCAAGATAACTAATGTCATTGTTTTAAATAAAACTATGTGTTACATTTTTATAAGGGGCTAAGAAATGCGGTTTATACATGCCCCTTTTTCAACTTTCAACAGGAGTCAACATGTCACCCAAAACGTTGCAAAACACACCCCAAAGTCGCCAACGCGGTTACGGCCTTGTCGAGGTCATGATCTCTTTGGTCATCATAGCCATCTTGATCGCTGTTGCGGTGGCGCTTTCCATCAACCTGCGAACCTCAACCAGCATCACAGCCAACACCAATCACCTCACCCAAATCGCCGCCAACGCCAAGAAAACTTTTGGTGTCATCAACCAGTACACGGCGGTGAACGATGTGCGTGCCGTGCGCACCGTGGTGCCGCGCGAATTGCGCACCTACAACCCGGTCAGTGGCCAATACGACGACACCGCATTCAACAATTTTGGCGGTGAGATCAAGTTTGGCATCAGTAATCTGACGCAGAACGGCGACACCATGGTGGTGGTCTGGCAAAACGTCCCCAAAGACCAGTGTGAACAAATCGTCACCCAGGTCGCAGGCTTGATGCGTCGCATCGAGGTTGAGCGTGCTGCCGCAGGTGCGGTCTTGGCTGCGCCGGCTACCACGCATTTGACCCAGGCCGCTGCTCTTGGTTCTGCGGCCCCTTCCGTGACTCAAGTCACCCCAGGGACGGTTACCGGTGGCACGCTCGGTGCCGCTGGTACTTTGCTGGTCAAGGGCAATGACCTCGAACTCAGCACCGCTGCCTTGAACGATGCCTGCAACGGTGGCTCTGAGTCCGTTCGCCTGTGGTTTTGGGTGGGCCGCTCTTAATCCATCGCCCGGCGGCACAGCACCACCACCCCCGCCGGGGCCCACAGGGGCCGCTTCGGGGGTGTTTTTTTGAACTTCATTCACCCATCACCATGCGCCGTTCATTGCCTTTTCCTGCCGTTGTTTTTGGCTTGTCCTTCCGCACTCGTGGTTTTGGGCTGGTTGAGTCGATGTTGGCCTTGGTGGTGTTTTCCGTCGCCATTGGCGCACTCATTAAGGTCTGGATCGACGACCACCAGACCCAGCAGGTGCAGCGCCAGGCCGAGGTGCTGAACACCGCGCGCTTGGCCAACCAAAGGTTGGTCAGTTTCTATCGCAACACCTTGGGCGCCAGCGTGGCCGCTCCCAGCATCAGCACCGCCGTCGACGGCACTGCCTTGGTCAGCGCCATCAGCGGCACCGTCAGCGGGGCCGAGAACCAGTGGACCTTCACGCGGCAAAACCTGATCGACCTGAAATTGCTCGACGCCAACTTTCCAGTCAACGGCGTGTGGGGCTCACTCAGTACGGCGCAACTGCAAATCAACCTCAAATCCAGTCGCACCGATCAACGGACTACCGGTACCGCCTGCTACGACCAAGCCGTGCGCAAAGAGGGTCAAGTCGACATGGCCGGGCTCAGCGCCTTGCTGGCACAGGTGTCACGCAATGTCTCGGTGGTGTCGTCCACCGGAGTCACGGGCAGCTCTTACCACAGTGGTCTGTTCGTGGCCAGTTATCCCGGCGCCGGGGGGACTTTAAAGGGCAGCGTGGGCGGTTTCACACTGGCCAACCCAATCAGTGGCACCCCCGAAGGCATCGTCTGCACCTTGATCGGCGATTGGGGTGGGGCTGAAACCCAAGGCCGCTCGGCCGTCTACGCCGTAGTGACGGTCAACTCGGCCTGTACCGAGCCCAATGCCTTGGCTTGGCTGAACTCGCAGGGCAATGGTCGGCCACAGCACATCGTGTGGTGCAACGGCAGCAATTGGAAACTCCTGAACGGGGCAGAGGTGGGGGGGGCGTGTCAGACTGGACGCATGGCGGTCGTCGAGGACCCCGCTTCAGCCGAATTCCTGCAGCCGCTGATGTGCGGGCCGGGCAACACCTACCTTTTGGGCCGTTTGGCCCCAGTCAAAGAACGACTGACTTGCGACGCCAGTACCGATGGTTTCATGGCCATCGGCCAAACCGATTCCAAGATTTACCGTTGTGCCAGCAGCGCTGGCGCTTTCGCTTGGACCACCACGTTCAGCACCACAGTCAACTTTGGATTTGCTTCAGGCACGACCCTCGGTGGCACATGCACCCCAACGGATGCGATCGGAACCACCACCACCAATCAACTGACCGTTTGCAGAGGCGGCACTTGGCAACAGGTCAGTAGGTAATGCCCTCGAAACCCTGCGCACAAACAAGGTCCCACTTCATGATTTCTGCTCCCAGCTACCCTCCAAAGACTTGTCACAGGCAAAGGGGCTACGGCCTGCTCGAGTTGATGATTGCCATCACCATGGCCTCTGTATTGATTGCGGGTGCCTTCCTGGTTTTTCGCAATATGCGCGATCAGCAAGCCACTGACGCCCAAGTGCGCCAAATCAACCAACTCATCACCGCCCTGCAAAAGACCTATGGCATGGTGAGCTTCACGGGCTTGAGCGATTGCTCTGCGGGCATCGCCGCCATCTTGCCCCCCGAACTGATCGACCCGACCAATGCGTGCCCGGCGGCGTCCGGGGGTCAATCGGCCAGCCACTCCATGGGCGGGCACATCGGTTTCAATCCAGTGGCATCTGGCGCCCAAATGGAGTTGGTCTGGAGTCGTGTGCCCGCCAGCCTGTGCGCCGATTTGGTGGTGGGTGTGCAGGCCTTGGCCAATCGAATCCAGATCAGTGGCGAGGCTCGCACGGGCACCCCGCCCCCGACGGTGCAGCCGCAGTACAAAGAGGTCAAGGCCTCGGGAGGGGCCCTCAGCATGGCGTCGCTGGGGGAATGGTGTTCTGCCGAAGAAACCACCAATTCAGCCAGCCCCGCCGCCCCAGCCGTGGTCAACAAGGTCAGTCGCGTGGACGTCAAGTTCACCATCACGCGCTAAGGTAAGACGTGCTCCAACAGCGTCAACATCACGGGTCGCTGGTCCAACGAGGCGTGGGCTTGCTTCAATCCGCCTTGGCACTGCTGGTGCTTTCCGTGGCCATTGCCGCAGGCATTCAACTGACTCTGGGCTGGGTCCGGCAAAGCCAGGCCGAAGTCCAAGCCCATCAGCTGTTGGTCGTTCAATCGGCGCTGCAGCGTTTCATCCACGCCTATCAGCCCGCCCTGTTGCTGAACCCCGACCCCAGCAATCCCAGTTTCGTGCCCTATGTCGACGCCGATGGCGATGGGATGGCAGATGCCATCAGCTATGGGGCTGCCGGGAGCAGTCCCATAGGCGTCTTGAACTTGCCAGCGGCATCCGGTGGCGCGGCACTGCAGCTGGTCCGTGAAACCACCGGCTTGCCGCTGGGCGTGGCCCACAGTTGGGTTTTTGATTTGGATGTCTTGCAAAAAACCCCCGTGCAGTGGCTCAAACCCGGCACCTACGCCACGCTGCAGGGCAGCAACGACAACGACATCAAGGTGGTTCTGAGTGTCAACGCCAAAAACCGACGTCTGCGTGGCGTGGCGTGCCTCAGTGCGGCATTGCTTGCCAGAGGGGGGACAGTCAACACCCAGCTCTTGCAAGACATCTTGGCCTATCGGCCTGCGGATGCATCGGGCTTGGCGTCAGGGATGTTGGCCGTCTCCATTGACGGTACATTGCGCAGCGCCGCTGGCGCGATTGACCCAGACCTGCAACAGGTGAACTTGCCGGCTTCCGTGAAAGGAGGCAGCGGGGCCGCCCAGCCCGGCACGGTCTGCGCGATGGTCGGCGAATGGCCTGCCACGCTGACCGCTGGCGCTACCGTTCCGCAACGCGTGACTGCCAGCGCGTGGAATGCTGCCGACTTCGACATCACCTCACACTGGTGCGCTTATCCCGGCGAATTGCGTTGGGTTTACAACAATGCCACACCCCCGGTCGTTCAGGGTTTGCAGCGTTGCTCAGAGCCCGAATACCGCTGGCTTTTGGCGCCCAAAGACGGTCAAAGCTGCACGGGTTCTGTCTATACGGCATACGGTCGAGGCCCCACTGAAGAGCAGCCTGTGCACCTGGTTTGTGTGAACCTTGGAACTGGTAGCACTTGGCAAGACAGTCGCACCTTGCGCGTGGCCCAAGTGGGTGATGCCTGTACCCCCCCCGTACCCACACCTGCGTCCAGCGTCGACATGCAGTTCGTGACCTCGGCCGGGAAAATTTTGTATTGCATTCAAAACCGAGGCACCACCACCGGAACCTTGCAAGACACCCCCATGCCTGATTTGAGCCTGTCGGAGGCCGCAAGGGGCACGGATTATGTCGTGTATTACGTGCCCACCGAGGCTTCCGGCGCCACGGGGACGATCGGTTGCGGACCGGGGGAACCCACTCCCTGCTTGCCAGGGAGTGATTTGCGCAATGGCCACGCATGCAGCCCCAACAACGGCATCTTCCTTTACCACTCCAATGTGGGTGGGATTGTGACGAGGCGTTTTGGACTTTGCGTGAGCGGGGCTATCGAGATTTACAGCCTCATCTGATCCGATGCACACCCATGCGCAACACTCAGGGCATTTGTTGTTTTTTCAATCCAATTGATTGATTTGATCGAAAAATTGTTTTAAAAAGTTCTTAATTCTCTTATCATGAACACCAATTAACTCCGAGGAGAAATCATGAGAAAACTAAAGTACGGATCCATGGCGCTTTTGCTGGGTGTTGTCCTTGGAGTCCAGGCAGGGCAGCACGCCATCCCCGAGCGCTCCGATGACCCGCGCATGCGCTACATCGATTTCGTACCCAAATCCGTCACCAGCATCAATGTCTACCAGGGTTTCCTGGTGCATTTGGTGTTCTCCCAAGGTGAAAAAGTCCGTCGGTTTCACACCGGTTTGGGGCGGGGGTATTTCATTCGCACCACCGACAACGGCATCATGTTGCGCCCCAATGGTCGACAACCCTCGACCAACCTGGTGGTTCAAACCAACCAAAACACCTACTACTTTGATTTGGTCCCCGACACGCCTGCGCCCGATCTGGCTCTCGAGCATCGCCATCTGAATCCTCGACTGGTGTATCGCATTGGTCTGCGCGAACACCAACAAGTCCAAGCGGCCTGGCTCCAGGAGCAAGCCGATCGGGCGCTGGCTTTGGCTGCCGCCCAGCCCGATTGGGTCCAGGCCCCTGTCATGCCATCCTCAGGCAATGGGGTGTTGGCCCCCCAGTTGGCCGACGCCGAGGCCATGCGTTGAGCAGGGTCGTCGCCATGCATCTCTGATTGCCAGTCTGTCCACCCCGTATTCATCGCTACAAGATGCCAGTTCGCTTCACATTCTTATTCTCCCTGGGTTCTGGGCGCGCCGCAGTCGCCTGGCCGCCACGGCAAGGTGACTTGCCGTGGTGGGGTGTGGCTTGCGGGTGGGCTTGGGCGTGCGGCTTGGGGGTGACGCCTTTGTCACCCCAGGCCGCTCAGGCCCAGGCTTGGCAAGCGGCGCCCCAGTTTTGGGCCGCCAATGCCCCCAAGGCCAAAGCCAATCCCAAGTCCGCGCCCGGCCTTCCCGCCATTCCCGAGTTCGACCCCTTGGTGCCAGATGCCGATTTTGGCGCGCCCGTGCCGGTCTCGCAAACCCAATACCTGGTCGTGGGGCCGGCAGGCATCAAGCCTGTGCAGGTCTACAACGACGCCCGAAACACCCACATCGCGTTGGCCGACATCCTCGATCGCCCTTCGGTTCTGGTGCCGGCGCGTGGTGGCCTGCATCCGCATCAGGCTTGGGTGCGCGGCAACCAGATGCTGGTGCGTGGCGTCCCCTCTGAAATCGTGCTGGCCTACCCGGATGGCCGTCACGTCAGCATCATGCGCGTCACGCAGCCCACCCGATTGGCCAAATCCCCCCAGTTGCCCCCCCCGGGGGATGACCGCCCGGCAACGCCCGCACCCGTCATCGAGGGCACACCGATGTCCTCCATCGCTTCGTCACCTCAACGCCCTGTGCTCGACGCTTCTGGTCCAGAGATTGAGCGCGCCAGGTCAGCTGCAGATCAAGCACGTGCAGCCTTGTTTCGCACCCAACAAGAGGCGCTGCAACGCACCGAACAACTCAACCTGCAACAACAACAAGTGGCCGTCCTGAACGACCAGTTGCGGATGGCTCAAATTCGCATTCAAGAGTTGCAAGAGCAGGCTTTGACAGAGCAAACCCAAAAGTTGCAGGCTCAAGCGGTGTTGCAAGAAGCCCAAGCGCAAAAGCAAGAAGCCCTGTCCCAAATGCAAGCCTTGCAGACCAAGGTCGCTGAACGACAAGCTGCTGCGCTGGCTCAGACCCCGGAAACGCCCGTTCTGGCACGGCCCCGCTCTCAGCCCGAATCCATGCCCGGCTCAGCGCCCGTCGTCGCTACAGTGGCGGCCGCACCAGTGGCCAATGTCGATGCAGCCGGTTGGATTTTGCAGGCTGGTGAAACCGTCTCGGGGGCCATGTCTCGCTGGGCTGTGGCCAGTGGCCGACAGTTGGTGTGGTCACCCAAAGTCGACGTGCCCATCCGTCGCGCCAAAGTCTATGCCGGCTCTCTCGAATCGGCCTTGCAACAGCTGGCGCAGGACCTCTCCAAGACCTTACCCATCCTGGTCCAGGTCGAATCTCAATTCATCCTCGTAGGAATCGCACCATGAACTTCTTCAACCCTCCTTCGGCGCATCCGGTGCATCGGCTGGCCCGCATGGGTCTTTTATGGACCTTGTGGGCTTCTGTGTCCTGGGCGCAAAACACCCCGGCCATGCCAGCCGACACCGACAACGCCGCTTTGTTTGCAGATCCGGTGACCCGCACCGGCTCGGTCGAACTGGATCGTGTGCAAAAATTCGACACCCTGCCTACCGATCGCAGCGTCTCCAGATTGCTCGAGCGTTGGGCCCGCCAGTCCGGCGTGGGTTTTGTGTGGAATGCCAAATCCGACGTCACCCTCAGCAGCCAAGACCGCTTCATCGGCACGATTGAGCAGGCCACCGAACGCCTCATCGGTGGGGTTTCGGGCATCACTCTGCAAGCCTGCATTTACAGCAACAACCCCCCCGTGATCCGCATCACAGAAAGTGGAACGCCATGCGAATGAACTCCAAATCATTGTTCTGTGCCCTGGGCTTGTTGACGGCTTTGGCCGGTTGTGGTTCGGTCGTGCAAAAGGTGCAAAAAGACATCGACCATGCCATCCCCAGCGCATTGACCCCGCGTGGTCTGAATCAGTCCGATCAGGTGACGGCCAGACCTGAAGACCTGGATGCCGCCGCAGCCCAACAAAAAACCAAGCCGGTGGTGCGCCGTGCCGCCAAACCATGGTTTGGCGGCAGCGTCACCGAGGTCCCCAACCAAAACTTGCCCGCCAGCTTGACCCAGCACCAGTTCATGGATTTCGGTGCCGAACCCGTGCCGCCCGAATTGGTCTTTGTGCGCTTGTCTAAGCTGACAGGGCTCCCGGTTCGCTACGATAACCCCAGCAAAGAGAAAAAAGTCGAAGCCAAAGTGGTTCGTTCACCCGAAATGGAGGGGAAGTCCATCGGAAGCAAAGACCAGGCAGAGCAGTCCCAATTGAAAGAATGGGCCCAATCCCGATCCAAGTTGGGCGGTGACTCGACGGTTCAAATGCCCGTCGAAGTGGGTGCGGGTTCGGTGCGTACAGCCAAATCGAACGCCGATGGCAAAGGCCCCCCGGTGGCTACCGAGTCCTCCAACACCTTGCTCATGGTGTGGTCAGGCTCGACCGCCAGTTACCTGGACTGGGTTTGTGGCCAATTGGGCCTCGCTTGGTACTATGACGGCGGCACCATCCACGTGTCTCGCCTGAAGACGGTCACCTACCAATTGACGATGGCATCGGGCAAGCAATCCATGCGTGCCGGTACCTCTGGCGCAAGCAACCTTGAGTCAGGCTCCGGGGGTGGAGGGGGAGCCGGTTCAGCGGGTTCAATCGCCACCACCATCACCAGCGAATCCGATCAGTTCGATGCCACCGTCAAAGCCATTGACGCCTTGGCCAAGACCGATGGAGGCAGCGTCTTTGTGAATCAGGGGGCTGGAACGGTCGTGGTCACCACCACCGGGCCACAGCATGTGCAGATCCGCCAATTCGTCGATGGCGAAAATTTGCTGGCCCAGAATCGATTCAACATCTCCTTTGATATCTACACGGTCAGTACCACCGACAACGAAAAATTCGGCTTCAACCCGACCAGCCTCATTGGAACCCATGGTAAAAGCCTGTTCCAGTACACCGGGGTCAACAGTCTGGGTTCCAGCGCAGGGGCCGGTTTGCTCAAAGCCACCCGAACCGTGGTGGGCAATGACGGGGCCGCCTTGACGCCGCAAACCCTGCTTTTGCAGTCCCTGCGCGAGCAGGGTTACACCGTCGAGCACATTCCGCTGTCTTTCGTCACGCAAAATGCGGTGTGGGATACCAAGATGCGAGCCAACACCACAGGCTATATCGCAGAGGTCAATTCCTCGGTCAGTGCGACCACGCCTCCGGTCATCACCCGCACCACCCGGGTGGCTACTTTGGTCACGGGCGACACATTCGCCGCCCAACCCACCCTGTTGGCTGACGGCAGTGTGCGCCTGAATTACGCCATCACGCTCAAAACCTTGCAAGCCATGCGCAACATCAGCACCGATGGGTCATCCACCAGCGTGCAATTGCAAATCCCAGAAGTAGCCAGCATCGTGTCGTCGTCGGTGGTCAAACTGATCCCGGGCGAAAGTCTTTTGCTCACGGGTTTGACCCGCCGCACCTTGCGCACGGCCAAATCCCGTTTGACCCCCGATGCACCTTTGGCATTCGGTGGTTCCGAAGAGGGCAAGATAGATGTTGAGCATTTGATCGTTCTCATCCGAGTGGTCCAAATATGAGCCGAAGCGTTCAACGATTGAGCGGCATTGAGGTGATCGGAGACCTCGATTGGCCCAATTTTTTGTCTGAATCACCTCGGGCTTATGCCAAGTCGCATCGGTCCACCCATTGGATCAAATTGGGCGAGAACCTCGGTTTTTTCACGCCAGAACCCTTGGGGCCCAGAGAAAAAGCCTTTCCGGGTGCTTTGTATTCGATCGCAGCCTTGGTGTATGGCGTCTTTGACCGACTGGCTGCCCAATCCGACCGGACGGTGGGCGAACTGGATGTCTTGGTCTTGTTGCCTTGCGCCAATGCCGATGAAGTGGCATGGGTGCGAATCGACGACGGCGTGATCACCCAAGACCTGATCATGACAGGCCTTGATGCCCTGGAGCGTTTGCGTCACTTGCCCTCGTACGTTACCGTGTATTCGGCACTCGATGGCGAACTGCCACACTCCAACATCAAGCCGTTCAGTTGGAGGGTCGTGGTCCAGACTTTGTCTCGCGAGGCACGCATCCGTGGCCCTCTGTTTCAGTTGAAAGGTCTCAGCAACAGAGCCAAGTTGTTCATCTTTTTGGGCGGTTTTGCCCTGGTTGCTTTGTCGTTGGGTGGTTTTTACCTCTACAAACATTTGAAACCAAAACCAGTGGCGGTGGCCCCCATAGACCATACCGACCAATATTGGGTCACGCTGAGCGAAAACCAGCAAAAATCCGCCGATAAACGCTTTGCCCAGAAGGTGTGGGACATGATGTTGAAACAGCCTTTGGTGGAAGATGGCTGGTCTCGAGTGCGCATGGTCTGCAGGCCAGACCAGTGCAACACAGAATGGAAGATGCTGGCCGGTGGCGTCCAGACCTTGGAAGCCAAATACAAAGTGGCCAGCTTTACAGGCGATGCGGCTCGGACTGAAGCCCCTAACGATTGGAAGTTCGAACGGTCGCCCTTCGATTTGATCGAGTCACAAGAACTCGACAAGCAAATGTCCGCTATGCGTGAAAAAATTGTCAAGTCTGACACCAACTTGACGATTGAGGTTCGCAATCCCAGCCAAGTCACGTTCCCGGGCATGACCCATGTCAAGCGCTTTGCCAATCAGCGCGTTTTCGTCATCAAGGGAAATGCATCTTCATTTGCAGAGATTCTGGAATCATTGCCGGATTATGTGGTGATTGATTTGATTGAACTCACCGTCGATACAGACCCCAAACTCATCATTGAAGGAAAAGTCTATGTCCTTTAAGTTGACATCCCTTTTGTTTCTGTTGGCCTGTGCCCGTGTCTCGGCGCAAACCCCCAACACCCCGCCAACGCTCATCAATGTGCCGGTCGTCATTCCTTCGGTGTCTGAACTGGTCGAAAACCAGAAGCGCCGCACGACCACCGACTACATCCGTCGCTTGAAGTTGCAAGACCCCGACATCACAGAAACGGGCAAGCTGAACTTGCCCGCGCTCGAGCCTCGGGTGGCCTTCGTGGTGCGCTACCTCTTTGGCACGCCCGATATGGTCAAGGCGGTCATTGAGACCCAGGGCACCCAGCGCACCTTGCGAACCGGCGACAAGTTGGCAGGTTTTGATGTGCGTGTGTCCACCCAGGGCGTGTCCTTGTTCATCACCCGCTATGGCCGCAAGGAAGGCTGGACCGAACCCTTGGCACCAGGCCTATATCAGGAGTATTTCTGATGCCCATGCCCGACATGAAATCGTTTTTTGACCGCTTCAAGAAGCCTTTCGACATCGATTCGAACGGCAAGCCCATGCCGGATTCTTCGGCATTGGCATCGGTCGACATGAATCTGGCGACCGACGAGCCCGCAATTGCTGTGGATTTGCCACCACCCTCGTCGGTCGAAGACATCGACTGGGACCGAGAGCCACTGACTACTTCCCCGGAATACGTGGCCATTTTGACAGGTGGCGACAATGTCAACGAGAGCATGCGTGTTCCGATCGATTTGCCCATCGTGGGTGTGCGCACTCAGGCACAAAATGCCTTGGTTTTGTATGTGCCTGAAGCCCCCAAACGATTGGTCGTGCGCATCCGCAATCTGCTCGCCGACGCCCAATACAAAGTCGAACTCCAGCCCGTGACCACCGAAGTCATGGAACTGATCAAGCGCCACCAGGCCCGTGTCGCCGCTCGCACCACCGAATCGTTGACCGAAGCCGCCCAGCAGTTTGCTTCGTGGGTGCGCATTGCCATGCGCCAGGACGCCATCGACATGCACTTGGAATGTCGAGCTGAAGGGCAGGGCTCGGTGCTCATGCGCGTGCACGGCGAGCTCGAACCCATCGTCACGGGCATCATGGCCGATACCGTGCTGACCAGCATCAAGGCGGCCTATGAAACCCTGGCCGCCGACAAGACCAACAGCGACGGCACGTTCACCGACAGCAAAAGCGTCAACTGCATGATCGACAGCAAGTTGGGCATCCCCGGTTTGCAGTTGCGCTTCACCACCCAGCGCGGCCTGTTCGGGCCCAAGGCCTCCATCCGTCTGTTGCGCACCAGCGTCGATTCGCCCATCATGGACTACGCTGAAATGGGCTTCTCGCCCAGTCAAGTTTCATTGCTGGACCGCGCGGCTCGCTTAGAGAGTGGCCTCATTTTGTTTTGTGGTGTCACGGGTTCAGGCAAGACCACCGTCGAGCGACGCTTCATGGCTTTTCACCCCCTGGTCGGTCAAGGCGCTCTGTACCAGGTGGCCGACCCCATTGAGTACGCCATCTCCGGTGTGCACCAAATTCCGGTGCAGCGTGACATCACCCAGGCCGCTGGCGGGCACATCAAAGACGAATACACATCCACCATCGAAAGTCTGTTGCGGATGGATCCCGATCTGATCTCAATCGGTGAGGTGCGCGATACCATCAGCGCCCGCGCGGCGGCCAGCGTCGCCAAATCGGGCCACGTGGTCATGGGCACTTTGCACGCCGATGGTCTGTCGGGGGTCATCAACCGCCTGACCGATCCACACCTGGGTTTGTCGCGCGAAGAGCTGACCACCAGTTCCATGCTGGCCTTGTTGCAGTACCAGGCTTTGGTGGCCGTGCTCTGCAGCTACTGCAAGATCCCGCTCTCAAAGTACGCCATCAACCCGAACGAACCCGATGATCGCCATTTACAAAACATGGTCGACGCCTTGCGCAACCCCATCGACATTCCCATCGACAACCTGCATGTGCGCAATCACAATGGTTGCAAGTACTGCAACCATCGGGGCCAATCAGGGCTGACCATCGTGTCCGAAATGATGATTCCCGATGACCATTTTTTGGGCCTGAGCCAAAAAGGCCAAGATCGCGAGGCTTGGCATGACTACCGTTTGCGTTACTCTGATCGTGACTTGACCAGCGGCAACCAAGACGGAAAAACCGTGGCCGAGCACGCGATTCACAAGATTTTCACGGGTCAACTTGACCCTCGCGTGCTCTCGCGCTTCCTGCGCGATGCCCACCGCTATCAACACCTAGAGGTCCGCCAGTGAATGTGCGCGAATCGTTCGAACGATTGGAGTTGATGGGGGCCTGGAGTGAGCGCGAGTCCTTTTACACAGAATTGGCCCAGTCGCTGCGCGAGAAAGAGTTGTTGCTGGACTTTGCCAACGCCGAGTTGAAAATTGCGCGCTCCAAGCGCATGAGGGACCCCTCGCGGGCGGCCTTGATGGAGGCGATCCGCCGTCAGTACAAACGGGGACGCACCACCCTGTCCGAGGTCTTGCCTCAGGTCATGCCCAAGACCGACGCCACGACTTTGCGGATTTTGGCTGACGCCCGCAACCCGGCCAGCGTGCTCGATAACCTGGCCCAGGCGGTGGGTGATCAGAAAAAGATCACCGCGGTGGTGCGCAAAGCCTTGGTGCAACCCGCCTTGGTCATGATGGTGGGCTCGATTCTGGCCCTGGTTTTGGCCAAATTCGTCTTCCCTTCAATCATTGCCAGTGCCAAAGTCAAGCTGACTGGCATCGCTGCCGTCGCGGCATTCACCGCCAACGTGATCGCCAGTTACTTGTTGTGGGCATTGCTGGTTTTGGTCGTGGTTTTGGTCTTCACCCGAATCTTTATTTTGCCCAATGCCACCGGGTCTTGGCGATTCTGGTTGGAAGATCTCACCGGTTCGACCCGCATTTTCATGCGCGTCATCTTTCTGCCGGTGCAGCCGCAGATTGAGATCTACCGCGAGTACCGAAGTGTGATCATGCTCAACAACATCTCAGTCTTGCTGAATGCTGGTAAAGACTTGCTGACCTCGCTTGAGTTGGTGGCGCAACGCGGCAACCGATGGGAGCGCTATCGAGTCCACCAATGCATGTCCATTCTGCGCCGTAACCCGGGCGAATACATCCGGGCCTTTGAGTCCATCCTCAGTGGACCGGTGCTGCGAAGTCTGGCCACCTCGGTGCGCCGTGGCAAGGCAGATTTCGCCGCGGAGTTGGTGCGTGGTGCCGGACGCATGCGCGAGGCAGCGGAACAAAACGTGGCCAGTACCATGGGCATGATCAACAAATTCTTGATTGGCTTGGTCCTGGGCATCAACGTGTTCCTCTATTTGGGCATGGTCATGGCTGTGCTGCAGTTGCGCGACGCCATCTCAAAGGTTTGATGCTGTCCCATTCGGGTGGTGGATTTCCCCGCACCGCCCGAGTGTTGGTTTGCCTAATCCTAGGGGCTCATGGCCGCATCCAACCACTTCATCCCCCGCACTGAGGCCTTGCGCATTTGTGCCGATGCGGGTGTTTGGGACCTGCTGGTGATTGGTGGTGGAGCCACCGGCTTGGGTGTGGCCTTGCATGCGGCGGCGCAAGGCTGTCGCGTGCTTTTGCTTGAAGCCTGCGATTACGCTGCGGGCACTTCCTCGCATTCGACCAAGCTGTTGCACGGCGGCGTGCGCTATTTGGCCCAAGGCCATTGGGGCTTGGTACGCGATGCCTTGCGTGAACGCCAAACCGTGTTGACCAACGCATCGGCTGTTGCACGGTCGCTTGAATTCCTGGTGCCCGCTTACAGTGGGGGACAGGCGCTGAAGTACCTCGCTGGTTTGGGTTTGTATCAATTCTTGGCCGGCGCACGCAGCCTGGGGGCCACGCGCTGGCTGAGTGTTCAAGCGCATCCGGCTTTGTCCCTGTTGCAGCCTCGGGGTTTGCGTGGTGCCATCCGTTATGTCGACGGTCAGTTCGACGACGCCGCTCTGGCTTTGGCTTTGCGATCGGCCATCGAACAAAACGGTGGACTGACGCTGAACCATGCGCCGGTCATCGATGTCCAGTCCATCACAGGGGGAGGTTTTGAGGTGCGCTGGCGCAACGCCTTGACCGGAACGGAGCACATGACCCGCGCCGCTTGCGTGGTGGACGCCACTGGGGGTTGGTTGGGGCCATGGCGCAGTGACGCAGGCGCAGAGCCTGCCATCGAACTGAGTCGTGGCTCACATCTGGTGGTCGACGCTTCGTTTTGGCCGCACGATCAAGGGTTGCTCATTCCCGAGACCCGCGATGGTCGAGTCTTGTTCGTGTTGCCCTGGCACGGTCACACCTTGATCGGAACCACCGATGTACCGGTGCAGAGCCTGCGGCAGGGCCAGCGCCCCACCGATGCAGACATCGACTTCATCTTGACCGAGGTCAGCCGTTACTTGAGGCGCTCGCCCAAGCGCAGCGATATCACCAGTGTTTGGGCTGGCGTGCGCACCATTGTCAAGCCCAAGTCATCACAGGCACTTAACACCAGCGAGATGGGGCGTGAGCACGCCATTTGGACCAGCTCTTCCGGCGTGGTTTGCGTGGCGGGGGGCAAGTGGACCACCTACCGCCTGATGGCCGAGCAGGTGGTTGCCCATTGCCGCCGCTCGGCGCTGTTGCGCACCGGCGACGCCGGTCGCGGCACCCAACACCTTGCTTTGATCAGCGGAAAAGCCTTCGCGCCCGACAGCCCGTCCCGGTGTCCGCCACAAGGCGAGGCCTTGTCCCGTTGGGTGGTTGAACAGGTGCGCGACAATCAGGCGTGTACCGTGGAGGATGTGTTGGCGCGACGCTCGCGGCTTTTGCTGCTGGATGCCCGCCAGGCCGGGCGTCTGGCCCCAGCTGTGGATGCGGCCATGCGCTCAGTTGGCGTGGCCAACCCGGGTTTGGAAGAGTTTCAGGCCTTGGTGAACCAACATCTGCCTCAAGATCAACTCTTGAGTTGAAACCCGCTCCAGCCGTTTATTTCAGGTTGGTCAAGTGGGCTCGGGCGGCCTGCTCCATGGTCACGAACAAGGCGCCAGCCTTGTTCAATTTGTCGACCAGATCCTCGAACCACTGGAGTTGGAGTTGCCCCTTTAGACCGGACAGTTTATTGTTCTGTCAAAGGAGTT
>JASGCM010000027.1 GCA_030054175.1 Alphaproteobacteria bacterium | reverse complement strand
ATACATGCTCCTTTTTGACATGTTATGCCTCACACACAAAATTCCGGACAGGCTCATTTTCCCCGGTGAATACAAATCCGGCGCCACCCATATCGGCAGCAAATTGATAGATCTCATCAAAGCATTGATCTATCGACGATCTGCAAACATCAGGATCCCTAAGATCACCCTGAATGAAATCATCCGCATTTGATTGAGAAAATTCGGGATATTTCAGATCCACTGCCCTAACCCAAAAACCCTCTTCTTTTTAGCGGTTGACCATGAGCGAGCCGATGAATCCGCCCCCACCCAAAACCAATGCCTTCTTCATACCGATCCCCCGAATTTGTTGGTGACGCCAAGACCCTTGTTCACGTAGGCAAAAAGAATGGTTCTTCGCAACAATCGCATGGAATGGTTTTGTGCGTAATCATTGGTCAACTTCAGATACATCATACAAAGAAATTATTTTCATTTCATTTTTTGAAATCATTGTGCCTCATTTTGGGTTGTCGCAACAATTGCAACTAACATCTTCAGAAAACAACCCGTTGAGGCAACGCCAATCCTTCAAAATGCAAACTATAATGTTAATTTTCGGCGAGATTCGCTTGAGGATATGCGTTTTTTTAAGAAAATTTCATTGGCATGACCTTGGACCCACTCTTGCGGCGCAACATCCTCTACCTCGGTGGGGGGCAGTTGGCCCAGCTTCTCATTCCATTGCTGACCTTGCCGCACCTCGCACGCCGCCTCGGGGCCGAAGGGTTTGGCGAGATGGCATGGGTGTTGTTGGTCATGCAATTGGGCGTTTTGTGGGTGGACTTTGGTTTTGGCTGGAGCGTCACCCGTGACATCGCCACCCATCGGGCTGATCGGGCCCGAATTTCTGCCCTGGCCATCAACACCTGGATGGTCCAGGCGGGTTTGGGACTGGTGTTTGCAGTGGGCGCGCTGTTGGTCGCCTTCCTGTGGGCGCCATCAGGCCAATCGGTGCTGTACGCCGCAGGGCTCACACTGGTGTTGGGGCAGGTGCTCTTGCCGTTGCCTTTGTTTCAGGGCATGGAGTGGATGCAGTCCTTGGTGGTGTCTCAGTTGCTGGGCAAGTTGCTCAGTCTGGTGCTGATCCTCACGCAAGTGCAGGGGCCACAAGACTTGGTGTGGGCCGTCGTGTTCATGGGCATTGCCCCCGTGATGTCGGGCATGTTGTTGATCATCTGGTTATGGTGGCACCGCCGCATCGATTGGCATGCGCCCAGCTACAGCGCCATGCGCCAGTTGCTGCGCCATAGCACGTTGCTCTTTGTGTCGCAGGGGTTGATCAGCACCTACAACCTGTTGATCCCCCTGGGGGTGGGCTGGTGGGCCGGGCCGATCGAGTTGGCCTGGTTCAACCTGGCTGATCGGCTGCGCAAAGCAGTGCAGGCCGTGCTGGCCCCCGTCTGTCAGGCCCTGTTCCCGCGCATGAGTTGGCTGGCTCATCACAATCCGGCCATGTCCAGGCATTATGTCCGCCGCATGCTGCTGGCATTAGGCGCTCCGGCCCTGGTGGCGGGCGTGGTGTTGTGGGCGTGGGCTCCGACCTGGATGGCCTGGCTGGGCGGGCCCGAATTTGCGGGCGCGGTGCCCGCCTTGCGCTGGATGGCTTTCATACCGTGGCTGGCGTTGCTGTCGCAAATCATGGGGGTGCAGATTATGCTGCCGCGCCACATGTATCGGCCCTTCACCACCATTTTCATGCTGGCTTCGCTTACCAGTCTGTTGCTGATGCAGCCCATGATCAAGGCCGGTGGGGCGTTTGGGGCCGCCCAATTGTTGTTGGCGGTCGAAATACTGGTTTCGACCTCCATGTTCGCCTATCTGCTGCTGCGCTGGCGCGCCAGGCGCACTGCCACCGCCAAGGTTTGACGCCTGTTGGCACAGGCCTGGCCAGTGGGGTATGACACCCCGCCGATGGTGGGCGCTGTCCCTCCTTGTGCCACCGGATTCAGGCCTCCATCCTCCGCGCCGCTCCAACAAGATACCATGCCCGGGCATGTGCCAGGGCAACTGGTCATATCATTTTTTTAAATAAAATAAATTAAAAATTTTATGATAATGTAATAAATGTAATGCAAATCTTTCGGTGCTGGTTGCAAATCAATCGGCGTTTATTGTGCGCTCATCATCAAGGAACCGGGGCTTGAAAATCATCGTCGTTACACATGCAGGACGAAAAGCCTACCTCGAGCTACTTTCCAGGTATGTTCTGAATGATCAAAATGTCAGTGAATGGCACCTGTGGGACAACTGCCGAGATCCGTCGGATAGAGACTACATCAATGAGCTTGCAAGGTTGCACTCCAAAATCAAAATAGTCCATGCAACTGATGTGTGTGGTACCAATCGGTCAGTGAACAAGTTTTACCGAAACTGCAACGACCCGGATGTCTTCTATATCAAGATTGATGACGATGTCGTATACATACAAGAGGGTACTTTTGCGCATATGCTGGAAGAGGCCTTAAAGACCAGAGATCGTTATATTTGGTGGAGTCCCTTGGTCATCAACAATGCGCTTTGCTCATATCTCATCAAGCACAGGTCATCTTTGATCGAAATCGCCCCACAGTTGACGGCTCAGGCTTCTTGCCCATTGGGTTGGCGCAGCCCTGTGTTTGCCATCCAACTGCATCAGGCTTTCTTGAATCTAAACAAGAAACAAGCGCTGCTTCATGAAAATTTTGATGTTTCGCTTTCACGGTTTTCTATCAATTGCATAGGTTTTTTCGGCATAGATTTGGTTCAGCTGGGGCAAATGTTTTGCCCCCTCAATGTGGATGACGAAGAGTGGATCACAGGCGTACTGCCAGTTTTGACCCAAAGATCAGGGCGAATATTGGGCAACTACACTGTGTCTCACTATAGTTTTTTCACACAAGAGTATTTGTTGAATCAAACGGATATTCTGGACAGATACTACTCAATTGCCGGAATAAGCCGCAAATATGCGTTTCCCAAAGCCAGAAGGCCTGGATATCTGTTTCGTCAAAGACTTTTCCTTTTTCTGCGGCGTTCAATTGAAAATAAGTTGACTGGGTTCGATCCGAAGAAAGAAAAAAAATTGATGGTGAATGTCGTTGCAACAAATGTGTAGCCCGATGCTGGGGAGACTGATTCTGTAGCCCCCCTTGTGCCATCGACTTCAGGCTTCCACCCCCCGCGCCGCACCAGCCAAATACATTGCCCAGGCATGTGCCAGGCCACTGGCCAGGTCATATTCGGGTTGCCAGCCCAGACTGCGCAAGCGCTTGCAGCCCACCGCAAACGCAGCGTCGATCACGTTGCACTGAATCTGCAAGTTGTCTTGGATGAAGTCGACCGGCAATTGCTGGTTGGCGGCAATGCCCCCGACCTTCGCCGCCGCCAGGTACACCACCTCGGGGCAGGTGGCTTCAAAGTAGTTGCGCACCTTCGCCGCTTGCCGCAGGTCAAGTGCAGCACGCTCACAGGTGAACACATGGCGATGGCCTGTGGCCTTGAGATGCCGCATCAAGGCAGAGCCCACCATGCCTCGATGGCCGGCCACAAAAACTCTGCTGTCTAAAGTCATGTTCATTTGCTCGCTTCGGTTGACGACCCGTTGCCCACCAGTCTCCGCCAAGTGTCTGCCAAGTGTCTGCCAAGTGTCTGCCGCCTGGGACATGAAGTCGGCGTATTCGATCTCAAAACGCATTATTTTATTTTAATTTCAAATGATAATAATATTAAATAATTCTAAAATACCCCCGGCCGCACCCATCCCTCTCCAAGGGGTGTTGGCCCACTCGGGCATCATCGGCAGGCCGTTGGCCAAAGCACCCATCAGGTATCATTTTGGGTTTATGGCTTTTCAAGCCGACCCCCACTAGAAAGAAAAACATGTTTGCAGCACTCCGGCGGTACTTTTCGACCGATCTGGCCATTGACCTCGGCACGGCCAATACCCTGATTTACGTCCGCGACAAAGGCATCGTGCTGGATGAGCCGTCCGTCGTCTCCATTCGCCACGAGGGCGGCCCACAAGGCAAGAAAACAATCCAGGCCGTGGGTCATGAAGCCAAGGCCATGCTGGGCAAAGTGCCCGGCAACATTGAAGCCATCCGTCCCATGAAAGACGGGGTCATTGCCGACTTCACCGTGACCGAGCAAATGCTCAAACAATTCATCAAGATGGTGCACCCCCGTTCCATCTTGCGTCCCAGCCCGCGAATCATCATTTGCGTGCCCTGCGGCTCGACTCAAGTCGAGCGTCGCGCCATTCGCGAGTCGGCTCTTGGGGCCGGTGCCTCCGAGGTGTACCTGATTGAAGAGCCGATGGCTGCCGCCATCGGCGCCGGCTTGCCGGTCAGTGACGCCAATGGCTCCATGGTCGTGGACATCGGCGGTGGCACCACCGAAGTGGGCGTCATCTCATTGGGCGGCATGGTCTACAAAGGCAGTGTGCGCGTGGGCGGTGACAAGTTCGATGAGGCCATCATCAACTACATCCGTCGCAACTACGGCATGTTGATTGGAGAGCCCACCGCTGAAGCCATCAAAAAAAGCATTGGCTCTGCATTCCCCGGCAGTGAAGTCAAGGAAATGGAAGTCAAAGGCCGTAACCTCTCAGAAGGGGTGCCGCGCAGTTTCACCATTTCGTCCAACGAAATTCTCGAAGCCTTGACCGACCCACTCAACAACATCGTCTCGGCCGTCAAGAACGCCCTTGAGCAAACCCCGCCTGAACTTGGTGCTGACATTGCAGAGCGCGGCATGATGCTGACCGGAGGTGGTGCGTTGCTGCGCGACCTGGATCGTTTGTTGTCCGAGGAAACCGGCTTGCCGGTGCTGGTGGCCGAAGATCCTCTCACTTGCGTGGTGCGTGGTTGTGGCTTGGCTCTTGAGCGCATGGAGCGCCTGGGTTCCATCTTCACCAGCGAATAATCCGCTACACCCCGGGGTGGGCCTGACCAGAAGCACGGAAAGAGACCCGTATGCCGCTCGGAACCATCGGCCAAGAAACTCCCCCGTTTTTTCGGCAAGGGCTTTCGGCACCGGCCAAGTTGGCCCTGTGCTCGATATTGGCTTTGCTGCTCATGGTCAGCGACCTGCGTTGGGGCATCACCCAGCCCTTGCGCGCGGTGTTGTCGGTTTTTTTGTATCCCTTGCAGTTGCTGGCGCTGGCGCCCATCCAGGGCGTGCGCAAGACGGCCGATTTTTTCACCAGCCGCGACAGTGTCCAACGGGAAGCTGCCTTGGCGCGCGAAAAAGCCTTGGTTCAGTCGGCCAAGGCCTTGCAAGTTGATCAGTTGCTGCATGAAAACCAACGCCTGCGCGCCATGCTCGATATACGTGAGCGACGTGGCTTGAGTGCCCGTGGCGCCCAGGTCATCTACATGGCTGCCGATCCGTACAGCCGAAAACTCATCCTGGATCAGGGGGCGTTGCAGGGTTTGAGCGCCGGCTCCCCCGTCATGGACGAACTCGGCATCGTGGGTCAAATCACTCGGGCGCATCCGTTTGTCAGCGAACTGACCCTGATCACCGACCGCGATCATGCCATCCCTATTTTGAACACCCGCAATGGCTTGCGTGGCGTGGCCTACGGCGACAGTGAAGGCTCGGACATGCTTGAGTTGCGCTACCTGGCTACCAACGCCGACATCCAAGAGGGCGACTTGCTCAGCACCAGCGGCATTGACGGCGTTTTCCCTCCTGGGTTACCGGTTGCGCGGGTCGTCAAGGTCGAACGCCGTTCCGAGTCCATATTCGCACGCATCTTGTGCCAACCCATCGCGCTCACCCAAGGTGTGCGCCATGTCATGGTCATCAGCCCCACCGGTGCCGCGCTGCCTGATCGACCCTCGGTTGAATCTGAGCCTTTGGTCAAAAGGGGGACTCGAAAATGATCATGCCGCGTGGCGAAGCACTGTTGCTGCCGGCCAATCCCTGGTTCATCGTCAGCTCGCTGGTCCTCGGGCTGCTGGCCAATATGTTGCAAAACATGGGGTTGTGGGGCAATGCTGCATGGATGCCTGACCTGCTGTCCTTGGTGTTGGTTTTTTGGTGCGTGCATCAGCCCCGCCGGGTCAGCATCGGTGTCTGTTTTTTCATGGGTTTGGTGACCGATGTTCACCAGGCGGCTCTGCTCGGACAGCATGCGCTTTCTTTCAGCGTGATGGGATTTTTAGCATTGCAAATGCATCGGCGCATGCAATGGTTTGCCGGCTCTGCCCAGGCCCCTCAAGTCTTGCCTGTATTCGTGTTGGGGACGGTCTTGGAATTGTTGGTGCGCTACCTGGCCGGTCGTGACCTGCCCGAATGGCAGGTGATTTTTTCTCCCTTGCTCGAATCGGTGCTTTGGGTGCCTGTGTCGCATATGCTCTTATTACCGCAGCGCCGTGCCCACGACCCTGACGACAACCGTCCCATCTGAGTACGGACAATCGGCATGGCATTGGGCACCCATTTACAAGACGATCTTCAGCGCTTCAGAGGGCGTATCTTTGTCGCCATCGGATTGGTCGCGGTTTGCTTTCTGCTGTTGGTCGTTCGCTTGTTTTATTTGCAAGTGATTCGCCACGACGACTATCAAGCGCAGGCCGAAAGCAACCGCACCGCCATCGTGCCCATCGTGCCCAACCGAGGTGTCATCACCGACCGCAACGGCATCGTGCTGGCCACCAATTATTCGGCCTACACCATCGAAATCACGCCCTCGCGTCTGAGGGCTCCGCTCGAAGAAGTAATCGACGAATTGGCCCAGGTCATCGATATCCAGCCGCGCGACCGGCGGCGCTTCAAAAAACTGCGTGAAGAATCCCGAAGCTTTGAGTCGGTACCGATTCGCACCCGTGTCTCGCCCGAAGAACTGTCACGCTTCGCCGCTCAGCGCTACCGTTTTCCCGGTGTGGACATCCGGGCGCGTTTGTTTCGCCAGTACCCGTATGGCGAACTGGGCAGTCATGTCTTAGGCTACATTGGTCGCATCAACTCGCAGGAAAAACAAAAACTGGCTGAGGAAGACGAAGACGGCAATTACCATGGCACCGATTACATCGGCAAGTTGGGCGTAGAGCAGAGTTACGAATCCGAGTTACACGGCGTGACCGGTTTTCATGAAATGGAGACCTCGGCTGGTGGCCGTGCTGTGCGCCGCCTGAGATCCAAACCTGCCACGCCCGGCAAAACTGTTGTTTTATCGATCGATATCGTGCTTCAGCAATTGGTCGAAGAACTGTATGGCGAGCGTCGAGGGGCCATGGTCGCCATTGATCCGCGAACCGGTGAGGTCCTCGCTTTCGTCAGCAAACCCACTTTTGACCCCAGTTTATTCGTCGAGGGCATCGACACAGAAAATTGGAAAGCACTGAACGAGTCACCCGACAAGCCCTTGCTCAATCGGGCCTTGCGCGGAACCTACCCGCCAGGCTCCACCTTCAAGCCCTTCATGAGCCTCATTGCCCTTGAATCCGGCAAACGCACCCCACAGCAAACCTTTGCCGATCCGGGCTATTTCATGTTTGGTAATCACCGGTTCCGCGACGATAAAGAGGGCGGTCACGGCATGGTCGACATGCGCAAATCCATTGTGGAGTCCTGTGACACCTACTATTATTTGCTGGCCCGCGACATGGGCGTCGACATGATGCACGACCACCTCAAACCATTGGGTTTCGGTCAGTACACGGGCATAGATATCTTGGGGGAGTCGCGCGGCATTTTGCCTTCCACCGAATGGAAACGCAAAAACTATAAGAAGCCCGAGCAACAGCGCTGGTACTCTGGCGAAACGATCTCGCTGGGGATTGGGCAGGGCTACAACACCTTCACCATGTTGCAACTCGCGCAAGCCACCGCCATATTGGTCAACGAAGGCGTACAGATGCGACCGCACCTCGTCAAAGAGGTGGTCGACCCCATCAGTGCCGAGCGCCGCGCCATTGCCAAAGAACCCGTGGCCGATTTGAAATACAAGCCCGAACACCTGGCCACCATCCGTCAAGCCTTGGTCGACGTGAACCTGTATGGCACTTCGGCCAGCAGTTTTGTGGGCGCGCCTTACACCAGTGGTGGTAAAACTGGGACGGCTCAAGTTTTCACCGTCAAACAAAACGAAAAATACAACGCCTCCCACCTCGACGAGCGACTGCGTGACCATGCCTTGTATATGGCCTACGCTCCTGCCGAAGAACCCAAAGTGGCCTTGGCCATGATCGTCGAAAACGCTGGCTTTGGGGCGCAAAACGCCGCACCCATTGCCCGTCGGGTGTTTGACTACATCATCATGGGCCGCTACCCCTCACAGGAAGACATTGCCGCCGTGCAGCGGGGCCAAGCCACGCGGCCCATTGGCATCCCTCGGGCCGCACCCACCAGGCCAATGACTGCCCAATCGGCGGCCCAAACCACACCCTGAATTTCAGCGGATGAAGGCGTCGTAGCCGGTTTTCAGGGTCAATGTAGCCACAACAAGGATGAACATGGTCCGCACAAATCCTGTGCCGTGCCGCAGGGCCAATCGGGTACCCAACAAACTGCCCGCCACATTCGCCACTGCCAAGGCCAAAGTCAGGTGCCACCACACATGACCCTGCCAAGAAAACAGCGCCAACGCAGACGCATTACTGGTGGCATTGAGCAGTTTTGAGCAAGCCGAGGCATTCAAAAAGTCATAACCCAGCAGTCGCACCATCAGGAAGACAAAAAAGCTGCCCGTGCCGGGACCGAAAAAACCGTCGTAGCAACCGATCACGAAACCGATCAGGCACAGCGCCACGGTTTCTTGCCGACCTTCCCAGCGTGGGGCGTGCGTGTGACCCAAGTCTTTGCGTGCCAAGGTATATCCCAGCACCAGCAACATGATCATCGGCAACATCTTGCGCAAAAAATCGGGTGAAAGCAGGGTCAGGGCATAGGCCCCCAGCCAAGAACCCACCCAAGTCACTGCCACCGCCACCCAGAGCTTGCGCCAAGGCAAAGCGATGCGCCGGCTGAACTGCCAAGTGGCGAATGAAGTGCCCCAGACCGAGGCGCTTTTGTTCGTACCCAGCAATGTCGCTGGCGTGGCGGCGACATAGGTGGCAAAAAGTGCCGGCACCAAAATCAGGCCGCCGCCACCGACGATGGCATCCATAAAACCGGCCAGCGCCGAAGCCAGGGTCACCAATAGCAATTCCATGGGCGTTGATTGTCGCACCCCCCCCATGACACTGACTGGCGAAAAAAAAAGCACCGACTGGCGGTGCTCTCAAGGCATCTTTTCGGATGCCATCATCATGAAAGGAATCGTTCGTCTCCTCGAACCCCCGTTGAACCAATATTCATCCGAGTGGGTTCAATGTAAAGCCCCTGATTCCTCAAATGTCTTAGGGCTTTCCCGATTCAATTGCTAGGGAAATCCCGAGTTTTGTGGGTCAGGCCATCCACTCGGCGGCCTTCTCAGCCAGCATCAGCGTGGGCGAGTTTGTGTTGCCGCTGGTGATGGTCGGCATCACGCTGGCATCGACCACCCTCAACCCACGCACACAGCCCCCACGGCCATCCCGAAGCCGCAGTTGAGGATCGACCACCGCCAACGGGTCATCGGCGCGGCCCATACGGGCTGTGCCCACTGGATGAAAAATCGTGGTTGCGATGTCACCGGCCAAACGTGCCAAATCCTCATCGGTCTCGTACTGGGGGCCTGGTTTCCATTCTTGCGGTTTCAAATGCGCGATCGCCGGTTGTGACATGATGCGTCGCGTGACTCGCAATGAATCGGCCGCCACCCGACGGTCTGCGTCCGTGCTCAAGTAGTTGGGGTCGATCGATGGGGCTTGCTTGAAGTCACCTGAACGCAGATGCACCGTGCCCCGACTGCTGGGGTTCAGATTGCACACGCTGGCCGTGATGGCCGGGAAGTCATGCAGCGGCTCGCCAAACGCATCCAGGCTGAGGGGTTGCACGTGGTACTCGATGTTTGGCCAGTCCAGATCGGGGTGGCTGCGTGTGAACGCGCCCAATTGTGACGGCGCCATGCTCATCGGACCGGTGCGACGCAGGGCGTATTCCAACCCAATCAGTGCCTTGCCCCACCAGCTGTTGGCCAGGGTGTTGAGCGTCTTGGCACCTTGTACCTTGTACACCGCCCGGATTTGCAAATGATCTTGCAAGTTCTCGCCCACACCAGGTAAATCAAGCACCGGGGTAATGCCCATGCCTTGCAGGCGCTGGGCTTGACCCACGCCCGAGAGTTCCAGGATCTGCGGCGAGCCGATGCTGCCGGCGCACAAGGCCACCTCGCTGTGGGCCAAGGCCAACACTTCTTGCCGGCCATCCCATACCCGCACGCCGGCGCAGCGCAGGGCACCTTGCGCGTCCTGAGTCCAGTGCAAGCCCATCACCTGAGCCGAAGTCCACATTTCGAAATTGGGGCGGCCATAACAGGTGGGGAGCAAGAAAGCCTTGGCCGTGTTCCAGCGCCAGCCATCTCGCTGGTTCACCTCGAAGTAACCCACGCCTTCGTTATTGCCTCGGTTGAAATCATCTGATGCAGCAATGCCCGCTTCCTGCGCCGCTTGCGCGAACGCATCCAGCACATCCCAGCGCAAACGCTGCTTGTCCACCCGCCACTCGCCGCCAGCGCCGTGCATGGCATTGGCGCCTTGGTGGTGATCTTCATGGCGTTTGAAATAAGGCAGGCAAGCGTCCCAACGCCACGTGTCATCCCCAGTGATCCGCGCCCACTGATCGTAGTCGCGCGACTGGCCTCGCATGTAAATCATGCCGTTGATGCTTGAGCAGCCGCCCAGCACCTTGCCTCGGGGGTAGCGCAATTGCCGACCATTGAGTCCTGGCGTCGGTTCGGTTTGGTACATCCAGTCGGTGCGCGGGTTGCCGATGCAATACAAGTAGCCCACCGGGATGTGCACCCAGTGGTAATCGTCTTTGCCACCGGCCTCAATCAGCAACACCCGCTTGCGAGGGTCTGCGCTGAGGCGATTGGCCAGCAGGCAACCGGCCGTGCCGGCACCAACGACGATATGGTCGAACTCGATGGTGGTACTCATCATCTGACTTTATCACCCCCGGGGACAGACATCAGGGGGTCGTGGGGGCTTACTTCGAGGTCGGCATTGCGAACTCGGCACCCTTGCCGATGCTCTCAGGCCAACGTTGCATGATGCTCTTTTGCTTGGTATAAAAGCGCACACCCTCTTCGCCGTAGGCGTTCATATCGCCAAACAGAGAACGTTTCCAGCCGCCAAAGCCGTGCCAAGCCATCGGTACCGGAATCGGCACGTTGATGCCAACCATGCCCACTTGGATACGGCGACCGAATTCGCGCGCCACATTGCCGTCACGGGTGAAGCACGATACGCCATTGCCAAATTCGTGGTCGTTGATCAGTTTCACGGCGGCAGCGAAGTCAGGCACGCGAACACATGAGAGGACCGGGCCAAAAATTTCTTCCTTGTAGATTTTCATCTCGGGCTTCACATGGTCAAACAGAGTGCCGCCCAGCCAGAAACCCTGGGCGCAGCCGGCACCTGCTGTGGCGCCGTCAAAGCCACGGCCATCGACCAACAAATTGGCCCCTTCTTTGATACCCGCGTCGATGTAGCCGCTGATGCGCTGGCGCGCCGCAGCGGTCACGATGGGGCCCATTTCGGCGGCCAGGTTCATGCCGTCGAGCACCTTGAGTTGGCGCGTGCGCTCGATCAATTTGGGCATGATCTTGTCGCCCACATCACCCACAAGTAGCGCCACCGAAATCGCCATACAACGCTCACCCGCCGAGCCGTAGGCACTGCCGATCAAGGCATCGACCGCCTGATCCAAATCGGCGTCGGGCATCACCACCATGTGGTTCTTGGCCCCGCCCAGCGCCTGCACTCGTTTGCCATGGCGCGCGCCAGTCTCGTAAATGTAGTTGGCGATTGGCGTCGATCCGACAAAACTCACCGCCTTCACATCCGGATGATCCAGCAGCGCATCAACCGCCTCTTTGTCGCCCTGAACCACATTGAAGACACCGTCCGGCAGACCGGCCTTTTTCAGCAACTCGGCCATGAACAGCGAAGGGGAGGGGTCCAGAGGGCTGGGTTTGAGTACGAAGGTGTTGCCACAGGCCAAAGCCACCGGAAACATCCACATGGGCACCATGACCGGAAAGTTGAACGGCGTGATGCCGGCCACGACCCCAAGGGGCTGGCGCAATACCCAGTTGTCAATGCCGGTCGACACCTGATCGGTGAAGCCGGTCTTGAGCAATTGGGGAATGCCAGTGGCGAACTCGACAATCTCGATGCCTCGCGTCACCTCGCCTTGCGCATCGGTGAACACCTTGCCGTGCTCGGCCGTGATCATCCGCGCCAAATCATCTCGGTGCTGGTTCAGCAACTCGAGGAACTTGAACATGATCCGCGCCCGACGCAGGGGCGGCAAATCGGCCCAGGCCGGGAAGGCCGCTTGCGCTGAAGCCACGGCTTCGTTCACATCGGCCACGCTGCCCAACTTCACCTGCGCCGAAACCGCGCCCGTCGCCGGATTCGTCACCGGCTGCTCGCGCGTGCCAGCGCCCGCCACCACCGCACCCTGGATGTAATGCGAAATCGTCTTGCTCATCGTTACTGCCTCAAAAAATAATTGAATAATTGGGGTCAAATAATTGGGGTCAGACCCCAATTTCAGCGATTGACCTCATTTTGCCGATATTTTCCCTGGTACAACGCCCCATTCGCAAAGGGCGATGTCGCCACCAGGACTTCCTGCGTGTCTGCGGCTTCAGCGTCCGCCAGTCACATCGATGACCGAACCTGTGGTGTACGAGGACCCATCGCTCATCAGCCAGACAATCGCCTGGGCCACCTCTTCGGCCGTGCCCGGACGCTGCATGGGCACCATGTGCGCCAACTCTTTCGCCCGGTTGGGCAGGCCGCCGCTGGCATGGATTTCGGTGTCGATCAGGCCCGGCCGAACGGCGTTCACCCGTACGCCTTCAGGCCCGACCTCTTTGGCCAGGCCCAGCGTCATGACGTCAATCGCACCCTTGGCAGCGGCGTAGTCCACGTACTGGCCAGGAGAGCCCAGCCGAGCTGCCGCCGAGCTCAGATTGACGATCACGCCGCCCGAGCCGCCGTGCTTGGTGCTCATGCGCTTGATCGCTTCACGGGCACAGACAAAGCTGCCGGTGATGTTGATCCGAAACATGCGCTCCAGCCGTGCCACGCTCATCTCGTCGATGCGTTGCGGCATGTCCACCACACCGGCGTTGTTCACCAAGGCACTCAGCCGACCCAGCTTGGCATCTACTTGCTCAAACATCTTGATCACTTGCCCTTCGTCACCAACATCGGCCTGCACCGCCATGGCGGTCCCGCCCGCCGCGCGAATTTGACGCACCACCTCGTCTGCAGCGAGTGAATTCTGGGTGTAGTTCACAGCCACCGCCCAACCTTCTTTCGCCGCAAGCAGGGCGCATGCCGCCCCAATTCCTCTGCTTCCACCAGTCACCAAAGCCACACGCGCCATCATGTTCTCCTGTAAAAATGAGGCCAAGGCCACGCCATGCACCCTTGGCCATTGGGCAAAATCCCAAGATAACACGGAGACCTCTCGCCATGAATCGCACAGTTGACTACTACTTTACCCCCCAAAGCCCTTGGGCCTACTTGGGCCATGCCCGTCTGACCGACATCTTGCGCCAGCGTGGTGCCACGGTACGGGTCATGCCGGTCGACCTGGGGGGCAAGGTGTTCCCGATCTCGGGCGGTTTGCCCCTGGGTCAGCGTGCACCCCAGCGCCAGGCTTATAGGCTGGTCGAGTTGCAGCGCTTTAGCCAGTACCTGAACGCGCCGCTGAACGTCAAACCCAAGTTCTTTCCGGTAGCGGGCGATGACGCCTCGCGCCTGATCATCTCCGTCGACCAGCACCACGGGGGCGAGGCGGCCATGCGCATCACCGGCGCGGTGCTGGCAGCCTGCTGGGCTCAAGAGCGCAACATCGCCGACCCTAAAGTTCTGGCCGAGTTGCTGGCCGAGCAGGGGCTCGATGCAGCCTGCCTCGACAAGGCCAACAGCCAGTCGGCACAAGAGGCTTACGAGGGCTATACCGAACAGGCCATTGCCGCCGGGGTGTTCGGCGCGCCCAGCTATGTCGTTGACGGTGAAATCTTCTGGGGCCAGGACCGGCTCGACTTTTTAGAGCGACGCCTGCGCGCGGCCTAAGGCGGATAGTGAACCAGGAAAAAAAGTAGATGGCCTCCCCCAAATTCGCTAAGATAAAAACCGGCATCCACTGATGCCCCGACTGGCTCAGCTGCATCAAGCCATGGCTCAACCTAACTTGGTAGATTCTCATGCGTTGGACATCAGGCAGCTCAGAGGCATGGCCAGATCATGCTTAACCCATCAGTCAGGGCCATGGCGCGCCGCAGTGTCTTGTGCTGGTTGGCCACCGCAGAAGAGCTAGGGCGCCCCAACGTATCGCCCAAAGAAATCTTTGCTGTGCCGACCAGACTTCAGCTGCAGGACCCTGATCGCTGACCCAACATGCATCACCCCCTATGCAAGAATGTGGCGACCGAGCCATCCTTTCAGGCCATCTCGCCAAGGAGTCCCCCCATGCCCCTCAGAACCGGACGTTGTTTGTGCGGCGCCGTCACCTTCAAGTTGACCGCCGAGCCCATCGTGTCGCGCATCTGCTGGTGCCGCGACTGTCAGCACATCTCGGCCAACGGCACGGTCAATGCCGTGTTCAGTGCCGACGCCTTTGAAGTGCAGGGCCAACTCACCGAGTACGCCAAAAAGGCCGACAGCGGCAACACCATCGCCCGGCTGTTCTGCCCGACTTGCGGCAGCCATGTTTATGGCCACACCTCTTTGCGTCCCAACCTTCGGGTCATTCGCGTCGGGGCGCTTGATGACCCGTCATCGATTGCGCCCAAACAAAACATCTGGACCGCCAGCGCACCCGATTGGGCCTGCCTAGACCAGTCCATCGAACAAGTCGCGGGGCAATCGGCGCCCCCGCCGCCAGATGTACCCGAAGCCTCAAGCCGCTGATGTTCTAACCCAAGGAAAATTCATGTCAGATCGCGCCGTCCACCTTTACCGTGTTTTGCGCTGTACCCCTGAAAAAGCCTACCGTGCCTTTTTGCAGGCCGATGCCATGGCCAAGTGGCTCCCCCCTTACGGCTTCACCTGCACGGTGCAGCAGTTCGATCCGAAAGTCGGCGGCACCTTTCGAATGACCTTTCACAACTTCACCACCGGCCACGCGCACTCATTTGGCGGCGAGTTTTTAGAGCTCACGCCGCACCGGCGCATCCGCTACACCGACCGCTTTGACGACCCCAACATGCCCGGAGAAATACACGTCAGCATCGAATTCGCTGAAGTGGTGTGCGGCACCGAATTGCGCGTCACCCAATCCGGCATCCCTGACACGATCCCGCTCGAGATGTGCCACCTGGGGTGGCAAGAATCTTTGGCCCAACTGGCGCTATTGGTCGAGCCTGATCTGCCCTGACTGCAAAGCGACATTGGCACGCTCGACATGACCCCCAATTTCGCCCGACACTTCGCCACCGGGTGGCTCAAGGCCTGGAACGCCCACGACCTGGAGCAAATTTTGTCGCACTACACCGAAGACTTCATCATGACTTCGCCCGTGGTGATCAAGCTGGGCCTCAGCCTCAACGGCAGCTTGCAAGGCAAGGCCGCAGTCGGCGCCTATTGGCGCAAAGCACTGAAACTCGTCCCCGACTTGCGCTTTGAACTGATTCGGGTGCTGTGTGGCGTGAACACGGTCACGCTGATTTACAAAGGCGTGCGCGAGCGCACAGTGGCCGAAGTGTTTCATTTCACCGACCAGGGGCAGGTCGATTGGGCCATGGCCCATGACGACACCCCTGAGCATTGAGCAGCCTCAAACCCCCGCCGCATGCGCCTGCTGGTCGGCGTGGTAGCTCGACCGCACCAGCGCCCCCACGGCGGCGTGGCTGAAACCCATCTTGTAGGCCTCGGCCTCAAACATCTTGAACGTGTCGGGGGGCACATAGCGGCGCACCGGCAAGTGACTTTTGCTGGGTGCCAAGTACTGGCCGATGGTCAACATGTCAATGTCGTGCGCCCGCATGTCGCTCATGACCTGCAAAATTTCCTCGTCGGTCTCGCCCAGGCCCACCATCAGGCCACTTTTGGTGGGCACATCTGGAAACATCGCCTTGAATTTCTTCAGCAGGTTCAGGCTAAAGGCATAGTCGCTACCGGGGCGCGCCTCGCGGTACAGGCGCGGCACAGTCTCCAGGTTGTGGTTCATCACATCCGGCGGTGCGGCCTTCAAAATCTCCAGCGCGCGGTCGTCGCGCCCCCGGAAGTCGGGCACCAGCACCTCGATCTGTGTGTCGGGTGACAGGGCGCGGGTGCGCTCGATGCAGGCCACAAAGTGGCCGGCACCGCCGTCGCGTAAATCGTCGCGATCCACACTGGTGATCACCACATACTTCAATTTCAGCGCCGCGATGGTGCGCGCCAGGTTCTCGGGCTCATCGGCGTCCAACGGGTCAGGGCGGCCATGACCCACATCGCAAAACGGGCAGCGGCGGGTGCATTTGTCACCCATGATCATGAACGTGGCGGTGCCCTTGCCAAAGCACTCGCCAATGTTGGGGCAACTGGCTTCTTCGCACACCGTCACCAGCTTATTGCTGCGTAAGATGTCCTTGATCTCATAAAACCGGGTGGTCGGTGAGCCGGCTTTGACCCTGATCCAGTCGGGCTTTTTCAGCACCTCGCCGGGCTCGACCTTGACCGGAATGCGCGACAGCTTGGCTGCCGCTTTTTGTTTCGCGCTCGGGTCGTACTGCTCGCGGCTTTGCGCCTTGCGCACTGTTTTGTGTTCGGGGGTGCTCATGCCCCTATTATCCCAAGGTGGCTTGCAATTTGTCTGACAGCACCACCGCCACCATGGCCGGCGTCGCGTTCACTCCCAAACTGGCCAAATCAATGGTGGGCAAACCCGCATAACCACAAGGGTTGATGCGCAAAAAAGGGCCCAAATCCATGGCTACGTTCAGCGCCACTCCGTGATAACTGCAATGGCGACTGACCTTGATTCCCAGCGCGGCAATTTTCCCCAACCCTTCAAAATTGGGTCTGACCCCAATTTCTGTGACCCCAATTTTTTCCCCGGCCTTTTTCGGCATGGATGCCTTTTGGAGCAGGATGGAGTGAGCAAAAGGGTCGTTCAATTTCACATAAATGCCGGGCGCGCCGCTCACCCGATGGCCGGTCACGCCAAAGTGCCGCAGGGCGCGGATGACTGCCTCTTCAATCCGATACACCAGATCCTTGACAAAGTAACCGCGACGCTTCAAGTCCAAGAGCGGGTACGCCACCACCTGCCCAGGCCCGTGGTAGGTCACTTGTCCGCCCCGGTTGGTCGCCACCACCGGGATTTCGCCAGGCGCCAGCAGGTGTTCAGCCTTGCCCGCCAGGCCTTGGGTGAACACCGGGGGATGCTCGCACAGCCACAGCTCATCTTGGGTGTAAGGACCACGGGTATCTGTCAAATAACGCATTGCCTCGAAAGTGGGCGCATACTCTACCAGACCGAGTGATCGGACGATCACAGCACCACCTTGACCATTGGGTGGCCGCTCAGGTTGCGGTAGAGCTCATCGAGTTGTTCGCGGCTGGTGGCATAGATAGGCAAGGTCAATCCCAGGTATTTGCCGCTGCTCGATGGCCGCAACTCGATCCGGCTGGGGTCGAACTGGGGATCAAACTGCTTGGCCACCTGGGTGATGGCATGGACAAAGCCATCGACCTTCAGGCCCATGACCTTGATGGGGAACACGCAAGGGTACGCAATCAATGAATCCCGGCGCGGATCAGATGGGGTTTGGCTCATGCCGTGATCCTACCCCGATGTCATCACAGGGTTGCTGATGCAGCGCTTTGTGGCTGAAATAACTCTTCGCCTGACAACCTTGCGGGTTTAGCCCCTACGGTCTGTGTCTATAATGGTGGTCTTTGCCAAAGATCAGGATGTAACCTGGGCGTCAACAAACATGTCCAAAATTCAGCCTGATCCTTATCCAGAGCAAGACGAACCCGAGCCGCCTTTTCAGCGGCTGACCGCCGAGCAAGCGCAAGCGTTACGGGCCCTGCAACCTTCCATGTCCTTGTGGCGCATGGTGATGTTTCAGGCCCTGGCAGGTTTGGTCGTGGCCTTGTTTGCCCTGGGGGCTCACAGCAGTGCGGCGGCTTGGTCCGCCGGCTACGGGGCCCTGACGGTGGTGTTGCCATCGGCCATCATGGCGCACGGTCTGACCGGGCGTTTGGCCTCCGTCAACGCGGCCACCGCAGCCCTGGGGTTTTTGGTCTGGGAAGGGGTAAAGATCTTGTTGTCCGTTGCCATGTTGTTATTGGCTGGGCGCCTGATCGACGGCCTGAGCTGGCCAGCTTTGCTGGTGGGTCTTGTCGTCACCATGAAGATTCATTGGTTGGTCCTCGGTTTCGGTCGAGGGCTGATTTTTAAGAAACAAAACTGAGCCGAGTCAACGCATGTCTTCTGCAGCACCCACATCCGGTGAGTACATCGTTCACCATCTGACCCATCTGCAAAATCAGAAGCCCAACGGCCCGCTTGACTTTTCGGTTTTCAACATCGACTCCCTGTTTTGGGGCGTTTTGTTGGGTATTATGGGCTGCTTTCTGCTGTGGCGCGCCGCCCGCAAGGCCACCTCGGGCGTTCCTGGTCGTTTCCAGGCTGCGGTTGAGATCCTGGTCGAAATGGTAGACAGCCAAGCCAAGGGCATCGTACACAACGCCCAAAGTCGCAAATTTGTCTCGCCGCTTGCTTTGACCGTGTTCGTCTGGATTTTTCTAATGAATGCCATGGATTTACTGCCGCTGGATTTGATCCCCCTCATTTGGGAGCAAATTTACGGCGCTGCCGGCCATGACCCGCACCACGCTTACATGCGTGTCGTTCCCACGGCCGATTTGTCCATGACCATGGGCTTGTCCGTGGCTGTGCTGATCGTTTGCTTGGTCTACAACGTCAAAATCAAGGGTGTCGGCGGCTGGATTCACGAGCTTTTCACCGCACCCTTTGGTCCGCACCCCCTGTTGTGGCCTTTCAATTTCCTGATGCAAGTCATCGAATTCATCGCCAAAACCGTTTCACACGGCATGCGATTGTTCGGCAACATGTATGCGGGCGAACTCATCTTCATGCTGATCGCGCTGATGGGCGGAGCTTTCTCCCTCACCGCCACCGGCATTGGACTGACCATTGGTCACATCATTGCCGGTTCGGCATGGGCCATCTTCCACATTCTGATCATCGCTTTGCAAGCCTTCGTGTTCATGATGCTCACGTTGGTCTACATCGGTCAGGCGCACGACGCCCACTGATCAGAATTCGCAGTTTTTTCAACCTTTCTCAACCACTGTTCCTTTAGGAGTCAAACCATGGAAGTTGTTATCAGCTATGTTGCCCTGGCCGCCGGCCTGATCATTGGCCTCGGCGCCATTGGTGCCTGTATCGGCATCGGCATCATGGGCAGCAAGTACCTCGAGTCGGCTGCCCGTCAGCCCGAACTCATGGGCGAGCTGCAGACCAAGATGTTCCTGCTGGCCGGTCTGATCGACGCCGCTTTCATTATCGGTACCGGTATCGCCCTGTGGTTCGCCACTGCCAACCCGTTCCTGGGTCAACTGGCCAAGTAATTTCTCCCCCAGAGCCCGGGGTGCCCGGGCCTTTGACCTGGGGGCTGGCGACCTGCCCAAACGGCGTTGGTTGCAAGTCCTCTTTGGCATCGGCGCAGCATCCCATCACCTCATAAAGGACTCGACGTGAGCATTACCGGAACCCTCATAGTCCAGATCATCGTCTTCCTGATCCTGGTCTGGTTCACGATGAAATTCGTCTGGCCGCCTATCACCGCGGCCCTGGACGAACGTGCCCAGAAAATCGCCGACGGCCTGGCCGCCGCTGACAAGGCCAAGGCCGACCTCAGCGCCGCCAACAAGCGCGTCGAGGAAGATCTCTCCAAGTCGCGCAACGAGATCGCTGGCCGTCTGGCCGACGCCGAGCGTCGCGCCCAGGCCATGATCGAAGAAGCCAAGGGTCGTGCCAGCGAAGAAGCCAACAAGATCGTCGCCGTTGCCCGTGCCGAAGCCGATCAGCAGGCCGTCAAGGCCCGTGAAGCCCTGCGCGAGCAAGTGGCAGTGCTGGCCGTCAAAGGTGCCGAGCAGATCCTGCGCAAAGAAGTCAACGCCGGCGTTCACGCCGACTTGCTCAACCGCCTCAAGGCAGAGCTGTAAGAGGACACCATGGCCGAAATCGCCACCATCGCACGTCCCTACGCCGAAGCCCTGTTCAAGGCGGGCGCCGGTCAGCATGACGCCATCTCGGGCTGGCTCGACGAAGTGGCGGCCGTATCGGTCGACTCGCAGGTTCACCAGTTGTCCGGCAACCCCAAGGTCTCCAGCCAGCAACTGTTCGACCTGATCGCCGGGCTGGTTCAATCGTTCCAGGGCGACATGGCGCGAAACTTCCTGCGCACTGTCATCGAAAACGATCGATTGGCGGCCTTGCCCGCAATCGCTCATCAGTTTCGATCGCTCAAGAATGCCCAGGGTGGAACTTCTGACGCCTTGGTGGGCAGTGCCTTCCCCATCGATGCAGCCGCGTTGACCGATCTCAAAGCCACTTTGGAAAAGCGTTTTGGCCGCAAACTCAACCTCAGCGTTGAGATTCAGCCCGAGCTCATCGGTGGCATACGCGTGGTGGTCGGGGACGAGGTGCTCGACACCTCCGTTCGCGCCCGTCTTGAACAAATGAAAGTCGCGCTGACCGCGTAAGCACTGTGCTTGCCAAGTTGGCCTCATCAAAGGAAAAGAAAGAGTCATGCAACTCAATCCCGCAGAAATTTCTGAGCTGATCAAAACCCGCATTCAGGGCTTGGCTGGAGGCGCCGATGTGCGCAACCAGGGTACCGTCATCTCTGTGACCGATGGCATCTGCCGCATTCACGGCCTGTCTGACGTGATGCAGGGCGAAATGCTTGAGTTCCCCAATAACACCTTCGGCTTGGCGCTCAACCTTGAGCGTGACTCTGTCGGTTCCGTGATTTTGGGCGAGTACGAGCACATCTCCGAAGGCGATACCGTTAAATGCACCGGGCGCATTCTCGAAGTGCCAGTCGGTCCCGAATTGATTGGCCGCGTGGTCAACGCGCTGGGTCAGCCCATAGACGGCAAAGGACCTATCAACGCCAAACTCACCGACGTGATCGAAAAAGTCGCCCCTGGAGTGATTGCCCGCCAGTCGGTCAGTCAGCCCATGCAGACCGGGCTGAAGTCCATCGACTCGATGGTGCCCATTGGACGTGGTCAGCGCGAACTGATCATTGGTGACCGCCAGACCGGCAAGACCGCCGTCGCGATTGATTCCATCATCAATCAGAAGGGTCAGAACATGACCTGTATTTACGTGGCCATCGGTCAGAAGGCCTCGTCGATCAAAAACGTGGTCCGTTCTCTGGAGCAAGCCGGTGCCATGGACTACACCATAGTCGTGGCGGCTTCCGCCTCCGAGTCGGCTGCCATGCAGTATGTGTCGGCGTACTCGGGTTGCACCATGGGCGAATATTTCCGCGACCGTGGTGAAGACGCCCTGATCATTTATGACGATCTCTCCAAGCAGGCCGTCGCCTACCGCCAGGTCTCGCTGTTATTGCGTCGGCCACCGGGTCGCGAAGCTTACCCTGGCGATGTGTTCTATCTCCACAGCCGACTGCTCGAACGCGCCGCCCGCGTCAATTCCGACTACGTCGAAGCCTTCACCAAAGGTGAAGTCAAAGGCAAGACCGGTTCGCTGACGGCCCTTCCGGTCATCGAAACCCAGGCGGGTGACGTGTCTGCGTTCGTGCCAACCAACGTGATTTCCATCACCGACGGCCAGATCTTCCTCGAAACCAGCCTGTTCAATGCGGGCATTCGCCCGGCCATCAACGCCGGTATTTCGGTGTCGCGAGTCGGTGGTGCGGCTCAGACCAAGCTGATCAAAAATTTGTCGGGCGGCATTCGCACCGACTTGGCCCAGTACCGCGAACTGGCCGCTTTCGCCCAGTTTGCCTCTGACCTCGACGAAGCCACCCGCAAGCAGCTCGACCGCGGTGCCCGCGTGACCGAACTGCTCAAGCAGGCCCAATACAGCCCGCTGCCCATCAGCCTGATGGGTGCCACGCTGTTTGCCGTCAACAAAGGCTATCTCGACGACATCGACGTCAAGAAAGTGCTGGCTTTCGAATCGGGTCTGTATGGCCACCTGAAAGACAAGCACGCCGCCCTGTTGGCCAAGTTGGAGAACGACAAGGCCCTGGACAAAGATGCCGAAGCCGAACTGGTGTCGGCCATCGAAGCCTTCAAGAAGAGCTTTGCTTGATGTAGCCCCCGGGGTCTGTTCAGTCGCCAAACGCGAAAGAACCGACCCCTAGGCGCATCTCTTACCGGAGAACACTTCAATGGCAGCAGGCAAGGAAATACGAGTCAAGATCAAATCGGTGGAAAACACCAAGAAGATCACCAAGGCCATGGAAATGGTGGCCGCCTCCAAGATGCGCAAGGCGCAGGATCGCATGCGCGCCGCTCGCCCCTACAGCGAGAAGGTGCGCAACATCGCCACCCACCTCGGCCAGGCCAACCCCGAGTACGTGCACCCCTTCATGAAGGCGCACGAAACGAAAGAGGTCGGCTTCATCGTGGTCACCACCGACAAGGGTTTGTGTGGCGGGCTCAACACCAATGTGTTGCGCTTGGTGACGCAAAAAATCCGTGATTTGCAAGCCCAGGGACAGCGCGCACGTGCGGTGGCCATTGGCAACAAGGGTCTGGGCTTTCTCAATCGTGTCAACGCCCATGTGGTGGCGCACGTCACCCAGCTTGGCGATACGCCCCACATGGATGACCTGATTGGCCCGGTCAAGGTGTTGCTCGATGCGTATGCCAAAGGCGAACTCGCTGCAGTCTACCTGTGCTACACCCGCTTCATCAACACCATGAAGCAAGAACCGATGGTCGAGCGCATCCTGCCCCTGTCGCAAGCCGATTTGGTCGAACAGACGGCCCGCTCGGGTGACCAACACGGATGGGATTACATCTACGAACCAGACGCTCAATCGGTGATCGATGACTTGTTGGTGCGCTATCTCGAAGCCCTGGTCTACCAGGCGGTGGCCGAGAACATGGCTTCCGAACAATCGGCACGCATGGTGGCCATGAAGGCCGCCACCGACAATGCCGGTAGCGTCATCAACGAACTCAAGCTCGTCTACAACAAAACCCGCCAGGCCGCGATCACCAAGGAATTGTCCGAGATCGTTGCCGGGGCGGCCGCCGTCTAATCACTTTTTTATCGGAGCAAACAAATGGCTCAAGCGCAAGGAAAAATCGTTCAATGTATCGGCGCCGTGGTCGACGTCGAGTTCCCCCGCGATCAAATGCCCAAGATCTACGACGCCCTCAAGCTCGAAGGATCGCCCCTGACCCTGGAAGTTCAGCAGCAGTTGGGCGATGGCGTGGTGCGCACCATTGCCCTGGGTTCGTCCGACGGCTTGCGTCGCGGGCTGATGGTCACCAACACCGGTGCTGCCATCACCGTGCCCGTGGGCAAGGCCACGCTGGGCCGCATCATGGACGTGCTGGGTAACCCCATCGATGAGCGCGGCCCGGTCGACCAGACCCAGACTGCCTCCATCCACCGCAAGGCCCCTGCATATGACGAACTGTCGCCCTCGCAAGAGCTGCTCGAGACCGGCATCAAGGTGATTGATTTGGTCTGCCCCTTCGCCAAAGGCGGTAAGGTGGGCCTGTTCGGTGGTGCTGGCGTGGGCAAGACCGTGAACATGATGGAACTCATCAACAACATCGCCAAAGCTCACTCGGGTTTGTCGGTGTTTGCTGGCGTGGGCGAGCGGACCCGCGAAGGCAACGACTTCTATCACGAGATGATGGAATCGAACGTGGTGGTCTCTGACAACCTGTCCGAATCCAAAGTGGCCATGGTCTACGGCCAGATGAACGAGCCCCCCGGCAACCGTCTGCGCGTGGCCCTGACCGGTCTGACCATCGCCGAGTCGTTCCGCGACGAAGGCCGTGACGTGCTCTTCTTCGTCGACAACATCTACCGCTACACCCTGGCCGGTACCGAAGTGTCCGCCCTGCTGGGCCGTATGCCTTCCGCCGTGGGCTACCAGCCGACACTGGCCGAAGAAATGGGTCGCCTGCAAGAGCGCATCACCTCGACCAAAGTGGGCTCGATCACCTCCATCCAGGCTGTGTATGTGCCTGCCGACGACTTGACCGACCCCTCGCCCGCGACCACCTTCGCGCACTTGGACTCCACCGTCGTGTTGTCGCGTGACATCGCCGCGCTCGGGATCTACCCCGCTGTCGATCCGCTCGACTCCACCAGCCGTCAGCTCGACCCCCACGTCGTGGGTGAGGATCACTACCAGACCGCCCGTGCGGTCCAAGGTACGCTGCAGCGCTACAAGGAACTTCGCGACATCATCGCCATTCTGGGCATGGACGAACTGGCCCCCGAAGACAAATTGATCGTGGCTCGTGCCCGCAAGATCCAGCGTTTCCTGTCCCAGCCCTTCCACGTCGCTGAAGTGTTCACCGGCACTGCCGGCAAATACGTGTCCTTGGCCGAAACCATCCGCGGCTTCAAGATGATCGTCAACGGCGAGTGCGATCACCTGCCCGAGCAGGCCTTCTACATGGTCGGCACCATCGACGAGGCTTTCGAAAAAGCCAAGAAGATCGCCTAATTTCCTTGACCTGCCGCACCCCCATAAGGGGTGTGCGGGTCAGTGAAACCTCAAGGAATCAGTATGAGCACCATTCATGTCGATGTGGTCAGCGCCGAAGAGTCCATTTTCTCCGGTGAAGCCAAATTCGTCGCTCTGCCCGGCGAGGCAGGCGAGCTGGGCATTTACCCGCGCCACACCCCTCTGATCACGCGCATTCGTCCTGGCTCGGTTCGCATCACCGCCGCGGACGGCCAAGAAGAGTTCGTCTTCGTCGCTGGTGGCATTCTCGAAGTTCAGCCTGATTGCGTCACCGTGTTGTCTGACACGGCCGTGCGTGGCAAGGATCTCGATGAAGAAAAAGCCAACGTAGCGCGCCAAGTTGCCGAAGAGGCCGTTCGAAACGCCAAGAGCGACATCGATTTGGCACGCGCGCAATCCGAGCTGGCCGTCATGGCCGCCCAGATCGCAGCGCTACGCAAATTCCGTGCCAAAAAATAAGGCGTCATTGCTGAGACGCTCAACGCGTCACGGGCTCAGTCATCAACCAGGTTTCGTCTCCGCGAGCCTGGTTTTTTCATGGCTCATGTGCAGGCATTCTGGGATAATCTGACCATGTCCAAAGTCAAACTGCGTGCCGCCACCGTGGGCGGAAGCGCCGACGAAATTGAAGCGGCCTTCTATGAAGCCCTGCAAAAAGGCGACATTGAAAAACTCATGACTTGTTGGGCCGACGAAGATGACATCGTTTGCGTTCATCCGGGCGGCCCGCGAATCATCGGTGCCACCGCCATCTGCGCTTCATTCGAGGCCATGTTTGACAATGGCGGCGCCATACTGGCCAATCCCATCAATGTGCGCAAGGTCGAGACCATCACCAGCGCCATGCACAACCTGGTCGAACAAGTCGAAATCAAAACCCCCGAGGGTTCTCAAACCGGGTTTGTCATGGCCACCAATGTCTACCAGCGCACCGCCCAAGGCTGGCGCATGGTGGCACACCATGCCAGCCCGGGCACGCGCGCCGAGGTGACCGACATCGTCAGTGGTGCCCCCACCACCCTGCACTGAGCATGATCGAAGCACCTTGGTGGCTGCCTGGGGGCCATCTTCAAACCATCTGGGCCAACCAGCTGGCATCCGACGGCCAAAACCAAACACCGCTCTGGCAACGCGAACGAGTCGATACGCCAGATGGTGACTTCATCGACATCGACCACTTGACCGCCAAGCGTCCTGACGCGCCCTTGCTGGTGTTGTTTCATGGCTTGGAAGGCAGCAGTCGCAGCCACTATGCCCGGGCCATGGCGGCGTGGGCCATGCGTCAGGATTGGAGTTTGGCTGTGCCGCATTTCAGAGGGTGCAGCGGAGAACTCAATCGGGGGCCTCGCGCTTATCACTCGGGCGACCATGCCGAGATCGACTTCATTGTGCGCCATACCGTTGGCCGCCATCGCCAATCGGGTGGCCGCGTCACGCACGCCGTTGGCATCTCTTTGGGCGGCAATGCCCTCATGCTGTGGGCTGCAGTCCAGGGTGAGCAGGCCGCAGCTTGGGTCGGCAGCGTCACCAGCGTGTGCAGCCCGCTCGACCTCACCGCCAGTGGGCACGCCATCGGACGCGGCATCAACCGGCTCATCTACACCCCCTATTTCCTGCGCACCATGTTGCCCAAGGCCGAAGCCAAGTGGCGACAACACCCAGGGCTCTTCGACTTGAACGCATTGAAGCAAGTTCAGGATCTATACCAGTTCGACAACCTTTTTACTGCGCCTGTTCACGGCTTTGCCGACACCGACGACTACTGGCGCCGAGCCAGTGCCAAGCCCCGATTGCGTGACATTCGAGTGCAGGCGTACATTGTCAATGCCCTCAACGACCCCTTCATACCGGTCGATAGCCTCCCACGACCCGAAGAAGTCTCGAGCCACTGCCAACTCGTCTACACCGCTCAGGGTGGACATGTTAGTTTCGTCACCGGGCCTTGGCCTCCAGGGCGCATCAGCCTGCCCGACCTCTTGCAAGCGCACTTGAAACTCTGATGGGGCCAGGCCTCCCCCAAGGCTGAACCAGTGCGAACCGTGTCACAGACACGGCCACTGAGTTCTGGCACAAAGCAATCGTGATCCATTTCAGGAGACGACATGCTCATGCTCAGACTTACCCACAACTGCTACGACGCACAAGGTCGATCCCTTCGGCAAATGACGATCCGGCAACGGCGCTATTTCCGCAGCATCGAATACCAAGACACCCATGTGCGAAAAACCCAAGACCTGTGGCTGCTGGGGCCGCCCCAAAGCGGCAAAACATCGGCCATCGCTCGCATAGAACAACAAGCCCAAGCGATCTGGTCCCGTTGGCCCATGCTGGTGTGCCGCGGCACCGACCCCATCAGCCGTTGGACCGATCAGAAGCCCTTGATCCATCATTTGGCCGAGCAAGGTCTGAGCCTGAAAACCCTGGGTGCTGAAGAGCGCATCGACGCACTCTTGGCCTGGTCTGCCAATGTCAAGTGGGTGCTTTTACTGGATGATGCCCATGCCCTGTCGGGCCGTAAATTGGTCCTTGCGGTCCAATTGGCCCAACATTGTTGCGTGGTGGTGATGGGAGCGCTCAGCGAGCAAGCGTTGCACCCCAGTTTGCGCACCTGCTTGCAACGCAGAGGTCCTCAAGTCTATCAATTGAAGTCTGAATCGCCCTATGACGCCACGATTTCCTTGATGTGGATATTGCTGTTAATGGCCATGGCCGCAGGCTGGTGGGAACTTGCCGCCGCGCTCAGCAGCGCACGCGCGTTAGGTTATGGCCCGCAGGCCACGCGGCAGAGGTGAGCCATGCGCTGGGTCTCACACATGCTCATTGGCGGTTCGGTCTGCTCGCTGTGGCAGCCTGCCTGGGTCCCCGTTGCAGTCCTGGGGGCCACTGCCCCTGATTGGCTCGAATGGATAGGACGCAAGCACCTGCCTTTGGCCCGCGCCCACCACCGAGGTGCCACCCACAACCTACTGAGTTGGCTGTTGCTGGGTCTTGCCGGTTGCTTTATGCCTCGTTGGGGGGACGCGATATTGGCTTTTGCCGTTGGAGGCTTATTGCACTGGTTTGGTGACGCTCTGACGGTCAGCGGCGCACCGCTGACTTGGTGGTCGCCACACCGCAGCACCTTGTTTGGTGGGCGCTTGCGCCAAGGTGGCAAAACCGAACGCGCCATCGCCATCGGCGTCGCAGGTTTGTGCGCCTTGGTGTGGAGCCACCGTCTTCCCTGGGGCGAAGCAGACTTCAACCCATTTGTCATGCCATGGCAACAGCATTACAGGGCCGGGCTGATCGATGCCGCCGAATGGCGGCGCCATCGCTTTTCACCTTTTTAAGGGGAACCATTCATGCGCAACTCCACTTGCATAGGCATCATCGCACTCAGTCTGGCTTTGGCAGCTCCGGCACAAGAACCCGAGCATGCTTTGCCTGAATATCAGTTGCGCCATCACCCACTGCCTGATGCCCGCGATTTGTATCAGCGTACGCTGGATTGTTGGCCCAGTGCCAGCCATTTTCGTGCCGAGCTCAGCCTGGAAGGCCGTCTGGGTCCCAAGTCGATCGGCTGGATCGATGCCGTCGGGCAGATCGCCACGCCGGCTCAGCCCCTCAGCACCACATTGGTGGCTCGTCTGCCTTTGTATTCAGCCAGTGAAATCGATCGCGAGCGTGAGCGTGAATGGTTGCGTCGGCGCCGCGCGGCTGAAGTAGTCGGGCAGCTCATCACCCAACTGGCTGACTGGCAGCGCATGCGCCAAGAACTCGGACTGATGAAAGCACTCGAGGTCCGGGCGCGACAGCGGGTACTCTCTGGCATCGTCGACAGCAGCGAGCAAGTCAGGTACATGGAGCGCGTGGCCGATTTGGATGGCCAGCTCTTGCGTCACAGCGGTCAGATCGAAAGATCACGGTTAGAGCTTCTCGGCTTTTGCACTCAGGCGCAAGCCGATGCGCTGGATGCGCATCTCAGACCCCATTTGCCTTGAGCCTGTCATGACCCATCATGTCTTCCATGTGTATTTGAGGCAAAGTGACCGCCGTTGGTACCCTTGCGTGGTGCTGCGCGACACACAAGGCTTGGTAGCCGCGCATGTCGCACCCAAAGGCACCCTGGCCAGCGTGCTTAGCCTGGCCGAAGTGATCGAGTTACATACCTTTCGGGGCGCCGAGCGCATGCGTCACCAGAGGGTTCCGATTCAAGGGCCCGTCAAAGGCCGTTGGTTCACCTCGACCCCCAGCACTCCCAGCTATATGCTGAGTCGCCGAGATGTCCCACGCCCAACCCTGAAAAGTATCACATTCGAGCTGTTGCTTTAGCGCACGAATCGGTCTATAGAAAACCGCCCTGCACCGTTGAACACCAGGTACAGCATCAAGGCTGCCCAAGACAGGTGGGTGGGCCATGCCATCGGGTAGACAAAAATCTGGATCACTGCCGTCATGCCCAACATGCCCAAAGCAGTCAAGCGGGTGAACAGACCCAAAATCAGCAATATTGGAAAAAGATGTTCGGAATAAGCGGCCATGTGCGCGGCCCATTCCGGTGGAATGAAAGGAAGTTTGTATTCCTGCTCGAACAACTCCACGGCACTCTCAGTCACTGTCAGATAGTTCGACACTTTGGTTCGACCCGACTGCCAAAAAATCGCTGCCAGCGAAATTCGGCTGCAGATGGCCACCAAATCTTCCCTGTAGCTGGGTTGATCCGAAGCACTGGGGGCAGGAGCCCATTCGGTAGAGTTGTTTGTGTTCATCGTTTTCTCCTGTCAAAAGTCATTCCAAGCCAAAGCGCCTTGCTCCAGCATGCACGCGATCAAAGCGCTTAAGTCCACCGATGGATCGGCTTCCCAAGCTTTTGAAAGTGCACTCTCCAAAGTTTCTTCATTGGTGCAGGCCTGCAAGAAGGCCACTTCGGCACGCCCAATGCGACAGCCGCTCACGCCGTCGTTATTGCGCGTGAGCATCACCGCCTCACCTTTCCATTCCAGGTCCGAAACAGGGGCCGAGCCGCGCCGGGCATCCAACCACAAGCTGGCAATGGGGTGCTGTTCGCTGCTTCTCCATCGAGTGGCCGGGTGTGGTTTGACAATCTGCTGCGTTTGAACCTTCTGTCCATTCAGCACATCTGCGGGCTCCAAGACCCTTGCATCGGGGGCGACATGCGACTCGATCCAAGAACGGTCCAACCAAGCAATATCCACCCACTGTGGCCACGGTTGGGCAGGTTTGAACTCGGACAAAAACTCCACCAATTCGGCCCCGTAGTGCAGCAAGCGGGCGTCTTGTGGGGGGTGCTCGTTCAGGTAAGCCCGAGCCAGCGCCCCAAAGGCATCCTCACCCATCAAGACCAGCAAGGATGGAAAATTGGCCCGCAACGCCTCCAAACACGCGCGTTGGACGGTGTTGCGGTAAACCGACCAACCTGAGTGCGTGTAGGGCTCCTCTAGGGGGCCTTGACTCCACAGCATGCGGAACACCGAATCGCGCCAATCCCAGTCGAATTCCACGGATGCCTTGGATATGTTGCTCAAGGTATGAGGGCTTCGGTCGAGCGAAGATCGAGCGGCGTGCCAACGGGCGGGTGCATCAGACGACGTGCCCGATCGGCTTCGGTTTGTAGGGTCGCGTAGTTCGGGATCTGGTCATCGCGTTCGATCAATGTCGGTTTGGGGCCGACACGCGCCATGAGCCGCGCATACAGTGCCCAAACCTGTTCTGAAATGGGGCTGGCGTGACTGTCAATCCACAATGCGTTGCCCATGTTTTCATCTGCGTGATGACCAGCCAGATGCACCTCAGCCACCCGATCCGCGTCAACGCCATCAAGCCATGCGGCCGGGTCAAACCCCAAATTGTTGGCCGATACCGCCACGTTGTTCACATCCACCAGCAACATGCAGCCACTGCGTCGAGCCAGTGTATTTAGAAAGTCCACCTCACCCCATTCATGGGCCAAAGGGACATAGTGCGATGGATTCTCCAGTGCGATAGAACGCCCCAAAGCCGTCTGAACGGTGTCGATTTGACGAAGCAGCAGGTTCAACAGAAAGCCGCTGCGTCGCACAGGCAGTAAATCGGGGGCGTGTACGCCTTGCCACCATGACCAAGCCAAGTGTTCGGACACCAAGCTGGGTTGCAGTTGCCGATTCATCTCAACCAAGGTGGCCAAGCGGTTCGCATCGACTTCTTCCGGACTGGCCAGCGACAGCGACACGCTGTGCAGAGCCAAGGGGTGGTGTTCGCGCAAGGCTTCCAACATGCGCCACCTTGGCCCACCAGCCACCTGATAGTTTTCGGGATGAACTTCGAACCAAAGGCCTGAGCGACGATCTTGTACCGCATCATGAAAGTGTTGCGGTTTGAATCCCAATCCGACGCCCAGGTCTGGATTCACGACACGAATCCCATCAGGCTTTGGACGTCAAGGAGCCATTGCCTTTGGGCGTTTTTATGCTGGTACATGTGTCGGCCGGCACAAATTTCCAGGCATTGCCTTGGTAATCGGACTTCGAGGTACCGGCACATGTGGTGCCAGGGCCAGCACCGCAATCATTCTTGCCCGCCAACGACACCCCATAGCACTTCTCTTGCTTGGGCTTGTTCATGCCGTCTTTTTTGTCTTGTGCCATTGCGGCGCCGCTGCTCAAAGCCAATGCAGCCATGGCGGCCAAGGTCAAATGTTTCATAAAATGCTCTTAAATGTTGAAGAACATCATTATATTACCTTAAAAAATGAAATGAAATACGTATATTGACTTAGAATTTATCCGTAAATAATATTTATCTTCAGATTCACTTTGCGGAACG
>JASGCM010000026.1 GCA_030054175.1 Alphaproteobacteria bacterium | reverse complement strand
AATTTTCAACGTGTAAAGCTCGGAAATTGGCTCAGATTTGGTTGTGATTCAACACTGGTTATCTATGCTGCGCAACTTCATCTCCAAGTCCGTCAAGGTTGTCTGGGTTGTTTGTATCGTAGTGCGTAAGACGGAGGGGTCAACGCCTTCTTTTTTTAGGTCGTACATATGTTGGCGGTCTTTTTTAACGGCACCAATCTTCTCCACGACTGAAACGATTTCGGCATAGTTCCGATCAATCGCCTGTCGGATAGTTGCCTGTCTGGCCTTGATGTCAGCTAGCCTTCGCTTGCTATCTCCAATATCGCTCACTGCCTCTCCACGGCGATACTTGGCCGAAGCCAGATCACCATGGCTCTGGCCAAAGAGTGAATGCTTGGGTAGTTTTTTGCCACTGTTGCCGAACAGCAATGGCGTTCGCTCTGACTTCGAATACCAGCGATCGACATCGCTTTTCGCATCTTCAAGATCCTCATAGGCCTCTTGAAGATCATCATGAGCGCCAGAGCGCTCCGCCTTTATGGCTCGCGCATCGGCCAGCAGACCCTCTTTTTCCTCGAACAATTGGGTTTTCTGTGAGTAAAGTGCATCAAGCTCGACCTTGTAGTTCCGCTCAAAGATCGACAATAGTTGGCGGTCTTTACGCAGCTCATTCGCAGTGGCGGCAACCTGCTGCCCCAAAGATGAGAGATCAGATCCGAAGCGCTGGTCCCCAACTGCAGTGGCCTGCTGTCTGATCTGTGCGATCTCTTTGTTGAGTTGACTGGCATCGAACCGACGATCGGCCTGCGCCACATGAAGCGCGTGCTGCTCACGCTCATACCGGGGGTAATCAATCTTGATGCGGGAGTTTCTGATGAAGGTCTTGATGGCACCGAACATGCTTTATCTGATCCTCGCCTTCATTGGCTTAGGTTACCGCGCGAACCAAGCTGATCAAAGCTGTCCGACACTTCTTCATCTTGCCATGACCGATCCCATGATCTCGGCGGGTCGCTCTCAAGCAGAAGCAGCGTTAGCACACGATCACGCACGCCATAGCTGTGCTTGAACTCTTGAAGCTTTATGGACGGCTGCTCCCCAACGCACCAGACAGCAGCAGACATCTCAATTCCAGTCCACTCCTGGGCGATGCTTGGATCGGCAGCTACGGTGTCCCGCAACGGCTCCACTGGGTCGCTCAGCCTACGAATTCGTGCATTGCTCAGCACAGCACTCCTGCTGCGCCATTCATATTTGAGGAACCCGTTGTCCCAGTGCAGCAAGATGGCCCGTTTGTCTGTGTACTTGATGAAGCGGATACACAAGGCCTCGAAAGACACACCGAATGATTTGGCCAAGCCACTGAGCAAGTGCAAGTCGATGTCTTGACTCGTAATGCGCTCACGCAGTACATCCCCTGGCATCAGAAGGTTGCTTGCGAAATCATCGGCCTCACGCTCAATCAGTCCGGCTGATTCCAGACTCAAATGCACCGCCGCTTTGTCGCAGTTGAACGTGCGCCGCTTGGCTCTGTGGAGGACAAAATGACCCAGCTCGTGTGCAATCGTGAAACGACGACGTTCAGGGCTGGCATCCTCATTAACGAAGATACCCCACTCGGTTGAATCGTTCGGGTTGCACACCAGCATTCCCTCTGAGCTTCTCACTGGAGATGCCATGGGGGGCTTGATGATCTTGACGCCTTCTCCGTAGGGAGTGCCTGGCAGCCCCTCTCGAACCATGTCGAGATCGGTGTACGCAGCCGTCTCCCCACTGGCCATACGCATCCATCGCAGGATTGTGTTGGCAGCCTTGCTCGGCGTCAGTTGAGCGCTGTCACTCAACTTTTGGATTCCTCTTGCCCCGCAGTCGGGAACATCAGCTTGAGGGCCTGCTGGTAGCGCAGCTTCTCCTCTTCCGTCATGCCAGCGTATTGGCGAAAGAACGCCACATCTTCAACGGAGGCCTGGGGAACCTGCTCGTTTGATTCATTCATGAGGTCCTCCATCGTGACCCCCAGAACCTTGGCCAGCAGATGAATCCGCTCGGCAGAAGGGCGCTGCCCCTCTTTCATTTCCAGTTCCCAGATGTATGCCTTGGTGCAGCCAACTGCATCGGCTACCTGCTGCAACGTCAGCTTTTTGGCCTCTCGTAAACGCCGTAAACGCGCTCCTAAGGTCGATGCCATGGCAAAGCTCCTGTCTGAATCAAGTCAGCCTAAAAGTATAGCACCAAGATACACCATTTACCCGGATGTTCTACGTGGTTTGACAAGCGGAAATAAGCGGGACACAATTACGCTGTATCTCGCCACTTTACTTTGATGGGATATTTGTTTACCACCCGTCGGCCAGCGCCAGCATCCCCTGTACGCAGACCACCGACATTTCATAAGGACCAAGAAGATGAAAAAAACCTTTGTCGATGTGCTGCTGGAGCTGCCCGTAGACACCACTTTGCAGAATTTCCTGACCACCAGCGGGCTGCCTTTGCCTCCCGACCTTTCATGGTCGGACGGCCAAGAGGTCACCCGGACGGTAATCGAGGCCATCCGGGCGTGGCCTGACGAAATCGCACGCGACGAACTCATTGCCAAGCTCATGGCAAGCGTTGGACTCGGGGATGCGGCGGGCAAACAAGCGATGTTTCAGGTGGCCAAGCAAGATGGCGCAGCCTTGATGGGACTGGTCGCCAGCCAAAGCGACATTCATCGTTCGTTCTGGTTGTATGTGAATCACCCCGCACTCTTTGACCTGGCAGGGGACGTTGACTTCTTCGAACGCCATGGATCACAGGCCCAACAGAATGACCTTGGGGTGAAACGCATGCCCGACACTTCTGAAGCAGCCTTGCTCGGAATGCGGCAGGCCATCTCCGCGTTCTACCAGCGGGAGTTGCAGTGCGGTGACGGCAGCGTGGCTTATGTCCTAGAGCGCTCCCCGGATGTCTACCTGTTGACTGTTCATGTGAAGGACCTGGCGATGTTGCGCCTCGAGTTCGAAGGCTCGAACCTGACTCGCCGCGTCGGCAATCCCAACATTCACATGGTGCTGGAGTATTCGGCCAAGACTGGTGTTGCCCGCACACTGGTCAAAGGCGGAGTCAAGTACCACAACATGCTGCTCGAGGCCTTCTCCGAACATCTGCTGGGCGTCAAGGTGGATGCTCACCGCATCAAACCGCCCACCCTTGATCTGTCCGCACTCCGACTGGGTTTCGATGTCCCCCAAGCTTTGACGACCGACGGCTTCATGGCCGTCCAGGTCAAAACGCTGTCCCTGCTCAGTCCACATGGTGATCTCAAAATCGAATGCACCGCGACAGCATCAAGCGACCAACAGTGCGTCACCGAGTTGATCGCCGAAGCATTTCCCAGCGAAAACCCGCTCAAGCGGAACTGGCAGATCAACTCGGCGCACATCAATCTGTACTATCCCCCTGAGCCGGGCAAGATGCGATCGAAGGTCATCACCATCGAGATCACCCGTAAAGGGCGACTGAACCTTCACAAGTTCGACGCCAAGATGCAAGCTCAACTGGAGGGCTACCTTGTGGCCCTTGGCATCCTCAATGCGGGTCAAACGCTCAGCGCCAACGAGCAGCAACCCGGCGAAGATGCATTTCAGTCCGAACCGGCGTTCCAGGAGTGAGCGTGACTTCGCATCACGCATGGTCATTGGTGTGCCGCTTGTTCGCTGAGGGAACGCCCGTATTTCGGTACGCGCTGTCTTCGAACGAGCTTGCGGCGTGCTCACTACTGGGCTCCGCTATAAAGCCTGCCGCCGTCAATCAGCAATACGCACTTTGCCCATATTGCAACTTGCATCGGGGGCAGGTCGTTGCTGATGGCAAGGGAGGCCGACTTTGCCAATGCCCGGAATGCGGTCCGATCCGACTTGATCCACAGGACTTGGTAGCCGTCACGCTCAACGAGGATTGGTTGCGTCAGAAGTTGCGCATGGCAATGGAGATCAACAGCCGCGATGGCATCGATCAAATCAGTCCTGACGTCTGGCGACTAGGCGATGCACGACAAGGGCCCGTCATTCTGGCTCGCAACTTGTCCGGCCTGGTTCACGCACCTGCGACCCTCGATGCTCTGCGAGTCAACGCCTCTCGATTGCGGGTGATCACGCCCAAACCGATCGACCAGATCGCACACCCATTTGCCGCCGACATTGATTGGCTGCCACTTCAGGAGCGCTTCGCCTTTTACGGCGGCGGAATCTCATTTCTTGCCCCGCAAGGTCATCACCCGGCAGAAACGCAACGTGAGCCCGCTAAACCGGTTTACGGCCCCTTTGCTAAGGACTTCCGTTCGGTGCTGTTACCAGAGCTTGGCCACATCAACCTCACCGAGGCTCAGGCCTCCGTTTTTGGATCGCTTTGGTCGTTCAAGGGTGAGCCCATGCGAGCCGAGCGAATCATGGAGCGCGCCGGTTTGCAAAGCGACAAACCGATCGATGTGTTCAAGGTGAAGTCACGTGACAAGGGAAAAGCTGGAGCTGACCTTCCGTTGATGGCTTATAAAAAGTTGGTGGTCACTCAGCAGCGGCAAGGTCTCTACGCGTTGCCTTGCGCTGCGGAGTGACTACTTTTTCGGGCACTTTCTCAACGCGTTGTGTGTGACAACATACAAACTACATGGTTTGCCTCAGCAAGTCGAACGCAAAACCTTCGTATGCGACACACGCATAAGTCATTGCCGCATAAGGCGTTCTGCGTGTGCCACTTCGTCAGTGTTCGCAGAAGTTTTGTGAGAAGAGAGAGCGGAGTATGAGATTTGGGGGGCGTTACCGGCTCGGATGCAGGAGGGGCATGGCACACGCAGAATCGCGCCGGACCCCGCACCATCTTGCGGTCGCCAAAACGAAAACGCCCAACTGAGAACAGTTGGGCGCTTGATTTTGGTGGCCAGGTAAGGACCTTCCAATGAAAGGCTCTCAGAGACCACGACGCTTAGCGGTTTCTGGTGTCGGGTCTTGTCGGTTTGTGTCGGGCTTTTCAAAACCGCCATTTGCCGACACCCAAAGCGCCAAAAATCATCGCTGTCGCCTTCACGCACTCATCACAAGCACATGCAATTATCGAATTGAAGCTGAAATCTGCCCTTTAGGACACCAATAAACCTTGCTGCACGCACTTCTACATAACTGAAATGGTTAGTTCCACCGATCAACCCTTCAGAAATGAACATGAGGTTGGGGGTGATGGCACCCAAGAAATAGGGCTAATTTCAGCGAACATAGACGATGTTTACGCATGAGATTGGGTTCCGTTTATTTATGGGAAAACCCACTCTCAAAGAGGCTGACGCTTTATGTCTGCCGATGGCGGGGCGTGTCGGGACATGATTGCGGCAACGCATCCAATGCCAGGAACCGACCCAAAGCGGAATATTCAATGAAGCCATCAAACGACCGCTATTAAGTCAGTCATGGCAACTAAGGGTCCAGCCGCCCAGAAAGATGTTTGAATTAGACTGATCACAGAACAGTCTAATTCCATTTTTTTCCATGCCAGTTTCCCAATACAACCTCGCTCGCTTCGACTTCGTCTCGGTGCGTTTGGCTGTGACTTGCGCACAAACTGGCAGCCTCACAGCCGCTGCAAGAGACTGCAACCTGGTGCTACCGGCTGCGAGTCGTCGATTGCGGGAACTGGAGAAGGCCCTTGGCGAAAGCCTGTTTGATCGGCATTCAAGAGGACTCTCGCCTACGGCAGCTGGTCGGGCCTTTATGCGCAGAGGCCTGATCATGCTTCAGGAGATGGATCAACTCGTGGCAGAACTGGCCGACGCGCGCCAAGGTGTGATGCGTCACCTGCATCTGTCTTCTAGCAGTGCTGCCATCAATCAGTTTCTCCCTCCCATGATCGCGCATTACGAAAAGCTTCATCCTGAGATTCGCATCGAAGTCGAAGAACAGGTATCCGAGCAGGTGGTCATGGCGCTGCGGGAGGGACGAGCAGATGTAGGCGTCTTCGTTCAGGGGCCGGATACAGACGGTCTGCAGGTCGTCAACTTTCGGACTGATGAGTTGATTCTCATCCTTCCCAAGAAACATTCCTTGTCCGGGCGAACGCCTTTGGCGTTTGAAGAAACCCTCGATGAGCAATGGATCAGCCTTAACTCGGGCGCCGCAATGCTTCAACAACAGCAACGAGCCGCTATGGCAGCCGGCCGGTCGCTCAAACTGCGCATGCAAGTGCGCAGCTTTGACGCCGTCGGTCACATGGTGGCATCCGGGCTCGGGATCGCCGCCCTTCCAAAGGGTGCTGGCCTGCCGATTGTGAAAGCCATGAATCTCGCATGGCGTCCTCTGGCGGATCAATGGGCCCGTCGGCAGTTGAAGATAGGCATCCGTGACGAAGCGGATTCGGCAGCTACTAACTTACGCGATTTTTTTTGCCAGACTTAGCAAAATGCTAAGGCTTCCTCATTGAGTCTCAAATAGACACGGTGTGTAACCATGCGGGAAACTTCCCCACATGGGACAAGAAGACTCTTTTACTGCAAACATTTCCTCACCAAAGGCACTGGGCGGATTGAAAGTCCTGGAATTGGGGCAATTGATCGCTGGCCCTTTTGCTGCAAAGACGCTCGCAGATTTCGGGGCAGAGGTTGTCAAGATCGAGCCCCCCACTACCGGCGACCCCCTGCGCAAGTGGCGCCTTCTCAAAGACGGAACTTCGGTTTGGTGGCAGGTGCAGTCTCGCAACAAGCGTTCATTAGCGCTTGACCTGCGCCAGCCTGAGGGCCAGGCAATTGTTCGTCAACTGGCCTGCGAGGCAGACGTCTTGATTGAGAATTTTCGCCCTGGCGCCATGGAAGGCTGGGGCCTAGATCCGCAGGACCTGATTAAGGCCAATTCTCGACTGATCGTCCTGCGCATCAGTGGCTATGGGCAGACTGGCCCGTACCGTAACCGGCCGGGATTTGGTGTCGTTGCAGAAGCAATGGGCGGGCTTCGTCACCTGACCGCCGAACCTGGACGCGTACCGGTTCGAGTTGGCGTGAGCATTGGGGATACGCTGGCCGCACTTCATGGCGTGATCGGCATCTTGCTGGCACTGCAACACCGCAATGCCAGCGGACAGGGTCAGATCATCGATGTTGCCTTGTACGAGGCCGTATTCAACTGCATGGAAAGCCTGCTACCCGAGTACAGTGCCTTTGGTTCAGTGCGTGAAGCGGCAGGCTCGGCGTTGCCAGGCATTGCTCCCTCTAACGCTTACAGATGCAAGGATGGCGGCTACGCCCTGATCGCGGGCAACGGAGACAGCATCTTCCGCCGACTGATGACACTGATAGGACGTGATGACCTGGGCACTGATCCGACGCTTGCAGACAACGCCGGACGTGTTCAACGTGTCTCTGAGCTGGACGACGCCATCGGTGCATGGACTGCACAAATGACAGTAGACGAGGTGCTGCAGGCACTTGACGGCGCGGGGGTCCCAGCGGGGCGCATCTACACCGTGGCTGACATTGCTGCAGATCCACACTACCGCGCTCGCGGGATGCTTCAGGAAATCCGTATGGATGATGGCAGCACCCTGACCGTTCCGGGCACCGTACCCAAGCTATCCGCCACGCCTGGCACCCATCACCGAAATGCGCCAGGCATCGGTCAAGACACCCATACGGTTTTGCGCGAAATCGGCCTTAACCACTCCCAGATCCAAGCCCTCAAAGATCGGGGCATTGTCCAATGAGTCACATCATGCAACGCATTTACTTCAACGAAGTCGTCACCCGTGATGGTTTTCAAAACGAACCTGCCTTCGTCCCTACTGACGCCAAGGTCGCACTGATCGACGGGCTAAGCAATTGTGGCTACGCCAAGATCGAAGTCACCTCGTTCACCTCGGCCAAAGCCATACCGATGTTGCGTGATGCGGAGGAGGTCATGGGGCGCATCCTGCGAGTGCCAGGTGTTGAATACACGGTGCTGGTGCCAAACGTGCGAGGTGCAGAGCGAGCCATGGAGTCGCATGCGGACGAGTGGAACCTGGTGATGTCCACCTCGGAAACGCACAACCTCTCCAATTTGCGCATGCCTCGTGAAAAGAGCTTCAGTGCCTTGCAAGAGGTGATTGAGTTGGCTGATGGCCAAGTCCCGATAAACGTCTCTTTGTCCGCATGCTTCGGCTGCCCTATGGAAGGCGACGTGTCGCAAGAGGAAGTACTGCGTTGGGCCGGTCGATTCGCCGACCTGGGTGTCCGAGGTCTCACCATCTGCGACACCACGGGGATGGCACACCCCAGTCAAGTCGCCAGGATGTCCCGCGCCCTGCGAGAACGTTTCGCTGGCATGCAGTTGACACTGCATTTCCACAACACCCGCGGCATGGGTCTTGCCAACGTTGTTGCTGCTGTGGATGCAGGCATTGACCGCTTTGATGCTTCTCTGGGTGGTCTGGGCGGATGCCCCTACGCCCCTGGTGCCAGCGGCAACATCACCAGCGAAGACGCGATTCACATGCTTGACGTCATGGGCTACGACACGGGCATAGATCTGGGTTGCCTGCTGCAGATTGCTCGCAGCCTGCCCGACATCGTTGGCCATGACGTGCCAGGCCAGGTCGCCAAGGCAGGACGAATAACAGATTTGCATCCCATACCAGCATCGGTACATGAACTTCTCAAGGAATCAACATGATCAGCCAACTCGATCACCTCGTTCTGACCTCATCCCGTGAAAGCGCCTGCATTGACTTCTACACCCGGGTGCTTGGTATGAAGCTCGAAACCTTTGTTGGCGGCACGCCACCTGTTGAGAGGCGAGCTTTCAAATTTGGCAACCAGAAAATAAATCTGCATGTGCAGGGCAACGAGTTTGAGCCCAAGGCACACCTGCCCGTGCCGGGAGCTTTGGATCTTTGCTTCATCGTCAGCATCCCACTTGAAGAGGTGATCGAGCATCTCAAGGCCATGAACTGGCCCATTGTGGAAGGACCAGTGTTGCGAACAGGGGCTACCTCAAAGATCAGATCGGTCTACGTACGGGACCCCGACCATAACCTGATTGAACTATCTGTTCCAGCATGAGCAGCCGATCCGATTTCATGCACAAAGGAGACAAACAATGAAACGTCGCTATCTTGTGGCAGCAACTACTGTTGCAATCGCCTGCTTCAGCAGCGCCTCCTTATGGGCACAAGCCAAATTCCCAGATCGCCCAATCACCATCGTCGTTCCTAGCGCGCCCGGCGGTACGACCGACTTTTCAGCGCGTCTGATTGCCGAGCCCCTGTCACGCGCGCTCGGACAACCCGTGGTAATTGATAACAAGGCCGGTGCCTCCGGCAACATCGGCAACCAGTTCGTTGCCCGGGCAAAGCCCGACGGCTATACCTTGCTACTTGCCTACAGTGGTTACCAAGTTGGAAATCCGCACCTGTTCAAAAAGGCTGGTTGGGACCCAATCAAGGATTTCGTCTCGGTCGCCATGCTCGCCAAAGCTCCGCAAGTCTTGGTGGCCAAAGCCAGCATCCCTGCGAACACTCTGGGCGAGTTGATCGCCTACGCCAAAGCAAATCCGGGAAAATTGAACTACGCATCTTCCGGCAACGGCTCAATACAGCACATCGCAGGAGAACTATTCAAGCAACTGACGGGGACACAAATTACGCACGTGCCCTACAAGGGTGCGAGTCCGGCTGTGCAAGATTTGCTTGGTGGCCAAGTGGACCTATTCTTTACAACACCGGCTTCCGTAGTCAGTCAAATCAAAGCAGACAAACTAAAAGGACTCGCGGTCACCAGCCAATCACGCTTATCGTCTCTGCCGCAGGTACCAACCACACTGGAATCGGATCTTAAGAACTTCAACCTAGACTCTTGGTTTGCTGTCTACGCGCCCGCAGGCACGCCTTCTGAAGTGGTGCAGTTGCTGAATAGAGAGATCAACAAGATTCTCGCAATGCCGGAAATCCGCAAGAAGGCAGAAGACTCAGGCACCGCCGTGGAAACCATGACGCCTGCACAACTGGCCGACTTCACCAAGAAAGAACTAGATAGCTGGGGCAAGGTTATTCATGCGGCCAACATCACTGCAGATTGACTTTCCCAAAAATTAAAAAATCACGTAACTCGAAGATCGGCAGAAGACATCTCACTCCAAAGCAGTCGTATGCTTGAGCACATCGTGTGACGGCTTGTGGCCGACGGGCGTCGTTCATCAGCGTGGTGAACATCGGGCTATGCTTATCGTTGAACATTGCAGCAGTTCAACAGCAAGGAGCAGCTCATGACCCCCGAAAAAATTCGAGAGCTCAAAGAGAAACGAAAAACTCTCCAGCGAGAGCTTCAAGAAATTGAAGACACGGCCATTCCCGAGAGACGTATCAATGATCAAGGGCAAGAGGTGACTTTTGTTCCGCTGGGTTGGGAAAAGCTCAAACGAATGGGGGCTCTCAGAAACAAGATCGAGCAGATCAGTGAGCAGCTGCAACCTCATGAGCGCAGACCGCGCAAATCAAAGCCACCGAGAAATTCTGTCACTCAGGTGGTGACGAGTGGTCCACCCCCGGCATTTTTCACGGAAGCGATGTTGGCGGAACGGTGGTACTGCTCAAACTCGCGCCTTCAACAATGGCGTCGTGATGGCAAAGGTCCTAGCTACGTCAAGATTGAGGGACGGATTTTGTATCCGTATGACGAGCTGGTTAAGTATGAAATTGAGCGTCTGGTGAAGACAGAAACCTCGAAACCAAGCAGTCAGGAATCGAATTCATGAGCCCGCCCATTCATGCTCATTGATGTGGATTGGCAAGATGCCAAAAAGCAGACTTAAAAACGTGTCGACACACGTATAAGTTGTTGATTTATATGGGATTGGGATAGAGCGAGTTCGACATGTGGACCGGTTCGCGAATCGGGGACCGCCAAAAGCCGCCCTCTAAACCCGACACGAACCGACATGAACCGCCATCAACCGACAAGAAGCGTCGGGAAAAATTTGGTGGCCTGGGACGGAATCGAACCATCGACACGCGGATTTTCAATCCGCTGCTCTACCAACTGAGCTACCGGGCCAGACTGCAAAGTATAACACCGGCGCCATACCCCCGCCCATCACCCCACCATGGGGACTGACATGGCCTTGTCACACATTGGGTGGAAAATATCCGCATGCCTATTTCGCCCCCCTTCATCGCCCCCACACGACACCGCGATGCGGACTCTGCTGTGGCGCAAATCCAGCACTTGTACGCACAGGCCACCGGTCATCTAAAAGAGCACTTGCAAGCCTTCACCCAAGGTGAAACCCTGACCGATCGGGTACGGGCCTGCTACCCCTTTGTGCGCATCCAGACCGATACCGTGCTGCGACAAGACTTGCACCCCGGCGGACATTTAAGCTATGGCTTTGTCGCTCAACCGGGGCGCTTTGAGACCACCCTGACCCGCCCCGACCCGTACGGCCCCTACCTGACCAAGCAGTTGGATTTGCTGTTGCGCAACCATGGGGTCGAGCTGGAAGTAGGCATCAGCAACCAGCCCATGCCCGTGCACTTTGCTTTGGGCGAGCACGACCACATTGAAGGCGAGATGGACACCCAGCGGCGCATGTTGCTGCGCGATTTCTTCGACCTGCCCGACCTGTCGGCCATGGACGACGGCATCGCCAATGGCACTTGGCGCACTCGCGGCAACGAGTCTCGCCCATTGTCACTCTTTACTGCCGCCCGCACCGACTATTCTCTTCAGCGCTTGCGCCACTACACGGGCACCAGCCCCGATCATTTCCAGAACTTCGTGTTGTTCACCAATTACCAGTTCTACATCGACGAATTCATCCGCCTGGGGCAACAGGCCATGGCCGACCCGAACTCTGACTTCCGAGCCTTTGTCGAACCAGGCAATCTGGTGACGCGCCGCCAGGGCTTGGCCGCACAAGCCGGGGACGAGCGTGGCAAAGCGCCACCGCGCTTGCCGCAAATGCCGGCCTACCACCTGATGCGCAGCGACCGCAGCGGCATCACCATGGTCAATATCGGCGTGGGCCCGGCCAACGCCAAGAACATCACCGACCACATCGCCGTGTTGCGCCCACACGCCTGGTTGATGCTGGGGCATTGCGCTGGCTTGCGCAACAGCCAACAACTGGGGGACTATGTGTTGGCGCACGGCTATGTTCGAGAAGACCACGTGTTGGACGAAGAGCTGCCGCTGTGGGTGCCCATTCCAGCCTTGGCGGAAGTACAAATTGCGCTGGAGCAAGCGGTATCAGAAATCACCGGCTGTTCGGGCGTGGACTTGAAACGGTTGATGCGCACTGGCACCGTGGCCAGCACCGACAACCGCAACTGGGAGCTGCTGCCCGACCAGGGGCCGCAACGCCGCTTCAGCCAAAGCCGCGCCGTCGCGCTGGACATGGAGAGCGCCACCATCGCTACCAATGGGTTTCGATTTCGCGTGCCCTATGGCACCTTGTTGTGCGTCAGTGACAAGCCCTTACACGGCGAGATCAAGTTGCCCGGCATGGCCAACCATTTCTATCGCGAACGGGTCGATCAGCACCTGCGCATCGGCATGCGGGCGCTGGATCTCTTGCGGGCGCAGGGCCCCGAGCAATTGCACAGTCGCAAACTTCGCAGTTTCGACGAAGTCGCGTTTCAGTGAGTGGGGCGCAGGCCCATGGCCTGGCCCATGCGCACTGGGCTGCCAGCCTGCCAATCGGTGGCCAGTCGCACAGCGTCGCGTGGCCACAGCAACACCACGGTCGAGCCCAATAAAAACCGCCCCATCTCCGCGCCTTGCGCCAAGTCTTGCTGGCCTGGCGCATAGTCCCAGTGCCGAACCACGCCTGGGCGCGGCGGGTTGACCACCCCATGCCAAGTGGTGGCCATGCTGCCCACAATGGTCGCGCCCACCAGCACCAAAGCCATGGGGCGTCCGTCGGCCATCTCGAATAGGCACACCACCCGCTCGTTGCGGGCGAACAGCCCCGGTACCCCTGCGGCCGTTTCGGGATTGACCGAAAACAAGTCGCCAGGGACGTGCGTCATTCGCCGCAACCCACCCGCGCAGGGCATGTGAATGCGGTGGTAGTCGCGCGGGCTGAGGTAAATGGTGGCGAACTCGCCGTCTTGGAAAGCGGCGGCTTGTGCGGCGTCGCCGCCCAGCAAGGCCTGGATGCTGTAGCGGTGGCCTTTGGCCTGAAAAATTTGATCGCCCTCGATGTGCCCCAGCTGACTCACGGCACCATCCACTGGGCAAACGAAATCAGCCTCAGCCAACGGCCGGGCATCTGGACGCAACGCGCGAGTGAAAAAATCATTGAAGCAGGCATAGGCCTCGGGATCTGCCTGGGTCGCCTCGGACATGTCCACGCCATAGCGGCGGATGAACCAGCGAATCTGAGCTTGCGACAAACGCCCGGCACGGGCTTGGGCCAACAGGCCTGCCCAACGGGTCAACAACAACTTGGGCAACAGGTGCTGCAACAGGACAAAAGGTGACATGGGGCCATTCTAGGTGGGGCGCAGACGCCTGGGCGTCTGGCCTCGGGCAGCGCTTGACCTATACTTGCACCATGAGTCAGACACGCAGCGGCCCGTCCGCTCTCGAGCATTTGTCCCCCGCTTGGTTTGTTCCAGTCATGGGCTGGGCCGGTCTAGGGCTGTCTTGGTCACGCGCCATCGAAAGCTTGGGCGAACCAGCACAAATCATCGCCTGGTTTTGCGCCGCGCTGGCCAGCGTGTTGATGGGTTTGGTCTGCGCCGCCAGCCTGTGGCGGCTGAATGCCCACCGACAGGCTTTTACTGCCGACCTGCAGCATCCCGTGCGACACACGTTTTGGGCCGCATTGCCCATCGGTTTGATTTTGCTTTCGGCCTTGTGGATCGGCTTGACGCACCAAACCCACCTGGTCTTGCAATTGGTTTGGTGGACGGGCGCTTTGGGCGAATGCGCCGCCACCTACTGGGTGATCACGCGTTGGATGCGCCCTGCCGACCAGGGCGGCACTCCACTGGCTGCCATCACGCCGGTGGTTTACCTCTCGTTGGTGGGCCATCTGCTGGTGCCCTGGGCGGGCGTTCCTCTGGGCCACGCCACCTGGTCGGCCGTGCAAGCAGGCATAGGGGTCATGCTCTGGCCCGTGGCCTTGGTCATGCTGGTGGTGCGTCAGATGCAAGCCGGCCCGCTGCCCGCGCCGATGACGCCGACCTGGTTCATCCTGATCGTCCCCCCCTCTGCACTGACCCTGTCCCTCAATCTGTGGCACCCGCCGCAAGCCATCATTTGGGCCGTTTGGGGCATGGCCTTGATGTCTATGATGTGGGCGCTTACTCAGATCAAAATCATTGTAAAACTTCCTTTTGGTATGCCACACTGGGGTCTCAGCTTTCCCTTGACGGCGTTCACCTCTGCATCTCTGATGCAAGCCCAGTCAGAGCAAGGCGCCTGGCTTTGGGCTCCGGCACTGGCCTCGCTGGCCATCACCAGTGCGGTGATTTTGTGGCTGAGCCGGCAAACGCTGCGGGGCCTGATGCGCGGTGAATTGCTGCGCCCCGAAGCCACCCCCCCACGCGCACCGGTCACGCCCCAGACAGCCGGATGAGCGCCCAGACGCCGGCGATTTCCCTCATAAAAGTCATCAATGTTTGGCGTCTGCTCCATACAATGGGGCGACGTGAGTCCGATAAGATTTCACCCATCATGCCCTTGGTGTCTGTGCCCATGCGGTTTTTGTTTTTTTACTAGGCCCTCAATTCATCATGACCTCTCGCACCATCGTTCATCGCCTGGAAGTTGCCAGCAATTTGTACCGCTTCATCGAAGACGAAGCCTTGCCCGGCACCGGCGTCAGCAGCGCCACGTTTTGGACAGGATTTGACGCCATCGTCGCTGAATTCGCGCCTCGCAACGACGCATTGCTGGCCGAACGTGATCGACTGCAACTCGAGATGGACGCTTGGCACAAGGCCCACCCCGGCCCGATCAGAAACATGAAGGCCTACCGTGCCTTCTTGGAAAAAATCGGCTACTTGGTGAAAGACCCCGGTAAAGTCAAATGCACCACGGCCAATGTGGACGCCGAATTGGCCATCCAAGCCGGCCCTCAGTTGGTGGTCCCCATCCTGAATGCCCGCTACGCCCTGAATGCCGCCAACGCACGCTGGGGCTCACTGTACGACGCCTTGTACGACACCGACGCCATTCCAGAGACCGATGGTTGCGAGAAAGGCCCCGGCTACAACGAGAAGCGCGGCGCCAAGGTGATTGAATACGCGCGCTATGTGCTCGACCGCACGGCGCCCCTGAAAAAGGGTTCGTACATCGACTCGACCGACTACTCGGTCATCAACGGCCAGTTGCAAGTGCGACTGAAATCGGGCGCCAGCGTCGGTCTGGCCAAACCCAAGCAATTCAAGGGCTATCAGGGCGATGCCGCCCGGCCCAGCAGTGTGCTGTTCGAGCACAACGGCATCCACCTCGATTTGCAAATCAACCCCAAGCACCCCATCGGCCAAACCGATCCGGCAGGCGTGAGCGATTTGGTGGTCGAATCCGCTTTGTCGACCATTCTGGATTTGGAAGATTCGATTGCCGCCGTGGACGCCGACGACAAGGTCTTGGCCTATCGCAATTGGCTGGGCATTTTGAAGGGCACCTTGGTGGAAGAGGTCAGCAAAGGCGGCCGCAGTTTCACCCGCACACTGAACTCCGATCGCGTCTATCAAGACCCTGAAGGGAAAGGACAGGTGAAGTTGCATGGTCGCTCGCTGCTGTTCGTGCGTAACGTGGGCAACCTGATGTCCAACCCGGCCATTTTGTACACCGGCGCTGACGGCCGCACGCATGAAATCCCGGAAACCATTCTTGACGCCGTGATCACCACCCTGATCGCCATCCATGATCTCAAGGGCCACGGCGCCAACGGCATTCGCAATTCGCGCACCGGTTCGATCTACATTGTCAAACCCAAAATGCACGGCCCGCAAGAAGTCGCCTTCAGCGCCGACCTGTTTGGCCGCATCGAGCAACTCATGGGTCTGGCCGACAGCACTGTCAAGCTGGGCATCATGGACGAAGAGCGCCGCACCAGCGTCAACCTCAAGGCCTGTATTGCCGCCGCCAAAACGCGCGTGACCTTCATCAACACCGGCTTCCTTGACCGCACCGGCGACGAGATCCACACCGCCATGCACGCCGGTGCCATGCTGCGCAAGGGCGACATCCGCTCAACCGCCTGGATCCAGGCCTACGAGAAACTCAACGTGCTGGTGGGCTTGTCATGTGGCCTGCGCGGACGCGCCCAGATCGGCAAAGGCATGTGGGCCATGCCCGACCTGATGGCTGCGATGCTGCAGCAGAAAATCGGACACCCCAAAGCCGGTGCCAACACCGCCTGGGTGCCCAGCCCCACCGCAGCCACATTGCACGCCATGCACTACCACCAGGTCGATGTGACGGCGGTCCAAAAAGAATTAGAGAAGACTCGTCTGGACGATGTCTACGACGACCTGCTCCATGACCTGTTGACGATTCCCGTCGCCACCAAAACCAACTGGACCCCCGAACAACGCCAGCAAGAACTAGAAAACAATATCCAAGGCATTTTGGGCTATGTGGTGCGCTGGGTCGATCAGGGCGTGGGTTGCTCGAAGGTGCCAGACATCAACAACATTGGCCTGATGGAAGACCGCGCCACGCTGCGCATCTCCAGCCAGCACATCGCCAACTGGTTGCTGCACGGTATCGTCACTCCGGCGCAAGTCAAGGCCACATTCAAGCGCATGGCCAAAGTGGTCGATGGCCAAAATGCCGGCGACCCGGCCTATCGACCGATGTATGGACGCTTTGAAGAGTCGGCCGCCTACAAGGCTGCCACTGATCTGGTCTTCAAAGGCCTGGTGCAGCCCAGCGGCTACACCGAGCCCCTGCTGCACGATTGGCGCCTGAAGGTCAAGGCTGGCGCCTGAACGCTGGTCATGGCTCAAAACGCTGTCGATCCCTCGCGCTGCCCGCTGTGCGGGCAGCCCAACGGTTGCGCCATGCATGCGGCCCAAGTCAGCGGTCAATCGCGCCAACCGTGTTGGTGCGTTGTGCAACACTTCAGTGCCGAGGTGCTGGCCCGTGTGCCTACAGCGGCGCAAAACAAAGCCTGCATCTGCCCACGCTGCGCTTTGGCGGGCTGAGCATTGACCCATGTGCCAGCTGCTGGGCCTGAACTGCAATCAACCCACTGACGCCACCTTCAGCTTCAGTGGTTTCAGTCTGCGCGCGGGTGTGACGGACCACCACACCGATGGCTGGGGGATCGCTTTTTTTGAGGGCTCGCCCGATGCGCGCGGTTTGCGCCATTTCGTCGACCACTTGCCCGCCAGCACTTCGCCAGTGGCCGAGTTGCTGCGCCACTACCCCATCAAGAGCCGCAACCTGATTGCCCACATCCGAAAAGCCACCCAGGGGGAAGTTTCGCTGCAAAACTGTCACCCCTTCGTGCGCGAGTTGTGGGGCCGCTACTGGGTGTTCGCGCACAACGGCAACTTGGCCAACTTTGCACCGCATCTGCATGGGCACTTCAGGCCTGTGGGTGACACCGACAGCGAACGCGCCTTTTGTTGGCTGATGCAAGAGTTGGCCAAATCGCATGCGCAATTGCCCAGCGTGGCCGAGTTGACACTGACGCTGCAAGAGTTACTGCCCCAGATCGCGCGTCACGGCACCTTCAACCTGCTGCTCTCCAACGGTCAGGCTCTGTGGGCGCATGCCAGCACGCAGCTGTGCTATATCGAGCGTCGCCACCCCTTTGCCACGGCAACTTTGCGGGACCAAGACCTGAGCGTCAATTTTGCCGAGCACACCAACCCCAGCGACCGCGTGGCCGTGGTCGTCACCGCGCCTCTGACCCAGAATGAAAGCTGGACCGAATTGCGCAACGGCGAATTGGCGGTGTTTGTCGACGGCCAACGGGTTTAGGCCACTCCCGGCTCAGACTTGCTCCAAAGCGTCGATGAAGAGCGCGGCCACATCACAGCCAGTTTGATCGGTAATTTCCTGAAAACAAGTTGGGCTGGTGACGTTGATTTCGGTCAGCCGATCACCGATGATGTCCAAGCCCACCAACAACAGCCCGCGAGCGACCAGTGTCGGCCCCAGCGCCTCGGCAATCTCGCGGTCGCGCGCCGTCAGCGCTTGCGCGACGCCTTTGCCGCCAGCGGCCAGATTGCCGCGCACCTCGCCACCTTGCGGAATTCGCGCCAAACAAAAGGGCACCGGCCGACCACCGATCAGCAGCACCCGCTTGTCGCCTTGTGCGATGTCGGGGATGAATTTTTGCACCATCACCGTCTGCGCCCCATCGCGGTTGAGCGTCTCGATGATGGCCCCCAGGTTCAGGCCATCGGCCTTGACACGGAAAATGCCCATGCCGCCCATGCCATCCAAGGGCTTGAGGATGACGTCGCCGTGCTCGGCCTGGAAAGCCCGCACCTGTGCCGCATCGCGCGTCACCAACGTGGGCGAGACGAACTGCGGGAACGCCATGATCGCCAGCTTCTCGGGGTGCTCGCGCAACGCAGCAGGCCGGTTGTACACCCGTGCGCCCTCGCGCTCGGCTTGGCTGAGCACATGGGTGGCGTAGAAATACTCGCTGTCAAAAGGCGGGTCTTTGCGCATCAGCACACGATCAAATTCGCGCAACTCACGGTCGACTTGCGTTTGAACTTCGTACCAAGCCTCAGACTGACCGGTCAACCGGATCTGCGTGGCCTGCGCCCGCACTCGACCACCGCTTTGCCATGACAGCTCAATCGGCTGGCAAGCCCAAGTGACATGCCCTCGGCGCTGCGCTTCACGCATCATTGCAAAGGTCGTGTCCTTGTAGGTTTTGAAGGTGTCGAGTGGGTCGACGACAAACAGCAGTTCCATGATTCAGATCTCGATCTTGCTGCCCATCTCAACCACCGAATTCGAGGGCAGGTTCAGGAAGTCGGCGGCGGCGCTGGCGTTCAAATGCATCTGCGCAAACAGTTTTTCGCGCCAAGGCGCCATGCCGCCACCCACCGTATGAACGATGCTGTCGCGCGACAGGAAATAGCTGGTCATCATGGCCTCGACGGGCGGGCAGCCATGGCTGGGCAACAGGGCCAAAGCGCCGGGCACGTCCGGGTCGTTTTTAAAGCCATAGTGAATCTCCACCTGCCAACAGTCGTGGCGCAAGGGTGTCACTTCCAAGCGTTTGTCCAAACCAATCCAGGGCACGCCATGACTTTGCACTGTCACGAACAGATTGCGCTCGTGCAAGACCTTGTTGTGCTTCAGGTTGTGCAGCATGGCGTTGGGCACGGTGCCCATTTCATTGGTCAAAAAGACCGCCGTGCCCTCCACCCGGGCCGGCGGCGCCATGAACACCGAATCCAGGAAATCTTGCAAGGGCAGCGCATCGTCACGCAGTTTGGCCTTGTACAACAGTCGCCCATCATGCCAAGTCAGCATGAACGTCAAGATGACGCCACCGATGAACAGGGGGAACCAGCCCCCCTCAAACATCTTGAGCAAGTTCGACGCCCAAAAAGCGAAGTCAATCAAAAAAAAGATGCCGGTCGACGCCAGGCACACCCACAGCGGGTATTTCCAGCTGTAGCGGATGACATAAAAAGTCAGGATGGTGGTGATCAGCATGTCGGTGCACACCGCAATGCCATACGCCGCAGCCAGGTTGCTGGAGGACTTGAACAACATCACCGCCAGCACGATGGCGCCAAACAGGCCCCAGTTGACGAAGGGAATGTAAATCTGCCCGGTGTCTCTGACACTGGTGTGGTGAATTTGCAAGCGGGGCAAAAAACCCAGTTGGATCACCTGTTTGGTGACACTGAAAGCACCCGAAATCAGGGCCTGAGAGGCAATGACTGTGGCTGCCGTGGCCAAGATGACCAAGGGCAACAAGGCCCACTCTGGGGCCATCAGGTAAAACGGGTTGGCCACTGCTTCAGGTTGCTCCAGCAACAAAGCCCCTTGGCCAAAATAATTCAGCGTCAATGCCGGCATCACGATGGCGAACCACGCCAGGCGAATCGGCTTTTTGCCAAAGTGGCCCATGTCGGCATACAAAGCCTCGCCACCGGTCACGCACAACACCACCGCCCCCAAAATGATGAAGGTGGTGCCAGGTTGCTCGATGATGAATCCCAGCGCGTAGTGCGGGCTGATGGCCCACAAAATCTCGGGGTGGCTGCCGATGTGATACACACCCAGGATGGCAATCACCGCGAACCAGACCAATGTGATGGGGCCAAAAAATCGGCCAATGCCACCTGTGCCACGCTTTTGAACCCAAAACAAGCCGAACAAAATCACCAGGGTGAGCGGTATGACGGTTTTCTTGAATGCGGGGGAGACGACCTCCAGACCCTCAACCGCAGACAGCACCGAGATGGCTGGCGTGATCACTCCATCGCCGTAGAACAGACAGGTGCCAAAAATCCCCAAGAGCAGCAAACTGCGCTGTAACTTCGGACGCTGTTTGACCGACTCGGAGGCGAGGGCCAGCATGGCCACCAAACCGCCTTCGCCGTGGTTGTCGGCGCGCAACACCAGGGTCACGTACTTGACCGAGACGATCATCGTCAGGGTCCAAAAGAAAATCGACAAAATGCCATAGACATTGGCGTGGGTGAAAGGCACATGGCCAGACCCAAACACTTCTTTCATGGCGTACAGCACGCTGGTGCCGATGTCGCCATAAACGACCCCAATGGCCCCCAGGGTCAAGGCCCCCAGAGAGGATGCTGCAGTGGACTGGGAAGACATCAGTCGTAAATTTCGGCGTCGGGATCGGTCGCTTCCAGTTCATAACTGGCGGCCAACATGGCCAGGCGACCCATGACGCCGTACATGTAGAAGCGATTGGGGGCGCTGGCTCCGGCCTTGGCGCCAGGCTGCGGCGTATGGGCCGATTGCTCAAACGCCAGAGGCACGAAGCTGGCACCCGGTGCATTCAGGTTCTCATCGATGCCTCGCTCGGCATGCACCCGATAAAAACCGCCGACCACATATCGATCCATCATGTAGACCACAGGCTCGGCCACAGCGTCGTTGATTTGCTCGTGGGTCAGCACCCCTTCTTGGATGATGACTTCCGACACCTCTTGTCCGTCTTTGATGACGCTCATCTTGTTGCGCGTCTTGCGATTCAGGGCTTCCAAGTCTTTCACGTCGCGCACGGTCATGATGCCCATGCCATAGGTGCCATTGTCGGCCTTGATGATGGCAAACGGTTTTTCTTGAATGCCGTATTCCTTGTACTTGCGGCGGATCTTGGTGAGCAAGGCGTCGGTATTGGACTTCAGGCACTCTAGGCCAGTGCCATCGGAAAAGTTCACCTCGCCACACTGGTTGAACATCGGGTTGATCAACCAGGGATCGATACCCAGGAGCTTGCCAAATCGCTTGGCCACCTCTTCGTAGCTGGCAAAGTGCTGGCTTTTGCGCCGCACGCTCCAGCCTGCGTGCAAAGGCGGCAACAAGAATTGTTCGTGCAGGTCCTCCAAAATACCCGGGATGCCAGCGCTGAGGTCGTTGTTCAGCAAAATCGTGCAGGGGTCAAAATCTTTCAAGCCCAATCGACGTTTGCTGCGAATCACGGGCTCAAGCAAAACCGTCTCGCCATTGGGCAAGGCAATCGGGGTGCTCTCGGTGATCTCGGGGTTGATCGAGCCAATGCGCACATTCAAACCTGCCATCTGGAAGATGCGTTGCAACTGCTCAACATTGCTGAGGTAGAAGGTATTGCGGGTGTGGTTCTCGGGAATCACCAGCAGATTGCGCGCCTCAGGGCAGATTTTTTCAATCGCCGCCATGGCCGCTTGCACCGCCAAAGGCAGCATCTCTTGCGTCAGGTTGTTCCATCCACCTGGAAACAAATTGGTGTCGACCGGGGCCAGCTTGAAGCCGGCATTGCGGATGTCGACCGAGGTGTAAAACGGTGGCGTGTGCTCCATCCACTCTAGGCGAAACCAGCGTTCAATGGCTGGCATCGAGTCGAGGATGCGCTGCTCAAGTTCATTGATGGGGCCTGTCAAGGCCGTGGTCAGATGGGGAACCATGCTTTCCTTTGTTGTTCTTTATGAGCGGATTTCGCCCTGGCCCAACACCACCCATTTCAGGGATGTCAGCCCTTCGATGCCCACCGGCCCACGGGCATGGAATTTGTCGGTCGAGATGCCGATCTCGGCACCCAAGCCATACTCAAAGCCATCGGCAAAGCGGGTGCTGGTATTGACCATCACGCTGGCCGAATCCACTTCGCGCAAAAAGCGCTGGGCATGGACATGGTCACGCGTGAGGATCGCGTCAGTGTGGTGGCTGGAATAGCGGTTGATGTGATCGATGGCTTCGTCCAAACCGGCCACCACTTTCACGCTCAGGATCGGGGCCAGGTACTCCTCGCTCCAGTCTAGTTCGGTGGCGTCGACCAATCGGGCCCCGGACACCTGACGCAACAACGCTTTGGACTCGGGGCAACAACGCAACTCGACGCCTTTGAGCGTCAGCATCTCGCCCATACGGGGCAGGAAATCCTGTGCCACAGCCCGCGCCACCAACAGGCTCTCGGTGGCGTTACAAGGGCTGTACTTTTGCGTCTTGGCATTGTCGGTCACAGTCCAGGCCAGGTCCAAATCGACCGGGTCATCAATATAGGTGTGGCAGTTGCCATCGAGGTGTTTGATCACCGGCACTTTGGCCTCGGCGCTGATGCGTTCGATCAGCCCCTTGCCACCCCGGGGAATGATGACATCGACAAATTCAGGCATGGCGATCAACTGGCCCACGGCCGCGCGGTCGGTGGTCGGCACCAGTTGCACGGCATCAGCAGGCAACCCGGCCTCTTGCAAGGCCTGCTGCACCAAAGCGGCCAAGGCTTTATTCGATTCGATGGCTTCGGAGCCACCGCGCAAGATGCAGGCGTTGCCGCTTTTGATCGACAAACTGGCGGCCTCAATGGTCACGTTCGGGCGGCTCTCGAAAATCATCCCAAAAACGCCCAAAGGCACCCGCATTTGACCCACACGAATACCGCTGGGTTGCTGGCGCAAACCCGAAACCTCGCCGATGGGGTCAGGCATGGCCGCCAATTGCTCACAGCCTTCAGCGCAGGTGTTGATCACTTTGGGCGTCAAGCGCAAACGATCCACCATGGGTTCAGCCAAACCGGCGGCTTGGGCTCGCGCCAGGTCTTGGGCGTTGTGCGTCAGCAAAGTCGCCACATGCTCGCGCAACAGCGCGGCCAAGCCACGCAAAGCTTGCGATTTTTGAGCGGCGCTGGCTTTGGCCATCCGTGCGCTGGCCGCGCGGGCTTGGGCGCCCAGGCCTCGCACCAGCTCTTGGGTGGTCACCGAGTTCATGCCCTGATTGTAGGTCGGGCAGGCTTATCTGGCGCGGATTGGTGCAGGCTGGCACGCCTCGCACAATTGCATGGCCAGCCGATGCAACGCTTGCCAGGGGTCAGAGGGCCAGTCGGCTTGTTTCAAACCCTTCACCAAGCCGTCGACGGTGTGGGCTGCCAGCAACAGATTGTCCAAGTCCACCATGGCCAAACGCGGCAGCACCCGTTCGAACAAACGCTCGCGCAATCCCCAAACCCGGTTCTCGCGCAGCGCCATCGGCAGGGGTTGCCCCTGGGCGGTGGCCTCTTTGACCTGACGCAGTGCGCGGATGTCTTCCGCCAAAGTAAAGTGAACAAGCACTTCTGACTCACCCTCGGCCTGGAGGCCATCGAGCATGCGTTGCACACGCGCCCGATGCCCGGACAAGACGGCTTCGCCAAGCTTGGAAACATCGTAACGGGCCACGTTCAGCACGCAGGCTTCAACCTGTTCCAGGGTCAGTTCGCCGGGCGGATACAACAAGCCCAGCTTTTGGATTTCTTGGTGCGCGGCCAGCAAATTGCCTTCGACGCGGTCAGCAAAAAACTGCAAAGTGGCCTGTCCGGCCGTGCCGGCCTCGACCCTTTGGCCTTGGGCATCCAAGCGCTGGGCGATCCAGGCTGGCAAGGCCGCACGCTCGATGGGAACGATGCGCACCTGTACGCCGCGCCCCTCCAAGGCCCCGAACCAGGCGCTGCCTTGGGTGGCCTTGTCCATTCGGGGCAACAACACCAACACCAATAAAGCATCGTTGCCATCGGTTTGCTCGGCCAACTCCTGCAAGGTCTGACTGCCTTCTTTACCAGGTTTCCCCGATGGGATACGCACTTCCAGCAGTTGCCGATCGGCAAACAAACTCATCGAGCTTCCGGCGGCCAGCACCGCGCTCCAATCAAAGTGGGCACCGGCCACGGTGAACACCGATCTCTCGCCAAATCCCTGTTGGCGCGCCGCCGCCCTGATTTGGTCGGCCGCCTCTTGCAGCAAGAGTGGTTCGTCGCCATGCAATACGTAGATGCCCTTCAGGCTTTTGGACAGATGGGCGACCAACTGCGACAGCGCGACCTGCATGCTCAGGCTCCGGCAGGCCGCAAACGGGCCAAACGCCACACGATTTGCTGCACCACATCGCTTTGCATATTGCGATAAAGCAACTCTTCTTCCACCTCTTTGGATAGAACCGCCGACTCAGAAAAACTGATGTCGCGTTGCTGCAACAACTCGGTCTCGGGGACTCGCTCAATGCCCGAACGATCACGCACCCGAAACCTCACCCTCAAGCGCAACTGGAACTCGCGCACGCCACCGGCTGTGTTGCGCCCAATCACGATCTTCTCTCGGGTTTCTTGCAACAACTCAAACCTCAAGTCGGCGCGCTCGAATTGGCGCAAGTCTTGTAACACCTCAATGCGTCGGTCGGCAGCCAACAAGCGGCGCAATTCGGTCAACAAGGGCGATGGGTTGGCGGGAATCAGGATAACCCCAAAACCATAAGAATCAGGTTGGCGCGGGTGAAACCCGCAACCCACCAACACCCCACCCAGCAGGCCTGCGCTGAAAAGTCGTCGCGTCAGGGCCATGGCGTCGTTTCCTGTTCAGACCACCAAGTTGACCAGGCGCCCAGGCACCACGATCACTTTCTTGGGAGCGGCACCGGCCGCTTGCTTGATGAACGCCTCAGAGGCCACGGCCAGCGCTTCAATCGCCGCCCGATCCGCCTGAGCCGGAACCCGGATGGCGCCACGCAACTTGCCATTGATTTGCAACATCAATTCGATTTCGTCTTGCGCCAAGGCCGCTTCGTCTACCCTGGGCCAGGGCGCGTCCAGCAACAGTCCGGCGGCGCGGGCATAGCCCAACTCGCCCCACAACGCCTCGGTGACGTGGGGACACACCGGGTACAGGCAGCGCAACAACAGCGAAAGCCCTTCACACAGCACGGCGGCGTCACCGTTGCTGCCACCGGATTTGAAGTCCTCCAACGCATTGAGCAGCTTCATGCAGCCCGACACCACCGTGTTGTACTGCATGCGCTCGTAGTCGTAACTGATCTGGCGCAGCACCAGATGCAGCTCTCGGCGCAAGGCCTTGGCGGCATCGCCTAAAGGGGCGGCGCTCAGGTCTTGGGCCGTGGCCCGAACCAAAGTGGCGCTGTGTTTGTGGGCATAGCCCCACAGGCGCCGCAAGAAGCGATAGCTGCCTTCCACCGCCGAATCATTCCACTCGAGGGTCACCTCGGGCGGGGCGGTGAACATGGTATACAGGCGGGCGGTGTCGGCGCCGTACCGCTCAATCAGATCTTGCGGGTCGATGCCGTTGTTCTTCGACTTCGACATGGTGCCCACGCCCTCGTAGTCGATGGCTGTGCCCACCGGCAACAGGCCATCCCCACTCTCGGCAGGGCTCTTCAGGCGGGCACCGACCACCTTGCCCGACTCGTCGGTGACGTGCTCGACATCGTGTGGCCAAAAATAATCTTTGCCACCCTTGGCGGTGCGTCGTGAATAGATGTGATTGAGCACCATGCCCTGGGTGAGCAATCGGGTGAAGGGCTCATCGACTTTCATCAAGCCCAAGTCGCGCATCACCTTGGTCCAAAAACGCGCGTACAGCAAGTGCAAAATCGCATGCTCGATGCCACCAATGTACTGGTCCATCGGCATCCAGTATTCGGTCCCACCGGCCACCATCTGCTGGTGGTTATGCGGGTCGCAGTAGCGCATGAAATACCACGAAGAATCGACAAAGGTGTCCATGGTGTCGGTCTCCCGCCGCGCGGCTTTGCCGCACACCGGACAGGTCACGCCGGCATGGAAGGACTCGTGCTTGTTCAGCGGATTGCCCGAGCCATCGGGCACGCAGTCCTCCGGCAACACCACTGGCAAGTCTTTTTCGGGCACTGGCACGGCACCGTGCTCGTCGCAGTGGATGATGGGAATCGGGGTGCCCCAATAGCGCTGGCGGCTGATGCCCCAGTCACGCAAACGCCAGGTGATTTTTTTCTCGCCCAGGCCGTGCTGCTCCAACAGGACGGCCACTTTGTCGACCGCTTGCTTGAAGCTCAAGCCGTCGAGTTCACCCGAGTTCAGGCACTGCCCCGATTGCTTGTCGGCGTAAGACTCGCGCCACTGGGTGTCATCGTAGGGGCCATCGGACACGCTGACCACCTGACGAATTGGCAGTTGGTATTTGCGGGCAAACGCAAAGTCGCGCTCGTCGTGCGCCGGCACGCCCATGACCGCGCCGTCGCCATAGCTCATCAACACATAGTTTCCCACCCAGACATCGACCGGTTGGCCGGTCAAAGGGTGTGTGACTTGCAAGCCCGTGGGCATGCCCTCTTTGTCGCGCAGTGCCAGTTCGGCCTCGGTGGTGCCGCCCTTTTTGCACTCTTCAATGAAGGCCGCCAGCGCGGGATTACCTGCGGCCGAGTGGGCAGCCAGCGGGTGCTCAGGGGCCACGGCCACGAAGGTCACGCCCATGATGGTGTCGGCACGGGTGGTGAATACGTACATGCGGCCATCGCCTATCAGCGCGCCGTCAGCTCCTCGGATCTGGTGTGGGAAAGCGAAGCGCACGCCCTCGCTTTTGCCGATCCAGTTTTCCTGCATCAAGCGCACCTTGTCGGGCCAGCCAGTCAGCGTGGCCTTGGGGTTGTCGATTTGCACATGATCGAGCAACTCTTGCGCGTAGCGGGTGATGTCCAGATAGTAGCCTGGGATCTCGCGCTTTTCCACCAAAGCACCGGTGCGCCAGCCGCGACCATCAATGACCTGTTCGTTGGCCAACACGGTTTGATCGACCGGATCCCAATTCACCACCTGGGTCTTGCGATAGGCGACACCCTTTCCCAGCATCTTTAAAAACAGCCACTGGTTCCACTTGTAATATTCAGGCGAGCAAGTCGCCACCTCGCGCGACCAGTCGATGGCCAAGCCCATCGCCTGCATTTGCTTCTTCATGTAAGCAATGTTGTCGTAAGTCCACTTCGCCGGTGGCACCTTGTTCTTGATGGCGGCGTTTTCCGCCGGCAGGCCAAACGCATCCCACCCCATGGGCATGAGCACATTGAAGCCGCGCATGCGCAGTTGACGCGTCAGCATGTCGTTGATCGTGTAGTTCCGCACATGGCCCATGTGCAGCTTGCCGCTGGGATAAGGCAGCATAGAGCAGGCGTAGAACTTTTTTTTCTTCGGGTCTTCGCTCACACGGTAGGCATCGCGGCGGCCCCATTCGGCCTGTACCGCCGCCTCGATGGCGGATGGTTCGTATTTGTCTTGCATGGTCAGGAGGGGTGGGGCGGCGCTTTCAGCGCAACCCCAAAACATCAAACATGTCGAATAAGCCGTTGCTGCGGCTGGCCAAGAAGTGCGCGGCCCGCAAGCTGCCTTGGGCATAAGTCGCTCGGCTCGATGATTTGTGCGTGATTTCGATGCGCTCGCCGGTTCCGGCAAACAACACCGTGTGGTCTCCCACGATGTCGCCGCCCCGGATGGTCGAAAAGCCGATGGTCGAGGGGTCGCGCTCGCCAGTGTGGCCATAGCGCTCGTAGACGGCGCAATCTTTCAGGTCACGGCCCAAGGCTTCGGCAATCACTTCACCCATCTTCAGGGCGGTGCCCGACGGGGCATCGACCTTGTGTCGGTGGTGCGCCTCGATGACTTCGATGTCATAGCCCGTGGCCAGCGCTTGTGCGGCCATTTGCAATAACTTGAGAGTGACATTCACCCCCACACTCATGTTGGGCGCCATCACCACCGCAAGGTCTTGAGCGGCTTGTGCGATTTCTGCTTTTTGCTCATCGCTGAACCCCGTGGTGCCGATCACCATTGCCACGCCTCGCTCGCGGCAAGCGCGCAAATGCGCGAGGGTTCCTTCGGGGCGCGTGAAGTCAATGAGACAACGCGCGCCTAGCAGTCCAGCAGTCAGGTCGGTGACGATGTTCGCGCCGCTTTCACGCCCCAAAAAGGCGGCGGCGTCATGCCCCAAGCCAGGGGCACCGGCCACATCCAGGGCGCCACTCAGATGTGCAGCGGGATCGGCCAACACGGCCTCGATCAGCATGCGCCCCATGCGTCCGCTGGCACCGGCTATGGCGATGTTCAAAGGTGTGTTCATGTCCAGTCCGGCTTATGGGCTTTCCAACGGGGGATAGGCCTGCACGTTCACCGGCGGCATTACCGCTTGCTCGGGCTGGGCCGAAGATTTGGGCGGGAAGCGTTTCAGGTCTTCTTCGCTGGCTTGCAGTTTGGGGGCCTTGGCTTTGCCCTTGAGTTGGGTGTCAATGCGTGCGGTGAACTCGGCCTCGGAAGGCAGTTCGTCCGCCTCGACGCGGGTCATTCGATCGCCCTCGAAATAGACCGACACATGGCGCTGTAGCGGTTGTGCGCCCTGGCGCCGTATGGCAAACGCATAATCCCAGCGCTGGGCATGAAACAAGCTGGTAATCAACGGAGACCCCAATACGTCGCGCACCTGGTTGCGGCTCAATCCTGGGCGCAGGACTGCCAATTGCTCTCGCGTGACCACATTGCCTTGCACAATTTCGACTCGGTAGGGCTGCACCGCAGTGGGCAGGAGCGACACTGTATCTTTCAGGCTGCCGCAAGAAGCCAACAGCAACGTCAGCGCAAACAGCGCAAAACGAGTCCAACTGAAGCGTGGTTTCATGTGGTCAAGTTCCATGGGACACCAAAATTTGATTGTAACGGCGCGACCATGTCCACAGCCTTGGCCAAAAATTGTCCAGCTCAGGGGTTTTGCATGGCTTGACGATGCCGCTCAACGAATTCATCGTAGGTATTGATGCCGCGCAACTGCAAAATGGTATTGCGCACCGCCGCCTCGACCAGGACGGCGATGTTGCGCCCGGCGACCACTTGAATGATGACCTTGCGCACCCCGATGCCCAGCACGTCCTGCATCAGCGGTTCATGTGGCAAGCGTTCGTAGTCCCGCTCTAGGGTTTCGCGGCGCACCAGATGCACGATCAGCTTCAGACGCATTTTGCGACGCACAGCCGTTTCACCAAAAATCGCCTTGATGTCGAGCAAACCGATGCCACGTACCTCCAACAAATTTTGCAGCAATTCAGGGCAACGCCCCTCGATGGTGGTCTGGTTGATTCGATACAGGTCAACCGAGTCGTCTGCCACCAGGCCATGACCGCGCGAGATCAACTCCAAACCCAACTCGCTTTTGCCCAGACCCGATTCGCCAGTGATCATGACCCCCAGACCCAAAATATCCATGAACACGCCGTGCATGGTGGTGCGGTCGGCAAAGTGCTTGGACAAATAGGCGCGCAGCAGATCGATGACCAGGGCCGAAGACTCTTGGGTGGCAAACAGCGGAATCTTGGCGCGTTCGCACAAATTCAGCAAGGCATCGGGTGCTTGCTGGCCATCGGCCAGCACCAATACCGGAGGCTCTAGCGTGACGATGCGGTTGATGCGACGGGCGCAGTCCTCGGGCGTGCCTCGCGTCAGGTAGCGCACCTCACGCTCACCCAGCATCTGTAATCGATAGGGGTGGATGTAATTCAGGTAGCCGACCAAGTCCGCACCTGAACGTGCCGTGCGCACCGCCACTTCGTCAAAGCGGCGCTCAGAAGCATCCAGGCCGGCGATCCACTGCCACCACAAGCGCTTTCTGAACTCCTCAAAAAGCACATCGGCGCTGACCACATTGGGTTTCATGTCGCAACCTCAGGCCTTTTGGGCCGAACTCCAGTGCTCGATGAGGTGGTGCAAACCCGCTTGATCGGCGCAAGCCATCATGCGGTTGCGCACATCTCCGTCGCTGAGCAATTCGGCGATCTCGGACAGTATTTCCAGGTGTTTTTGTGTCGAGGCCTCGGGCACCAGCAAAAAAATCAGCAACTGCACTGGCGCTTCGTCAGGCGAGTCAAAGCCAATGGCATCACGCAGTAAAAACACCGCCGCCATCGGACTCTTGAGCCCTTTGATGCGTCCGTGAGGGATGGCCACACCATGGCCCAAGCCGGTCGAGCCCAATCGCTCGCGCGCAAAGAGACTATCGGCAACCACGGCGCGGCTCAGGCCGTGCAAAGACTCGAACAAGAGTCCAGCCTCTTCGAAAGCGCGTTTTTTGCTGGTGACCTCCACATCCACTAGGACTTGGGTGACAGGCAAAATGGAAGATAAACGATTCATGATGATCGCGAGATTATGCACCCGCGAGCACAAAACCAAGGGAGAATATTTAAAACAAAAGTATTATGTGAATGGTTTTCACCACACAAGAATCCATCGGGCACTGCCCACTGGTGTTTAACCTGCGCGGGGCAAGCTGCCCGGCACACAAGCTCACATCATGCGCTTGGCCACCGAGTGGCGGTCTTGCATGCGGTCTTTGTGGCGAACCACCTGACGGTCTAGCTTGTCGACCAGTTCGTCAACAGCGGCATACAGGTCCTCGTGCGCGCATTCGGCGAACAAATCACCGCCTTTGACGTGGATATTGCACTCGGCGCGCTGGCGCTTTTCTTTCTCTTTTTGCTTCTCAACGGTGAGCAACACCTTGACATCGACCATTTGGTCAAAATGCCGAATGACCCGATCCAGTTTGTGCGTGACGTACTCTCGCAAAGCGGGGGTGACTTCCAAATGATGGCCGCTGATCGTGAGGTTCATGCCTGCTCTCCTTTTCATGGGAATTGTTGGGTTCGCTTTCATCATGCACCCAAGGCTTCAAAAAATCAACGGTATGGCGTGATTAATTCACACGATTTTCATGTTGCGGTGCCATAATTCACCCCAATGTTCACAACATGGAGCGCCACCCTTGGAAACCTACCCTAGTCGGTAGCTTTCGGGTTCGGTCAGGGCATTGTTCTGCCGGGTTCGAAAGCGATCTTTTTTCTTCTTTTTCGCACCCGGTGCCCGCACCGTTACCGCCATGCTCAATATTTTCACGCTGGCCAATGGCCGCCTGTTTCAGGAAGAAATCGAGTCGCTGGAAGAGCTTTCGCGCTTTCAGCCGATTTGGGTTGACTTGGAAAACCCCAGCCCAGAAGAAAAGCACTGGATCAAGCAGTACTACGACCTGCAAATCCCCGACGACGCGATGGACGAGGACATCGAGGAGTCAGCACGCTTTTACGAGGAAGACAATGGTGAGCTTCACATCCGCTCGGACTTTCTCATCGCCGATGAAGACGAACCGCGCACTGTGCGCGTCGCCTTTATCTTGAATCAACACAACAACGCCCTCAAAAGCAAGGGCGTGCTGTTCTCGATCCACGACGAGGACGTGCCGGTGTTTCGCTTGCTGCGGATGCGCGCGCGCCGTGCACCCGGTCTGATTGCCGACGCCAAAGAGGTACTGTTGAAACTCTTTGATGCCGATGCTGAATATTCTGCCGACACGCTCGAGAACATTTACGACCACCTCGAATTGGTCAGTAAAAAGGTCTTGTCCGGTGACGTCACCGATGCCTTGGCCGGCGAGGTTCTGGCAGCCATCGCCCGACAAGAGGACTTGAATGGCCGCATCCGCCGCAACGTCATGGACACCCGCCGCGCTGTCAGTTTCATGATGCGCTCGCGCATGCTCAATGCCGAACAATTCGAAGAAGCGCGCCAAATATTGCGTGACATCGAATCGCTCGACAGCCACACCGCGTTCTTGTTCGACAAGATCAACTTCTTGATGGACGCCACAGTCGGTTTCATCAACATCAACCAGAACAAGATCATCAAGATCTTCTCTGTGGCCAGCGTGGCCCTGCTGCCCCCGACCCTGATCGCCAGCATTTACGGCATGAACTTCCAGTTCATGCCCGAGTTGGCTCAAACTTGGGGCTACCCCATGTCCTTGGTCCTGATGCTGATCAGCGCCTTGGTGCCCATGTGGTACTTCCGTAGACGCGGTTGGTTGAAGTGAGGCATTGAACTGTCGATAAAAAACCGCTCAAGGTTGAGCGGTTTTTTTGTCCGGCGACCCCGCGCCTCATGAGCGCGGGCTGCGGACTCGGCGGTTTTACTGCAACTTGATTTCGACGTCGACGCCAGCGGGCAAGTCGAGCTTCATCAAGGCGTCCACCGTCTTGTCGGTCGGGTCCACGATGTCCATCAGACGCTGATGGGTGCGGATCTCGAACTGGTCGCGGCTGGACTTGTTGACGTGCGGCGAACGCAAAATGTCAAAACGCTTCATGCGGGTCGGCAAGGGCACGGGGCCCTTGACGATCGCGCCGGTGCGCTTGGCAGTATCGACGATTTCGGCGGCCGATTGGTCGATCAGTTTGTAATCGAAAGCCTTGAGGCGGATGCGAATTTTTTGCTTGGACATGTCTGGCCTCACTCCATGATCTTGGCAACGACGCCGGCGCCGACGGTCTTGCCGCCTTCACGG
>JASGCM010000038.1 GCA_030054175.1 Alphaproteobacteria bacterium | reverse complement strand
AACTCCTTTGACAGAACAATAAACTGTCCGGTCTAAAGGGGCAACTCCAACTCCAACTCCAGACCCCGTTCGCCAGTTGATCCTTTTCAGGCTAGGATTGGGTTCACTCAGGAGAGCCCACATGATCAGCTACGAGATTCAGGACTGGGGCAAGCCCCTTCAGCAAGCCGTCCGGGAGCAACCGGTGCCCCAGGGCACCGAGGTGCTGGTTCAAGTGAAGTACTGCGGCATCTGCCACTCGGACGTTCACATCCGAGATGGTTACTTCGACTTGGGCGGTGGCAAGAAATTCCACATGAGCGAACGCGGCATGAAGCCGCCAGTGATCATGGGCCACGAGCCCTATGGCACTGTAGTGGGTGCTGGCCCTGAGGCCAAAGAAGTGCCCATGGGGAAAGATGTGCTGGTTTATCCCTGGACGGGCTGTGGAACCTGTCCTCGTTGCCTGGAAGGCATGGACAACTGGTGTCCCACCCCGCGTTTCCTGGGCATACAAAAGCCGGGTGGTTATGCCCAGCACATGTTGGTACCCCATCCCCGCTACCTGATCGATGCAAACGGCATCGACCCCGCCTATGCCCCGGTTCTGGCCTGTTCTGGGCTGACAACCTACAGCGCCGCACGCAAACTCATGCCGTGTTCACCTACCGACTGGATTGTGGTGATGGGCGCTGGTGGCTTGGGCCTGATGGCTGTGGCCATGCTGCGCGCCTTGGGCCACTCCAACATCGCCGTCTGCGAAATCGACAGCCGAAAATGGCCGGCAGCTCAAGACTTGGGCGCCCTGCACACCTTCGATCCCACCAACCCTGAGGCCTTGGCCCAATTGATGGCTTTGCCCGGCGGGGTCTGGGGCGTACTCGATCTGGTGGGGGCCGAGTCCACCGCCACCCTGGGTTTGGCGGCCCTGCGCAAAGGCGGTCGGTACGTGGTGGTGGGCTTGTATGGCGGACAAATCCCCGTTTCACTGGTCCCCATGGCGCAGCGCGCAATCACCCTGCAAGGTTCTTATGTGGGTTCGCCTCAAGAACTGCGTGAGGTGGTGGCTCTGGCCCAGTCGGGGCGTTTGCCCCGAACCCCGACCCATTTGTGCGCGCCCGAGGAAATCTCTGCCACGCTCGATCAATTGAAGGCGGGTCAGGTCATCGGTCGGGTGGTGGCCCAATGGGCCTGATCAGCGCGCAGGGATCGGGGCTGAGGCTGGCAGGTTCTTGGTGACGGCCGCCCCCGCGCTGCCCCCCAACACCCCCAGGGCAGCGTCTGTGGCGATCCCGGTGGAGATGCTGACCACCCCGGGTGCTGGCACCCCGCAGCGACGTGCCAAAGTTGACGCATCCACGCGATCAGCCGCACTCAAGCCCACATGCGCGATCAGCAAAGGAATGGTACTGACGGGGCCTGTGGCCAGAGCCAACATGGGAGTGGCCACCATGGCCGTATTTTTAATGTCTTGATGCACCCAGACTTCACCCAAAGTTTGTTGGCAGGCCTTGCTTCGATACTCGGGTAGAGACTGATCCAGTTGTCTGGCCATATCGGTCGAATGGCTGGCGCAACCCATCAGAGTCAAGAAAACCGTCCCTGCAAAGACCTTGAAAATCATCGGTCACCCAAGAATGAACGCCATGGTTTGGATTGTGCTGGAATTTTGCGACAATGACCACATTGGGCCCGGGTGGTGAAATAGGTAGACACAGCGGACTTAAAATCCGCCGCTTTCCAGAAATGGGGCGTACCGGTTCGATTCCGGTTCCGGGCACCACGAAAGAACACACATGACACGCTATAACGCTCCCTTTGAAATCCATGTCCATGGCGATCTGGGCTTGCGCCCAGAGGTGGCTTTTGAAGACATCCAGGAAGCGCTCAAGCCTTTATGGAAATACGCCGGCGCCCGCTCATTGTCCGATGGCGCGGCCAGTGCCTACGATGATGAACCCGGCATCCGCCACGACAAGCTGCAGCACATGCTGCACATTTGCTGGACGGTGTCAGGTGACGAAGATTTTCGGCAAAACCTCGACGACCTGTGCATGGGCCTCAATGAACTGGTGGCCAGCGGCGGTGTGTTGGAAGTGACCTTTAACGATGCCGAATTCGACGAGGAAGAAGCGGCGGGCGGTGCCACCTCGCGCGATGACTTTCTGATGCTCTTCGTGGGTCCCACGCCCGCAGCCATCATGCAGGTGCAACGCGATTTGCTGATCGAGGATGTCGTGCAACTCATGGAGCGGCATTTCGAGGCCAGCGAACTCAACGGCGTCATCCAAGAGATTGACCGCCTTTTTTCTGAGCGCTTCGACAACCTGGTCAATTCGTTGGAACTGGGCAAGCCCCCCAGGGGCGGACACGGCGGTTCAGGCGGTCACGGCGGTGGTCGCAAACCCCGCCATTTGCACTGAGCCCCACCGATCTCACCGGTGCAACGCCCCTTGGTTGGGCTCAAACCGATGCCAAGGTGATGCCCATGAACTCGCCCGTGGCGATGCGTTGGGACCACTCGGCTGGACCTGTGATGTGTGCGCTGGTGCCACCGGCGTCGACCGCCACTGTGACAGGCATGTCGACCACATCAAATTCATAGATGGCTTCCATGCCAAGGTCCGCAAAGCCCACCACCTTGGCGGTCTTGATGGCTTTGCTGACCAGATAGGCGGCACCACCCACGGCCATCAGGTAAGCGCTGCGGTGCTTGCGAATCGCTTCAATCGCCTCGGGGCCGCGTTCGGCCTTGCCGATCATGGCGATCAGGCCGGTTTGCGCCAGCATCATGTCGGTGAATTTGTCCATGCGGGTAGAGGTTGTTGGACCCGCAGGGCCCACGGCTTCATCGCGCACCGGATCAACGGGGCCGACATAGTAAATGACGCGGTTGGTGAAATCAACGGGCAGTTGTTCGCCTTTGTCCAGCATGTCCTGGATGCGTTTGTGGGCCGCATCACGACCGGTCAGCATCTTGCCATTGAGCAGCAAGGTCTGACCCGGTTCCCAGCTGGCCACTTGCTCACGCGTCAGGCTGTTGAGGTCAACGCGTTGGCTTTTTTGGGTGTCGGGTTCCCAGGCCACACTGGGCCACAGATCCAGCGAAGGAGCCTCCAAGTGCACGGGGCCCGAGCCATCCATCACGAAGTGCGCGTGCCGCGTGGCAGCGCAGTTGGGAATCATGGCCACCGGCTTGGACGCCGCATGGGTCGGATACATCTGAATTTTGACATCGAGCACCGTGGTCAGTCCGCCCAATCCTTGGGCGCCAATGCCCAGCGCATTGACCTTGTGGTAGAGCTCCAACCGCAATTCGTCCACCTGATCGAGCTTCTCGCCCTTGGAGGACTTCTGCAGCAACTCGTACATATTGAGGTCTTCCATCAGGCTCTGCTTGGCCATGAGCACGGCTTTTTCAGCCGTGCCGCCGATGCCGATGCCCAACATGCCCGGCGGACACCAACCGGCACCCATGGTGGGCACCGTTTTGAGCACCCAGTCGACGATGCTGTCGCTGGGGTTGAGCATGACCATCTTGGATTTATTCTCGCTACCGCCGCCCTTGGCCGCGACGGTCACATCCACCAGATCGCCTGGCACCAGTTCGGTGAAGATCACGGCAGGGGTGTTATCGCGGGTGTTTTTGCGGGCGAACTGGGGGTCGGCCACAACGCTGGCGCGCAGCATGTTGTCTGGGTGGTTGTAGCCTTGCCGCACGCCTTCATTGATGGCATCTTCCAAACTGCCCGTAAAGCCTTCGAGCCGCACATTCATGCCGATTTTGATGAAGACGTTGACGATACCGGTGTCTTGGCAAATCGGGCGGTGGCCAAAGGCGCTCATCTTGCTGTTGGTCAAGATCTGCGCGATGGCGTCACGTGCTGCCGGCGAGGTTTCAATGGCATAGGCCTTGGCCAAATGCTGGATGTAATCGGCCGGGTGGTAATAGCTGATGTACTGCAGGGCAGCGGCAATGGACTCGATCAGGTCTTTTTGGCGCAATGTGGTCGTCATGTCAATGGTCCGAAGCGGGGGGATGCAAAAGTCGGTCGGTGTAGGCGATGGCCAGTGCACTGAGCAGGAAAGTGACATGGATCACGGTTTGCCAGATCAGTACTTTTTCGTCGTAGTTGGCCGCGTTGATGAAGGTTTTCAAAAGGTGGATGGAAGAGATGCCAATGATGGCAGTGGCCAGTTTGACCTTCAATACCGAGGCATTCACATGGTTGAGCCACTCGGGCTGGTCCGGGTGATTTTCCAGGTGCATGCGTGAGACGAAGGTCTCGTAGCCGCCGACGATCACCATGATCAGCAGATTGGAAATCATGACGACGTCAATCAGCGCCAAGACCACCAGCATGATGATGGTTTCATTGAGTTTGGAGATGGGGGCGTCGCTTTTGTGGCCGATGCCATCGATCAGGGCCTGCAGGGCATGGGGACTGCCAAAAGCCGCCTCCAGCAAGTGGATCAATTCGATCCAAAAGTGCCAGACATACACCGCTTGGGCGGCGATCAGACCCAGATACAGGGGCAATTGCAGCCAACGGCTGGCAAAAATCAGCCGGGGCAGGGCAGGGGGTTTGGGTTGGGACATAGGTTTCAATTGTAGGGCGAACGGCAGGGGGCTTGGGCGCGTACAGGCACTGGCATTGTTCCTGTCTGTCCCGTGCCAGTCAGTAGCCTGTAAGAGCCAGTAGCGACAGTCTGCACGTTTTGTCAGAATCTGATTCGAGGAGACCGCGCATGAGTACCGAAAACACCCCGTACAACCCACCCGCCCAATTCACTGCCCAGGCCAAAGTGTCGGGCATGGCCGCCTACCAGGCCCTGTGTCAAAAGGCCGAGCAAGACTATGAGGGGTATTGGGCCGAGCACGCCCGCCGCCTGATCAGTTGGAAGCAACCGTTTACCAAGTTGCTCAATGACAGCAACGCACCTTTTTTCAAGTGGTTTGAAGACGGCACGCTCAATGCTTCTTACAACTGCCTGGATCGCAACATCGAGCGCGGATTGGGCGACAAAGTCGCCTTGATTTTCGAGGCCGATGGCGGCGAAGTGACCCGGGCCACCTACAGCGAATTGCTGGCCAAGACCTGCCAAATGGCCAACGGCCTGAAGTCGCTGGGTGTCAAAAAAGGCGACCGCGTCATCATCTATATTTCGATGTCCATCGACGGCGTGGCCGCCATGCAGGCCTGCGCCCGCATTGGGGCCACCCACTCGGTGGTGTTCGGCGGTTTTTCGGCGCAGTCGCTGCGTGACCGCATCGAAGACACCGGCGCAGTGGCCGTGATCACCGCCGATCAGCAGGTGCGCGGGGGCAAACAGTTGCCACTGAAGTCCATCGTCGATGAAGCGCTGGCCTTGGGGGGCTGCGACAGCGTCAAAAACGTGCTGGTGGTCAAGCGCACGGGGGTGGCCATCGAAATGAAAGCCGGGCGTGACCGCTTCATGGCCGATTTGACCGACTCGCAACCCACCCATTGCGAACCCGAATGGGTCGGGGCCGAGCACCCGCTATTCCTGCTCTACACCTCGGGCTCGACCGGCAAGCCCAAAGGGGTCCAGCACTCCACCGGCGGCTATCTCCTGCACGCTGCCTTGACCACCGAATACACTTTTGACTTGCGTGCCGATGATGTGTTTTGGTGTACTGCCGACATCGGATGGGTCACAGGGCACACCTACATCACCTACGGCCCGCTGGCCTTGGGCGGCACCGAAATCGTGTTCGAAGGGGTGCCCACCTACCCCGACGCCGGTCGTTTCTGGAAAATGATTCAGAATCACAAGGTCAGCATTTTCTACACCGCCCCCACCGCCATCCGTTCCCTGATCAAGGCGGCCGAGGGCAATGCAGCCGTGCACCCCAGTCAATACAAGCTGTCAAGCCTGCGTTTGCTGGGTTCGGTTGGCGAACCGATCAACCCTGCCGCCTGGGAGTGGTATCACCAGCATGTGGGGCAAGGGCGTTGCCCGATTGTCGATACCTTCTGGCAAACCGAAACCGGTGGCCACATGATCACCCCTTTGCCCGGTGCCACGCCACTGGTGCCTGGCTCGTGCACCTTGCCCTTCCCCGGGATTGCGGCGGCCATCGTCAGCGAAACAGGCGAGGATGTACCGAATGGCCAAGGTGGCATTTTGGTCATCAAAAAGCCTTGGCCGTCGATGATCCGCACCATCTGGGGCGATCCCGAGCGGTTCAAGAAAAGCTACTACCCTGACGACTTCAAAGGCAAATACTACCTGGCCGGTGACGGTGCCATACGCGACGCCAAAACTGGCTACTTCACCATCACAGGTCGCATCGACGACGTGCTCAATGTCTCTGGCCACCGCATGGGCACGATGGAAATCGAGTCTGCCCTGGTCAGTTGCACCGAGCTGGTGGCCGAGGCCGCCGTGGTGAGCCGCCCCGACGACACCACGGGCGAAGCCATCTGTGCCTTTGTGGTCCTGAAGCGTGCGCGCCCGACCGGTGATGAAGCCAAGCAGATCGCCAAGATCTTGCGCGACCATGTGGGCAAGGAAATCGGGCCGATCGCCAAACCCAAAGACATCCGCTTTGGCGATAACCTGCCCAAGACCCGTTCAGGCAAGATCATGCGTCGGCTGTTGCGCTCTTTGGCCAAAGGCGAGGCCATCACCCAGGACACCTCCACCCTGGAGAACCCCGCCATACTGGAACAATTGACCGAAAACAACTGAAGCACATCCGACATTTCGCGCAGGTCGGGAACAAGGTGCGCAAGTAACGACCTGCCTCTGTGAATCGCCCCGGGTTTTGAGGAGGCTCCACACTTTGAGAAGATGGAGCCATGA
>JASGCM010000025.1 GCA_030054175.1 Alphaproteobacteria bacterium | reverse complement strand
GCCTTGAATGGGCGCTAGCGATGCAGGACTTTTATGACGCCATCAAGCATCTGGCATCCGGCCAGGTGTACGCCGTTGTCGCGCCTGCAGATGCTCAGTACCCAACACTGGTCTACACGCCCATTGACGAAGAGCGGGTCATCGCGCTGGATGGCCCCAATCCGCTCAAACGATCGCGGGTTCAGGTTGACGCCTATGCCCGAACGTTAGTCGCCTGCGAACAGTTGCAGGACCAGGTGCTCTCGGCACTGCTCGCGGACATCAACACCCTAGCCGATGTGCGCATGGGCCTGACTGATTTCGACCCTCAAGCCGGCATCTATCGGATTTCTGTGGACTTCACCTACTACCGGTAACGGTAGGCGAGTCGTCCGCCCCCTCGTTTGTTATTTCTTTCACCTGGAGGCCTTTTATGCCTAGTACTGCGATCACCGCGCAGGGCATCACCATTGCCCGCTTCGGTACCACCACCTTCGAGACCATACCCAACGTCGTGTCCTTCCAAGGGCCTGGCGGCCAGGCATCGGTCATCGACGTTACCAATCTCGGATCAACCTCAAAAGAAAAGCGAGTTGGCCTTCGAGATGAGGGACAGCTCTCGTTATCCCTGCACTTCAACCCGGACGACACCGTGCATCAGGGATTGCGCACCGATCGTGCAAACCGCGCCCGTCGGCAATTCAAGATCACCTTTACTGACACGACGCCCGCAGCCACCTGGACTTTCTACGGCTATGTGACGCAGTTCAGCGTGCAAGGTGGCGTGGATGCCGTGGTCGAGGCCAGCGTCACGATCGAGATTGATGGTGACATCACGGAGGCATGAAGCACATGAACATTCTTTCCAAAGACGCCATCTTGGCAGCCGATGACCTGCCGCGCGAGACCGTTCACGTACCCGAATGGGGCGGGGACGTGTATGTGCGCACCATGAGCGGCACCGACCGCGACGCCTTTGAGACGAGTCTCATTGCTCGAGAAGGCGAGCGGGACGGCCGCATGGAAAACGTCCGAGCGCGGCTCGTGGCGCTCACCTTGTGTGACGAAGCAGGCGCTCGTCTTTTCGAGGATGGCGAGATCGCTGCCCTGGGCAGAAAAAGCGCCCGCGCGCTCGATCGTGTCTTTGCGGTAGCCCAGCGCCTGAACGGCATTGGGACTGAACAGGCGGCAGCAGCAAAAAAGGCCTGAAGGCCAACCCCACCCGACGGTTCGTCTTTCGCCTGGCGCTTGCGCTGGGCATGCCGGTACGCGAGCTGCTTGCCCGCATCGGCTCCGACGAACTCACCGAGTGGATGGCCTTTTACCAACTTGAACCCTTTGGCGACATGCGTGCCGATCTCAGAAGCGGAGTGATTGCTTCAACCTTTGCGAACGCCAATCGGGCTAAGCACGCCCGTGCGTTTTCGCCCGAAGATTTCATGCCCTTCGTGGAGCGAGCCAATCCTCGTGACGATGCCCGGCTAAACGTTGCCCGATTCAAGGCAATGTTTGCGCATAAGGTGAAAAAGCATGGCTGATCTTGGCTCCCTTGTCGTCAAGCTCTCGGCTGAGACCTCCGAGTTCAGGGCCGATCTGGGGCGCACGGCGCGCCTCCTTGACCGCCACGCCAATGACATGAAGGCGTCGCTTGGGCAAGTGGCAACGGTGGCCAAGACCGCATTTGCCGTGGCGGTTGGCGCTGCGTCGGTCGGCGCCCTTCGAGATTTCATTGATCGGACGATTGAGGCAACGGCGGCTTTGCAACAGTTATCCGAGCAGACCGGTGCGAGCACTACCGCTTTGTCTGGCCTGGCCCCGGTGGCAACGATCTCGGGCACCGCCATGGAGACGATAGGCACCAATCTCTCCAAACTCTCCAAAGCGCTGGCTGGAGTGGATGACGAGGGGGCAGATGCCAGCAAGGCGCTACAGTTCCTCGGGATCACTGCCAAAGATTCGGGCGGCAATCTGCGTGATCCCGCCGAGGTGCTTAACGATGTGGCCTTGAAGCTGGCTGAGTTCGAGGACGGTGCCGGTAAGACGGCACTTGCCATGGACCTGTTCGGCAAGTCTGGTGCCTCAATGCTGCCCTTTTTGAAGGACCTTGCAGAGAACCAGAACCTCAACATCAGGCTCACCGCGCAACAGATCGAGGAAGCTGACAAGGCATCCAAAGCAATGGCCCGGATGCGGGCAGAAAGTAGCTTTGTATCCCAGACCCTGGTGACGAGCGCCATTCCTGCGCTGTCGGTGCTATCCGAGGAACTCAAGAAGATCCTGTTCGGTACGGACAACGCTGTAACGGGCATCAGCAGGCTACGTGATGATGGGACCCTGGCCAAGTGGGCAGAGACCTCGGCCTATGCAATCGCGGTGCTGGTGGACAGCCTTCGTGCGATTTTTCAAGGGATCAAGTCGATCGTCGGCAGCTTCCAGGCGGTTTGGGCTGACATTGAGTTAGCCGGGGGTTTCATCGCCCGCGGGGGTGTTTCTGGCTTGCTCTTGGAGGGTAATCGCAAGGCGCTACGCGAGGCGCTGGAGAAGCGCAACCAGATCGTTGAGCAGGCCAACCGCAACTATGTTGAGCTGTGGAACATGCCGCTGCTGGCCGACGCGGTGACGCAGCGATTCGATGAGATGCGGCGCAATGCTCAGGCGGGCGCTAGCCCCCAAGGAGATAAACCACAGCGGCCCACTCTCAACTACAACACCGCAAGCGACGCCAACCGCGCCGAGGCGCTTGCGGGCATCGAGCGAGACGTCAAGCGGTTGCAGGATGCGCTTGATGTCGAGGCTGCGCTTTTGAAGGATCGCCAGCGCATCATTGATCTGTACGAAGGCCAGGGATTTTTGACCTTCAAGGAAGGCAGTGACGCCCGCATCGCAGCGCAGGACGACTTCACCGAGCGTCTTCGTGCAAACATGGCAGAGGAAGAGGCCATTTTGAAGCGCGGCCTAGCGACCGTAGCCAAGACGACCCAGGAAAAGGCAAAGCTAACCGCCCGGCTCGAAGAGGTCATGGCCCGGCGTGCCCGGCTTGAGCGAGAGGTCCAGATGTCGGGGCTTGAGCGCAGCATTCGCGAACCGGGTGAGGCCTTCAAGACCACACTCGCTGACATTGAGCAGCGATCGAAGGCGCTGCAGGCGCTTGCCGATGATGAGGCGGCCATCATGCGAAGCCGTCAGCGGGTGATTGACCTCTACCAAGAGCAGGGCTACCTGCGCTTTCGGGAAGCAACCGATCTACGGGCCAACGCGCAGCAGGAATACCTGGAGCGCTCGCGCGCCTACTTCGATCAGGAAGAGGCGTTGCTGCGCACGGCACTTGAGACAGTGGCCAAAACCGCTGATCAACGTCGGCAGATCGAGGAACGACTCGCCACATTGGCGGCTAAACGCCAGCGCATGGAGCGTGAGGCTGCTCAAGTCACTCTTGAGCGCGCCATTCGCAGCCCGTTTGAGGCGCTGCGCGACATCCAGGAGCGGGCATCCCGAGCCGAGTCCGAGTTCAAGACCCGAGAGGAGCAGATCCGGCTGCTCCGCGAATCCGGCGCTATCAGCGAGTTGGAGTCTTTGCGGCGCCTGGCCACTGCCCGGGAAGAAAGTGCGCGGCAACTCGAGCAACTGGCCGCCGAGGCGCGCGCCGTCGCTGAATCTGCGCCGGGCAATGAGCGATTTGCAGAGTCCATGCGCCAGATCGCAGAGAGTGCCCGTACTGCCGCAGCCGGGGCGAAGGAGTTGGGTCAGCGGGCCAAGGAAATTGCGGAGCCCTTCACCGCTGGATTTCAGAAGGGGCTCAAGAGCTTCATTGAAGATGCCGAGGCGATGGGCAAGCAAATCGAGTACATCACAAGCCGGGCGTTCAACGGCATGACCGATGCGCTCACCCAGTTCGTGATGACTGGCAAGCTCGACTTCAAGAGTTTGGCCAACTCGATCATCTCCGACCTGATCCGAATTCAGATTCAGCGAGCGATCACGGTCCCGCTGGCCAACGCCATGATGGGCTTCTTTGGCTTTGCGGGCGGTGGTGTCATGACCTCTGCTGGCCCCATGGCCTTGCGCAGCTATGCCTCGGGCGGCGTTGCTAACTCACCCCAGTTGGCGCTCTTTGGCGAAGGCAGCAGACCAGAGGCCTACGTTCCACTGCCTGACGGTCGCTCCATTCCGGTCACGATGAGCGGTAGCGCGTCTGGTGGGGATGTATTCAACATCTCGGTCAGCGTTTCGGACGCGGGTGCTTCCAGCCGCGGGGACGACCCGGGCGGACGCGATTTGGGGCGTGCGATTGCTAGTGCTGTTCGCCAGGAGTTGCTGGCACAAAAGCGAGCCGGTGGGCTGCTTGACAGCCGGAGGGCTGTGTAAGTGGCGACGTTCACCTGGACACCATCGGTCGGCGCCAATTTGTCCATCCGGCCCAATGTGCGGCGTGTGGCCTTCGGCGACGGCTACGAGCAGCGCTTGGCCTTCGGCATCAATACGCAGCCGCAGGTCTGGTCCTTGGAGTTTCGGGGGCGAACCAGCACAGAAGCAACAGCGATCGATGCGTTCTTACGTGCACGCGGTGCAGTGCAGGCCTTTGACTGGACGCCACCAGGAGGTGCTTCGGCCAAGTTCGTTTGTGAGGAATGGAGTCGATCGGTGGATGAGCCCAATGTCGAGTCTGTTCGGGCAACCTTCAAACAGGTGTTCGATTTGTCATGACCGTCCAGTCCATCTCCTCTGAAATTCAAAAGCTCGCGCCCAGCAGCGTAATCGAACTCTTTGTGCTTGATCTAGCAATGTTTGGACAGGGGCCGGTTCGCTTTCATGCTGGCACCAACGCTTTGCAGCAGCGGGTCGTCTGGCAAGGCAACGCCTTTGAGGCATTTCCCATCGAGGTCGAAGGCTTCGAGATCAATGGCAATGGCCAAGTTCCTCGGCCGCGCCTGCGGGTAGCGAATGTCACCGGGACGATCACGGCGCTGGTGCTCACGTACCAGGACTTGGTGGGCGCCAAGATCACGCGCAAGCGAACGCTTGCGAAATACCTGGATGCGGTCAATTTTGAGGGTGGTGTCAATCCGACCGCTGATCCTTCGGCCGAATTTGCTGACGACGTGTACTACGTCGACCGCAAGTCCAGAGAAACACGAGATGTTGTCGAGTTTGAGCTCGCCGCATCGTTTGACCTGGAGGGAGTCTCACTCCCACGCCGGCAGATCGTCCAAAACGTCTGTCCCTGGCGCTACCGGGGTTCCGAGTGCGGGTACACCGGCACGGTCCATTTCGATGCCAACGATCAGTTGGTTGGCTCGAGCAGCTTCGACGTTTGCGGTAAGCGTCTGTCCTCTTGCAAGGCGCGGTTTGGACAGAACGCTGAGTTGCCCTTTGGGGGCTTTCCGGCTGCAGGGCTGATTCGCTGATGCTTTCTGAAAACCGGGCCCTGGCGCTCGATCACGCCCTTGAGTCTTTCCCGCGGGAGTCTTGTGGACTGCTCGTGATCCGCAAGGGTCGGGAGGTGTACTGGCCGTGCCGAAACATCGGTGTGGGTACGGACCAGTTCGTGATTCACCCCGAGGACTACGTTAAGGCCGATGAGCAGGGGCAGATCGTGGCCGTGGTGCACAGCCATCCGGGCCTGCCGCCCGAGCCAAGTCAGGCTGACCGGGTGGCGTGTGAGGCCAGTGGCTTGCCCTGGCACATCGTGAGCGTACCGAGCGATACCTGGGCGAGCATTGAGCCAATTGGCTACGTTGCCCCTTTGGTAGGCCGCGAATGGTCTCACGGCGTACTCGATTGCTACGCATTGGTCCGCGACTGGTTCCGAACAGAGCGAGGGGTGGAGTTGCCCAACTTCGTGCGCTTTGACGATTGGTGGAAGCGCGGTGAGAACCTCTACATGGAGAACTTCTCTCAGGCCGGGTTCTCTCCGGTAGATGCGATCGATCTCCAGACTGGCGACTGCTTCCTGATGCAGGTGGCATCAAGCGTTCCGAATCACGCAGCCGTTTACCTCGGAGACGGGCTGATTCTTCATCACTTGCAGGGGCGTCTTTCCAGTCGTGATGTCTACGGCGGCTATTGGCAAAAAGTCACAACACACATCCTTAGATATGGTCACGGTCATTCTTCTCGGTGAACTCGGGCGCCGCTTTGGTCGCAGGCATAGCCTGGCCATTTCGTCGGCTGCGGAGGCTATTCGGGCGTTGGTAGCCAATTTTCCGGCTTTTGAGCGAGAAATGGTGTCCTCTGGCGAGCGCGGCGTGGGATACAGAGTGCTGGCTGGTCGTGAGGCATTGACGCTGGAACGCCTGCACGAGCCAACGGGGCAAAACCGCATCACGATAGCACCGGTGGTCTCTGGCGCAGGTGGAAATGGCCTCGGTCAGATATTGCTGGGCGCAGCCTTGCTGGCTGTGGCCTGGTGGAACCCCCTGGGCTGGGCTGCGTCGGGCGCGTTTTTGTCCCAGGCGACGCTCTATTCGGTGGGTACCGCCATGATCCTCGGTGGTGTGGCGCAGATGATTGCCCCCACGCCCAAGGCCACCGAGCCCTCGGAGCGACCTGAGAACAAGCCCAGCTACAGCTTCAATGGCGCGGTCAACACGACCGCTCAGGGGCATCCTGTGCCTGTTGGGTATGGGCGGCTAATTGTTGGCTCGGCCGTGATCAGTGCCGGGATCGACGTGGACGAGATTGCCGCATGACCAAGCTCATCATTGGTGCTGGCGGTGGCGGTAAAGGGGGCGGAGGGAGCGCACGTGTGGCGCAAGAGGCCCCCGACAGCCTGCGATCAAAAGCCTATGCGCGGGTGGTTGACCTCATTTCCGAGGGCGAGATTGAAGGGTTGGTCGATGGCCTTCAGTCGGTCTACCTGGACGACACGCCGATCCAGAACTCTGACGGCACGGCCAACTTCTCAGGCGTCACCCTGGAGACCCGCAATGGCAGCCAGCAGCAAAGCTATGTGCCAGGGTTCTCCTCTGTTGAGAACGAGGTAGTCGTCGGCGTAGAGGTCAAAGCCAGTCAGTCAATCGTGCGGTCCATCACTGATCCGGATGTGGATGCTGTCCGCATCAAGGTGAGCGTGCCGCAGCTCACGAACCAAGACACGACCAACGGCGATCTGAACGGGAGCTCGGTCAACTTCGCCATTGATCGGCAGGTCAATGGCGGTGGCTTCGTTGAGATCGTCAATGACACGATCTCCGGCAAGACCACCACCAAGTACCAGCGCAGCTACTACGTGCCGCTCACCGGCAGTGGCCCTTGGGAAATCCGGGTGCGTCGAATTACTTCGGACTCCACATCCAGCGCTGTTCAGAACAAGACGTTCTTCGACTCGTACACGGAGGTCATTGAGAGCAAGCTGAGGTATCCCAACAGCGCCCTGGTGGCACTGCGTGTGGATGCCTCGCAGTTTTCCAACATTCCACGGCGCAGCTATGACATGAAGCTGCTACGGGTGCGGGTCCCGGTGAATTACGACCCCATCACTCGGGCCTACAGCGGGGTTTGGAACGGAACCTTCAAGATTGCCTGGACCGATAACCCTGCCTGGTGCTTCTTTGACCTGGTCACCAGTACCCGTTATGGCCTGGGTGGGTATATCCCCGAGGCCCAGGTCGACAAGTGGGCGCTCTACCGAGTAGCCCAGTATTGCGATCAACTGGTGCCCAATGGCCTGGGCGGATTTGAGCCTCGCTTTACCTGCAACTTGTATCTCCAGACTCGGGAGCAAGCCTACAAGGTCGTGCAGGACATGGCCTCGATCTTTAGGGGAATGGTGTACTGGTCTGGCGGAGCCATCACGGTGACGCAAGATGCCCCCGCTGATCCGGTCTATCAGTTCGCACCCAGCAACGTGGTTGAAGGCGAGTTTGCTTACCAAGGATCTTCTGCCAAAGCGCGCCACACCGTGGCCTTGGTCACCTGGAATGATCCGGAAGACTTTTACCGTCAGAAGGTGGAGTACGTTGAGGACGCCACTGGCATTGCTCGCTATGGCATCGTGCAAAGTGAGGTGGTGGCGCTTGGCTGCACCTCCAGAGGACAGGCGCACCGCGTGGGCAAATGGCTCTTGTACTCCGAACAGTCGGAATCCGAGATCGTCACCTTCCGCACGGGACTGGAGGGCGCTGTGGTACGCCCAGGCGATGTCATCAAAGTGGCTGACCCAGTCCGAGGTGGTATGCGGCTTGGGGGGCGGGTCGCCGCCGCATCTGCTAGCACGGTCACATTGGATCAAGACCTTCCGGCGGATCTTCCCTGGCGTTTGTCTGTGATCTTGCCTACGGGGGCAATTGAAGAGCGCCTGGTCGGGCCGATCTCGGGGCGGACGTTGACGGTGACCATCCCCTTTAGCGCGTCACCTCAGCCAGGTGCCATTTGGGTGCTGTCATCCTCGATCATCGAGCCGCAGCTATTTCGGGTGGTTGCGGTTGCCGAGCGTGATCCCGGCGTGCATGAGGTCACCGCGCTGGCGCACAACCCAAGCAAATTCGATGCAATCGAAAAAGGGCTGGCGTTACAACCTCGCTCGATCACGGTGCTCTCGGATATGCCTGCGGCACCGACCGGCCTTAGCGTCCAGGAGAGCCTTTACCGGGTGAAAGATCAGGCGCAAGTCCTGGTTCAGGTTTCATGGAATGAGGTTCAAACCGCAGTCGCTTACCGGCTGTCCTACCGGGTGGCCGGCGGTAACTTTGTCAGTCTTCCATTGACCAGCGCCAATTACGTTGAAATCCGCGATGCGCAGGAGGGGGCTTATGAATTCAGCCTTCGTGCCATCGGTATTACCCGCAAGGAGAGCGTGCCTGCAACTTACAGCGCCACGGTGCTGGGCAAGACGCTGCCGCCTTCGGATGTCACGGGCTTCCTGGTTCAGCGCCGGGTCTCCGATCTGCTGATTACCTGGGATGAAGTCCAAGATGCTGACCTCGCGGGCTACGAGGTCCGTGTGGGTTCTGGTTGGGACAACGGCCAGCTTGTTGCTAAAACCGCTGGCACGCAGATGGTCCATGACCAAAGCGCCGCCGGGCTGTACCCGTATCACATCCGAGCCTATGACACCTCAGGAAACTACAGTGCCCATGTGACGACCTTTGTCCTGAGCCTCCAGGCGCCTTCGACGGTTCGTCAGTTCGATGTGGTGCAGTCGGCAAACCGGCTGGAATTTCGTTGGCAGCCTAATCCTGAGCCTGAAGTCGTCGGGTACGAACTCCGTGAGGGCGCGGCCTGGGATGCGTCTCTCTTTGTCGCCGAGGTCAAGTCCACAAGCTACACGCTGCCATCTGGGTTTGATGGCGAGCGTAACTTCTGGATCAAGGCAATCGCATCGCCCGGCATCTACGGCGAAACCCCAACCTTTGTGTCGACCGTGGTTGCCCAACCGCAAAACGCCAACCTGATTCTTGAGCGGGATGAGCAGGCGCTCGGCTTTCCGGGTACCAAGCACTTTGCCTCGGTCGTATCGGTCAACGGTCACAACGTTTTGCGCATGAGCACGGGTGCGCAGATAGCCGAGTACTTGTTTGAGATCGATCTTGTCTCGCCTGTTCGGGCTCAGAACACTCTGCTCAACCGTCTCGGGGCTTCGGTAGATGACCGAACCACTTGGCTAGAGGCCAATTTCCCTTGGAGCAGTGATGCGGCCAGGCGCCAGTGGGCCTACGACGGTGCAATCGCCAACGTGGATGCCCGGTTCCAAATCGCCAGGGAAGATGCACTGCAAGCCGGTGAAATCTACGGTTGGCGTCTTAACGGTTCAACAACCGGACTGGGTAGTCCGGTCTCCAGCCAGGCGGCAGGCGTGGCCTATGCAGCCGGCCGATATGGCGACGGACTCCTCGTCAAGGACACCACCCGTGTGGCCTGGACGGTGAGCATTCCATCGGTGTTCCATACCTCCTTTTGGTTCATCCCTGCTGAGGTAACAACTTGCGTGATCTGGGTTGCAGTTGGACCCGCAGGGCTTCTATTGGTGGGCTATGACGCGGCCACATCGGTCTTTTTCTTGGAAGACCAACTGTCCCGGCAAGTGACTGTCCCGTTCGCCGTGTCGATGACCGATCGCATTTGCATAGGTGTCTGCCAGACCACCTCGGAGCGACGGCTCTTCGTTGGCCGCATGGGCGGAGATGTCGAGTCAGCAACCGCAGCCTTAACCCCGATCGGGTCGTTTACTAGTTTGCGCTTGTACTAGATCCCAGTTTGCCGACTTATCCCCAACCGTGGCGCTGGTCTCGAAAGAGTCAGCGCCACTTTTTTTAACGAGGACTTTTCATGATCGACGAATCCATGCAGCTTCACGGCGCAATGACACTCATCCTTCGCCGCGCAAGCGGTGAAGTCGAGACGGTCCACAAGGACAACATCATCGTCAACGTCGGCTTTGATTTCATTGCCGATGCAATTGGCAAAGCCGCCAGCCGACCCGCGACGATGGGGTTCATCGCGCTTGGCACAGGCACCACGGCGGCAGCAGCGACCCAGTCAGCGCTGGTGACGGAAATTGACCGCAATGCGGCCACCTATGCGCACACCGCAGGCACAAAGACTTTCACATTCACAGCGGATTTCCTCGCTGGCGACAGCACCGGTGCCTTGACTGAGGCTGGCGTCTTCAATGCTGCGACCGGTGGAATCATGCTCGATCGTGTGGTGTTCCCCGTGGTCAACAAGGGTGCGGATGACAGCCTGACTGCGGTCTTCACATTCACGATGAGCTGATTGTCATGCCCGATACGGTGACGGTCAGCGAGACCCAAGGTGCAAGGTACACCTGGGCTTCTGCTGGCTTTACATGGTCAAGCGCGAGCGCCGGAAAGAACTGGACTACGGCCTATCCCGCCGTCTACAACGTGGCTGTGGCGGTGAGCTTGGCTCTGGTCGAGTCGACGGGGCGGCAATGGACGAAGCGGTCCACCGAGGTGCTTGGCTTTGCAGATACCTTGGCCAAGAGATTGATCCTGCGTGAATCAGAAGCTGTCGGGTTTGGAGAAACTTACTCAGACCTGATCGCCTTTGTCCTTCGTTGGGTCGAAACAATGGCGTTCACCGAGGTCGCCGCGAAGGCCACTCGCAAGGAAGTTAAGGAGGCCTTCCAAGCATCCGACTACCTCACACGTGTGCTGACAAAAAGCTCTACGGAGAACTTGACCTGGTCTGAAGGACTGCGTCAGAGCAGCATCAAGCGCCTTTCCGAAAGCCTACCTTTTTTGGAGTCGCCCCAACGAGGTGTCACCAAGCGCGCCTTTGAAGCCTTTGGGCTAGGTGATGACTTGGATCGCCTGATAACCAAGCGTATCGCTGAGGCTGTGGCGTTTGCCGAGACCTATACCGATCTGATTGCATTCATCTTGCGCATCAGCGAAGGTTTGGGAGTCAGTGATCTGGGCGCCAAACAGGTCCGAAAACCGTTAGCGGAGGCTTTCAGCAGCACAGATCAGGCAGCGCGACAGACGATTAAGCGAGTGGCAGAGGCAGTCGCTTGGGGGGAGGCGTTGGGTCGTACGGTGGCCTACCGTCGCAATCTGACAGAGAGTCTCTCGGTTTCAGATGCTCTTCGAAAGGCATTGCGCCTGAACGCCCGCGAAGCTTTGGCGTTGGCCGAGCAGTACCGCAGGCATGCAAACGGGGTGATCAGCGACATGATCGTCGGCACCACCGAGATTACCGAGCAAGACTTTGCTGCGATCGTCGAAGCAGGTCATCCGCCAGGCTACACCGACTTTCGGGATTTCATCCAGGGTGACTACACCTACCGGCGTGCGCTCTTTAGAGCCGTCTTGAATTCGCGCAACTCAGACCGCGGATTCATCGATGCCCTGCGGGTGACAGTGGATGTTCCGGACATCTTCGATCGAGGCACTGCCCAGATCACCGATGCAGCCGCTGGTGCCGCAATCTATTTTTCGCGCAGCTTTCGGGTCGCACCAGAGGTGACCATGACCCACAAGGGAGGCACAGCTGTGGCCATCCCACGTCTGCTCGGCGCAGTCACAACGACAGGCTTCACAGCCGTCCTCGAAAACAGTTCCGGCACCCGCGTGACCGGCTCCTTCACCTGGATTGCACAGGGGTACTAGATGCAAAACTTCACCGACATACCGTCGTCCAGAACACTGTCCGATTCTCTGATCGAGATTCTGAACAACGACAAGACCGCGATATCGTGTAACAGCGGTACCACCTTCCCAACAACCAACCTTCAGATCGGGATGCTGTGCTACCGCACGGACCAGTTGAAGCTCTACCAGTTGATCGGGACCAACCCGGATAACTGGCGCTTCATCATGGATTTGGCGAGCGGCATCGATACGCAGTTCGCAGCCAAGCTCAATGCCGCCAGCTACACGGCAGCCGATGTCTTGGCAAAGTTACTGACGGTCGACGGTTCAGGGACTGGGCTAGACGCCGACTTGCTCGATGGTCAACATGCGAGCGCATTTGCCTCCAGCACGCACAACCACAACGCTGCCTATCTCGGCATCACCGCCAAGGCCGCCGATGCCGACAAGCTCGATGGCTACGACTCCACAGCCTTTGTGAGATCGGTAAATGGTAATACCCCTGACGCCAACGGGAACGCTACCGTTGACTTGTCAAATCGCCTGGTGAAGACAGGCGACACCATGACAGGCAACCTGTACATGGGAAGTGGTGCCCTGGTCTATTCCAGCCAGGCGGGCTCCGCCGACAACGCCCGCAACACCGGCTATCGCATGAGCGATGGCCAGGACATCGGGGAGATGGGCCGGAGTAACCAGTACTACGACGACCTGGCCAGCAACTGCAATGGTGTGCTGCCATCTGGCAATTGCCAGGGCAACGCCAACTGGACCCCGCCCAATGTGAACTGGTGGACCTGGGGCCTTGGGTTTAACTACTGCGCCAACAGCGGTCAGTACGACGGGGCAGGTGGAACGAGCTATGCCAATTACGCGATTCCGTCTACCGGCCTCAACTACGACGGCTATTACCTGGCTCAGGATGAGATTGGTGGGGGTGAATACCACCGCTGGTACCGGGCGTGCAATTGCAACTGCAATTGCGGCAGCTACAGCAATTGCAACTGCGGCACCACGGCGTTTAACTGCAAGACGAACTGCAACTGCAATTGCAACTGCGCGTGTTGCGGCTGGTGATGGAGGGGGACCGCATGAAGATTTATATCAGCCGATCTCGCTTTATGAGCCAGGCCCAGGCCTACGCCATAAAGCTTCACATCGATGCAATGAAGCAGGAAGTGCAGGTCGTCATCGGCACCCAGCTGCGCCGGGTTGAAGATCAGCCAGCGGCGTTCAGTGTCGATGGCGTCGACTACTTTGATCTCTCGAGCACGGTGATCCGGGTGTCCGAGTTGCGCGCAAGCCGCAACTGGTCAGACCGGCAGGTCTTTAGCTGCGCATATGACTGGAAGCTGGGTCGATGGCTCGCACCCTTTCCCCAGTACGTCTACTCCCGGCCATTTCGGTTTACGGCCTATGAGATGAATCAGATGTTCAAGGTCGGCCAGGAAAATTCTCTGATCGCCCTCAATGTGCCATTCGCCGATAGCGCTTTCGACGATTGCTTTTTGACTGTGAACCTGCATCCCACCCTGGGTGGGATCGTCGTCGAGGGCGAGGCCTCCGCGGACATTCTGAATCTGGGCTACGACACCCACGACGAGACCCGGGAGATGGTGTTTCCCTCGGTGCAGGTGAGTGCGCCCCTGGTTGCCCGGGTGGGCCAGCCCCTGGCGTTTTCGCTGCAGGTGGTTGACGGTGCAGGCCATCCCCTGCCTCGTGACGCCGAAGTCCACTTGGAATCCGTCAATGGTTACTGCACCAAGCCGCGGGTATGCACCTACCAGGGGGCGGCCCAGGCGGTGGTGTTGCCCCTGGGGTTGGAGGCGGGCGACATCGTGCGGCTGAAGGCAGGCTTCAAGTTCTTCCCTGCGCTGGGTGAGGCGCAGGTGATGCTCACGCAGTAGGGGCGCTATGGAAGTCCATGACAACCTATTCGCCCCCCAGGAATTGGAGAGGCTGCGCGTTTGGCTTCTGGGGCAGCCCCTGATCCACGGTTGGCGCGCGCATAACCAGGCTCCGGGATCGTTCTGGCATCGCAATTTCGTGTTGCCAGGTTCTCGACCTCACCACTACGACCTGAAGGCCTGGCATCCGGAGATGACATTCGAGCGCCTGCTGGCCGTGGAGTCGCCGCTTTCGCAGATCGCCCAGAAGGTTCAGGCGAGTTTCTTTGGCAACGCCGAGATCACTCGGGTCTGGATGAACGTGCAGGCCTTTGGCGACGAGTCGGCATTCCACCGGGACTTCCCCGTGGAATTCGCTGCGACCGCCCGCTCGGTGATTCTCTACCCCGTTCCCCGCTGGGAGCGGGACTGGGGCGGCGACTTCGTGGTTTTGGGGGATGACGGGGAGATCAAGAGCGCCGCTCTGGTTAAACCCGGGCGGGTGGTGGCCATCCCCGGTTGCTCACTGCATGCGGTTCGGCCCATCTCCCGATACTGCAATGAATTGCGCTTGGCGCTGGTCTTTGGATCCGAGGAGGTCACATGATCGAAATGTTCTGGCCCACTCCTGTGCTGCGAGATGAGTCCCCTTGGACTGCCGCCGAGTTGGCCGCCCTGCGGGATTTCGCGGCCGAGCGCTTTGCACACCACCAAGCCCACCCGCAGGAGCATGGCCTGCCCGAGGTGGATACGCGGCTGCGGTTTCAACACAACCTCTTTCACCCCCGGCATGAGGAAGTGGCTCCCGAGGTCTGGGGGCGGTTCAAGTTCTGGGTGGACGATCTGTACCGGGGCTATTTGCGCGAGGCTTATGGTGTGCGCAATGCGAAGGACCTGCATATCCAGGCACGCTGTACCCCGGCACTCAATGAGCCGGGGATGCGGGCTCAGCCTCACTACCACCACACTTGCGACCATGTCCTTTGTCTTTACCTCGATTGTGGGTATGGGCGCAGTCCCCCTTCCCAGAGGGACTGGGCTGTCGGTGACGGCGAACTGATCTTGCAGGATCCCCGCCCTATGGCGGGGTTTCCTTTTTGGGAAAAGGTTCGCTACATCGAGACCAGGCCAGGCCTGGTCGTGCTGCACCCCTCAAGAGTCTGGCACGAGACCAACCCCTTTAATGCTCAGGGCAACCGCGTCCTGCTGGTGGTGACCCTGCGGGTCGCCTCCCACAACTACTGCGAGCTCTACACGGAGCTGGGAAGCCCTGGGCGCCTGAATCGGCAGCTTGATCCGCAGCCTGATTCTCAATTTGACCCACGTCCAACCTTGAATTTGACGGAGAGACCATGACTGCGAATTCCCATTCTTCGTACCCGATCGGCCTGAACGCTCGCGCGGGCTATAGAGCCAAGGCCGCGCGCCTGAGCGACACCCAGGTGCAGATGGTGGTGGAGGTAGAGCCACTGAATGGAAATCCTGGTTCGCGCCATACCTTCAATTTGACGATGCTGCCCGGCCAGGATGTGGTTGAGCTTTGTCGCACTGCCTATCCCATTGCATTTGAAGGAGGTGAGCTTTGAAATTCACACTCACACTTAGCGGTCAACGCGGATTCCAGCGGCAAGCCATTTATGACCCAGAAGATTCCAGTCTGATTTGGGCCGACAGCGGGGAGCCGTTACCTCTGCCGCAAACGTTTTCTCGGCAAGAGTTGGATTGGGAACCGTTCTGGCACCTCCATCACCCATCTAATCCTGCTGGCAAGTCCCGAGACATCAAACACCTGAAGCTCCAACTTGGGCTCAAGTGCAATTACACCTGCCAATATTGCTCGCAAGCCCATCAGCCGCATGACCTCGACGGGCACCCCGAGGATGTCCAGCCTTTCATGGAGCAACTTCAGGGCTGGTTTGCCGGAGGATCTGACGGCTTGGGTAGTGGCGTCAAGATCGAATTCTGGGGTGGCGAGCCGTTCGTTTACTGGAAGCTGTTGCGTCCTCTGGGGGAGGCAGTCAAAGCCCGGTATCCCCATGCGCAGCTTTCTATCGTTACCAATGGCTCGCTCTTTGACGACGAAAAGCTTGCCTGGGTTGAGGCGCTGGACATTGGGATCGGTCTTTCTCATGACGGCCCTGCTCAATCGTTCCGAGGCCCTGATCCGCTGGATGATCCGGAGCGCCTGACCCACATCAAACGCTGGGTGTCGCGACGTATGCCCATCGATAGGATGAGTTTCAACACGGTCCTACATCGCCATAACCAGTCACTCAAAGCGGTGCGGAAGTTCTTCGCTGAGAAGCTTGACTTGCCTGTTCAAGCCGTTGTGCTGGCTACGGAGGAAGTGATGCTTCCCTATGACTCCTCAGGTCAGGTTCTTTCTCTTCAAGGCGCCGACCATGTTCACTACCTACACCAACTCTTTTGGGAGTTGGCTACGGGTTCAGCTATGGCGGTGGGTAACCGCGGGCGTCAGTTGGGGCGAAGCCATCCTGCATGCGTGGACCCAAGCAGATCAGGCGCTATGGGCTGGCGTTTTGAACTTCTGGTTCTTGGGACGTGTCTTTGATCGAGTGCGATCATGAACTCTGTTCCGCAGGCTGCGATCGATCTCGCCAAGCGGTTCGAAGGCTTTTGCCGGGTGCCTAAAAGTGATCCTGGCCGGGCATATCCGTACGTTTGCCCAGCCGGGTTCTGGACGATCGGGTACGGGCACCTGTGCGACCAAGCCCATCCCCCGATTACTCTGGTCCAGGGTGAGGCCTACCTGGAGGCTGACATGCAGTTGGCCATGCGAGCAACGCTTCGGTTCTGTCCCGTTTTAGCGACCGAACCGGAAACACGGCTCGGGGCAATCGTCGACTTTACGTTCAATCTGGGAGCAGGCCGGCTTCAGACTTCAACTCTCCGACGGCGAGTCAATCAGAGGGACTGGGTTGGGGCGGCGTCTGAACTGAGGCGCTGGGTGTACGGCGGGGGCAGAGTACTGCCTGGGCTTGTGGCGCGGCGAGAGGCTGGTGTCGCTTTACTTTTGCACGAGGCTCGTGTTATTGATTAAATAAGTACACCTTATCAGGCGATTTCTTTCTCAAAACCAAATATAAAATGAAGTGACATCGGAGAACTCGTCATGCGAAATGCTATCGCCGCCTTGTCAGTCTTATTTGCAGCCTTCCTCTCGGGTTGTGCGACTGCTCCTTTGCCCGTTGAGACAAGCGTATCGGTGTTCCACGCGATGCCGTCTCCCAACGGGGTCAAGTACGCCATGGTTCCCTATAAAGAACAAGAGGGCGGACTTGAGTACAAGACCTACGCTCAGGCAGTATCTGCTGAATTGCAGAAGGCCGGCATGATTGAGGTTGACCCCTCGTCGGCTGCATTTGCAGTATTCATTCGTTATGGCATAGACAACGGGCGCGAGGTGGTTTCCTCGTACCCGATCATTGGACAGACCGGAGTTGCGTCTAGTAGTACATATGGGACAGTCAATCGCTTCGGCAACACTGCTACGCTGAATGCGACAACCTACAACACTCCCACTTATGGAGTCGTAGGGTCAGGTTCCCGCTCGGATACTGTTTACCGGCGATTTCTAGATCTCGAAATCGTCGAGATGTCATCACTAATGGCTGGAGCCAAGATCAAAAAGGTCTATGAAGGCAAGGCTCGAAGTGAAGGTATTCTTAATCAACTACCCACCATCATGCCGCCGATGATTCAGTCCATTTTCAAAGAGTTTCCGGGGCAAAGTGGTAAGTCGCGTAAGCACTCGATCATCCTTCCACCTGATCCTCAAGGTGCCAAGTAATTATTGGGGCTCCTCGTAATTCCAAGTTTGGCGAAGTAGGGCACGGTGATGCCTCGTTCACTGTTAGGGTTGTACAAATCAAAATGCGTATCATTTGGGGAGTGGTAATTAGCTCTTCTTATGGCAAAACGTTGGACACCTGGCCCTCTTTCCCGGCTCTTTTTCGGAGCGGGCTGGTCCATGGAGGTCAGCCCTGAAGGGCTACGTATTGATGGTCAACTTCACAGTTGGGGCGATCTAACAGCTTGTGAAGTTCATCCGGCCTTTTTTTGGGCCCATCTTCGCCTTGGACCTCAAGCAGAGGATCTTGTGTTGAGGGGAATGCCTCGACGTCTGGCGAAAGAAATCTCCGCCTTTGCGAGGGCAATTGGCTCATTGATGCCTGCGGTGAGGGCGATACGAACAGCAATGGCTGGTAGTCGCTATGTGTCGAACAAGATAATCCGTGAGGCACTTGCCACTTGTAAAACTTCATCCTTTGGCTGGGATATTGATCAAGCGAAGCTCATCGCACCTGACCTCGAGCCTTTGCGGCCACCCTTGGCCGCGCCGACTACCAGCGGCAGTACGAACCCATCCTGTACGGGTGGAAAGACGGCACCGATCACTGCTGGTGCGGCGCTCGCGATCAGGGTGATGTCTGGAACGTCAAGAAGCCTGCGAAGAACGACCTGCATCCCACCATGAAACCGGTGGAGTTGGTCGAGCGAGCGATCCGCAACAGCAGCAAGACCCGGGACCTGGTGCTGGATCCCTTTGGCGGCTCAGGCTCGACGCTGATTGCATGCGAGAAGTCTGGACGCAGAGCCCGACTCATCGAGCTCGACCCCAAGTACGTGGACGTGATCGTCAAACGTTGGGAAGAGTTCACCGGGAAAAAAGCCACCCGGCTGGGAGAGCCTGCGGATGAGGCACTCGCCGAGGTTGATCAGGCTGAGATTTTGTAGATCCGGTCGCCGCCGGATTCTTTGCTGGACTGGATGTCCAGTCCGAGTTTTTTTTTGAGTGCCCCGGCCATTGCGCCGCGCACGGTGTGCGGTTGCCAGCCAGTGGCCTCGCAGATTTGATCGATGGTGGCGCCTTCGGTTCGCTTGAGCATCGCGATCACAGTGGCCTGTTTGCTGGTCTCGCGGGTTCTGACCGCTCGATGCTCAATGAACGGTGGCTTCAGGCCCAATGCCTCGTAGCCCGCCTTGGTGACGACGGTCTCGCGCTTGACCTGAGCGATGAAGCCGCCCTTGCGCAGGCTCTCGGTGACTTTGTCTTTGGCCCCACCCTTGAGGGCATCTGGAAACCAAAGGACCTTGCCCTGTGTCTGGGCCAGAGCATGCGTGAGGATGGTGTGCTGGGTGGGGGTGAGTTTGCTGGACATGGAGGTTCCTTGCGGTTGTTGATGACGTTCGTATGAACGCTCTTCTTCCCGACGAAGCCAAGTCAATCCAGAGCTTCTGTCGCTTATTTCTTGATCACCCCCCCAACATGCCCAGAAGTGCCCCAACGCCGTGCCGTTACCCCGGCTGCGGGGCGGTACTGGCAAGCCCGGGCTTTTGTCCCGAACACCGAGCCAGCGCGCACCGTGACTACGGGCGGGCCAGGCGTGGCTTTGACGCTGAGGTCGGCTTCTACCAGTCCAAGGACTGGCGGGTGCTGAGGGCTGCGGTGCTTCGTGAAAGCCCCCTGTGCCTGGCGTGCAAGGACCACGGTCGCCTGGTTGCGGCTGGGGTGGTTGATCACGTGGTGCCGCTCAAGGACGGCGGTGCCCGCTTTGATAGGGCCAACCTGCAGCCTCTCTGCGTCTCTTGCCACAACCGCAAGACGGCCAGAGAGACTGCCAGCCGGCGCTAGACCCCTTTGCCCACGAGGTAGGGGGGGCGAATCTCTACGGTTGGGCGGCGCAGATGCGCTCGCCTGCCCAAATTTTTTCGCGTGCAAATTGAAAAACTTTTTTTGGACAAGCCAATGCCGGAACTGACCGCTGAACAGGCTTACATGGCAGACCTGGCCGAGATTCAGAGGCTAGATGCGTCGTCCTGGATTCCTGCGGGACCGGAAGACATGACCTCGGCCCAGGCGGAGGATCTGCGCGCAATGACCTTGTCTGAGATTTCGCAATTTGCGGTCCAAGCCGAAGAGTTGGAGCCACATGGCCGGCCGTAAACCGTTGCCTGCGGCGGTCAAGAAGATCAAGGGCACGCTTCAGAAGTGCCGAGCCAACCCACATGAGCCCCGCCCAGGGGGGCAGTTGGGTGAGCCACCTGAGTACATGTCCGATATTGCCAAGGAAGCTTGGATCTATGCGGTGGAGAACGCACCGCCGGGTTTGTTGTCATCGCTTGACGCATCCGTGCTCGAGCGCTGGGCCAACTGCGCAGGGCTTTACCGCGAGGCGTTGGGCAAAATCAATCGATCGGGTGTGGCCGGCATGATCATCAAAACCCCAAGCGGCATCTTGCGTCGCTCGCCGCTCATGGATGTGATCCGTGATCTGGCCCAGGAGATGAAGGGCTACGAGACGGAGATGGGGTTCACCCCCGCATCCCGCTCCCGGGTTCGGGTGCCGCAGGATTCGGTCGACAAGAACGATCCCTGGGCTGAAATCGCTGGCTGAAGATCAGATTGATGACTGATTGATCCGCAGCATCAGTGTCATGGGATGTGCGGGCGATGCCTTAAAACCGTAGTACTCGTAAAACTGGCGGGCACGATCGTTCAGTGCATGCACAAGCATGGCTCGCACACCTGTGTTTTGCGATACCAGTACACAGCGCTGCAGCGCATCCTGAAGCAAGGCTGCCCCCAGTTTCATTCCTTGCGCTCGGGCATCGACAGCCAAACGGGCCAGGACCATCACTGGAATCGGGTCGGGCATATTCTGACGAATGGACCGGGTAGCGTCTTGGTGCGCGACGGCACCTGCAGCCAAAGCGTAGTAGCCCATGACCTCACGCTCTGGGGTCGTGACGACGAACGTGCGGCTGGCACCACTGGTCTGGTTGCCCAGAGCGCGGCGTTTGAGCCACTCGTCGAGCGTCGATTCGCCGCAGGCGAATGAACTGACTTGGTGATCGGGTGACAACGACTCCGGGGCACGCAAGTTCATGCGCCAACTTTCCAGGGGGCCTTGACCGCCAGCAAGCGCTCAAGGCCTGGGTTAGGTTGTACCGGCGCATCCAGCATGGCCGTGAACTCCCGGAACTTGGCGTCATCGAGGCTGAAGAACACCTGGTCAAGGAGCACCGACTGAGCCTTGTCGCAGGCGGCTTCCAGCATGAAGTCAGAGCGGTTTTTACCCAGAAGGCTCGCGGCCTGGTCGATCAGGTCGCGTTGCTGAGGCAGGGCTCGCAGATTGATGGCGGCGTCGCGCATGGCATCTCCAAATGAATATACAACAGATACACATATCCTAACCGGATGTGTAGCTGATGTCAACACAAGATCGAATTGGCCGCGGCATGAATTCACAGTCACAACCAGCCAAGATAGCAAGGCAATACGCCGAGCAGGTGGTGGCTGGAGAAATCCTGGCTTGCCGCTGGGTTCAGCGTGCCTGCCAGCGACAACTGGATGACCTCGCCAAGTTCAAAGGAAAAGCCAGTCCGTACCTTTTCAACCCCAAGCTCACGGACAAGGACGGCAGGGGCTTCCAGCCGGCCGACAACCTGTGCGCGTTCATCGAGCGCTTGCCCCATGTGAAAGGGCCGCTGGCAGGCGAGCCGATTCACCTGGAGCCCTGGCAGGCCTTCATCCTTACAAAGGTTTTCGGATGGGTCAAACCCAATGGCACGCGGCGCTTTCGGCGCTCGTACATCGAGGTGCCCCGGGGTAACGCCAAGTCGACCCTGTCGTCGGCCGTGGCCCTCTACATGTTGGCTGCCGACCGAGAAGGTGGCGCCGAGGTGTATTCGCTGGCCACCACACGGGATCAGGCACGGATCGTCTTTGGCGATGCGCAGACCATGGCCAGGCGCAGCCCAGGATTTCGGCGCAGGTTTTCGGTGGAGGTTGGCGCGCACAACATGCATGTGCTGGCCTCAGGCTCAAAGTTTGAAGCCTTGTCGGCTGAAGGATCGACCCTAGACGGTCTGAACATCCACTTCGGATGCGTGGACGAGCTTCATGCACATAAGACCCGCACCGTCTACGACGTGGTCGAAACCGGTACTGGCAAGCGAGACAACTCGCTACTCTGGGTGATCACCACCGCGGGCAGCAATCGTGCCGGCATCTGCTACGAGGTCCGAACCTTCGTGACCAAGTTGCTCGATGGGGTGTTCGAAGATGACACCCAGTTCGGAATCATTTATGGCTTGGACGATGGCGACGACTGGACTTCTGAGAGTGCGCTGATCAAGGCCAACCCCAACTGGGGTATCTCAGTGCGACCGGAAGTCCTGGTGCCCCTGCAGGCCAAGGCCATGCAGTTGCCCAGTGCGGTCAACAACTTCAAGACCAAGCACCTCAATGAGTGGGTCAACGCTGATACGGCCTGGATGGACATGCGGGCCTGGGATGCCTGCGGTGATTCCAGTTTGGACATCGAAGCCTTTACGGGCCAGTCCTGCTGGATCGGGTTGGATCTGGCCAGCAAGACGGACATCGCCGCGCTGGTATCATTGAAGCCGAAGACCTTGTTCAAGAAGGTCAAAGTGTCCGGTGAATAGGGGCAACTCCACCAAACGCATGCCCCAGGGCCGCTGTCTGGCCCCAGTTCTGGTGCGCCGTGCCGCGACAGTGACGCTGGATTGGGACACGCGGCAAAAAAGCCGCTTTGAAGCCGTTGACAGCGAAGGGCGCGCTTTGGGGGTATTTTTGCCCCGAGGCAGCGTGGTCCGCGGAGGTGATGTGCTGGTGGCTGAAGACGGGTTTTTGGTCCGCGTACTGGCCGCACCGCAACAGGTGCTGCGCATCGCTGCGCCTCAGGGGGCTGCGTTTGAATTGATGCGCGCTGCATATCACTTGGGCAATCGCCTTGTCCCGATCGAGTTACAAGCCGACCATCTGAAGATCGAACCCGATCACGTGCTGGCCGAACTGATGCAATCGATGGGCATGGTGGTGAGTCTGACGCAGGCTCCGTTTGAGCCCGAAGGCGGGGCATATGGCGACAGCGCTTTGCTGTCGCACTCGCATGGCCACGGGCACACGCATGACCATGTTCATTTGCATGGACCCGGTTGCGCTCATGATCACGGACACGACCACGGGCATGGGCACTGACGGCGCAGTTTTGCTGTCGTTGATCTGGCTGGCCTCTCCGGCTTTGCCGGTCGGCGGTTTTTCGTACTCCGAAGGCTTGGAGGCCGCCATCGAGCATGGCTGGGTGGCTGACGAGGCATCGTGCACGATCTGGTTGATGGATCAACTCTGGCTGACTCAGGCGCGCGGGGATCTGGAGGTGGTGGCGCAAGCCATGGCCGCTTGGCGGGAGGGCGATGCCGATCGATTGACGCTATTGGCGCAGTGGGTACACGCCAGTCGGGAAACGGCAGAGATGCGCTTGCAGACTGAGCAAATGGGGCGCTCGATGAAAGATTGGTTGCGCAATCTTGGGCAGACCTCGGAGGTCGATCTTGCTTTGCTCGCACGCTTGCCGCCCAGTTACCCCATGGCACAGGCCTTGGCCTTGTCGATGTCCCATGCACCTGTCGAGGCTGCCTTGCAGGCCTGCGCCTTTGGTTGGGCTGAGAACATGGTGCAGGCCGCCCTGAAGTCGGTGCCTTTGGGGCAAAACAGCGGGCAGCGCGTCTTGGCCCGCTTGGTGCAGGACATCCCCAAGGCCGTGGAGTTCGCCATCGGCGTGTCGGATGAAGATCGGCAGTGCTTCAGCCCCATGTTGGCGATTGCCTCATCACGTCACGAAACACAATACTCGAGGTTATTCAGATCATGAGCACATTGCATCACATTGCGGGCAGAAGCAAAAAGATGCCACCTTTGCGAGTGGGCATGGGCTGGCCGGTGGGTTCGGGCAAGACGACTTTGCTTGAATTGCTGTGCAAGGACATGCGCAGCCGATGGGATTTGATTGCCATCACCAACGACATTTACACCAAGGAGGACCAGCGGCTACTGACAGTCAGTGGCGCTTTGCCGGCTGAGCGCATCATGGGGGTGGAAACCGAGGGTTGTCCGCACACCGCGATTCGCGAGGATGCGTCCATCAATTTGGAGGCCATCGATCGGATGTTGGAGAAATTTCCTGACGCCGATATCGTGTTCGTAGAGAGCGGCGGCGACAATCTGGCCGCGACCTTCAGCCCCGAGTTGTCCGACTTGACGATATACGTGATTGATGTGGCTGCAGGCGAAAAAATTCCCCGTAAGGGCGGACCTGGCATCACGAAAAGCGACCTGTTTGTGATCAACAAAATCGACTTGGCCCCGCATGTCGGTGCCGATTTGGATATCATGCGCACAGACACGGCGCGCATGCGCCCCGATGCCCAGCGTCGGCCTTGGGTGATGACGAACCTCAAGTCACAGCATGGTTTGCTAGAGGTGGTGCGATTCAACGAGACCCGGGGTCTGCTGGTTTCATCTTGAACCGATTCAAAGGATTTGATGAGCAGCCAAGCCGAAACACTCAAGAACAACGGCCTGAAGGTGACTTTGCCGCGCTTAAAGGTGCTCGAGATGTTCGAAAAAACGCCCGGACAGCATTTTTCGGCGGAAGAGGTGTACACACGGCTGATCGAGTCGGGCAATGACATTGGCATTGCCACGATCTATCGCATCTTGATGCAATTCGCCGATGCCGGTTTATTGCGCAAATCGAATTTCGATGGGGACAAGGCGTGGTTTGAGCTGGAAGACGGCGAGCACCACGACCATTTGCTGTGCGTTGATTGTGGCAAGGTGGTCGAGTTTTTAAACCCCAGCATCGAACAACAGCAACGAACGGTGGCCAAGCAGCATGGCTTTGAGCTGCTAGAGCACAACATGGTGCTGTACGGCTTGTGCGGCGCCTGCCGTAAAACCCCGATGGCCTGAAGGCCCGCGTACGGCCCGGCGCACTGTCCGGGCCGACTTCTGATTTATTTGTCCGGGATGATGGGCAGCAACAGTCGGCTGGTTTTGTCCGCGTCAAAATGCAAGCTGACTTTCCCATCAAAGATGGCGGGCGGGCGATCTTGCTCATCGTCATGGACGAAGGGTCCGCAGCCTTTCATTGGGTTTTTCATGTTCGACAAAGTGGCTGCCGGTCCGTCCCATTCATAGTCGCGCCCTCGGATGGTAATGGCCACCCGGAAGCCCATGGGCAATACGATGCAGGTGGGCCAAATTTCAACGTCGAGTTCGACCACTTGACCCGGGGTCAGCGGCTGTTTTTCATCGTGGGTATGGTAGGGCCGGTGGGGCAGTGATTTTTGCGGGTCGAGCTTGCGATGCGAAGCACGCAACCAGCCCAGACTGATGGGATTGTGTGGGTCAAGCGCGCCCTGGAAGACAACCTCATTGCCTTGTGGGTCAAAGACCTGCAACACAGCGAACACATCGGCATCGACGGTGGCCGACGATAAATGGATTTTCAATGCCGACGGACCCGTGATTTCGGTCGGCTCGGTCATGGGGGCTGACATGAATGTCAGGCCGTTGCCCATGGCTTCATAGGTCAGGGTCTGGGCCGCGCCGGTATAGGGCTTGGTCGACAGCGACAAGGTGTCGGGGTGCAGATGGAAATCGGTCCAGAGGGTACGCGCCAATGGCCATTCATTTTCGTGCCGCTCGACAAACTTTTCGCCAGGGTGGCGCATTTGAAGGCGCACTTTGGGTTCTCGATCCCATCCGTTGTCCTCGCCTTTGAGAAAATGGTCAAAGAATTTGCGTTGCATGCCCACGCCGTAGTCGGTGTAAAAAGGCGCCCAGTGAGAGCCTCCATGGGCTTCCAGCCACTTTTGCTCCGACGCCGAGTGGATGTAGCCTTCGATGTTGCCGCGCAGGTGCAAACCTTGCCCACCCCAGTTGGCAGTAGAGAGCAGCGGAACTTGGATGCGGCTGAAGTTGGCGGATCGCTCGCGATAATACGGGCTGTCCATTTCCCGCGTAAGCAGTTCGTGCGCCATGTCTTCACGGTTGGCGATCAATTCCTCAGAGCTGAGGGTCTCGGGGCCACAGGCCCATTCGCCAGTGATCGGATGTTTGCGACCGCGTTCGCCCACGCCATGCTGCACGGTCTTGACCTGCATGTCTTGCCAGTTCTTGCGGAAGCTGCACAGAATGCCGCCGTGCCGATTGCCGTCGCGGTAATTGTCGCTCCAGCCTTCCCAAACACAAATCGCAGCCAAGTGCTTGGGTTGGGTGGCAGCAGCGCGCCATTGGTTGGCGCCGTAATAAGAGATGCCATTGAGTCCAACTTTGCCGCTGGACCAAGCTTGGGCTGCAGCCCACTCGATGCAGTCGTGATAATCTTTTTGTTCTCGGTCATTGTTGTGGCACAGATAGCCTGGTGAACGGCCCGCACCTCGCGAGTCGACACGCACGCACACATAGCCATGAGGCACCCATTTTTCCGGGTCGACCACCTCCCAGTTGGCGTAGCGGTTACTGGTCCCCGAGACGGCGTCCGGGTTTTCGCGGCACATGATCTCCCAGGCGGTTTGATAGCCGTCTTGAAAAGCCACCCACTTACCGTAGGGGCCGTAGGTCATGATTACCGGGTAACGACCTTCGGCAATAGGGCGAAAGACATCGGCGCGCAAGACATTGCCATCGTCCATCGTGATGGCCACATCCCAATCGATGCGCATGCCATCGCGGATTTCTGAAGAGTGCATATCGGACATGATTTCTTACTCCGGTTGAATTTTGGCGACTTTGGCCACTTGGCCCCATAACTCGATTTCGCGTCGGATCCGGTTCTGGAATTCGGCGGGCGGCATGCCTCCTGGGTCAGCTCCCAACGCTGCGATTTTTTGAACCACTTCTGGATCTTTGAGCACCTGCGCGACATCACGGTGGATTTTTTGGACAACATCTGTCGGGGTGCCCTTGGGGGCCAGCAGACCGAACCACGAGATGGCTTCATAGCCAGGCAACTCGGTGGCAATGGCCGGCGCCTGCGGGAAAAGTGAGCTGGGTTGCAACGAGCCCACGCCCAAGATGCGGACCCGTCCCCCTCTGACTTGGCCTTGTACTGAGCTGACCGCAGCAATGCCCAATGGCACGTGGCCACCAGCAAGGTCAATCATCAGAGGGCCTGCACCTTTGTAGCTGATGGGTTGCATGTCGGTCTTGGCCAGCATGTTCAACAAGTGACCCGAAAGCATGGCACTAGAGTCAGAAACGCCAAAACTCAGCTTGTTGGAAGGTGAGCGCAAAGCGGTGAGGGCGTCTCTCAGGCTCTTGAGTGGCGAGTCGACCGGTGTGACCAGGGCAAATGGCGAGACGGAGACGATGGTGATGGGCACCAGGTCGCTGAGCGTGTCATAGGGCAACTTGGCATACATGCTGGGATTAACCACCATGGCGGTCGAGGTCAGTAGCAGTGTGTGGCCATCACCCGCTGCCTTGGCCACCAAATCAGTGCCAATCAGGGTATTGGCACCGGGCTTGGCGTCGATGATCACAGGTTGGCCCCACAAGGTGCTGAGTTTGTCTTGAATGATGCGCGCGTTGGCATCGGTGCTGCCGCCAGGAGCGAACGGAATCACGATGCGCACGGGCTTCGTTGGAAAGTTTTGGGCCTGAGCGACCCCGAAAAGTGTCAGGGCAGCGCACAACGCGCCCCAGTGTCGGCGATTGAGTGGGAACATGGGGAACTCCTGGTGAAAAATCAGCGGATTTCGGTGGCTGGCGCAAAGCGAAAGCCGAGGTCTTCGAATACGCTGCGTGCGGTGGGCGAAACGGCATCGATTTGTCGCGCTGCTTGGGCGCTGAAGGCGATGTCATTCATGTCGTGGACTCCGCCGGTGATGATGACTTGGAGCAAGCCTTCGGTATCGCCAATGTTGCGAAAGGATCGATACACACCGGGTGGAATCGAGATGGTGTCCAAGCGATCCAGCTCCAGCCGGTTTTCACCTCGGTCGTTCCAACACACCTCAAAACGCCCTTCGAGCACGGTGAAGGTCTCAAAGGTGTCTTTGTGGTTGTGCAAGCCCGGGCCTTGTCCGGCCGGACAGCGCGCCAGTGTCATGGTCATGCCACCGGCACCGATGATGGGGGCAGCCGAATTGATGGGGGTCTTGGCCGTGCCTTCCAAGCCGATGACCGACAGCAGTTCTCGGGCATAGACCACGTCGCGTGCCGCTTGGGGGGTTTGGTTTGAGGCTTGCACGGGCAGGGGCTTGAGGTGCTGAAAACGCGAAACGCGTCGAGCCATTTCCTTGGCGCTGACGTGGTGAGATGGGATCATGCTTCAATCCTTTCGAGCCATGCCCAGGCGCTCGATCAAGGCCTTCTCGGCCATAAAGCTGTCGCGGGCAAAGCGGGTGTAGTCCTCGGTGTTTTTGTAAATGATGGTTTGGTCGTATTTGTCGAAAGTGGCCATCACGGAGGGATCATCAAGCGTTTTGCGAAAGGCGTCATGTAAGACGCGCACCACCGCCGGATCCATGTTTCTGGGGCCGCAGACGCCAAAAGGCGAGTCAGACACGGTTTCATAGCCCAATTCGTTGAGCGTGGGGACGTTCGGCCAGCGCTTGGTACGCTTGCTTCCATAGATGGCCAGCAGGCGAAGGCGGCCGGCATCGACATGTGGGCCCCAGCCGGTGGCGTCGCTGGCGGCCATGACATGCCCGCCCAAGAGGGCTTGCATGTTCTCAGCGTTGCCTTTGAAGGGCACATGATTCAGGTTGATACCGGCTTTTTGGGCGAACTCTTCCACGGCCAGATGCGGGCTGGTGCCAGTGCCGGTGGACCCATAAGTGAGCTTGCCTGGATTGGCCTTGGCGTATTCGACGAGGTCTTTAATCGATTTCAAGGGCGATTCAGCCTGCACCACCAAGCCAAAGGTATACCCGGTCAGGCAAGCAATCCAGGTGAAGTCGCGCAGCGTGTCAAAAGCCACCTTTTGCATGTGCGGGATGCGAAATGCGCCTTGAGGAATTTGGCATAGGGTGTATCCGTCAGGCCGAGCGTTGAGCATTTCAATGGCGCCCAACATGCCGCCGGCACCAGGCTTATTTTCCACCACCACCTGTTGGCCCAGAATTTTTCCAGCGCTTTCGGCCAAGCTGCGCATGACCACGTCGGTCGAACCGCCGGCGGGCCAGGGACAAATGTATTTGATGGGACGCGCAGGGAAGGATTGCGCCCAAGCGAACCCAGTTAGCGTGCTGGCTGCGGCGGCGGCGGTCAGGAGGTTGCGGCGTTTCATGGGAATATGCCTCGTTTGCGGAAAAGAGGCCATCAAGTTACCTGTGGTCCATAGGCTTGTCATCAAGGTTAACGCCAACCTCTTTAGGCGACAGACCCCAAAGTGGCAAAGTATTAACATGGAGTTTTCAAAGTCCCCGAACGGACCACTTTGGACTCTAGAACGCACCATCTGTTGCATGGCCCGATCGCGCCCACCTTGGTGCGGCTGGCGATACCCAGTACCTTGGTCATCGTCGCGCAGTTGCTGGCGGGCTTGGCAGAGACTTGGTTCGTCAGCCGATTGGGCACCGAGGCACTTGCGGCCATGGCTTTGGTCTTTCCGGTGCTGATGTTGTGCCCAATGATGTCGTCGGGTGCCATGGGCGGTGGCATCAGTTCTTCGGTGGCACGCGCATTGGGCGCAGGTGATTTGCGACAGGCGCATGCCTTGTTTTTTCATGCCATCGAGATCGCCCTGGCGCTTGGCGCATGCTTCACCCTGGTGGTGGTGGGCGGCGGCGCTTGGCTCTACCCTTGGATGGGTGTCGGGTCCAGCTTGGTGACCGAGATGGCCATCGGCTATTCAGACTGGCTCTTTTCGGGCGCCGTGCTGGTGTGGGTGTTCAACGCCCTGGTGTCCGTGGTTCGGGGGTGCGGCAATATGTGGGTGCCGGCTCGTGTGATTCTGGTGGGGACGGCGTTGTTGTTGTTGTTCTCGCCGTTGTTGATTCTTGGATGGGGTGATTGGCGCGGCATAGGCATGTTGGGAGGCGCATGGGCTTTGTTGTTGTACTACGCCTTGGGCAGCCTGGCCTTGATCGTTTACTTATTGTCGCCCAGCAGTTTGTTGCGACCACGGTGGGCCGATGCGGTGTTTCAGCGCGCACTGTTCATGCGCATTTTGGGGGTGGGTTTGGCCGCCATGGCCTCGGCCGCTTGCACGAACTTGGCGATTGCCACGGCCACCTCGCTGATGGGGCCCTTGGGCCCCGAGGTAGTGGCGGGCTACGGCACGGCGGCAAGGTTGGAGTACATCATGGTTTCTTTGGTGTTTGGTTTGGGTAGTCCCTTGGTTGCCATGGTGGGGACTTGTGTGGGGGCGGGCGACCGTCAACGCGCATTGCGGGTGACTTGGATCGGGGCTGCGCTGGCGGTTGGCATCACTGAAACCGTGGGCTTGCTGGCGGCCGCATTCCCTCAGGCCTGGGTCATGTTGTTCAACACCGACGCGGCGGTGGTGCAAGCAGGCACGGTTTACTTGCGCTGGGTCGAGCCTTGGTATGGCTTTTTTGGTTTGGGCTTGGTGCTGTATTTCGCTTCACAGGGCGCGGCCAAAATGTTCTGGCCTGTCATGGGTAATCTGTTGCGATTGGTGATTGCGGCCGGTGGTGGCTGGAGCGCCTGGACCTGGGGGTGGGGCATGGACGGGGTATTCGCCACCCAGGCCTTGGGCTTGGTGGCCTACGGCCTGTTGGTGGCTTGGGCAGTCCGAGGCGGGGCCTGGTTCAGGTGACGAACAAAGCCAGATCAGATCGGTCAGTCGCTTTCGCCGGCCTGATACAGCAGACCTTGGCCCAATCGGTCCAGGCAAATTTCAGTGGTCCAGGGCAACATCAGGGCGCCACAGCGGCTGTCGCGGAACATGCGCTCAAGCGGGTAAGTTTTGAGCATCGCTTGCCCTCCACAGACCTTCACTGCATCAGAGCAAATTTCAGCGCTGGTCTCCATGACCGTGTGTTGACAGGCCAGGGCACGCATGCGTTCGCTGCGGCTGGGGTCGCAGCGGTACTCTGAGGTGGTGCGATGGAACAACGACCACGCCTGTTGCAGTTTCACGTACATCTGGGCGATGGCGATTTGTTTGGTGGGGTACATGCGCCGTTTGACACCAACGCCGGGGACATCGGCACGCAGGTAAGCGACAGCAAAGTCGAAGGCGGCTTGCGCGATGCCCATGTAGGTTGGTGTGAGGGTCATGAACATATGCGGATAGCGGCTGGCGGCTTGGGCATAGATGCCCGGCGGCATCATCGGGGCCAGATCGTCGACAAACACATCTTTCAGAATCAGCGTGCGTGAGACCGTGCCGCGCATGCCCAAAGGATCCCAATCGCCTTCGATGCTCAGTCCCGGGGCGGTGGCAGGGACCGCGACAAACAGCGTGTGACGCATGCTGGCGTTGGGCAAGTCTTCGGTGCACAGCACACCGTAATAGTTGGCCGATCCCGACAGCGAGGCAAAAATCTTGCGACCAGTCAGTACCCAACCCCCATCCACTTTGCGAGCCAGTGTGCCAAACGGCGCTTTACCGGCGGCCGCCGAGCTGCCTTCAGAAAACGGCTGCGCGTAGATCTGACCGGCCAGCATTTTGGTGTAGTGGTGTTGCCGGTTGAGTTCGTGGCTGGCCCTTTGGTCTTCGTTCAGATCGAGTTGGTCAACCATGTCCGCCGTCCATAACGCATTGGCGTTGTGCATATTGAATGTGTTGGCGGTCGAACCGCAGTAATAGCCGATGCGTGAGGCCACCAACATATAGGTTCTGTAGTCGGCACCCATGCCACCCAGACGCTGGGGAACGCAAAGCCCCAGAAAGCCCATCCGTCGCAAGTCGTTCCAGTTGTCGATGGGAAAGCTGGCATCGCGGTCATGCTTGAAGGCGCGTTGCGACCAGGTGGGCCCTACTTCGTCGACCATGGCAATCAGCTGCTTTTGCTGTTCAGTCAAAGGCAAGCCATGCGCCAGAGTGTTGTCGTCCGCCGATTGGGCGTAGGTTTTGAGGTACTCGGTGTCCATGGGTCTATGGTAACTGCCAGCCCATCTCCAGCCAATCGCCCTTGGCCCCCCAGCGGTGCAGCCAAGGTTGCGCCAGGGGGTCATGCAAGTCGACACCGGCAGTAGAACGCCAATCGGGTGGAGTCTCATGCGAACCGCTCAGGGGACCCGAATAACGATCGTGCAAGCTGCCCCAGGCCACCCCTTTGAGTCTTTTTTTCAATTGATTGATCTGGTGCCGCGTCGATTCCAATGGCTGTAAAAAACGCAATTGGCCCAACACATTGTCAAACCAGTACACCGTATGGACGTCGCGTCGCAACCACTCGTCACGCAGACTTTGTGCCACACCTTGCCAATCGGTTTGACTGCGCCAAGCTCGGGCGTGCCACCACCAACCACCGGTGGGGTTGGTCTTGCGGGTGTTCAGAGAAGGCATGGCGCCTGACTAATTTAAGACGTCGGCGGGGGGCGGCGGCCGTAAATGCTCCAGCCGTCCATACTGACCACCACCTCATCGCGCTGGTTGATGCCTTCCCAGACCAGCCTGACCAGACCCAGATGAGGTTTGCTTTGCATGAGGCGTTTGTCCATCACGGTGCAGCGTGCACGCAACGTGTCTGCGGGCCGGACCGGCTTGATCCAACGCAGCTGGTCTAGGCCGGGAGAACCTTGGCTGGAAGTGCGCAGTAGAAAATCATCGCAAACCATTTTGACCACCACCCCGCAGGTGTGCCAGCCGCTGGCGATCAGCCCACCGTAAATGCTACTCTCGGCCCATTGGGGGTCGGTGTGAAAACGTTGCGGGTCAAACTGATGGGCAAAGTCCAGGATTTCTTCCTGGTCCATCGTGTGCTGTCCATGGATTTGAACATCGCCCACCACAAAGTCATCCCAGAAAAAATCGATATCGGGCATGCCGTGCTTTCAAGAGCTGCGTCGATTGAACCATGCGGTATGCCGCAACGGAAAAAAAAGATCAAAACGTTGTTGGGGTGCTGGGTTGCGATGAAGGTTTCTGGCACAGAAATACAAGGCCACGATGGCCAACAAGCGCAAGGTGAACAGAGCAGTAAAACCCCAGGTTGGGTTGGCAAGTCGCTCAGGGTAGACGATGAACAAGTCAGAGCTGAGGTTGACTCCACTGATCAAGAAGAGACCCCAGAAAATAGGCCGCAAGCGCCAGCCACGAGCATAGGCCCACAACCCCAGAATCGTGGCGAAGACGACAAACCAGCCGCGAAACAAGAGATAAACACTGAGGCGATCGACCAATGTGGGGTCGCTGGCCAACAAGTGAGCCAGATGATGGCTGGAGAAAATGAGACCGACGGCGTAGATCGCACATGTGGCGATCAGAAACCAGACACGCAGGGGATAATAGACATCGACGCGACCACGCTGAGATGGGCCCATCAGAGCCCGCCATTCTTCGGGGCTGATAAGTGTTTCAGGATGCTTATCCATGGCCTCATTGCTTCGCAGTTTCGTTTTCATTGTAAAACCTTTTCCATTCATGCGCACTCAAGACAACACCCGCACCGACGATGTCCGAATCGCCGCCGTGCGCCCCCTGATCACACCGGCACTGTTGGAAGAAACTTTGCCAGCTCAACCGCATCATCTGGCCCTGGTTGAACGCTCCAGGACTGAAATCAGCGACTTGCTCAACGGTCGGGACGACCGCCTTTTGGTGTTGGTGGGGCCGTGCTCCATTCATGATCACGAGCAGGCCATGGCGTACGCCCGACTGTTGCAGGCGCAAGCAAAGGAATTGAAGCAAGACCTGCTGATCGTGATGCGGGTTTACTTTGAAAAGCCCCGAACCACTATGGGATGGAAGGGATACATCAATGACCCGCATCTTGACGGCAGCTTCGCCATGAACGAGGGCTTGTTCATGGCGCGGCGCTTGCTTCTGGATGTGCTGGATCTGGGCTTGCCCGTGGGTACCGAGTTTCTGGATCTGCTCAGCCCGCAATACATCAGTGATTTGGTCAGTTGGGGTGCGATTGGTGCCCGAACGACCGAAAGTCAAAGCCATCGGCAATTGGCCAGCGGTTTGTCTTGTCCAGTGGGGTTCAAAAACGGGACCGACGGCAGCGTCAAAATCGCCGCCGACGCGGTGGTGTCGGCACGAGCGACGCATGCTTTCATGGGGATGACCAAGATGGGGCAGGCGGCCATCTTCGAGACCCGTGGCAACGCCGATGGCCATATCATTTTGCGTGGTGGCAAGCAGCCCAACTATTCGGCAGCCGACGTGCAATCCGCGAGCGAGGTTTTGCGTGCCAGCGGCTTGAACGAAAAAGTCATGATCGATGTATCTCACGCCAACAGCAACAAGCAATATGCGCGACAGATCGAGGTTGCCCTGGATGTGACGTCCCAAGTCACCAACGGGGATCGGCGCATCCTGGGTTTGATGATAGAGAGCCACTTGAATGAAGGTCGCCAAGATTTGAAACCTGGTGTTCCTTTGCAATATGGGGTGTCCATCACCGATGGCTGCATATCCATGGCGCAAACCGTTCCTCTTTTGGAGGCATTGGCAGGAGCGGTGCGAAGCAGACGGTCTCGGAGCTGATCAGGCCATGGTGTTGGCGTATAGGCCCCAAGCCCGGTAGAACAGATAAACGGACAAGGCCAACAGGAGTATGGCGAACCCCAGTTGTACTTGTTTGGGGTCCAGGCGCCTGGAAAAAAAACGCCCGATCAACATGCCGCTGACCATGGCAGCGACAAAGCCCGAGGTTTCCATGGCGGGCAGCACGGCACCGGACAACAAGGCACTGATCACCCCTCCGCCGCTGACCAAAGAAATTAAAAACAACGAGGTGGCCACAATGCCCGACAGGCTCAAGTTGGTGAAACGGCGCATCAGCGGAACGATGAGAAAACCGCCGCCCACCCCAAGCAGGCCGGTCATGAGGCCCGTGAACAAGCCGATACACGACAGCACCAAGGCGGTCAGCGGTGTCCAAATGAACTTTCCGGTGGTTTCATGGATGAAGGCCAGGTACAGCACATCATCCGAGGTGGAGGTTTGTTGGAGCGCTTGCCGGTAAAAACGCCGAGCGACCATCAGCATCAGCGCGGCAAAGCCGGCCATGAGCAGGTGTTGCGGTAGCGCGTTGGCCCAAATCTGTCCGAAGTGGGTCATGGGAATGCCGCATGTGGCCATGAGCATGGCCGCCTTATAGCGCACCAGTCTGTGTCGAAAGCCGTCAATGGCGCCGACCACGGCGCTTGCGGTCACCGCCACCAGCGCTACTGGCGCGGCTTGTTGCATGCTCCAGTCCAGGCCGGCCACCAATACGGGCACAGTCAAAATACCGCCGCCCGCCCCCATCAAACCCATGATGGCACCGATCAGCACCCCCGAGACGATCGCAATCCACATGAATTCCATTCTAGTCATTGACCAGGGCGCAGTAACGCGCTCGACAGCAGCACAGGGACTTTCGTGTTTTATTACGACAATCTTTTCAGCAGCAGCAAAACATGAAACTGGTTCTCTTTTCCACGGACGGCACGCGTGATTGGCAGCCGGGTGCTTGGGTGCCCAATGGCGTGGTGCCTTTTTCAGGCTTGGTGAGGGCGGGGCACAGCCCTCAGCACACGATGGAATGCCTGATCGATGATTTCGAGTCTTTGCGTGCCAAGCTGGAGTCCCATGTGGCTCAGGCCAGGCCGATCTCTCATGGGCAGTACCGTTTGGGGCCACCCTTGCCTCGGCCGGGCAAGATTTCATGTTGCATCTCCAACTACTGGGAGCATGAGCAGCGCGAACGTCGTGATTTGAATCTATTCCTGAAGAATCCCGATGCAGTGATCGGACCTGGCGATACCATCGAGTTACCCGAATTCACCGAGCCTTGGTGCTTCATGCATGAAGCCGAATTGGGTTTGGTCATCAAAGGGCCCGCCAAGCGGGTCGGCCAAGACCGCTGGCGCGATGCGGTGTTTGGATATACCGCTTTCATGGATGTGACGGCCCGCGGTCAAGGGCGCACAACGTGGCCCTCGAACCGCCTGATGAGTTGGTTGGGCAAGTCGTTTGACACTTTCGCGCCCATCGGGCCGTGTATCGTCACGGCCGATGAGATCGCCAACCCCAACGACTTGCATGTGCGGTTCTGGAACAACGGACAACTGCGGCACAACTACAACACCGATGACATGGAGTACACCGTGCCCGAGATCATCGTTTTTGCCTCGCAGATCATGACCTTGCACAGTGGCAATCTGATTGCTTGTGGCACCAACCATGAGGGCCTAGGATTTTTGCAAGATGGCGAACAGGTCAAGATTGATATTGCGGGCATTGGTTCGATGGAATTAATGGTGCACGATTCGCTCAAGCGCCAGTGGGAGCGCGGCATCTACATGGGTGAGGACTCTACCCACCACGATGCAGTGCGACGTCACCGTCCAGGCGCGATATTGAAATGAGGCGTTAGATTTCCGTATGCAAGACGGCCAAGAAAAAATGCCGGCAACGATCCAATGAAGATATGGTTGATCATCAAGTCTCCAGCGGCCAATGCCGCATGGTGAGGCGGCCGAGCCTGTCCGGAATTTTGTGTGTGAGGCATAACATGTCAAAAAGGAGCAT
>JASGCM010000011.1 GCA_030054175.1 Alphaproteobacteria bacterium | reverse complement strand
CCATCCAAAACCAATTCACCCAACCGCCTCACACACAGAAATACTGACAGTCCCCGTGCGCCACGATGCGGCCGAATCATTAAAAAAGAAACTTAAATGAACATCATGTAACTATTTAGTTGACATTATGTTGTTTTTGCCTGATGATACTTTGGTGTCACTCGGGCACGAAAAAGAGAATAGGAGAAAATGATGCAAATAAAAGGTGGTCCAGCCACACCAGTGGCGTTTTCTGATCTGATGGGCATAGCCCCCAACTTACCAAAATCTGAACAAAAAAATATGCTCAGATTTTCGGAGTCTAAAGGGGTTTACACAAACCAAGGTTTATCCCTGGCTCGTTTGTCCGACTTTTTGACGAGAAGTACTCAACGAATGGACGCACGAGACAAAAAAGTGGAGGCGGCTGTTACGTGGATCAAAGGAGATATAGATAAAAAATATGGTGACGGAACGGCAGATCGGGTGTTTAAATCAATTGCACAAAATACCGGAGTGGACCTGAACAAGGGCGTCAAAGTAGGTGACCTTGCAAAGATCGAAAAAGAAATTAAATCAATCAATGCATTCATGAAAAACATGCCCAGCGGAATGCAGATCTTACCCAGTGGCCGCGTATCTGGTTCGCAAGATATCCATGAAACATTTCCCAAAGCGGCGCAACCCGAACGGAACATAGCGGCCAAACCAAAACGAACATTGTCAGCGGCTTTGACCGAAACAGGCAAAGATCAGATTGACAAGGCACTGTTGGCGGCAGCAAAAAACAAAACCGATAGCCCCCATGGGATTACTCTGCCGCAAAGAACGAGTGACGACTTACCGCGCATGAATTACAAGTTACACGTACCGCAAATACCGGATAATTCGAAACCAGACTCTCCCGCGGAAATGGTTTATAACTCGTACCAAAGCGCAGATTCCCCATCTGACTTTAAAGATAAGTGGTTGGGTCAATTGGTGAAGCTCGCGGGCAGCCCGCAGGCCGCGACAGTGCTCTCCAGCGTCATGAACCAAGACAGTTTAGGGGTCTTGTATTCCCAAATCCCCACGTCAGATGGAAAGCAAGTGAGATTTACTATGCCCAACTCCAAAGATCCAAACACCACATACACGAATCAAATGGGTGTCAAAGTAGGCGTTTCACCCAAGCAGTACAGTGGCGCTGCGATCGATGTCAGCAAAAATGACGATGGAGACTTTGAACTCAAAATCAACTGGAAACTGTACGTGAATGGCGTCAAAGAAGAAAACGGTGAAAACATCAAAGCTAATTTAGACCCCGACGATACCATCCAAGTCTCTATGAAGTCGACCTGGGTGATCGACGGAAAAGCAGCCCAAAAAGGTGAGTTGGTCCTGAATTCAGAGCCGATCCATGTCAGCTATGAAGGTAAGCTGGCCTCTTGATCAAACCGCTGCCTGCCCTTGGATTTCTCTAAGGGGGGCAATCCTTTGGCCGATATGCTCACAGTGATGGAGTTTTCTGTGAAAGGTGCTTCGACGCCCCAAGTGGACTAAGAGAAGATGTTCATTCTCGAATTGGAGGAAAGCGGGCGATTGGTCTTGTCCGCAGCCCCGGTCAATATTACCTATCACGGTAAGTTAGCCACAGCCACCAACTGATCAAACCGTTGCCTGCCATTGGCCCGCGCTGTTGGCGAATCTGCTGGAATGTCAGGCACAGGGGGTTTTACTCAGAGTGCAAGTTTTCAGTGCATCCCAAACAGTGCGGCATGAACCTGCGTTGTGTTTCCTTAGGCGCGCGCGAAGGTGACCACGTGGTCGGCCTGGATGCGGATGCCGATCCACTCGCCCAATTTGTGATCGTGATGGCTGGGTACATGGGCCATGACCGACAAGCCATTGTCCAAGCGCAAGGTGTATAGAAACTCGGAGCCCCGAAACGACTTGCGGATGATCTCGGCTTTGACCGGTGCATCGTCATCGTGCACGATGTCGTCGGCGCGCAGCAACACATCGCAATCACCATTGGGGTAGGCGTTGGGCAAGGGGCACTCTTGCACATCGGTCAGGTCACCGACCGCCGTGTGTACCACCACCAGCGCACCGTCCTGACCGATGTGCGCTGGCACAAACACCCCGTGACCGATGAATTCGGCGACAAACCGGCTGCTGGGGCGGTGATACAGCGTGTAGGCGTCGTCCCACTGGTGCAGTTGCCCTTGCGCCATCACGCCGATCTGATCGCCCATGGCAAAGGCTTCCATTTGATCGTGCGTGACCAGCAAGGCAGTGGCTTGGGCGTCTTTCAAAATCTGGCGCACTTCCAGCGCCAGGCGTTCGCGCAATTCGATGTCTAAATTGGAAAATGGTTCGTCCATCAACAACAACTGGGGTTGCGGCGCCAAGGCGCGGGCCAGGGCGACTCGCTGTTGTTGTCCGCCCGAGAGTTCGTGCGGAAAACGCTGGCCGCTGCGCACCAAACCCACCAGTTCTAACATGGCCGCCGCACGTGCTTGGCGCTTGGAGCGTGGTTGATCGAGCAGGCCAAACATCACGTTGTCGAGCACGCTGAGGTGGGGAAAAAGCGCATGTTCCTGGAACACCATGCCAATGCGGCGTTGTTCTGGCGGCGTGTGAACTCGGGCGCTGCTGACCGTTTGACCGGCCAAACGGATGTCGCCGCCTCGTACCTGCTCCAGACCCGCGATGGCGCGCAGCAAGGTGGTTTTGCCGCAGCCCGAGGGGCCGAGCAAGACGCCGATTTCACCCGCCCGCAAAGCCAGGTTGACGTCATGAACCGCTGGCATGGGGCGGTTGGGGTAGTGGACTTCTAGCTGGTGGATGGACAGGTACATGCGACCATTTTAAGGAGGGGGCAAAGCCCCCTTCCCTACAATGCCACCATGACCGATAGGCGTACCTTGTTTGGCCGGCCCTTGCTGGCCCTGTTGGCTTTGGCTTTGGCGCTGCCCGTGCTGGCGGTGTTGGGGACTTGGCTGCGGGTGGACGCCGACGCCATCCACATCCTGATCGAGATGGCCGACACCGTATTGTTCGATTATGTGGCGACCAGTTTTTGGCTCTGTCTGGGTGTGGGGCTGGGCGTGGTGGTCTTGGGGACGTCGACTGCCGCCTTGGTGACCTTGTTCGATTTTCCATTGCGGCGTTTTTGGGAATGGGCTTTGCTGCTGCCCATGGCCATGCCCGCCTATGTGTTGGCGTATGCCTACACCGATTTCTTGCAATTCAGCGGCCCTCTGCAGATGGCTCTGCGCGAGACCTTTGGCTGGCAAGGCCGCCTGTGGCCAGAAGTGCGCAGTTTGGGCGGGGCCGTGTTGATCTTCACCCTCGCCCTGTACCCTTATGTGTACGTGCTGGCGCGAGCCTCTTTGGCCGAGCGCGCCCACCCCTTGATGGAGGCGGCTCGCATGTTGGGCGCGCCATGGGGTCGCCGGGTCTGGCGGGTCGCTTTGCCTTTGGCCCGTCCAGCCGTGGCCGCTGGTGTGGCGCTGTCGTTGATGGAGGTATTGGCTGATTTTGGTGTAAGCAGTTACTTCGGAATACAGACTTTCACTGCGGGCATTTACAAGGCTTGGCTGGCCATGGATCACCGGGTGGTCGCGGCCCAATTGGCCACTTTTTTGTTGGTTTTTGTGGGCTTGCTGCTGGCTTGGGAGAAGCGCGCGCAGTCGAGTCAGCGCTATGCGCAGGCTCGGCCGGATCGCCAAGGTGCGGAAGCTCAGCCGCGCCGTTTGATGGGACTACAAGCGGGCATGGCCTGCTGGGTCTGCGCCATGCCAGTGCTCTTGGGCTTTGCCTTGCCAGTGCTGATTTTGCTGCACACGCTGGCGGCCAGCGGGGCCGACGCGCCCATCGATTTAGGTCGTTTCACTCACTGGGCGGGCAACAGTCTGATGTTGGCGGGTTTGACGGCAGTGCTGGCCACCGGTGTTGCGCTGGCTTTGGCGGCACAAGAGCGTTTGGTCCCCAGCCGCTGGTCGCGCTCTATGCGCGGCGTGGTCGGTTTGGGTTACGCCATGCCAGGGGCGGTGGTGGTGGTGGGCCTATTGTGGCCGCTGGGCTGGTTGCAAGCGCATTGGCCGCAGTTGGGTGCCGGACACTGGCTGACGGCGACGGTGTTGGGGTTGGTGTGGGCCTATCTGGTGCGCTTTGTGGCGGTGGCCTTGCAATCGGTGCAAAGTGGGTACACTCGCATCCCAACGGCGGTAGACGACAGTGCCCGGATGCTGGGGATCAGTGGGGCACGACTGGTCAGTCGGGTGCATGCGCCATTGTTGCGCAAACCGTTGGCGGCGGCGGCACTGCTGGTGTTTGTCGATGTCATGAAAGAACTGCCCGTGACCTTGGTCTTGCGGCCTTTCAACAGCGACACACTGGCGGTCATGGCGCACCAACTGGCGCGTGACGAGCGACTGGGCGAAGCCGCCTTGCCCGCCTTGGCGCTGGTGTTGGTGGGCTTGCTGCCGGTGATGATGCTGAGCCGCGCCTTGCGTCAACGCCCAGGCCCGTAGTTTCAGCAGGCTTTGGGGTGCAAGTCCAGCCGTTGTCCGGCCTTGACGATTTGGCTGGGGATGTCGTGGCCAATCAATGCTGGCAGACGGCGAGCCGCCACAATCAAGGCATTCAAATCCACGCCGGTGTCATAGCCCATCAGCTCCAGGGCGTGCACGATTTCCTCGCTACATACATTGCCGGTGGCGCCCGGAGCGTAGGGGCACCCCCCCAAACCACCCAATGAGCTGTCAAAGCGGTCGGCGCCGGCGTCGATGGCGGCCAGCACATTGGCCAGGCCCAAGCCGCGCGTGTTGTGGAAATGCAGGGTCAGTTCAGTGTCGGGCCAACGGCTGCGAAAGGCCTGAATGAGGGTGTACACCTGGCTGGGATACGCCATGCCCGTGGTGTCGCACAGGGTCACCCCGTGGCTGCCCCATTCTTCGATGAAGCGTCTGCACCCATCCAGCACGCTTTGCTCCGCAACATCGCCCTCCATCGGGCAACCAAAGCTGCAAGACAGCGAGACATTGATGCTCACGCCGGCCTGTCGGCCCGCTTGGGCCACTTGCGAAAGAGCGGTAAATGATTCGTCGCGCGACATGCGCAAATTCGATTGGTTGTGGGTTTCGCTGGCCGACATGACCAGATTGAGTTCGTCGGTTTGGGCGTCGATGGCGCGCTCGACCCCGCGCACATTGGGGACCAGCGCGGCGTAGACGAAGCCGGGTTTGCGGGTGATTTCCCGCATCACGATCTCGGCGTCGCGCAGCGCCGGAATGGCTTTGGGCGAGACGAAGGAAGTGACCTCGATTTTGGCCAGCCCCGTTTCTGAAAGCGCATTCACCAGCGCGATTTTCTCTTCGGTAGGCACGAACACTGACTCCATTTGCAATCCGTCGCGCGTGCCGACTTCTTGCATGTGGATGCGTCGGCTCTGGCCTTGCCAGCGGCCTTGAGGGGCGTGTGGACTCATGCAATCACCTGTTGTTGGCGGAGTTGTTCGATCTGCTCAGGGCTCAGGCCCAGTTCGGCCAGCACGGCATCGGTGTCGTCACCCAAGCGCGGTGCGCTCGAGCGCACCCTTCCGGGGGTTCCCATCAGTTTGGGTACGATGCCGGGCACGTCCATGTCATGTCCATCGCGGGTGGTTTGGCGCAAGATCATGTCGCGGGCGCGGAAGTGGGGGTCGTTGACGATGTCGCGTGCGGTGTAAACGCGACCGGCGGGCACTTTGGCTTCGGTCAATTGTTCCAGCACCCGGTCGACGGTTTGCCCCAGCGTCCACTGGCCGATGGCGGCGTCGATTTCCTCGACCCGTTTCACCCGACCTGCGTTGTCAGCCAAGTCAGGGTCCAGCCCCAAGTCATTGCGACCCATGGTGGCCATCAGGCGCTTGAAGATGTTGTCGCCGTTGCCGGCGATCAGCACCACCCCGTCACGGCATTTGTAGGCGTTCGATGGGGCGATGCCAGGCAAGGCCGAGCCTGCCGGTTCGCGCACCTCGCCGAAAGCGCTGTATTCGGGGATCAGGCTTTCCATCACGTTCAGCACGGCCTCGGTCAAAGCGACATCGATCACCTGACCATGGCCGCCATTCACTTTGCGGTGATACAAGGCGGTGAGCACGCCGATGGTGCCGTGCAAGGCCGCCAGGGTGTCACCAATCGAGATGCCACAACGCACCGGCACCCGGTCGGGTTCGCCGGTCAGGTGGCGCAAGCCCCCCATGGCTTCACCGATCACGCCAAAGCCGGGTTGGTCGCGGTAAGGGCCGGTTTGCCCGTAGCCCGAGATGCGCAACATGATCAGTCCGGGGTTGTCGCGTGACAGGCTGGCGTAGTCCATGCCCCAGCCTTCCAAAGTACCCGGGCGGAAGTTCTCAATCAGCACGTCGGTTTGGCCGATCAGGCGTTTGGCGATGTCTTGGCCCTCTGGACTGCGCAGGTCCAGTGCAATCGAGCGTTTGTTGCGCGACTGCACCTGCCACCACACGGATGTGCCGTCCAGGATCTTGCGCCAGTTGCGCAAAGGGTCGCCGGCACCGGGCGCTTCGATCTTGATGACGTCAGCACCAAAATCACCCAAGGTCTTGCCAGCAAAAGGGCCGGCGATCAGTTGCCCCATTTCGACCACCCGCAAGCCTTGCAGGGCGTCTGGTGACAAGGGAAGGTTCATGTGGGGCTCTTTCAGTCGATGCTGGCGCCGGAGGCCTTGACGATGACGGCCCAGCGGCTCAAGTCAGAACGGATCAGGTTGCTGAATTGCTCGGGGGTGCTCTTGTAAGGCTCGCAACCCACCCCGACCAAGCGCTCTTGCACGTCTTTCGAGTCGAGCGCTTTGGCGATCTCGGCGTTGAGTTGCGCAACGATGGCTTTAGGCGTTCCCGCCGGAGCAAACACCCCATACCAGGGTGTGGTGCCAAAGCCCTTGACGGTCTCACCGATGGTGGGGCTGTCGGGCAGCGCCGCGATGCGCTTGGGGTTGACGACGCCCAATACATTGATCTTGCCGTTCTTGATGAAGGCAATGGATGAGGGCAGGCTTTGCACCGATACCTGCACTTGGCCGGCGACCAGGTCGGTGACGGCAGCGGCAGCGCCTTTGTATGGGACATGCACCAGATCGATGCCGGTTTCTTTGCCCAGCATCTCACCGATCAGATGGTTCAGGGTGCCGTTGCCCGCCGAACCGATGTTGATCTTGCCGGGTTGCTGCTTGGCCAGGGTGATGAGTTCGGACACGTTCTTGGCGGGGAAGGCCGGGTTGGCAACCAGCACATAACCGGCGGTGGCCACCGAGGCCACGGGCTCGAAGTCTTTCAGGGTGTCAAAGCCAGTGGTTTTGTACAACGAGGGATTGATCACCATCACACTGTCTGCGGTCAGCATCAGGGTGTAGCCGTCGGGCTTGGTTTTGGCGGAGGCAGTAGCACCTACATTGCCACCAGCGCCGGTGCGGTTTTCAATGACGAAGGATTGGCCGGTTTGCTCAGTCAGTTTTTGCGCAATGACACGGGCAATGGCGTCGTTCGCGCCGCCTGCGGCCTGCGGCACGATCAGCGTGACGGCTTTGGACGGGTATTTGTCTTGGGCCTGGGCCAGACCAGCCAGCATCAGGGCCAGGCCGGATAACATGGTGCGTCTGAACAGGTGAATCATGAAAGTCTCCGTGGTTTGAATGGACAGGTGCTGCAAGCGCTTGCCGGAGGGTCAAGCCCTCGCGCCCAGCCAGCGGAATTTTGACACCATTCAGGGCGATTCTTTTTGTCGTGCCAAAGCAGCGGCATACAGGGCATTGCGCGATCCGCCTGAGAGTTCGGCGGCCAGTTGCACGGCGGTTTTCAGTGGCAAATGGGGCAACAGCACCCCCAACTCGCGCTCACCCGTCAAAACCGGGGCGGCGGCGCTGGCGTCGGATTCGTGCAGCACCAACGCATATTCGCCCTTGGCCCGATGCGGTGACGCCGCCAACCAGGCGCTGAACTGATCGCAACGCAGACTGGCGACCTCTTCAAATTGTTTGCTCAGCTCGCGTCCCACAGTCAAGCCTCGGGCACCGGACAAGGCCAGTTCTTGGGCCAGGGTGGCGATCCGGTGCGGGGCTTCCAGCAGACACTGTGGTCTAGGGTCATCTATCAGCAGGCGCAGGCGCTGCGCCCGCTCAGAGCCTTTGCTGGGCAGGAAACCGACAAAGACGAATTCGGCCCGGTCGTTCAGCCAAGCGCCGCTGGCGCTGAGCAAGGTGGTCACGCTGCTGGGGCCGGGAAGGGGCATGGTGCGATGGCCGGCTTGGTGCAAGTCACGCACCAGACGAGAACCGGGATCGGAGATGCCGGGGGTGCCGGCGTCGCTCAGGTAGGCCACGCGCTGACCTAGGGCCAACAAAGAGGCCACCACCGTGGCGGCCTGATGCTCGTTGTGCTGGTGCAGTGCGATCCATTGGGGGCGGGTGGTGTCCAGTCCCAAGGAGCGAAAGAGTTGCTGGGTGTGCCGCGTGTCTTCGCAGGCGACAGCGTCAACCAGGCTCAGCAGGTGCAAACTGCGCAGGCTGATGTCTGCCAGATTACCAATCGGCGTGGGCACCAAATAGACGGTCCCTTGCGGATAATCTTGACCAGCGGCCACGACCTGGGCGGCGGCGTGAGCGGAGTCGAAAGATGGGTTCAAAAATCACCTCGGATGTGGCAGGGCGGGCACCTGGAGTCAGCTCGAAGAGCTTGGGTGACGCGGCTGAAGAGCGGGTGCTGGTTTGGCTGCGAGACCGTGGCTGGCGGCTGTTACAGCGTCATTATCGGTCGCCTGGCCGGGGAGGCGGCGAAATCGATTTGGTCATGCTCGATCCCGCTCGGGTGTTGGTGTTTGTCGAGGTGCGCCAGCGCAGCCGCGCCAACTGGGGTGGCGCTCTGGCCAGTGTGACCCGCGCCAAGCAGCGCCGCATCATTTGGGCCGCCCGGCATTTTTTGCACCGGTGGCCGGGCGAACCGCCCGCTTGTCGCTTTGATGTGGTGGCCCTGGAGCCCGAGGGGTTGCGCTGGATTGAGGGCGCATTTACTTTATGATGCGAAGCATGTTAGAGCAACGCATCGGGCAACAATTCATCGACAGCGCCGACCTGAAGTATCAGGCGGCGGAGCAATTGTCCAAACCCATCGCCGAGGCGGTGCAGGCCCTGATGGCTTGCGTGACCAATGGCGGCAAGGTCTTGGCCTGTGGCAATGGGGGCTCGGCTGCCGATTGCCAGCATTTCGCTGCCGAATTCGTTGGTCGTTTCGAGCGCGAGCGCCCCGAATTGGCCGCCATCGCGCTGACCACCGACAGCTCCATTCTGACTGCGATCGCCAACGACTACCACTATGACCAGATTTTTGCCAAGCAGGTTCGGGCATTGGGTCAACCCGGTGACGTTTTGCTGGCCATCTCCACCAGTGGCAATTCGGCCAATGTGATCGCCGCCATTGTGGCCGCGCACCAGCGTGAGATGACGGTCATCGCCCTGACGGGAAAAGGGGGCGGTCGCATGGGTCAGATGCTGCGCGAAACCGATTTTCACCTTTGCGTGCCCCACGATCGAACGGCACGCATCCAGGAAGTTCATTTGTTGGCCATTCACTGCCTGTGTGATGGCGTGGACACCTTGTTATTGGGCACTCAGGAGGGGCATTCATGAAGACATTTTTGATTCGCTCGACGCTGGCTTTGGCCATGGTGGCGACCTTGCCTGCCTGTGCCCCTTTGATGGTGGGCGGCATGGTGGGCGGTGCGATGGTGGCTTCTGATCGTCGCACTTCGGGCATCCAATTGGAAGACGAGAACATCGAACTCAAGGCCTCCAGCCGCCTTCGCGAAATGATGGGCAGCCGGGGTCACATCAGCTTTACCAGCTACAACCGCCAGGTGCTGATCACCGGCGAGGTTCCTAGCGCCCAAGACCGTGACTATGCATTCAAGCTGGTTTCGGAAGTGGAAAACGTCCGCAAAGTGTTCAATGAGTTGGTGGTGGGCCCCAATTCCACTTTGACTGAGCGCTCGACCGATTCGCTCATCACGGCCAAGGTCAAGGCCCAAATGGTCGACAGCAAAGACATTTTTGCCAACGCATACAAGATCGTTACCGAGCGTGGCGTGGTGTACCTGATGGGTCGCGTCACTCAACGCGAAGCCGACCGAGCCACGGAAGTGGCCCGTCAGGTCAGCGGCGTGAAAAAAGTGGTGCGGATTTTTGAAATTTTGACCGAGGCCGAGCTCAACGCTTTGTTGCCGGCCCCATCCCAAAAACTGAGTGCACAGACGCCCTGTCACCGCAGGGCGTCTGTGTGCATCAACGCAGGCGCTTGATCAAGCTGGACGTATCCCAGCGCTGACCACCCATTTGCTGCACGTCGGCATAGAACTGATCCACCAAAGCGGTCACCGGGACCCGGGCGCCATTGCGTTTGGCTTCATCCATGACCAGACCCAAATCTTTGCGCATCCAGTCGACAGCAAAACCAAAGTCAAATTTGTCGGCGGCCATGGTTTTGCCTCGGTTGTCCATTTGCCAGCTTTGTGCCGCGCCTTTGCCGATCACGTCTAAAACCTGTTCCATGTTCAGGCCAGCGCGCTGGCCAAAGGCGATGCCTTCGCTCAATCCTTGAACCAGGCCAGCGATGCAGATCTGGTTGACCATCTTGGTCAGTTGTCCAGCGCCGGGTGCACCCATCAGGCCACAGGAGCGTGAATAGGCCATGGCAATGGGCTTGATCCGCTCAAAGGGGGTTGTCTCGCCACCACACATCACGGTCAGCAGGCCGTTTTGGGCTCCGCCTTGACCTCCCGATACCGGGGCGTCAATGAAGTCCACCCCTTGGCCGGTGGCCAAAGCATGAAGTTCGCGCGCCACATTGGCAGAGGCCGTGGTGTGATCGACCAACACGGTGCCCTTCTTCATACCGGCCAAGGCGCCGTCTGGGCCCAACACCACCGAGCGCAGGTCGTCGTCGTTGCCTACGCACATGAACACGATGTCGGCTGCGCTGGCGGCCTCACGCGGAGTGGCTGCACTGGCTTGACCGAACTCCTTCACCCAGTTTTGGGCTTTGGCGGGGTTGCGGTTGTACACCGTGACCGAGTGTCCGGCCAGGGCCAGATGGCCGGCCATGGGATAGCCCATCACCCCCAAGCCCAAGAAGGCGACGCGGGTGGCGGGGGCAGGTTCGTAGGTTTTGGGGTTGGTGCTGGCCATGGTAGAAGGTAGAAGTTGGTTGCAATGGCAGAAATCATAAGCGCAATCGAAAACCCGACCAGGACGAGGCCGAGAAGATCCCCGTCCCCATCCGGGCGACTGCGGGACCATGCAGCTTTGGGTAAAGTGTGGGCATGAACCCGAATTGGACCCAATCTTGGCGTGACGTCTGCCAGCGCATCCGCGCCGCCGAACAGGCCTGCGGCCGACCCAGCGGCGCGGTCCGCTTGTTGGCCGTCTCCAAGACCTTTCCGGCCCAGGCCGTGTCTGAGCTTGCGGAATCGGTAGGTCAACGCGATTTTGGTGAGAACTATGTGCAAGAAGGGGTCGACAAAATCCTGGCTTTGGCCTCAACACCCATCGGACCGCAGTTGGTTTGGCATTGCATCGGGCCTTTGCAAAGCAATAAAACACGCTTGGTGGCCGAGCATTTTCACTGGGTTCACAGTGTGGATCGCATCCGCATCGCGCAGCGCCTGAGCGATCAGCGTCCCGTACATTTGTCGCCCTTGCAGGTGTGCTTGCAGGTCAATATCGACGGCGGGGCTACCAAGTCGGGCGTTGCACCAGAATCGGCCCTCGAGCTGGCGCTTGCGGTGTCTGCCATGCCACGCTTGCAATTGCGCGGCTTGATGACGATTCCTGACCCATTGGAAGATCTGGCGGCTCAGCTGCAGGTACACCGGAGCGCCAGCGCCTTGTTCTTGAAATTGGAGCGCGAGCTGAGTTTGCCGCATTGGGACACTTTGTCCATGGGCATGTCCGCCGACTTGGAGGCTGCCATACAGGCCGGCACCAACATGGTTCGCGTAGGAGCGGCGATCTTTGGCCAGCGTCCACGTGGGGGTGACCCTTTTCCAGTACAGTCACTCCAATGAATGCTCCTCTTCCCTCAGTGGCGACAGCCCCGGAACGCGCACGCCGACAGGCCGAGGTGGTCTCGGCGCTGGGTGGGGTGTTGCCGCCCCAGTCCTTGCTGTACACCCCGGAAGACACCACGCCTTATGAGTGCGATGGCCTGACCGCCTATCGCCAGCGTCCTTTGTGCGTGGCCTTGCCCGAGAACGAAACCCAGGTGCAGCAAGTGCTCAAGGTCTGTCATCAATTGCAAGTGCCCGTGGTGGCGCGCGGCGCCGGCACAGGTCTGTCCGGTGGCGCCATGCCGCATGCCGACGGAGTTACCCTGTCGATGGCCAAATTCAATCGCATTGTGTCGGTGGATGCCCACACGCGTACCGCTGTTGTGCAATGTGGCGTGCGCAATCTGGCCATCAGCGAGGCGGCCGCACCTTTGGGCCTGTACTACGCCCCAGATCCTTCCAGCCAGATTGCTTGCACCATCGGTGGCAACGTCGCCGAAAATTCAGGTGGCGTCCATTGCTTGAAATACGGACTGACGGTGCACAACGTTTTGAAAGTGCGCGGCTTCACCGTCGATGGCGAGCCCATTGAATTCGGCGGCGATGCGTTGGATGCCCCCGGATACGATTTGTTGGCCATGGTGGTGGGCAGCGAGGGGATGTTGGCTGTCACCACCGAGGTCACGGTGCGCCTGGTGCCCAAGCCGCAGTTGGCGCGTTGCATCATGGCCAGTTTTGATGATGTGCGCCGTGCCGGCGAGGCGGTGGCCGCCGTCATCGCCGCCGGCATCATTCCGGCCGGACTGGAGATGATGGACGGACCCATGACGGTGGCGGTGGAGGATTTCGTCCACGCCGGCTACGACCTCTCGGCTGCGGCGATTTTGCTGTGCGAAAGCGACGGTACCCCGGAAGAGGTGGAAGAAGAAATTGTGCGCATGAGCGAAGTCTTGCGCGCCAGTGGTGCGACGGCCATCACGGTCAGCCGCGATGAAGCCCAGCGCTTGAAGTTCTGGAGCGGCCGCAAAAACGCCTTCCCTGCTTCGGGACGCATCAGCCCAGACTACATGTGCATGGATTCGACCATTCCGCGCAAACGTCTGGCCGATATTCTGCAAGCCATTTCTGAAATGGAACAGAAATACGGTTTGAAATGTCTGAATGTGTTCCACGCCGGCGATGGCAATCTGCACCCGCTGATATTGTTCGATGCCAACGACCCCGATCAGTTGCATCGTTGCGAGTTGTTTGGCGCCGACATCCTAGAGACCAGTGTCGCCATGGGCGGGACCGTCACCGGTGAGCACGGTGTTGGCATCGAGAAGCTCAACAGCATGTGCGTGCAGTTCACGCCCGAGGAAAATGCCCAGATGCTCGGTGTGAAAAAAGCCTTTGACCAGGCGGGTTTGCTCAATCCTGGCAAGGTCATTCCGACCCTGACCCGTTGCGCCGAGTACGGCAAGATGGTGATTCGCGCCGGTCGACTGCCGCACCCCGAACTCGAGCGCTTCTGAGCGAGCGGGTCCGTAAAGTTCGCAACAAGGCCGCCGACTTCGACGGGCGGGTCCCCCAGTCGCCCAGGGGCTGGTCAACATCCCGCTTTTGGTGTGAAAATGGGATTTCACCTTTAGGTTTCCACAGGAGTCACGCATCATGGCTTACAACGATTTTGCCGCTCAGGCCCAAGGCGCAGCAGCCCAGGTGGGCATTAATTTCGACCACCAATGGCTGCCGTTTACTGGTAACCGCCATTTTCGCCAAGAACCTCGGGTGTTCGTCAAGGCCGATGGCATGCAGTTCACGACCCACGATGGACGCCAGGTGATCGATGGCATCTCCAGCCTGTGGTGTGTGGGGGCCGGGCACAACCGCACCCCCATCAATGAGGCGATCAAGCGTCAACTCGATACCCTGGACTACAGCACCGCTTTTCAGGCCAGCAACGACCAAGCGTTCCAAGCGGCGCAAATGATCGCTCAATTGGCCCCCGGCGATTTGAACAAAGTGCTGTTTTGCAATTCGGGCTCTGAAGCCGCCGATACCGCATTGAAGGTGGCTCTGGCTTATCACCGTGCCCGTGGCGAAGGTCACCGAAATGTGTTCATCGGCCGCGAGCGTGGCTATCATGGTGTGGGCTTTGGCGGCATGAGCGTGGGTGGCATCCCGGGCAACCGCAAGGTGTTTGGTGGCGCCATGTTGCCGCGCGTCGATCACATGCGATTCATCCACGACCCGAAGAACGCTTTTGTGCACAACGCGCAACCGCAAAGCGATGAAGACTTTCTGCTTGAGCTGGAGCAGCGCATTTTGCCCCTGCACGATCCCAGCAACGTGGCCGCCATCATCGTCGAACCGGTGGCGGGCAGCGCCGGTTGGTACATTCCTCCTCAAGGGTACAACCAGCGGTTGCGCGAGATCTGCGACAAACACGGCATCTTGCTGATTTTTGACGAAGTCATCACGGGCTTTGGTCGCATGGGGCGCGCCTTCGCCGCCGATTACTACGGCGTGGTGCCCGACATGCTCAATTTCGCCAAGTGCGTCACCAATGGCGTGTTCCCTTTGGGGGGCGTGATTTGTCGCGACTTCATTTACGACGCCATGATGGGCGCCAAGGCGCCCGATTGGGCCGTCGAATTTTTCCATGGCTACACCTACTCAGGGCACCCCGTCGCCTGTGCAGCGGCGATTGCCACCATGAACCTCTACGCCCAGGAGAAACTGTTCGAGCGGGCCGACCAGATGGGTCGCGTCTTGGGTGATGCCATGCACTCGGCCATGAAGGGGCTGCCCAATGTGGTGGGCATCCGTAGCCTGGGCTTGGCGGCCGTGGTCGAGTTGGCTCCGCTGCCCGGCGCACCGGGCAAGCGCGCTTACGACATCTTCATCGACTGTTTCCACAAGGGCTCGCTGGTGCGCCCCGCCGGTGACAACCTGGTGCTGGCCCCGCCGTACATTGTCGAGAAGTCACACATCGACCAATTGGTCGGCACACTGGCCGAGTCCATCCAAAAACACGCCTGACATGAAAAGACGCCTGATTCTGCAAGCGATGCCGGTCTTTTTGGCGGCACCGGCGGTCCGGGCGAACGATCGTTATCCCAGCAAACCCATCACCTGGATTTGTCCCTATGGGGCCGGTGGCAACGCGGATACCCGATCCCGCTTGGTGGCCAAGGGCATGTCAGCAGTACTGGGGCAACCCATCATCGTTGACAACAAAGCCGGCGCCGGGGGCAACATCGGCACCGAGCTCATCGCCCGCGCCAAACCGGACGGGTACACCATCGGCATGGGTAATTTCGCCCCTTTGTCGGTGAACCACGCCTTGTTCAAGAAATTGAACTTCGACCCCCTGAATGACATCTCGCCGATCACCCTGATCGAGCGGGGCCCTTTGGTGTTGCTGATCCGGGCCGAATCGCCCTGGAAAAACGCCAAAGACCTGGTGGCTGCTGCCAAGGCCGAACCTGGCAAACTCAGCTACGCATCGGGTGGTATCGGCGGCACTCACCACCTCAGCGCCGCCTTGTTCGAGCACACCGCCGGCATAGACATGATCCATGTGCCCTACAAAAGCGGTTCGGCCGGGGCCAGCGACCTGATGGGTGGACAGGTGCAACTGATGTTCGAGCAGATGTACAGCGCCCTGCCTTCGCTGAGGTCTGGCAAGGTGCGTGCCTTGGCGGTGACGGCGCGAAAGCGCAACCCTTTGCTGCCCGATGTGCCCACCATGGCCGAGCAAGGTTTTCCTGAAGTCGAGGTCTTGAACTGGCAGGGCTTGGTCGGGCCCAAGGGCCTGTCAGCCGATTTGATGGCAACCTTGGGGCAAGCTTGCAACAAGGCTTTGGCCGATCCCGATGTGCGAGAGAAAATCACCAGCCAGGGCAATGAAGTCATGGGCGGCACACCCGAGCAGTTCGCTGCCTTGATCCGAGCTGAGTCGCCGCGCTGGGGCAAGGTGGTGCGTGACGCGCGCATCACGCCAGAATGAGTCGGATGCCTTAGGACCTGGGCATGCGCTCGAGCAACTGCTGCTCGGCATGGTCTCCGTTGGCCTGCTCGATCCGAATTTTGATGGGCAGCATGCCCCACTGCGGCACAAACCATAAATCGATGCGCGAGTCGCTCCCCTGTCCAGCCGGGCGTGTCAGATGCATCGCTTGGCGTTCACCATAGGGCGTACTCAGAGTGACCACGCCGTTCGATTGCACGATCCACTGCTCGATATGTCCTGAAGCCCAGACCGGCACCAGCCAGCGGCTGTCTTTGCCCAATGACTGGGGGGCGCAGGCGACCCACCAACCCAACTGCGCCCAGACACTGAGCTTGTCTTGGCTGCCCGCTTTAAGAGGCAGGTCTGCATTCGCCATGGGCAGTCGAACGGTGCCTCGGCCCCAGTCCGCATGACTGACCAGGGTTTGTTTGCCTCGGTCGGTGAAGCGGATGGGAGTCAGGCCGGAGACCTGCCAGCGCCCTTCGCTGGCTTGGCTGCGCGACTGACCCCAAAAGGTTTTGATTTCATAGTCCAGTTGATAGCTTTGATCGGGTCGGCCAGTCCAGCGCATCTCGGCACGCGCCGAGTAAGAAAAACCGTTGGCGCGCCCCTTGACTTGGTAGCGGTGGGTGATGTTCTCAGCGGCCAATACCGTGTCTGCGACAGAGCTGGGGCAGGCAATGGTGCTTGCGGGCAGTTCTTGCGCTTGAGCCATCCAAACCCAGCACAGGACCCACCCCAAGGCGAGTCTGCGATGCACACGGGGTCGATCAGGCGCAATTCGGGGCAAGGGAGCCAGCATGGGGTGTTTAAAATGAAAGCCGATCCAATGGGGCCATTCAGGTGAATTTACCCCAGTTTGAGTTCATGACACACTGAACAAGGGGGCAGGTTTGAAACTGGCGACATACAAAGACGGGTCACGCGACGGTCAGTTGGTGGTGGTGTCACGCGATCTCACCATGGCGCACTATGCCAGCGGGGTGGCCAGTCGCTTGCAACAGGTTTTGGATGACTGGAACTTCCTCTCGCCCCAGTTGCAAGACCTGTACGACACGTTGAACATGGGCAAGGCTAGGCATGCCTTCCCCTTTGATCCCCGCATGTGCATGGCTCCGCTGCCGCGAGCCTACCAGTGGGCCGATGGTTCGGCCTATCTGAACCATGTGGAATTGGTGCGTGCGGCCCGCCAATCGGAAGTGCCCGAGTCCTACTACACCGAGCCCCTCATGTACCAAGGTGGCAGCGATGATTTTTTGGGCCCCACCGATGACGTGGTGTGCGCCAGCGAAGACTTTGGCATCGACTTTGAGGCCGAGTTGGCGGTGATCACTGGCGATGTGCTCATGGGCGCTGACCCGGAAACGGCCCTTGCGGGCGTGCGTCTGTTGATGTTGGCCAATGATGTCTCTTTGCGTCATTTGATCTCGACCGAACTGGCCAAGGGCTTTGGGTTTTTGCAAAGCAAGCCGGCCACCGCGTTCAGTCCGGTGGCGGTCACCCCTGATGAATTGGACGAGGCTTGGCAGCAAGGTCGGGTGCACCTGACCTTGCAGTCGACATGGAACGGCCGCAAGGTAGGCATGTGCGAAGCCGGTCCTGAGATGCGGTTTCACTTTGGTCAGCTGATCGCTCATTTGTGCAAGACGCGCCATGTCCGTGCCGGCTCCATTGTGGGTAGCGGCACGGTCAGCAACCAAGGTGTGGAGAACAAGGGCAAGAAAGACTGGCCCAAGGGCTACAGTTGCATTGCCGAAAAGCGCGCCATCGAGACCATTTTGGATGGCCAACCCAGCACCGATTTCATGAAGTATGGCGATACCATCCGCATCGAAATGAAGGGCCTGGACGGGCAAAGCGTGTTCGGTGCCATCGACCAAAAAATCTCACCCCTGAACTGAATCCGACCCCGGCGGATTCCCCGACCCTAGTTCTTTGAAGGAGCACACCATGAACCAAGCTGTGGACTATGGCCGATATCAAACCTTGAACATTGAGCGGCGCGGTGCGCAGGGCGCCGTGCTGGATGTACAGATGAAGGCCCGCAATGGCAAATTGCCCACGGCCGGCCATGATGGACATAACGAGCTGACCGAGATTTGGCGTGATATTGGCCACGACGACTCGGTGCGCGTCGCGGTGTTGCGCGGCGAAGGCATGGGTTTTTCCGGTGGCGGTGATCTGGGCTTGGTGTCCGACATGGCCGAGGATTTCGAGGTCCGCACGCGGGTCTGGCGCGAGGCGCGCGACTTGGTCTACAACATCATCAATTGCGATAAACCCATCGTCAGCGCCATGCATGGCCCAGCGGTGGGGGCTGGGCTGGTGGCTGGCTTGCTTGCCGATATCTCGATTGCCTCCAAGTCGGCTCGCATCGTCGATGGCCACACCCGCTTGGGCGTGGCGGCCGGCGACCATGCGGCCATCATTTGGCCCCTGTTGTGTGGCATGGCCAAGGCCAAATACCACTTGCTGCTGTGCGAACCAGTCGACGGCGAAACCGCTGAGCGCATTGGTCTGGTGTCTTTGGCAGTCCATGAGGGCGAGCTGTTGAGCATAGCCTATGAGGTCGCCGATCGACTGGCTGCGGGCAGCCAAACCGCCATCCGCTGGACCAAATACGCATTGAACAACTGGTTGCGCCAAGCTGGCCCTACTTTTGACGCTTCGCTGGCGCTGGAATTCATGGGCTTCGCTGGTCCAGACGTGCGTGAAGGGGTTGCCTCGCTGCGCGAGCGCCGTGCGCCGCGCTTTGACTGAGCAAAACATGGTCCGTGGCCGCCATGCCGTGGTTTGGTTGCTGGTGCTGGCCGCACACGCGGGGCTGGTCACGGCGGTTTGGCGTGGGGGATCGGTCCGTGTCTTCCCCCCTGAGGTGGTCTGGCTCGAGGCGATGACTGCTCCCGATCCGGTGCGTGCCAAGCCCACACCAGCGGCACCCCACAACCCGCCGCCGGCCATGGCGCCATTGCAATCGGTGCCCCTCAGACCGCCCCCCATGACCTTGACGGCCCCAAGTCCCGCGCCGCCAACACCGGTCCCGATGAGTCGGCCAGCCGAGGTCGCCCCCGGGCCAGCGGTAGCACCAGCGACCCCATCCACGCCTGGTGGAGTGAACCCTTCAGCGCCTGTGGCGAGTCCGGGTCCGCCCCAGTCACCACGCCCCGCGATGGAAGAGTGGGTGTTGCCCACTCAATCGGCGGCTTATTTGAACAACCCTCCGCCCGCTTACCCGCCTGTCAGCAAGCGCCTGGGTGAACAGGGCCGGGTGGTGGTGCGGGTTTTGATCGACGACAAGGGCTGGCCGCAACAGGCAGAATTGCAGACCAGTAGCGGGTACAGTCGATTGGATCGGGCGGCCATCGATGCCGTCATGTCGTGGCGCTATGTGGCTGGGCAGCGGGGTGGTCGGGCACAGGCCATGTGGTTCAATGTGCCGATCACCTTTGATTTGAAACCTTCAAGGGATTGAAGCATGCAAGTGAGTTCGGGTTTTTGGTCGACCATCCAGCAAGGCGATGCCGTCACGCTGGGGGTGGCCCTGCTGTTGCTGCTGATGTCGGTCTTGTCTTGGGTGGTTTTGTTGTTCAAGCTGGTGGAGGGTTGGCGCGAACGTCGCATGGCGCGCAATGCCCAGGGATGGCGGCAATTCAATGCGGCGCAACGCCAGGCATGGCGACAGGGCGCCGAAGCCGACGACCCCTATGCCATGCTGCATGACCTGGCTTGGGATGCGGTACGCGATTTGCGACACATGGGTCAGCATGCTCAGGGCCGCGTCGTTGATGGAAGCGAATGGATCACCCGCCGTTTGCAGTTGGGTTTGGATCGATCTTGGATGCAGGCGCAAAAGCACTTGACGGTATTGGCTTCGGTCGGTGCGACAGCCCCCTTCGTTGGACTGCTGGGCACGGTGTGGGGCATCTACCATGCTTTGGCTGAAATCGGGCAATCGGGGTTGGCTTCCATCGATCAGGTCGCTGGGCCAGTGGGCGAGGCCCTGGTGATGACCGCCTTGGGTCTGGCGGTCGCCATACCGGCGGTGTTGTCCTACAACGGTTTGGTGCGGGCGGCCAAGAATCGACTCGCGACTTGGCGTGAATTTGCCGTCATGGTACATGCACATGCCATCACCGGCGCCTGGGAAGAGGCCTGAGATGGCGTTTCAGACCCAGGACCAGGCCGAGGAGGTCATGAGCGAAATCAACATGACCCCCCTGGTCGATGTGATGTTGGTGTTGTTGATCATTTTCATGGTGACTGCGCCGCTCATGCGACAGGCCGTGAATATCGATTTGCCCAAAGCCAACAGCCAACCCTTGGGCCCCAAGCCCGGGATGGTGCGCTTGAATGTCTCGGCTCAGGGTGCTTATGATCTGGATGGCCTGAACGTGTCGGCGACCGAGCTCGAGAGCCGTTTGCACGAGATGGCTGTTCGGGAGCCCCAACCCCAATTGCTGATTCAGGGTGACCGCATGGCCCGCTACGAAGGCATCGCACAGGTGTTGGCGGCGACCCATCGGGCCGGCCTGAAGAAAGTCGGATTTGTGATGGAAAAAATCAAGGAGACCCCATGAGTCAGTCGACCCCTTTCGATTTTTCGAAGTTTGTGCCTGGCTTTGATTTTTTGCAGAAACTTGCCACCGCTCCCAATCAGGGCGCCCCTTCGGTCAGCAGTTGGGTGGCACCTACCTTGGACCCGAAAGAATTGGAAAAACGGATTCAAGACTTGCGCACCGTGCAGTTCTGGCTGGAGCAAAACACCCAGGCTGTGGCTGCCACCATTCAGGCCCTCGAAGTGCAGCGCATGACCTTGGCGACCTTGCAAGGCATGAATGTCAGCATGGGGCAGTTGGTCGACGCCTTGAAGGTGTCCGCGCCGGATGCCGCGAACAAGGCCAGTGCCGAGCCCCCGGCCGCACCTGCCAATCCCGGGGATTCTGCGCCCAAGAAAGCCCGGTCCAGCAAGTCGGTTCCAATGGATGGTGCCGCGAGCACTCCGACGGGTGGCATTGATCCGATGGCTTGGTGGGGTTCTTTGACGCAACAGTTCCAGCAAATTGCGGGTGATGCTATGCAGGACATGCAGCGCAAAGCCCAGTCCATGGCTCCTGCTGAGCCGCCCAGACCCAACACCGCCTCCTCTGCTGCGGCGCCCCGCAAGAACCAGCGCGCCAAACCGAGCCGTGCCGCCAAAGCCCCACCCCAATCCCGAAAGTCCACATGAAGTTGTTTCCACATGGGCACGCCACCCACCCTCAATGGGCCATGGCCGCCGGTTTGGTGGTGGCGCAGCTGCGCGCCCAAATGGCCTTGCCAGACTATGCCGACCAGCCCAGTTTGGGCTTGGTGTACCTGACCGACCGCTACGCGAACCATGCGGCGACCATCTTGGTGCATCTGCGGGCTCAGTTGCCCCAAGTGCGCGATTGGTCGGGCACCATCGGCATCGGTGTTTGCGGACCTGGGGTCGAGTATTTTGACGAGCCGGCGCTGAGCGTGATGCTGATGCAATTGCCGCAAGATGATTACCGATTGTTCAGCGGTGTGGCACCGCTGAGTGCCGCGTTGTCTCAGGGCTTCGTTGCGCAGACCGCTTTGATTCACGCCGATGGCCGCTCGCCTGATTTGGGTGAATTGGTGCAAGAGTTGGCCCAGTCCACCGCCAGCGGCCATGTCTTTGGTGGCTTGGCTTGTGGGCGCGGCGCCTTGCCCCAGTGGGCGTGTGGCCTGCAACAAGGACCCAACGAGGGTGTGTTTCAAGGCGGCCTGAGTGGCGTCGCCTTCGGTCCCGCGGTGAGCTTGGTATCGCGAGTCACTCAGGGTTGTCAACCCGTATCGGCGGTCCGTGCCATCACCGCCTGGGAAGGGCATGTCATCACCGAGCTCGATGGCCAACCCGCCTTGGATGTCCTGCTGGCGGATTTGGGTGTGGATTTGTACGACCCACAACGTGCGGTGAATGCAGTGCGCGCCACCTTGGTGGGTTTGTCGCGTTCTTCCAGCGCCATGTTGCCCCGCGCCGGACAGTTCGGCGAAGAGGTGATGGTGCGACATATTTTGGGTCTGGATCCCAATCGCCGTGCGGTGGCGATCGCACAAGAATTAGAGCCTGGCATGCAGGCGGCTTTTTGTCGGCGCCACACCGACGCTGCCCGAGCCGACTTGCTGCGCATCGGCGCCGAAATCCGCGAGGCCTTGGAGCCCGAAGAGATCACCGCCGATTTGGGCCGCACCCTGGCCGATGAAGCCACTGCCGGGCCGCACCCCTCACGCGGCATCGCCGGGGCGATTTACGTCAGTTGTTCCGGCAGAGGTGGCCCGCACTTTGGCGCGCCCCATGCCGAAATGCAATTGGTGCGGCGAGCCTTGGGCGATGTGCCCTTGGTTGGATTTTTTGCAGGCGGCGAGATCGCTCATCAAAATTTGTACGGTTACACCGGCGTGTTGACGGTGTTCACCCAGGGGGAAGCATGAACAAAGTGGGATTGATTGGGCTGGGCGCCATGGGCGCTGGCATGGCGGGCAGTTTGCGTCGCGCGGGTTTTGTGCCCCATGTGTATGACATCCGCCCTGAGGTGGCGCGTGCATTTGCGGCTCAGGGCGGCGTCGAGTGCGCCACCCTGGCCGAATTGGGCGCGGCCTGCGATGTGGTGATTTCGGTGGTGGTCAACGCCGACCAGACCGAGCAGGTCTTGTGGGGTCCTGATCGCAACGGAAAGGGCGTGGCGCAGGCCATGCGAGCGGGCAGCTTGTTCGTGATGTGCTCCACTGTCGACCCGAAACGCTCGATTGAGTGGGAGGAGGCCTTGCAAGGCATGGGTCTGTTGTATCTGGATGCGCCGATCTCGGGGGGTGCGGCACGCGCTGCCAGTGGCGAGATGACCATGATGACGGCTGGGACAGCCGAGGCCTATGTCTTGGCCGACCCGTTTTTACAGGCCATGGCTGGCAAAGTCTATAAGTTGGGCCAACGGGCTGGCAATGGCTCAAAAGTCAAGATCATCAACCAGTTGTTGGCTGGAGTGCACATTGCCGCTGCTGCCGAGGCCATGGCGCTGGGCCTGCGGGAAGGGGTCGAGGCGCACGAACTCTACGAAGTGATTACCCACAGCGCCGGTAACAGCTGGATGTTTGAAAACCGCATGGCCCATGTGCTGGCGGCCGATTACACCCCCTTGTCAGCGGTCGACATCTTCGTCAAAGACCTGGGGCTGGTGCTCGATACCGCGCGGGCCAGCAAGTTCCCATTGCCCTTGGCCAGCACCGCGCATCAGATGTTCATGCAGGCGTCATCGGCGGGGTTTGGCCGCGAAGACGACAGTGCCGTCATCAAAATCTTCCCCGGCATCGATCTGCCAAAGAAATAGGAAGAAATTGGGGTCAGACCCCAATTTCTCTCACCCCAATTTATGGGTGGTCGGGCTGCACACGTCCACCCAGACCCCTTGGGTCAATCGGGCCATGTCGGCCACCGAGATGCGCACCGCGCTGTCGATGCTGCCGGCAGCGGGCAGCATCTCGTCGTAGGCTTGCAAAGAGGTATCCAGGTGCACCGCCATGGGAGTGGCCAAGCCAAATGGGCAGACGCCGCCTACCGGATGTCCGGTGAGACGCACCACATCGTCAGCACCCAACATTTTCCCCTTGCCAAAGGTGCGCTTGAATTTGCCGTGGTCGATGCGCACGTCACCGGAGGCGACCACCAGGATGTCACGGCCATCGGACAGGTGAAAAGCCAGGGTCTTGGCGATCTGCCCTGGGCTAACCCCATGGGCCGCCGCCGCCGTGGCGACAGTGGCCGTGGTCTCGGGGGTGATCAGGATGGGGGCATCGACCCCATGTTGGGCGAAAAATTGACGGACGGATTCCAGGCTCATGGCAGGTCTGTGGTGATCAAACCCCGCGCGCGCGGTCACTGGCGAACTGGTGCCGGAAGTCGGCAAAGCGCCCGGCGTCCAGGGCTTGCCTGACCTCGCTCATGAGGTTCAAGTAGTAATGCAGATTATGGATGGTGCACAGCATGGGACCGAGCATCTCGCCGCAGCGATCCAAGTGGTGCAGATAGGCTCGGCTGAAGCCGCCGCTGACGCTCCCATCGGCCCGAGTGTGTCCGGCGCAAGCGTAGCAACTGCAGGTCTCGTCCAAGGGGCCGTGGTCGCTTTTGTGGCGGGCATTGCGCAATTTCAGATCGCCGTAGCGGGTGAACAGCGTGCCGTTGCGGGCATTGCGCGTGGGCATGACGCAGTCGAACATGTCAACCCCCTCGGCCACGCCTTGCACCAGGTCCTCGGGCGTGCCCACGCCCATCAGGTAACGCGGTTTGTGCGTCGGCAGCCGGTGGGGCGTGTGAGCCATGATGCGCAGCATCTCGTCTTTGGGCTCGCCCACACTCACGCCGCCGACGGCATAACCGGGGAAGTCCATTTCGATCAAAGCTTGCAGGGACTCTTGACGCAGATGCTCGAACATGCCGCCTTGCACGATACCGAACAAAGCGTTGGGGTTGGCCAGGCGTTCGAACTCGTTCTTGGATCGCACGGCCCAGCGCAGGCTCATTTCCATGCTGGCGCGCGCTTGCATTTCGGTGGTCAACAGGCCCCGGGTTTCATAAGGCGTGCACTCGTCGAGCTGCATCACGATGTCGCTGTTGAGAGTGGTCTGGATTTGCATGCTCACTTCCGGTGACATGAACAACTTGTCACCGTTGACCGGCGAGGCGAAGTGCACACCCTCTTCGGTGATCTTGCGCATTTCGCCCAAGGACCAAACCTGAAAGCCGCCACTGTCGGTGAGGATGGGTTTGTTCCAGCGTTCAAAACCATGCAGGCCACCAAAGCTTTGCATGACATCCAGCCCAGGCCGCATCCAGAGGTGGAAGGTGTTGCCCAAGATGATTTGCGCATCCATGTCTTCCAGACTGCGCGGCATGACACCCTTGACGGTGCCGTAGGTGCCCACGGGCATGAAGATTGGCGTTTGTACTTGGCCATGGCGCAGACCCAGGGTGCCCCGGCGGGCGTGACTGTCAGGATCGGTGGTGAGGATTTGAAAATAAAGCACGGTGAAAATTGTAGATGGTGGAGGATCAACGGCGCTGCAGCAGCATGGCGTCACCGTAACTGAAAAAACGATACCGCTGCGCAATGGCGTGTTGGTATAACGCCATGATCTGGCCGTGACCGGCCAGCGCCGAGACCAACATCATCAAAGTGCTTTTGGGCAGATGGAAATTGGTCAACAACAGGTCGACCACCTGAAACCGAAAACCTGGCGTGATGAAAATATTGGTATCGCCCTCGATTTGGCCGCTTGCGGCCCAGGATTCCAGAGTGCGCACGGTGGTGGTACCCACCGCCAGTACTCGCCCGCCGCAGCTGCGGCAACGATCAATGGCTTGCAAGGTCTCGGTCGGTATGCGGTAGAACTCGTGGTGCATCACATGCTCGTCGATGCGCTCGGTCTTCACCGGTTGAAAGGTGCCGGCGCCCACGTGCAGGGTGACGCTGGCGCGGGCGATGCCGCGTTCGTCCAAGCGGGCCAGCACCCCTTCATCGAAATGCAAAGCGGCGGTCGGAGCGGCGACCGCGCCCGGGTAGCGGGCAAACACGGTTTGGTAGCGTCGTTCGTCCTCGGCGTCATCGTCGTGGGTGATGTAGGGCGGCAAAGGCACATGGCCGTGCGCGGCCATCACATCGAAAGGCGGTGCGCTGAAGGCGAAGCGAAACAAGCCGCCCTGTTCATTGGGCCAGCGACCCAATAGGGTGGCTTGAAAGCCGCCGACCATCTCCAGCACGGTCCCCAGCATGGGCTTCTTGCTGACTTTCATGTGAGCCACCACTTGGTGCGGCCTTTGGCCAGCCAAGTCGGGTAGCACGCGTTCGACCAGCAACTCGACCTGGCCGCCGGTGGGTTTGCGACCCCACAGCCGGGCTTTGATGACCTGGGTGTCATTGAACACCAGCAGATCATGTGCTTGCAAGAGATCGGGCAGTTCCCGAAATACCCGGTCAGCCGGGGTCGGGGTGCGCCCATCGAGCAACCGAGAAGCGCTGCGCTCAGGGGCCGGATGTTGGGCGATCAGTTCGGGTGGCAGGTGGAAGTCGAAATCCCACAGGGTGTGGGCAAGGCCAGAGGGATGTGTGGTGGTCATGTTGCTTGAGGGCCGGACGAGCCCGTTCCAAGAAATGATTTATGTTCGCATGGATCCCAAGGCACAATTCCGACATGCCCGAAACCAGCCCAGCCGTAGAAAAGCCTTTGTCGGCGCCCCAAAAAGCGTTGCGCAAAATGGGTTTGTTGCGGTCTGTAGACCTGTCCTTGCATTTGCCCTACCGTTACGAGGACGAAACCCGCATCGTCAAGTTGCGCGATGTGCGTGACGGCGATGTCGCGCAGATCGAGGGCGAGGTGCGGCGCTGTGATGTCGCCTACAGGCCGCGCCGCCAGTTGCAAGTGGTGCTCGATGACGGCAGCGACACCTGCACCCTGCGTTTTTTCAATTTCTACCCGAACATGAAAAAAATGCTCGAGGCGGGTCAGCGCGTGCGCGTGCGCGGTGAGGTGCGCGGGGGCTTCATGGGGCGCACCATGATGCACCCATCGGTCTCGGTGGCAGGCGCCCCGTTGTCTGAAGCCCTGACCCCGGTGTACCCCAGCGCCGCCAGTCTGCCGCAAGCCTATTTGCGCAAAGCGGTGCAAGGCGGACTTGAGCGGGCTTTGCGCGAAGGGGCTTTTTCCGAAACGCTGCCCGCCGACATGCAGCCTCGGGGCATTTGGCCCCTGGCTCAAGCCCTGCGTTTTTTGCACCACCCCCCCCCTGACACCCCGCTGGCCACCTTGGAAGACCGCAGCCACCCGGCGTGGTGCCGCTTGAAAGCCGAGGAGTTGCTGGCCCAGCAACTCTCGCAGATGCGTGCCAAGCGCGAGCGCGATGCTTTGCGCGCGCCCGTTTTGCCGGTTGCTGGCGGTGGTGTTTTGCTGGGTTTGCGTGCCGCATTGCCATTTGAGTTGACCGGGGCGCAAGTTCGTGTGGGCCAAGAGATCGCCGCTGATTTGGCGAGTCAGGTGCCCATGCACCGGCTTTTGCAAGGCGATGTGGGCTCGGGCAAGACGGTGGTCGCAGCCTTGGCGGCGGCGCAGGCCATGGATGCCGGCTGGCAATGCGCGTTGATGGCGCCGACCGAAATTTTGGCCGAGCAGCACTTTCGCAAATTGGTGCAATGGATCGAGCCGGTGTTGCCGCCCGGTTGCCGGGTGGCATGGCTCACGGGCAGCCAGAAAAAGAAAGAGCGCCAACTGATGAACGAGGCCATCGCCGATGGTTCGGCTTTGCTGGTGGTGGGCACGCATGCGGTGATCCAGCAAGACGTGCAGTTCAATCGATTGGGGCTGGCCATCATTGACGAGCAACACCGCTTTGGTGTCGAGCAGCGGCTGACCTTGCGGCGCAAAACCCAACAAGCCGGCCAAGCCGATGGCGTGCAAGAGCCTCACATGCTGATGATGAGTGCCACCCCCATCCCGCGCACGCTGGCTATGGCGCACTATGCCGATCTGGATGTCTCAACCTTGGACGAATTGCCCCCCGGCCGCACGCCGGTGGTCACCCGTTTGATCGCCGACAGCCGGCGCGCCGAGTTGGTTCAGCGCATCAGCGCACAAATCGAGCAGGGCCGACAGGTCTATTGGGTTTGCCCGCTCATTGAAGAGAGCGAAGCGCTGGATTTGACCAACGCCACCGAAACCCACCGCCAATTGAGCGAGGCGCTCAACGCTGATCCGAAAAAGCCGGTTTTGGTGGGTTTGCTGCATTCGCGCATGCCAGTGGCCGAGAAAAAGGCGGTGATGGATTTGTTCACACGGGGCGACATGGCGGTGCTGGTCAGCACCACCGTGATCGAGGTTGGGGTCGATGTGCCCAACGCATCGCTGATGGTGATCGAGCATGCCGAGCGCTTTGGCTTGAGTCAGTTGCATCAGCTCCGTGGCCGGGTGGGACGGGGTGCAGCAGCGTCCGCCTGTGTGCTGATGTACGCCACCGGCGAGGTGGGGCGCCTGTCTGAAACGGCTCGCGAGCGATTGCGTGCCATGGTCGACACGGCGGACGGCTTCGAGATCGCGCGTCGCGACTTGGAGATTCGGGGTCCGGGCGAATTCTTGGGTGCCCGCCAGTCTGGGGCGGCGATGTTGCGTTTTGCCGACCTGCAAACCGATGTGCAGTGGCTGGAGTGGGCGCGCCGTGTGGCCCCCCAAATGCTGGACCGTCATCCACAACTGGCAGAAACGCATTTGCATCGTTGGCTGGGCAGCCGCCACGATTACCTGAAAGCCTGAGTCAGGGCGGCGCTCAGAGGATAATGCCAGCATGACCTTGACCGAATTGAAGTACATCGTTGCGGTGGCGCGGGAAAAGCATTTTGGCCGTGCGGCCGAGGCTTGCTTCGTCTCGCAGCCGACCCTGTCGGTGGCCATCAAGAAGCTCGAGGATGAACTCGAGGTCAAGTTGTTCGAGCGCAACGCCAACGAAGTCACCCTGACTCCTTTGGGCGAGGAAATCGTCAGCCAGGCGCAAAGTGTGCTGGAGCAAGCGGCAGGCATCAAAGAAATTGCCAAGCGTGGCAAAGACCCCCTGGCCGGCCCCTTGCGCCTAGGGGTGATTTACACCATTGGACCTTACTTGTTGCCCGAATTGGTGCGCCATGCGATTGAGAAAACGCCGCAGATGCCCTTGATGCTGCAAGAAAACTTCACTGTCAAGTTGCTCGAAATGTTGCGCACCGGCGAGATCGACTGCGCCATTTTGGCCGAGCCTTTCCCGGACACGGGATTGGCCATGGCGCCACTCTACGACGAACCATTCATGGCGGCCTTGCCCAGCAGCCACCCTTTGGCGTCCAAAAGTCAAATCAGTGCCCGCGAGCTGAAAGCCGAAACCATGTTGTTGTTGGGCACGGATCATTGCTTCCGCGACCATGTGCTTGAGGTGTGCCCTGAATTTGCCCGTTTCGCCAGTGACGCCGAGGGCATCCGCAAAAGCTTTGAGGGCTCGTCGCTGGAGACCATCAAGCACATGGTGGCCGCAGGCATGGGTGTGACCGTGGTGCCGCGTTTGTCGGTGCCCGCCGACGCGCTTGAGCGCCCCAAGACACGCCGCACCCGTGGCCAAACCGACAGCAAGTACGTGCGCTATCTGCCCATTGTGGATGGTGAGGACAGCCCGCCCATGCGGCGCGTGGTGTTGGCCTGGCGGCGCAGCTTCACCCGGTACGAGGCCATCGCGGCTTTGCGCAATGCCGTTTACTCCTGTGAACTGCCGGGGGTGGTGCGATTGTCATGAGGCTCAAGCCCTATTTGGACTTGGTGCGTTTTGACCGACCTGCGGGCTGGTTGTTGTTGTTGTGGCCTTCTTTGTCCGCTTTGTGGGTTGCCGCTGACGGTTGGCCCGGGTTGCACCTGCTGGTGGTCTTTGTGCTGGGCACGATTCTGATGCGCAGTGCGGGGTGCACCATCAACGACGTCGCAGATCGGGAGTTTGACCGCCATGTCAAACGCACGGCCATGCGACCCGTGACCGCCGGCGTGTTGAGCGTACGCCAGGCCTTGGGCCTGGGTGCAGGCTTGGCAGGGCTGGCTTTTGGCCTGGTGCTCACCCTCAATGAGCCCACCATCGCCTGGTCGTTTGGCGCCTTGGCCGTGACTTTGATTTACCCCTATGCCAAGCGGCATGTGTCGATGCCGCAGGCGGTTTTGGGCGTGGCCTTCAGTTTTGGTATTCCGATGGCCTTTGCCGCCGTCCACGGGTTGGGCTTGAGCTGGCGCCAAGCGTGGGACTGCGTCCCCCCCACGGCATGGGGCTTGTTGCTGGGCAACTTGTTCTGGGTGCTGGCCTATGACACCGAATACGCCATGGTGGACCGCGATGACGATTTGCGCATCGGCATGAAGACCTCGGCGATCACGCTCGGCCGTTGGGATGTCGCCGCTGTGATGGCTTTTTATGCTTTGCACCTCCTGATTTGGGACGCCCTCTTGACCCCCTTGGGCTTGGGTTGGCCCCTCTATCTGGCATTGGGTCTGGCGGCCTTGCAGGCGATCTGGCATTTTGCCCTGATCCATCGGCGCACGCGTGAGGGCTGCTTTCTGGCTTTTCGCATGAACCACTGGTTAGGTGCGACCCTGTTTGGCGGCATCGCGCTGGGTTTTGCGGTACGCTAAAGCCATGAAACAACGCATGGCATTCATGGGCGGCGGCAACATGGCCAGCGCCATTGTGGGCGGTTTGTTGCGCCAGGGTGTGGCGGCTTCTCAGTTGATGGTGGTCGACCCTTCAAACGAGGCGCGACAGCGCCTGACCGCATTGGGTTTGACAGTGTTTGAGCAGGCTGGCCCCGAACTGGCGATGGCCGATCTGGTGGTTTGGGCGGTCAAACCCCAGGTGTTCGCCGAGGCGGCCCAACCCGCCGCGCCCCACGTGGCGGACGCTTTGCACCTGAGCGTGGCTGCTGGCATCACCAGCGACAGCATCGCCACATGGCTGAATTCGCAACGCGTGGTGCGGGCCATGCCCAATACCCCCGCTTTGGTGGGCTTGGGACAAACCGGTTTGTATGCCAGACCCTCGGTCAGCGCCGACGACCGCCTTTGGGTCGAGCAGGTGTTGGCCAGCACGGGCCAAACCCTGTGGGTTGATGCCGAGCCCTTGCTCGACGCGGTGACCGCCTTGTCGGGGTCAGGTCCAGCATATTTCTTTTACTTCATTGAAACCATGGTGCGCGCCGGCGTCGCCATGGGTTTGAATGAAGCCCAAGCCAAGCAATTGGCCGTGGGGACCATGGCTGGGGCGGCCGAATTGGCCCGCACCAGCACCGAACCTACGTCCGTGTTGCGCGAACGGGTCACCTCCAAAGGGGGCACCACTTACGCCGCCTTGACCCACATGCAAAACAACAAAGTTGGCGATCACTTCTCCGATTCTCTTGAAAAAGCCAGAGCCAGAGCTGAGGAGTTGGGCAGAGAGTTTGGCTGAATCCCTGTGGCGGACGGACCTGACCCCCTGGTGCGGTCGTCTTTAGATGGCGTTTTAGAGCAGAGGTATTGCGAAACGCCCAAAACTGTGTCATAATCGAGGGCTTCCGCTTTGAAAAAGGCGGTGGTTTGGTGTCGAGAGGCGCCAGCACTTGGCCCCAAAAGGGTCGAATTTAAACCCCAAACAGACGGCGCGCGAATCCATTGTGGTGGGCGTCGAATGACGGGACCAAGACTGATCGGGATGGGTGCAAGCCCCCTGATACAAGTTGGGAAATCAATAACATGATCCAGACAGAATCTCGGCTCGACGTCGCCGACAACACCGGTGCCAAATCGGTTTTGTGCATCAAGGTGCTCGGTGGCTCCAAGCGTCGCTACGCCAGCGTGGGCGACATCATCAAGGTCAGTATCAAGGAGGCTGCGCCTCGTGGACGCGTCAAAAAAGGCGAGGTCTACAGCGCAGTTGTGGTCCGCACCGCCAAGGGCATTCGCCGTGGCGACGGATCCCTGATCAAGTTCGACGGCAATGCCGCCGTGCTTCTCAACAACAAACTTGAGCCCATTGGCACCCGCATCTTCGGCCCGGTCACGCGTGAACTGCGTACCGAGAAATTCATGAAGATCGTGTCCCTGGCGCCTGAAGTACTTTAAGCAGAGGCCCAAATGAACAAGATTCGCAAAGGCGATACCGTCGTTGTCCTGGCCGGGCGCGACAAGGGCAAGCGTGGCGTGGTCACGCTGCGCAAAGACGATGATCATGTGGTCGTCGAAGGCATTAATCTGGTGAAGAAGCACACCAAGCGCAACCCCATGGCGGGCACGACCGGTGGCATTGTCGAAAAGACCATGCCCATCCATCAGTCGAATGTGGCCATTTATAACGCGGCGACTGGCAAGGCCGATCGCGTCGGTGTCAAGGTGTTGGCCGATGGCACCAAGGTGCGCGTGTTCAAGTCCAACGGCGAAGAAATCAAGGCGGCATGATCATGGCACGACTGCAACAACACTATCGCGAAAAAGTGGCTCCCGAGATGACGGCCAAGTTCGGGTACAAGTCTCCCATGGAGGTGCCCCGCATCACCAAGATCACCCTGAATATGGGTGTGTCTGAAGCCGTCGCCGACAAGAAAGTCATGAACCACGCCGTGAGTGACCTGACCAAAATCGCCGGCCAAAAACCCGTGGTCACCAAGGCCAAGAAAGCCATTGCCGGGTTCAAGATCCGCGAAGGCCAAGCCATTGGCTGCATGGTCACCCTGCGCGGTGTGCGCATGTATGAGTTCCTTGATCGTTTCGTCACCGTGGCCCTGCCCCGCGTGCGTGACTTCCGTGGTATCTCTGGCCGTGCTTTTGACGGTCGCGGCAACTACAACATCGGCGTGAAAGAGCAGATCATTTTCCCCGAGATCGAGTACGACAAGGTCGACGCCCTGCGCGGCCTGAACATCAGCATCACCACGACGGCCAAGTCCGATGAAGAGTGCAAGGCACTGCTCGCCGGCTTCCGTTTCCCGTTCAAGAACTGAGGTGGCATGTGGCTAAAGTAGCATTGATTCAACGCGAGCTCAAGCGCGAAAAACTGGTGGCCAAGTTCGCCAAGAAGTATGCAGAGCTCAAGAGCATCGCCGATGATGCCAAGCGCAGCGAAGAAGAGCGCATGGCCGCCCGCGCGGCCTTGCAAAAATTGCCCCGCAACGCCAACCCGACACGTCAGCGCAATCGCTGCGAAATCACGGGACGCCCGCGTGGTACTTTCCGTCAGTTCGGCCTGGGCCGCGCCAAGATCCGTGAGATGGCCTTTGAAGGCAACATCCCCGGCGTGACCAAAGCCAGTTGGTAATCAGGCAGGAGAAAATTTCATGAGCATGAGTGATCCCATTGCCGACCTGCTGACACGCATCCGCAATGCACAAATGGTGGCCAAGCCCACTGTGTTGGTCCCCTCTTCCAAAGTGAAGGTGGCGATTGCCCAAGTCCTGAAGGACGAGGGTTATATCGACGGCTTCCAGGTGAAGTCCGAGGGCGGTAAGTCCGAGCTGGAAATCAGTCTCAAATACTATGCCGGCCGTCCGGTCATCGAGCGCATCGAGCGCGTCAGCCGCCCTGGCTTGCGTGTCTACAAAGGGCGCGACGATATTCCCCAGGTGATGAACGGTTTGGGTGTGGCCATTGTGACCACCCCCAAAGGCGTCATGACCGATCGCAAGGCGCGCGCCACTGGCGTGGGCGGCGAAGTGTTGTGCTACGTCGCTTGATCGCAGGAGCCAGAACATGTCCCGAGTAGGAAAAATGCCCGTGACCGTCCCGCAAGGCGTGGATGTGTCGATCAAGGAAGATCAAATCAGCGTCAAGGGTGCCGGTGGCACCTTGTCGGTGGCCAACAACGCGCTGGTCACTGTGAAGAACGAAGGCGGTAAAATGACCTTCGTTCCTGCCAACGAAAGCCGCGAGGCCAATGCCATGAGCGGTACCATGCGCCAGTTGGTCAACAACATGGTGGTGGGCGTGACCCAGGGTTTCGAAAAGAAGCTCTCCTTGGTTGGTGTGGGTTACAAGGCCCAAGCCCAAGGCGCCAAGCTGAACCTGGCGGTCGGTTTCTCGCACCCGGTCAACATCGACATGCCTGCCGGCATCAAGGTGGAAACCCCGGCTCCAACGGAAATCATCATCAAGGGTGCCGACCGCCAGCGCGTCGGCCAGATTGCCGCCGAGATCCGTGCCATTCGCCCCCCCGAGCCCTACAAGGGCAAAGGCATCCGTTATTCGGATGAGCGGATCGTGATCAAAGAGACCAAGAAGAAATAAGGAGCTGCAGCATGTTGAGCAAAAAACAGCAGCGTCTGCGCCGCGCCCGTCAAACCCGCATTCGCATTGCGACCCAGGGCGTTGCCCGATTGACGGTCAACCGCACCAATCTGCACATCTACGCCTCGATCATCTCTGGCTGTGGCACCAAGGTGTTGGCCCGTGCCTCGACCGCCGAAGCCGAGATTCGCCAAAGCCTGGGTACCGCTGGCAAGGGCGGCAACGCCGCTGCCGCCGCCTTGATTGGCAAGCGCATTGCCGAAAAGGCGAAAGCGGCTGGCGTTGAGAAAGTCGCTTTTGACCGGGCAGGCTTCGCCTACCACGGTCGTGTCAAGGCCTTGGCCGAAGCCGCTCGCGAAGCGGGTTTGCAGTTCTAAGCAGAGCGAGAAATAAACATGGCAAAAATTCAAGCTAAGGTGCAAGACGACGCTCGTGACGACGGTCTGCGCGAGAAAATGATTACAGTCAACCGCGTGACCAAAGTGGTCAAGGGCGGTCGTATTCTGGGTTTCGCCGCTCTCACCGTGGTCGGTGATGGCGATGGCCGCGTGGGCATGGGCAAAGGCAAGTCGAAAGAAGTGCCAGCTGCCGTGCAAAAGGCCATGGAAGAGGCCCGTCGCAACATGACCAAAGTGTCGTTGAAAAATGGCACCATTCACCACAACGTGACGGGCCACCATGGCGCTGCCGTCGTCATGATGCACCCGGCTCCCAAGGGTACCGGCATCATTGCTGGCGGACCGATGCGCGCCGTCTTTGAAGTGATGGGCATCACCGACATCGTGGCCAAGAGCCATGGTTCCTCCAACCCCTACAACATGGTTCGCGCCACTTTTGACGCCCTGGCCAAGTCCACGACCCCTGCGGAAGTGGCAGCCAAGCGCGGCAAGTCGGTCGAAGACCTGTTCGCTTGATTACGGAGCATCACATGAGCAACACGCCTCGCGTCAAGGTTCAGCTGGTTCGCAGCCCCATCGGTTGCAAGGAATCGCACCGCGCTACCGTGCGCGGCCTGGGCTTGCGCAAAATCAATTCGATCAGCGAGCTGGAAGACACGCCCGCCGTGCGCGGCATGATCAACAAGATCAGCTACCTGGTCAAAGTCCTGTAAAGGTCACATCATGCAACTCAATACCATTCAACCCGCAGCTGGCGCAAAACATGCCAAGCGCCGCGTCGGTCGCGGCATTGGCTCCGGCCTGGGCAAGACCGCCGGTCGTGGACACAAGGGTCAGAAATCGCGTTCGGGCGGCTACCACAAGGTGGGCTTCGAGGGCGGTCAGATGCCCCTGCAGCGTCGCTTGCCCAAGCGTGGCTTCAAGTCGCACTTGCTGAAGTACAACGCTGAAATCACCTTGACAACCCTTGAGCAATTGGGTGCCGCCGAGGTTGACTTATTGACCCTCAAGCAAGCTGGCCTGGTGGGCGAGCTGGCCAAAGTGGTCAAGGTCATCAAGACTGGCGAGCTCAAGAGAGCTGTGAAGCTCAACGGCATTGGTGCCACAGCCGGTGCCAAGGCAGCCATTGAGGCCGCTGGCGGTTCACTGGCCTGATTCATCGCACCGAAGAGAAACAGCGCTCATGGCCAAACTCAGCAACAACGCAAAGACCGGCAAGTACGGCGACCTCAGTCGCCGGCTGATCTTTTTGTTGCTCGCCCTGGTGGTTTACCGGGTCGGTGCACACATCCCTGTGCCGGGCATTGATCCGCAGCAGTTGCAGCAGCTGTTCAATGGCCAGCAGGGCGGCATCCTGAACCTGTTCAACATGTTCTCCGGGGGTGCGCTGTCGCGTTTCACGGTGTTTGCATTGGGCATCATGCCCTACATTTCGGCCTCGATCATCATGCAGTTGCTCACCTATGGGGTCCCCACATTTGAGCAGCTGAAAAAAGAGGGCGAGGCCGGTCGCCGCAAGATCACCCAATACACTCGCTACGGCACCTTGGGCTTGGCTTTGTTCCAGTCGATGGGTATCGCGCTGGCGCTCGAATCATCTGCCGGCTTGGTGCTTGAGCCGGGTATGGGCTTTCGCGTCACCACGGTGGTCAGCCTGACTGCGGGCACCATGTTCCTGATGTGGTTGGGTGAGCAGATCACCGAGCGTGGTTTGGGTAATGGCATCTCCATTTTGATTTTTGCCGGCATTGCCGCCGGTTTGCCCAGCGCCATTGGTGGCCTGCTCGAGCTGGTTCGTACGGGTGCCATGAGCATCATCATTGCGCTGTTCATTGTGGCTCTGGTGGTGTTGGTGACCTACTTCGTCGTTTTCGTGGAACGTGGTCAGCGGAAGATTTTGGTCAATTACGCTCGCCGCCAAGTGGGCAACAAGGTCTATGGCGGTCAATCGTCGCACCTGCCCCTGAAACTCAACATGGCCGGTGTGATCCCCCCCATCTTTGCTTCGTCCATCATTTTGTTGCCCGCCACCGTGGTCAGCTGGTTCAGCACCGGTGACAGCATGCGTTGGCTGAAAGACATTGCCGGTGCCCTGTCACCTGGTCAGCCGGTCTACATCATGTTGTATCTGGCGGCCATTGTTTTCTTCTGCTTCTTCTACACGGCCTTGGTCTTCAACAGTCGCGAGACCGCCGACAACCTGAAGAAGTCGGGCGCATTTGTCCCGGGCATCCGCCCTGGTGACCACACCGCCCGCTACATCGACAAAATTCTGGTGCGGCTGACTTTGGCTGGCGCGATCTACATCGCCTTTGTTTGTCTGTTGCCCGAATTCCTGATTTTGAAATACAACGTCCCTTTCTACTTCGGCGGTACGTCGTTGTTGATCATCGTGGTCGTCACCATGGATTTTATGGCCCAGGTGCAGAACTACATGATGAGCCAGCAGTACGAATCGTTGTTGAAAAAGGCCAACTTCAAGATGACCATGGGTGGTTGAAGGACAGATGGCGAAGGATGACGTCATTCAGATGCAAGGCGAAGTGGTGGAAAACCTGCCCAACGCCACATTCCGGGTGAAACTGGAGAATGGACATGTGGTGCTGGGTCACATTTCCGGGAAGATGCGGATGCACTACATCCGAATCCTGCCGGGTGACAAAGTCACCGTGGAGTTGACGCCCTACGATTTGAGCAGGGCAAGAATTGTGTTCCGGGCCAAATGAGGTCCGGGGCGTTTGAAAGAGTTTTAGGAGAATCGACATGAGAGTTTCGGCTTCCGTCAAAAAAATCTGCCGCAACTGCAAGATCATCCGCCGCAAGGGCGTGGTCCGCGTGATTTGCACGGACCCCCGTCACAAGCAACGTCAAGGCTGATTGAGCCCAATTCAAGAGGACGAACATGGCACGTATCGCTGGTATCAATATTCCGCCGCATCAGCACGCTGAGATCGGCTTGACCGCCATTTTTGGCATCGGTCGCACTCGCGCCCGCAAGATTTGCGGGGCCTGCTGCATCGCTTATTCCAAGAAGGTGAAGGACCTGTCCGACGCCGATCTGGAAAAAATCCGCGACGCGATCGCTCAGTACACCATTGAAGGTGACTTGCGCCGCGAAACGACCATGAACATCAAGCGTTTGATGGACATCGGTTGCTACCGTGGTTTCCGTCATCGCCGTGGCCTGCCGATGCGTGGCCAGCGTACCCGCACCAACGCCCGCACCCGCAAGGGCCCGCGCAAGGCGGTCGCGGCTCTGAAGAAATAATTGAAGGAAGAACATGGCCAAATCTCCTGCCAATAGCGCCGCACAGCGTGTGCGCAAGAAAGTCCGCAAGAACGTGGCGGATGGCATTGCCCACGTGCATGCCTCTTTCAACAACACCATCATCACGATCACCGACCGTCAGGGCAATGCCTTGTCTTGGGCATCTTCGGGTGGTCAAGGTTTCAAAGGTTCGCGCAAGTCGACCCCGTTCGCCGCCCAGGTGGCGTCGGAGGTGGCTGGCCGCGCTGCCATTGAACAAGGCATCAAAAACCTCGACATTGAAATCAAGGGCCCTGGCCCCGGTCGCGAGTCGTCGGTGCGTGCCTTGGCTGCGCTGGGCATTCGCATCAATTCAATCTCTGATGTGACCCCGGTTCCGCACAACGGATGCCGTCCGCAAAAGCGCCGTCGCATCTGATTTTTTTTACCAAGCCCACCGCCATCGGCCTCGCGTCGGTGGCTCCCCGGTGCCAGACGCCGGGCAGATGACACAAAGGAAGATCAAGTGGCACGTTACCTGGGCCCCAAGGCCAAACTATCCCGCCGTGAAGGCACGGACCTGTTCCTGAAAAGCGCGCGTCGCTCGATCGCGGACAAGGCCAAATTCGATTCCAAACCCGGCCAGCATGGTCGCACTTCGGGTCAGCGCACCTCTGACTACGGCTTGCAACTGCGCGAAAAACAAAAAGTCAAGCGCATGTACGGCGTGCTGGAAAAGCAGTTCCGCCGCTACTTTGCCGAAGCCGACCGCCGCAAAGGCAACACCGGCGCCAACCTGCTGTCGCTGCTCGAATCCCGTCTGGACAATGTGGTCTACCGCATGGGTTTTGGCAGCACTCGCGCCGAAGCTCGTCAACTGGTGTCGCACAAGGCGATCACGGTCAACGGCCAACAGGTCAACATCCCTTCGTACCTGGTGAAAGCCGGTGACGTGGTGGCTGTGCGGGAAAAATCCAAAAAGCAAGGCCGTGTGGTTGAGGCCCTGCAACTGGCCACCCAAGTGGGTTTGCCAGCCTGGGTCGAAGTGAACGTGGACAAGGCCGAAGGCGTGTTCAAGAAAGTACCCGATCGCGACGAATTCGGCGCTGACATCAACGAATCGTTGATCGTCGAACTCTACTCGCGGTGATTTTTCGGGGGCCCACCCTGGGCCCGTTTTTTTCGTCCCTGGTTGCGGGCTTGTGCAACTGGGGGGTGGACCATCCAGCCTTACCGGTGTAACGAACCGGGGGTATTGAGAGGAAATCCGAATGCAAACCCAATTGTTGAAACCCAAAGCCATCCAAGTTGAGCACGTCGGACACAACCGTGCTGTGGTCACGCTCGAACCGTTCGAGCGCGGCTACGGCCACACCCTGGGCAATGCCCTGCGCCGTGTGCTGCTGTCTTCGATGGTCGGCTATGCCGTGACCGAAGTCACCATCGCCGGCGTGTTGCACGAGTACTCGTCGATTGACGGTGTGCAAGAAGACGTGGTCAACATTTTGTTGAACCTCAAAGGCGTGGTGTTCAAGCTGCACAACCGCGACGAAGTCACCCTGAGCCTGCGCAAAGAAGGTGAAGGTCAAGCCACCGCCGCCGACATCCAGACCCCGCACGACGTGGAAATCATCAACCCCGGCCATGTGATCGCCAACCTGACACACGGCGGCAAAATTGACATCCAACTGAAAGTGGAAAAGGGCCGTGGTTACGTGCCCGGCACCGTGCGCCGCTATGGCGAAGAGCCAAGCAAGTCGATTGGCCGCATCGTGCTCGATGCTTCTTTCGCGCCCATTCGTCGCGTCAGCTACAGCGTCGAAAACGCCCGCGTCGAGCAGCGCACTGACCTGGACAAATTGGTGCTGGAAATCGAGACCAATGGTGCCACCACCGCCGAGGACGCTGTGCGCGCCTCGGCCAAGATTTTGGTTGAACAGCTGGCCGTATTTGCCCAGCTGGAAGGCAACGAACTGGCCGCGTTTGACTCGCCCAGCCCACGCAGCGCCCAACAGTTTGACCCCATTTTGTTGCGCCCGGTCGATGAGCTTGAGCTGACCGTGCGTTCGGCCAACTGCCTGAAGGCCGAGAACATTTATTACATCGGTGACCTGATCCAGCGCACCGAGAACGAGCTGCTGAAGACCCCCAACCTCGGCCGCAAGTCGCTGAACGAAATCAAAGAAGTGCTGGCATCGCGTGGCCTGACCTTGGGCATGAAGCTCGTGAGCTGGCCACCCGCCGGTTTGGAAAAGCGCTGATCGGTCGCTTCACCGATCCAAAGTGTGCACGGGCAGTACCTGATACGGCTGCCTGTTTAATAAAGCAAGTATTGAAAGGAAAAGCACCATGCGTCACGGACACGGACTGCGTAAACTGAATCGCACCAGCGAGCATCGCCTTGCGATGCTGCGCAACATGATGAACTCGCTCATTGAGCATGAAGTCATCAAGACCACCCTGCCCAAAGCCAAAGAACTGCGCCGAGTGATCGAGCCCATGATCACCCTGGCCAAAGAGCCCACCCTGGCCAACAAGCGCCTGGCCTTCAACCGCCTGCGCGACCGCGACAGCGTGGTGAAACTGTTTGCCGATTTGGGTCCGCGCTACCAGACCCGCCCGGGTGGTTACACCCGCATTTTGAAGATGGGCTTCCGCGTGGGCGATAACGCCCCCATGGCCTTGGTGGAACTGGTCGATCGCCCCGAAGTGGCGGCCGAACCCCAGCAAGACAGCGCAGAATAAGTTACAATGGGCCTTCTGACGCGCGATGGAGCAGCCTGGTAGCTCGTTGGGCTCATAACCCAAAGGTCGCAAGTTCAAATCTTGCTCGCGCAACCAAATAAAGACGCCCACCAATATGGTGGGTGTTTTGCTTTTTGGGGCTGAATTACCCTGCTTGGTAGAGCTGGTCCAACAACGACCAGCCTGAAACGCACCACTGCCGTGAATTGTTACGGGCATGCGGCACATATTTTGGCGATCCAAAGGCCTTTATTTCTGCTTCAATCGATGGACTCATATTCATCTGAAAACATCGTGTCCAAAGCAAACCAAGACGCCTCATACAAAGCGCTGTTCGCAGCGCCGCAGATGATGCGTGACCTGATTTGCGGCTTCGTCAGTGACCCATGGCTCCATACTCTGCGTTTTGAGACCATGGACACAGTGCGCAGCGAATACATCGGCGAGCAATTGCAGCAGCGGTTCAGCGATATGGTCTGGCGCGTCAAGGCCGCCGATGGCGTCACCGACATTTATCTCTCTCTTGAGTTTCAAACCCGCCCCGACCCCGCGATGCCGCTGCGCACCTGGACCTACTCGGGCTTGTTTTTACAGCAACTTTTGGGGCATTCAGCCCGAGCTTTGCGACAACCCTGGCCGCCCGTGCTGCAGTTGGTGATCAACACCGGCCAACTGCGCTGGCGCGATGGCGTGGATTTGGCGTCGCGGTTCTGGCGTGCCCCCAGTGGACTGCTGCAACAGCCACCACAACACCAGTTTGTGCTGATCGACATGCATGACGAGCTGTTGGATAATGCAGATCAGGGTGACAATTTGTTTGGCATTTTGTTGCAGTTCGAACGCGCCACCCAAACAGACCAGTATGTGCAATTGATCGAGCGGTTGGGTCGATTGCTGAAGCCCGACCAACCGCTGTATCGTTCCTGGCTTAACTGGATCCGACACCGGGTCAAACTGAGTGACCGAACCCAACTGGTGTCCGATGCCATACAAACCTTTGAGGAGTTGAGCATGAACATGAAAAGCGTCTTCGAAAACTACAAAAAGCAGCAACGTGCTGAAGGCCGCATGGAAGGCCGCATGGAAGGACTCAGCCAGGGACTCAGCCAGGGCCGACTTGAGTCTTTGTCGCTTCAGATGGTCAAGCGCTTTGGGCCGTTGCCAGCCGACATACTGCAAAAACTGCATCTGGCGACTGATGCTGATATAAAGCAATGGATCGAAAACATTCTGGACGCCCGGCAACTTTCCGACGTTTTTCGCCCGTTCAATTGAACGGGTCAGTTGATCTACCCCGCCAGAAAATAGAGGTCACAGAAATTTGTGGCAGACCCCAATTTCTAAATTTCCCTCCCGCTATACTCAAAAGCACATCCGCCCCTTGGCAGTAAGCCCTCTCTACCATTTTGAGAGTGTGCCGACCCCCTGGGGCTTTTTTATTTCTGGCGTTCGCCCTTGAATGCAGCCTTGAAGTCATTGACTTCGTGGGCCCGCAGTCCGACCTCTGCTGATGCAGCAACATCTTTCCATCGCTTGACTGCTGAGGCCACCTCTTCAAGGATGGATTGCGCTTGGGGCTGCGACAACTCGAAACGGGGGGCTTGACCTAGCAGTTGCTCTATCGAGGTGATCGGTCCAGTGTCTTCGCTCAGCCAGGTTTTAGATTCCGGCTCCTTGTCGGGAAAAGGGTTCAAATCAAAAGCAGGCGCCAGTCGCCACTGGTTTCTTCCGCTGTACAGGAACCCGATGTTCTGCAAATGATCGTCCACGTTCGTGATCATGTGGTTGAACACCAACCGTCGCCACAATTGCCTGGCGTCATCCATGAAGTTCTCGCACTTGGAGCGCATCACATCGATGATTCCCGTGTACGAATGCTCGTCGTCACGGTTGGCTTGTAACAGCGTGGCGCCTGAGATGTAGGGGATGCGATTTTGTTCGGATGTGCGGTCAAAGCGGCGAATCATGGCAACCGGCTGATCCTGAACCATCACGATCCGTGCTTGCGCACTGTCAATGCCTGCCAGCCGGGCCAGTCGCAGTGCCAACACCTCGCCACGCGTGACGGAGCGCTCATCGTTGACGCTGGGAAACTTACCCAGTGACAAAGCACCATCTGAATCCAGGATGGTGCATTTGGGGCGCATGCCACCCAAAGTTGTGGCTTTGCCCTGAAGGTAGGCCAAGTCTTCGGCGGTTTCTTGGTTGAGCTCTACCGCGCGGGATGCGAAGAGGATTTTTTCCAATTCCAAAAATGCAGGCGTAGACCGTTCGCCTTCGGTCACGCTGCACAGGTAGTGCCCGTTGTCATCGCGCAGCCGCAGTGCGCCCACCCGGCTGAAATCATCGACGCTGGCCAGGTAGTCTGCTTCGGTCAGAGGCCCGAGCGACACGTCTTTGGCGCGGGCCTTGGCATGCGCGCGTGCGATCACCCTGCGTCCCCACGCATCTGGGGCGGTATCGGCCAAGGCCAAGAAAAAACAACTGTCGTTCTGGGTCGGTGGCTTGCGCAGTTGGTAGCCGCTTTGGCGGTTGAGGTCGGGTGAGACATCGAAGAACCGGGCATCTGCCAGCCAATCGTCGCTGTAGGCGAATTGAGAAAACTCGCGTTGACCATCTTTGACGAAGATCAGCCGCCCCAGCGGCTTTTCTGCCTTGCCCAGAAAGACATTCAGCTCGGTGCGCTGGCGCGCCGGTTTGAAAGCAGGTTTTGTAGCCATCAAAACGCTCCAGACTCTGGTGATTTGCGGGACTTGCGAACGCGCTGGGGCAAGTTTTCATTCATCAAGGTCAGGCCGATGGTGTCCTGGGGGGTGTCTAGCAGTTGATCGAGTTTGTCGAGCTCGCCAAACACCTGCAAGGCCCTGGCGAAATGAACCAATGCCGTGCCAGGGTGGCCCGCTTCCATTCGGCGCACGGTGTGAGAAGATGCGCCTATGCGTGCGGCCAAATCTTCCTGGGTGAGGTGCCTGCGCCGACGCGCCAACGAAATCGCCTGGCCCAGACGGGTCAGGCTGCGGGTGACAGGCAGGGGGGCAGGAGAAAAGGATTTCATTTAAAGCATATTTTATGATGTATTAAATGATTTTTCAGCCTATAAATGGATGATTAAATGGATGTGGTGTGAATGGCCACGGGCATGGTGCAGGGTTTGATGGACCATGGGTTGGTGAGGTTCTGAAAGCGATGGGGTGGGCGGGTATGAGGTGGGGCGCTGGGGCTGGAGGCTATTGCCTGGCGGGCCGGATGTAAGTGCTGGCAGGCGTGAATAGGCAAAAATACTAGTAAAAAATATGTGAATCTAATGTTTTATTAAAACAATAAAGGCATGCGATACGGTCATGAGTGAAGTTGCACGATGTTGCAAGGTAAATCCTAACGTGGCAGGGCGGTAGCGTGGGGGAAAGCTAATAAGCAGTGACTTTTGAGTGAAAGGCTGCAATGAAAAAGGAAGAACGAGCGTGCCAAATATGGGCTGTACTGGCGTGGGCAGCCCGATAAAGACAAACAATTACCTACGGTGATTTTGCTCAGGTGACGGGTGGCTTTAGGGCTGGTATGGGTGAAGACAGCCTTCCCAACGGCTGTCTCTACAACGGCAAGCGCCGTTGGCGCGGCGGCACACACCTCGCAAAGCAGTGTCAACGATGATCAAAACAGAGCCAAATTTGATGGCCAGTGGCCGCCAAGTTGGCGGGGTACGATTTGAGACAGCGGCCAACTTTGCTCAGTGTAAATTCAGGCTTGTGCCACAACACTTTTTGAATTTTTTGCCGCTACCGCAAGGACATGGGGCATTACGCCCGACTTTGGTGCTGATGGCTTGAGCCGAGCTTCTTTCGTAGATGGCTTCACGCAAGGGCAACCAAAATGAGTGGATCTTGACCAGGTTCAGTGCAATCTGATTCGCGAGATCGCCGAGCTGCTTAGGAGTTTGAGTCAGTTCGTCCTGGTCAGCCGAGTAATCATCCTGACCCAATAGGCCAATGGGCCGGAACCACTTGGCACCATGAGCTGAGTCGAGTAACGGCTGCCAGGCATCTTGGTTGAGATAAATGACTTTGTTGAAGCCTATGGCCCAGGTTACTGGATCTTTGAAGGGTTCATCATCGAATTGGCCTAGTTGGAAATAAAGCACAGGCCGGGGGGCTGGCCGGGTGTAGCATGCGATGACGCTGTTGTAGTGCCGCATGATCAGACCGACCATCCGCTTGAGTGTCTGCGGATCGATGAATTCCGGTTCTTCAACAGGCTCTTCATCTTCCAATATCATGGGTAGCCACTGAGCGGGCGTGATGGTTTGTGGCCCGATGGCCAGGGCATGGCAAAAACCGTCCAACATCGATATTGAATAGATGTCACCATTGGCTTCATCAATCAGCAAGTCGTCCAGTTCATCGAGCTCGTCTTCTGATAGGGGGCGATCAATTTCCTGGCCCGCATCAATCCAGTCAGGGGCCATGGGCAATGACTGGAATCGTCGGTCAAATTCGAAGGCGTCTTTGTCGGAGTCAGCCTCGGCTTGAGTAATGAAAATGGCGATCCCATCCTCCTGGATGGCACTCAGGGCAAAGTCCAGGGCCTCTTGGTCTGTCTTGAAGGGTTCGTCCCAAACGACGGAAGTCCCGTTGGGCGTGACGACTTCAAGGATCCATTCAACATCGTGGCTGAAACGATAAATCCAGATTTCGACGCGCAAGCCTTCAGACGTGTAAATTTGCTCCAACTTTGAGTGGATGAGCAAAGGTTCATTCACATCGTCATTGGGATTCATGTCTCACATCATATGTGATCTAACTTGACGATTTTGATAATTCAACCTGTCTTGCGCCTAAGGCGCAGTCAAGCGCTAAATGGTGAGGGCGCATCGTTGCTCAATCAACACGACGATTTGTTCAACAAGCCGATGTTGCGTGAACCCTTTTTGGGGATCGGCCTGAAGTCGACGCGCTGTCACAGGCAACGATTTGGCCAAATCCAGGATCCGCCTTTTCGCCTGTCGTTTGGCAAGCCCGGCCTCTTGCGCAAATTGCTCCCAGAGCCTGGCATACACCTCTGTGGATTTGTACATGCTGCCAATCTTCATCGCCATTTACGATGCCAGCTTTGGGTACACAGCTGTCGAAAGCGTGTCTTGATAAATCTTCCCGATCGGGAAATAAATCACATCCAAATGAAAAAAGCCCAGATAAATGTACCGATCGGGAAATTTATTTCTTAAATCACGGTGTGTTGCCTGACGTGGCGGAGGTGCTGTGAGATACACGCAAACATGGTTGACACGCCCAAGCGGGTTCTTGGACTATATTGCATGCATCACCTCCACAGACTGGGGCGCCATGACCTACACCACCAATATCGACCTGCGCAGTCTGTGCGGCCCGCCAAGCGGGCGGGCGGCGCGCAAAGAAATCCACCAGATCGACGACATTTGCCGGCGCTACATTGCGCTGTCGCCGTTTGTAGTCATGTCCACCTGTGATCGGGCGTTTAACCTCGATGCCTCGCCGCGTGGTGGTGCGCCGGGCTTTGTGCGGGTGACTGACTCGGGCGATTTGCTTTTGCCCGATTCGCCGGGCAACAACCGGCTGGATTCGATTCAGAACATCGCCGAGACCGGGCGCATCGGCCTGTTATTCATGGTGCCGGGTGTCAAAGAGATCTTGCGCGTCAACGGGCAGGCCCGGTTGTCGGTGGACCCCGAGCACCTGCAGGCTTGCACTGACGATCGGCGTGTGCCCAAGCTGGTGGTGCACATCGGGGTCGAGTCGGCCTACATGCATTGCGCCAAGGCTTTGATGCGTTCGCAGTTGTGGGATGCGTCGAGCCATGTGCTGCGAGAGCTGCTGCCCACCATGTCCGAGATGATCCAGGCCCACAGCGGTATGAACTTGGCGCCGGAGTCGCAGGCCGACATCGAGCGGCGCTACCAGCCCGATCTGTAGTGCACCGATCACTCTCCAGTCGGTAGCTATTTACAAGATGTGGGTTGGGTTTGGTGTTGCAATGGTGCCTTCACGTTTGAAGGGGGTGCCACATGCTACGCCGCCACAGCGACGCTGCTTACAAGAAGTTGTTTTCTTCGCCGCGCATGGTGTGCGATTTGCTGTGCGGTTTTGTGGTTGACCCTTGGCTGGCCCAGTGCGACTGGTCGACCCTGCGCCGTATGCCCGAACAGCACATTTCGGATGTCCTCAGGGCACTGAATACCGACATGGTTTACGAGATCGCCGCTCCAGACGATCTCGGCAAGGTGCTGATCCACATCGAGTTTCAGAGCGCCAAGGCTCATGCCATGCCGCTGCGCATGGCCGAGTATGGGGTGCACATCGTCAAATGTCACTTGCGGCAACACAAGGGGCGCAGTCGCTTGGGCTGGCCACCGTTGTTGTCGATCGTGATCTACAACGGTTTGGCGCCGTGGCGCCAAAGCAACCGGTTGTCTGATCGGTTCAGGCGCGCGCCGTGTGGCTGGCTGGCCGAGCCGCCCGAGCACAAGTTTGTGCTGATCGATCTGCATCGACAAAACCTGCAGACTTTGGATAAACTGGATAATGTGGTGGCGTTGGTGATGCGCATTGAGCAGACGCAATAGCCGCATGAGTTGACACAGGTGTTGGTGCGACTCAAAGAGATATTGGCCCACGAACACGAATTACGCGAAGACATCCGCAAGTGGGCCCTGGCCGCCACAGGCAATTGCAGTTCCATTGCCGCAGAGTTGTTGCATGAATTTGCCAAACCGGAAGGAACTGTCATGAATCTTGAAGAGAAATTTGAGCGTTGGGGCAAAGAGCTGAGCGAGCAGAGCCGCCAAGAAGGGCGACAAGAAGGTCTTCAAGAGGGACGTCAGGAAACTCTGCAGCGAGCGATGCAGCGACTACTCGCCAAGCGCTTTGGTGCACTCAAACCCGTCACACTCAAGCGCATCCAATCCTCAACACCCGAGCAACTGGAAATTTGGCTTGACAACATCGTGGATGCCAAGACCCTGGATCAGGTGTTCAGGCAGGTGCACTGAACTGAGTCAGGCCATTGGCCTGCACCCGTCTTCAATGCTCAGCCACGCCCCTAATCGCCCACCATCAACACCATCCTGAATTTGACTTGGCCTGACCTCATGCGCTGATAGGCCTCGTTGGCGCGTTCTAGCGGCAACACTTCGATCATGGGTCGTGCATCGGTCAGCACGCTGAATTGCAGTGCTTGCTCGCTTTGGTATGGCGTGCCGGTGATCGAGCCAAGCAGGCTGCGCTCGCCCACCACCAGCGGCCCGCTGGCCACAAGCAGCGGGTCTTTGTCGGCGCCCAGCACCACCAGCCGACCTTGCGGGGCCAGCGCAGCCAGCAAGCGCGACACCACTTCGGCGTGGCCGATGGTGGCCACCAGCGCCTGTGCGCCGCCCATGGCATTGAGCGCAGCCAACGCGTCGTCGGTTTGGGTGTCGATGTAGTGGTGCGCCCCCAAAGCCAATGCGTCTGCGGCGATGTCGCTGCCGCGCCCCAGGGCCACCACCCTGAAGCCCATGCGACGCGCATACTGCACGGCCATGTGCCCCAAGCCACCGATGCCCAAGATGGCGACGGTGTCGCCCGCTTCGGCTCCCGATTTTTTCAGGGCATTGAAAGTGGCCAGGCCAGCGCACAAGATGGGGGCGGCCTCCACCGCGCTCAACTCGTCGGGGATTGACACCAGGCCAGTGGCTCGCACCAGCATCATCTCGGCATAGCCGCCATCGCGGCTGGCCCCGACAAAGGCCTGGTTTTGGCACAACTGGAATAGGCCTTGGCGGCAGGGTCGACATGTCAGGCAATGGCCGCCCAGACGCCCCACCCCTACGCGCTGCCCCAGTTGCCACGGTGCGGTCACCTGTGGCCCCAGCGCGGCGATGCGTCCGACCACTTCATGGCCAGGCACACGCGGTGGTTGCAATGTGGGGTCGGCTTTTTCGATGTCGTTGGCGTCGGCGCCGCAGATGCCACAGGCCTCGACCGCAATCAACACCTCGTCCGGCCCAGGGCTTGGCGTGGATCGTTCGACCCATTCCAGCACGCCAGGTCGGCTGACCTGCATGGCGCAGTAGGTGGGTGGCATGTTAGGGGTTTGATTTATCATGAGAATACTCCAGCAGACTCCATTTTGAAACACTTCGGATCACCGCGAATGGACAGAAGGTCACTTCTTAAAACAGCAGCCACGACCCCGATGTTGGGTGTATTGCAGGCGTGGGCAGCCTCCGAAGTGCCCGTTCCGGCCATCGGGTCAGCCCTGACCTTACCCGATGTGATGCTGCTCGATGGCGGTCTGTTCAGGGCCGATCAGGCTCGCGGGACAGTGGTGTTGGTGTATTGGTGGGCCAGTTGGTGTCCGTTTTGTGCTGCCACCACGCCCTATGTGCAGCAGTTGTGGGACGCCCAGAAATCGCGCGGCTTACAGATGCTGGGGTTGTCGATCGACCGCCGCATCGAAGACGCCCGAAAATACATGCGGCAAAAGGGGTACACCTTTCCCACTGGGTTCAACTCGCCCGAAATTGAACGGGTCTTGCCCAAGCCGGCCAAGGGCCTGCCGGTGACCGTTGTGCGTGGCAAGGATGGGCAGGTGCTGATGGCTGAGCAGGGCCAACTGTTTGAAGAAGATGTCAAGCAAATTGCCCGTTTCATCTGAGCCCTTGTGCGGTAGGCCTGGTGCGAAGCCGCTTTCTGCCAGATTCAATGCGTGAGCGGCAGGGGCATCAACATCGCTAACATCACTGTTTCTCCTGGCGAGTGAGATTGTTTGGTTGAAATGAATCATCGAAATGCATTGGCGCTGGCGCGCCGCATCGAATGGCCAACTCCTTATGGTCGTATCGTTTGGCATGTCTGGAATGAACAGGCGCGACGACCGTTGATCTTGTTCCACGGCGGCAGCGGCAGTTGGACCCACTGGGTGGCCAATGTGCAGGCGCTGGCCACTGATCGAGCGGTCTACGCCTTGGACATCCCGGGTTTTGGTGATTCAGATTTACCTCCCGGTGCACGCGATGTCGATGGCTTACACGCCCCGGTGACTGCTGCCCTGGTTGACATGCTGGGGACGGGGCCGCACGAGGTCATGGGTTTTTCCTTTGGAGGCATGATGGCTGGCTTCATGGCCGCCGATCATCCTGAACTGTTTTCTAACATGGTGCTGGTGGGCATTCCGGGTTTGGGCCTGTTCGGACCTCGCGTGCCTTTGCGCGGTTTGCGAGACGACATGAGCGAGCAAGAGCAACGCGACGTGTTAAGACACAACCTGCGTATCTTTATGCTGCGCCATGATGAAAGCATCACAGAAGACACCCTGGACATGCAGGCGCACAACATCGCGCGTGATCGATTGCGCCGCCGCCGCATTGCCGGTGGCGAACCCTTACTGGCGCTCCAGTCGCGTTGGCGCTGTCCGGTGCACACCATTTGGGGCGAACATGACGCGCTCTATGGAGAGAATCTGCAGCGCATCCCGCAAGCGTTATCCGGTTGTCAACATCTGGGCTTTCATGTCGTACCCGATGCCGGACATTGGGTGCAATACGAGCGATCTCAAGCTTTCAACCGGGTGGCGCTGGCTTGTCTGAGTGCATAGACGGCGGCCGGGCCTTGGCGCACAATCGAGCCATGCTCTACAAATTCAAGTCCAAAGCCACGGGTGACCTCATCATGCTAGAACCGCATGGCCGCATGATTTTGCAGATCATTGGTAAAGAACCCGAACCCAAAGGCATTTTGAAATGGGGCGACATGCCGACCGCCATGCAGGCCTTGCAACAGGCGATTGACGATCAAGAGTCCCGGGCCCGGGAGCAACAGGTCGAAGGAGATGAGAGAGAAATCTCCGAGCTGGTCAGTTTGCGACAGCGTGCCTTGCCTTTCATGGAAATGCTGCGTCGGTGCTTGGCTCAAAAATGTGATTTGGTCTGGGGTGTCTGAGGCCCAAGCGCACCCCTTCTCCCGCTTGACGCCCGACGCGGTGCTCGATGCCCTGGCGGCATTGGGGCTGGATGTGGATGGCCGCTTGTCGGCCCTGAGCTCTTACGAGAACCGCGTTTACCTGGCGCACCGCCACGACGAGCCTCCGGTGGTTGCCAAGTTTTATCGGCCTCAACGCTGGAGTGAGGCTCAGATCCGTGAAGAGCACCGCTTTGCCTTGCAACTGGCTGAGCAAGAGGTACCCATGGTGGCACCCATGGTGCTGCGGGGAGACACTTTGCACCATTGGCAGGTGGATCACGAGACCACTTTTTGCTTGGCTGTGGCACCGCGACGCGGTGGGCGCCAACCCGATTGCGACGATCCAGAAGTGCTAACCTGGCTAGGGCGCTTTTTGGCGCGCTTGCATGTCGTCGGTGAGCAACAAGACTTTGCCGTCCGTCCGGAGCTGAATCTGCAGACCATGGGTTGGGATTCGCATCGTGCCATTCAAGACAGCGGTTTGGTTGATCCGGCCTGTTGGCCGGCCTGGGACATGGCGGCGCGTCGGGCCCTGGACGCGGTGCAGCTGGCGATGTCGGGCTACCGGCCCCGGCACATCCGACTTCACGGCGATTGTCATTTGGGCAATGTGTTGTGGACACCGATGGACATGCCGCAGGGTGGGCCGCATTTCGTGGACTTGGACGACGCCCGCATGGGGCCGGCGGTGCAAGACTTGTGGATGCTGGTATCGACCGACTCGCGTGATCGGGGTTGGCAATGGGCTTGCCTGATCGAAGGCTATGAGCAGATGCGACCATTTGACCGAGCTGAACTGGCCTGGGTAGAGCCCTTGCGCACCTTGCGCATCATCCACTACAGCGCTTGGCTGGCGCGGCGGGTCGATGACCCGGCGTTTGCCCAACATTTCCCCTGGTTTGCCACACCGGCCTATTGGGATGAGCAGACCCGGGTTCTGTTGGATCAGGCCGCGGCTTGCCTGGCTCCGCCGCTCCAGGTCATTTGAACGGGTTTTCGATGGCGCCAATGCCGTCAATTTCCATGCGAACCACATCGCCCGACTTCAGGTACTTGGGTGGTTTGAAGCCGATGCCCACGCCCACCGGAGTGCCGGTGGCGATGATATCGCCGGGGTAGAGGGTGATGCCGGCGCTCAGAGTTTCGATCAGCGTCGGGATGTCAAAAATCAGGTCCTCGGTGCTGGCATTTTGACGCTCTTCGCCGTTGACGTAGGTGCGCACGTGGGTGCGGGTGCCGTAGCATTCGTCGGCGCTGACCAACCACGGCCCCATGGGGCAGAAGGTGTCGAAGGATTTGCCCAACAGCCACTGCATGTGTCGGCTTTGCCAATCGCGAGCGGTGACGTCGTTGATGATGGTGTAGCCCCAGACGTGTTTCATGGCATTGGCTTGGGTGATGCCTTTGCCGCCTTGACCAATGATCACGGCCAATTCAACTTCGTAGTCGATGGCGTCGGACACGCCCACAGGGATGTGCACGGTGTCGGTGGGGCCCACGACCGACTCGGGCACTTTGGTGAAGTAAATTGGCACGCTGGGGATGTCGCCGCCAACCTTGGCGCTGCTGTCAAAGCCGCTGTTGGCAAATTCTTTGGCGTGAGCGTGGTAGTTTTTGCCAACGCAAAAAATATTGCGGCGCGGCTGGGGAATGGGCGCCAGCAATTGCACGGCAGACAAGGGCAGGGTCGTTCCCTTGGGCGGCAGGGTCTGACCAGCGACCAACCGCTCAATCAAGGGCAACGCGCCCAGTGCTCTTTCGTGGGCGGGCGCATCCAACAGGGTGACTTGGGTTTGTTCGGCATTGACCAGACCCACTTGGGGTTGGCCTTGATGCAGGAAAGTAGCGATGCGCATGAGAATCCTTGTGGTCAGAGAAAGTGGGCGGTATTGTGGCTCGCACTTCAAAAACACCCGCGTTGATCGGGTATTGCGGCAATGATAGAGTGATCTGTTGATCAGTTGAAAAGAGTCGGTTTTTCCGTCCCGTTTTTAAGAGGAGATCTTGTCATGTCGCGTCGAAATCTTTTGCGTGCCGGTTTGGCCGCTGCCGCTACGGCGGCCTCCGGTTTGCTTTGGGCCCAAACTTACCCCACTCGCCCCATCACCTTGGTGGTGCCGTTCCCACCTGGTGGTTTGGCCGACATCGTCGCCCGTCCCGTGGCCGAATCCTTGGGCCGTGAGTTGGGCCAATCGGTGGTGATCGAGAACAAGCCTGGCGCTGGAGGCGGCATCGGCATGGGTGCCGTGGCCAAGTCGCGACCTGACGGCTACACCTTGCTGATGGCCTTGTCGTCTTTGACCGTCATACCAGAAGCCGATGCGATTCTGGGCCGCGCCCCCCTGTTTGCACTGTCCGATTTGCGCCCTGTGGCCCGCTATACCGCCGATCCGACGGTGTTGGCTGTGCGCGCCGATGCACCATGGAAGACCGTGCAAGAATTTGTCGAAGACGCCAAAAAACGTCCGGGCGTCATCGCCTATGGCTCTTCAGGCAATTACGGCACCATGCATGTGCCCATGGAAATTTTGGCTCAAAACGCCGGCATCCAGCTCAATCACATTCCTTTCACCGGTGCCGGTCCGGCGGTGGTGGCTTTGCTCGGTGGCCAGATCGAGGCCGTATCCTCTGGCCCGGCGACGGTGTTGCAACACATCAAGGCGGGCAAGTTGCGCGCTTTGGCCCATTGGGGCAATGGCAAGTTGGCCGCCGTGTCCGAGGTGCCCAGTTTGCGTGAAACGGGGTTTGCCGCCGAATACGCCCAGTGGTCCGGCCTGTTCGTACCTGCAGGTGTTCCCGATGCGGTGGCCCAGCGTTTGCGCGCGGCGGCCAAGGCGGCAGCGCAGGATGCGCGCGTCAAAGAGGTGATTGGCAATGCCGGCAGCCCGGTGCTCTACCAAGACACCCCCGAGTTTGAAAAGTACGTCCAGGAAGACGCTCGCAAAATGGCCGATGTGGTTCGCCGCATGGGCAAAATCCAATGATTTGAATTCCCTCTAGAGTGACCCATGAAACGATCAACCTTCATTGCCACTGCCGCTTTGGCCACGGCCTGGCTGGCCAGCGCAGCCGCCTTGGCGCAGTCTTACCCCAACCGCCCAGTGAAAATCGTGGTGCCTTTCGCCACCGGCGGGCCTGCAGACAACTACGCCCGTTTTGTGGCTCAAAAATTGCAAGATGCCCTGGGTCAGAGTGTTGTGGTCGACAACCGCCCGGGCGCTGGGTCAGTGATTGGCACCGACATCGCAGCCAAAGCGCCGGCGGACGGCTACACCTTGCTCATGATGTCCAACACCCACACGGCCAACGAAACCCTGATCCCCAATAAGCCGTTCGCGCTGATGCGCGATTTTGTCGCGATTGCGCCCGTCAATTATTCAGACTTGTTGCTGGTGGCGCACCCGGGCACGGGCATCAACAGCGTGGCTGACCTGCTGGCCAAGGCCAAGGCACAACCGGGCAAGATCAACTATGCCTCCTCGGGACCCGGCACTCCTTATCACATGGCCGGTGAGCTCTTCAAATACATGGCCAAGGTGGACATGGTGCATGTGCCCTACAAAGGCAGTTCGGGCGCTCGTACAGATGTTCTGGGTGGCCAAGTGGATCTGATGTTCGATGCCGTGACCACGATGTCCGAGCATGTGAAAGCGGGCAAGGTCAAAGCCTTGGCTACCACTGGCAAGTCGCGTTCTGGCGTCTTGCCCGATGTTCCCACCGTGGGCGAGGCCGGCGTGGCCGGCTATGAAGCCACGATTTGGTTGGGTTTGATGGCCCCCAAAGGGACACCGAAAGAGGTGATTGATCGGCTCAATGCCACCATCAATCAGGCCTTACGCCAAAATGAGGTGCGCCAACTGTGGGCCAAGCAGGGGGCCACTCCGATGGTGATGAGCCCCAGCGAATTTGAAAAATACCTCAACGATGACATCCAGAAATGGGGTGCGGTCATCAAAGCGGCCAACATCAAGGTAGATTGATTCATGCCGAACTTGAATGTGTTGAGCGGCGGTGCCGCTGAGGGCTTGGTCAAGGCCTTGGCCGCTGATTTGAATGCCCGTACCGGTTTGGGGTTGGGGGGCTCATTTGGTGCCGTGGGTGTCATGCGCGAGATGCTGCTGGCCGGCGAGCCCTGCGATCTGCTGATTTTGTCACAGGCCCTCATTGATGGCTTGGTTCAGACGGGCCATGCCCTGGCCGACAGCGTGCGTGCGTTGGGGGCGGTGCACGCCGGAGTGGCGGTGGCCACGGGTGAACCACACCCCCGGGTTGACTCCCCCGAATCTTTGCGTGAGGCCCTGGCCAAAGCCAGTGCAATTTATTGCCCGAACCCGCAAAAAGCAACTGCCGGCATCCATTTCTACAAGGTGCTGACGGAACTTGGCCTGACCGAGAGCCATGCCGATCGCCTGCGCACCTACCCCAACGGCAACGCCGCTATGCGGGCTTTGGCCTCGGATCGCATTCCCGGTGCCATCGCCAGTACTCAGGTGACCGAGATCGTCTACACCCCAGGGGTGGAGTTGGTGGGTTTGTTGCCCGAGCCTTTTGGATTGTCCACGGTGTACACCGCAGCGGTGAGTGCCCAAGCCCAAAGCCCCCTGGCTGCCCGCGCCCTGATCGAGCTGATGACCTCTGCCGAAAACGCAGAACTTCGCCAACGTGCGGGTTTTTCCTGAGAACGGCCGCTCTCGGACCTACAATGGGAACTTTGTTTCTCAAAGTCGGTCATGTTGACTTTTCAGCAAATCATTCTCAAGCTCCAGTCCTACTGGGCAAATCAGGGCTGTGCCCTGTTGCAGCCTTATGACATGGAAGTGGGGGCGGGCACTTCGCACACTGCCACCTTTTTGCGCGCCATCGGCCCCGAGCCTTGGAAGGCCGCCTATGTGCAGCCCTCGCGCCGACCCAAAGACGGTCGTTACGGCGAGAACCCGAACCGACTGCAGCACTATTACCAATACCAGGTGGTCCTCAAGCCGGCACCCAGCAACATCCTTGAGTTGTATTTGGGCTCGCTGGAAGCGTTGGGTTTTGACCTGAAGAAAAACGACGTTCGTTTCGTCGAAGACGATTGGGAGAACCCCACCTTGGGTGCTTGGGGTTTGGGTTGGGAGGTCTGGCTCAATGGCATGGAGGTGACGCAGTTCACTTACTTCCAGCAGGTCGGTGGCATTGACTGCCGACCGATCACCGGCGAGATTACCTATGGTCTGGAGCGACTGGCCATGTACCTGCAAGGGGTCGATAACGTCTACAACCTGAAGTGGACCGAGGGCCTGAGCTATGGTGACGTCTACAAGCAAAACGAGGTCGAGCAGTCCACCTACAACTTCGAGCACTCGGATGCCGAGTTTTTGTTCACCGCATTCGGGGCCCACGAAAAACAAGCCCAGCATTTGATGGCGCAACAACTGGCCTTGCCGGCCTATGAGCAAGTGCTGAAAGCTGCGCACACCTTCAACCTGCTGGACGCGCGTGGTGCGATCAGCGTGACCGAGCGGGCCGCCTATATAGGGCGCATCCGCAATCTGGCGCGCAGCGTGGCACAAAGTTATTACGACAGCCGTGAACGCTTGGGCTTTCCGATGGCGCCACCCGAGTGGGTGGCGCAGATTCAAAAGAAGGTGGCGTGATGAGCACACAGAATCTGCTGGTTGAATTGCAGGTCGAAGAACTGCCACCCAAAGCCCTGCGCAAGCTGGGTGATGCGTTCGCCCACGTGTTGATTGCCACTTTGAAGGCGCAAGGCCTGATCGCAGACGACTCGGTGGTCACCCCCTATGCGACACCGCGTCGCTTGGCTGCCCACATCACGCACGTGCATGACAAGGCCGCTGACAAAGCCGTGCGACAAAAGTTGATGCCGGTCAGCGTGGGGCTTGACGCTCAAGGCCAACCGACCCCCGCTTTGCTGAAAAAATTGCAAGCCCTGGGTGTTGCAGACAGCGCGGAAGCCGTCGCCAGTTTGCAGCACGCGCCCGATGGCAAGGCCGAGGCTTTGTTCTACGACAGCGTTGCCCCAGGCGTCGATTTGGCCGCGGGCCTGCAAAAAGCGTTGGATGAGGCCATCGCCAAACTGCCCATTCCCAAGGTCATGCAGTACCAACTGCATGCCGACTGTGATTTGCCTGGTTGGAGCAGCGTGCACTTCGTGCGTCCTGCCCATGGCCTGGTGGCCCTGTACGGCGATCAAGTCATTCCCGTGGGGGCTTTGGGCCTGCGCGCCGGTCGCCAGACCCAAGGCCATCGCTTTGAAGCCCGTTCCGAGAAGTTTGACATCGGCCATGCCGATGCTTACGCCACTACCCTGTTGGAGCAGGGCGCGGTCATTGCCAGCTTTGACCAGCGCCGCGCGGATATCGAGCGCCAACTGGCGGCAGCCGCAACGGATGTGGGTGGCGGCGTGCGCCCCATCGAAGACGAGGGCTTGCTTGATGAGGTCACTGCCTTGGTCGAGCGCCCCAATGTGTTGGTCTGTCAGTTCGAAGAGCAGTTCCTGAGCGTGCCTCAAGAGTGCCTGATTCTGACCATGAAGGCCAACCAGAAATACTTCCCGCTGCTCGACGCCCAGGGCAGGCTGACGCATCGCTTCTTGGTGGTCAGCAACATCCGCCCCGATGACCCCAGCGCGGTGATTGGGGGCAACGAGCGCGTGGTGCGCCCGCGTTTGGCCGATGCTCAGTTTTTCTACAACCAAGACCGCAAAAAGAGCTTGGCCAATCGGGTCGAAGGCTTGGGCAAGGTGGTCTATCACAACAAATTGGGCACCCAGGGCGAGCGCACCGAACGTGTTCGCGCCATTGCTGCCGCTTTGGTGGCCCGCTGGCCTCAGGACAAGGCCGGTTTCGCCGCTGAAGTCGATACCGCCGCGAGTTTGGCCAAGACAGATTTGTTGACCGACATGGTGGGTGAGTTCCCCGAGCTGCAAGGCATCATGGGTGGGTATTACGCTCGCCACGACGGCCTGGGCGAGTCAGTGGCCCAGGCCATCGAAGACCACTACAAGCCGCGCTTTGCCGGCGATGAGTTGCCCCGTAACCCGGTCGGGCTGGTGGTGGCTTTGGCCGACAAGCTCGAAACCCTGGTTGGCATGTTCGGCATTGGCAACCTGCCCACCGGTGACAAAGACCCCTTTGCCTTGCGGCGTCATGCCTTGGGCGTGATACGCATGTTGACCGAAGCCCGTTTGCCCTTGGGCATGACGGATCTGTTGCAAGCCAGCGTGCTGGTGTTTGGCCAGAGCATCACCGACCCCACTGTGGCTTTGACCGATTTTGTCTTGGATCGCTTGTCCGGTACGCTGCGCGATTCGGGTTACAGTGCCCAAGAGGTCGCCGCTGTGTTGGCTTTGCGGCCGGACCGCTTGGCCGATGTGGCGCAGCGCCTGGAGGCGGTGCGCGCTTTTGCCGCTTTGCCCGAAGCCTCGGCCCTTGCGGCCGCGAACAAGCGCATCGGCAACATTCTGAAGAAAGCCGGCGATGCCGAGTCTGTGGCCGAGGTCCATGTCAGCCCGGTGCTTCTGAAAGAGCCCGCCGAACAAGCCCTGTACGCTCGAATGCTGGCCGTATTGCCGCAAGCCGACGAACTGTATGCGAAGGGCGACTATACGGCGTCGCTGCGAGCCTTGTCGGTGCTTCGCCCCGGGGTCGATGCCTTTTTTGACGGTGTCATGGTCAACGCCGAGCAACCCGATTTGCGCTTGAACCGTCAGGGTTTGCTCAAGCAGTTGCATCTGGCCATGAACCGGGTCGCCGATTTGGCGCAATTGGCCGCCGGATGAGCGCGATGGGTTCCAAGTTGGTCATACTGGATCGCGACGGCACCATCAATGCCGATCGCGACGACTATGTGAAGTCGGCCGACGAATGGGAACCCTTGCCCGGCGCACTGGAAGCCATTGCACAACTCAACCATGCTGGATTCCATGTGGCCGTGGCCACCAACCAATCCGGGTTGGGGCGCGGTTTGTTTGACATGGTGGCCCTGAACGCCATGCACACCAAGATGAACAAGCTCTTGGCTGCCGTCGGTGGACGGGTCGATGCCGTGTTCTTTTGTCCGCACAGCCCGGAGGAAGCCTGCGGTTGCCGCAAGCCTGCGCCTGGCCTGTATGAGCAGATTGCCGAGCGCTTTGGGGTGTCGCTGACGGATGTGCCCGTGGTGGGTGACAGTCTGCGCGATTTGCAGGCCGCCGTCGCCTTGGGCGCGCAACCCCACCTGGTGCTGACCGGCAAGGGCGCGGCCTTGCGGGGACAGGCTTTGCCAGCCACTTTCCCACCTGGCACGCAGGTCCACGAAGACCTGTCGGCGTTTGTCGCGCACTGGCTGCATTTGGCCCCCGACGGCGGCCCCGAAAGTGGCTTGAAATCGTCCAAGGCCAGGGCATGATCGCCGCCATGCGCTCGGTGTTGCATCTGGTCTGGATGGGCGTGACGGTGCTACCCTACTCATTCGTCATTTTGGGTTTGGCCGCGGCCGGTGTCCGAGGCGAGCGTCTGTATTGGTGGGCTGTGCGCTGGTTGCGCTGGTCGATTGAGGGCGCCCGCCTCATCATGGGCTTGCGCTATCGCATTGAAGGCTACGAGAACCTGCCGCTGGGCGAAACCAGCCCGGCCATTTTGCTGGTCAAGCACCAATCGACCTACGAGACCTTTCTGATGCCCGTCATCATGCCGCACCCGCTGGCTTATGTGTTCAAGAAAGAACTCTTGCGGGTGCCTTTTTTTGGTTGGGCCATGGGCCGTCTGGACATGATCCACATCGACCGCAGCCAACGCGCCCAGGCTTTCAACAAAGTGGTGGCGCAAGGCCGGGAACTGCTTGATCGGGGTGTGTGGGTGATCATGTTCCCCGAGGGCACGCGGATCCCGCGAGGCGAGCGCGGCGCTTACAAAACCGGTGGCACCCGATTGGCCATCGAGACCGGTGCGCCGGTCATCCCTATCGCTGTTACTTCTGCCAAGTGCTGGCCACGCAAAGCACTGATCAAGCGGCCCGGCGTGGTGGACGTTTCCATCGGCGCGCCCATACCCAGTCAGGGGCGCGAGCCCGATGAACTGATGCGGCAGGTGGAGGGTTGGATCGAGGCCGAGATGCGCCGCCTCGACCCAGAGGCTTACCCGCAGGAGTGATCGATGGGTTTGGTGCAATTGGTGTTGGACCTGTTGGCCCCTGCCGCATCCCCTGCGCAGCCATTGATGCCTGTGCCACCCCAGGGCCGATCCGATGGCGAAGATGCGCCAGATCGCAAGCGCCGACCGATCGTGTTGGCCTCTGAGCCCCTGGAATATGTTTTGGTGCGGGCGCGTCGCCGCACCATTGGCATGTTGGTGGGTCCCGATGGCCTGGAGGTGCGTGCGCCGCGTTGGGTGAGCGTGCGCGAGATCGAGGCGGCATTGCATGAAAAAGCCGATTGGATCGTGCGCAAGTTGGCCGAATCACAAGAACTCAAACGCCGCCGCATGGAGCAGGCCATTGAATGGCGCGATGGGGCCTCATTCCCCTATTTGGGCCAGCCGGTCATCTTGCGACTGGGCCCCGCACCGGTCAGCCCCAGCACCCCTGCCGGTCGGCACCCCAAATTCGTGACCGAAACCGAAGGTCAGGCCATCTTGTATTTGGGCTTGCCGCCGCACGCCCAAGAGGCCCAGGTGCGCGACACCGTGCAGTCTTGGTTGATGCGACAGGCCCGCCCCCATTTCATCGAGCGGCTCGATCACTTTGCGGCGGTGGCTGGCGTGCGTTGGACCGGTTTGGCTTTGTCTGGGGCGCGCACCCGTTGGGGCAGCGCCAGCGTCGATGGGCGCATCCGCCTGAATTGGCGCTTGATGCACTTGCGTCCGGCCTTGATCGACTATGTGGTGGTGCACGAGCTCAGCCACCTGAAGGTGATGGATCACAGCCCTTCGTTTTGGGATGCAGTCGGAGAGGTCATGCCCGATTACGACGTGCGACGCACCGAGTTGCGCGATCATGCGCTGAATACAGATTTGTGAATTCGCTTGCGCTTCAAGTGGCTTGAAACCGCCACTCGCCCTGTGTGCCACGGGTTCGATGCAGTTGGCCCCGATGCCACAGGTGATTCAGGTGGGCGATGGCCTCGCCCATGGCAAAGGTGGTTTGCAAGGGGTCGAGTTCGCGCCGAAACAGCACAGGCAGGATCTGGTAGGCGCTTTGCGATTGCGCGCAGGCATCCATCAATTCGGCCAGGCGATCTTGGTGGTGTTGCGCCAGTTGCGCCACCCGAGCATGCAAACCGCGAAACGGCTCGCCGTGCGAGGGCAGTACCACCGCATCGGCGGGCAGCTCCAGAAAGCGGTGGATTGAGTCCAAGAACAAACCCAGTGGGTCCCCTTCGGGCTCGGCATCGTAGACCGCCACATTGGTGCTGATGCGCGGCAACACCATGTCGCCACTGATCAGAATGCCCCGTTGTGCATCGAACAAGGCCATGTGTTCGGGCGCATGGCCATGACCGCTGATGCAGCGCCAAGCGTGTCCACCGATGTCGACAGTCATGCCGTCCAAGAGCCGCCGATAACTGGCGGGCACTTGCGGCACCATGCGGGCGTAATAGTTGCCCCGATCCCGGATGTGCGCCAGGTGATCGGGATGGGTCATGCCGTGCTGGATGTAAAAACGCTCGGCCACTTCGCCGCCAAAGCCCTTGATGGCGCCCGAACCCATGCGGGAGTTGATGTAATCGGTGGCGCTGATCCACATCGGTGCTTGCCAGTGCTCGCACAGCCAATGTGCCAAACCAATGTGGTCTGGATGCATGTGAGTAATCACTACTCTGACAATGGGCAAGCCGTCCAAGTGCTTGGCAAACACCTCTTCCCAGGCCTGGCGCGCGCTGGGGTGATCGATGCAGGTATCGACCAGCGTCCAACCCTCACGCCCCTGGAAAGTGTCACGAAGCAGCCACAGGTTGATGTGATTGAGGGCGAAAGGCAAGGCCATGCGCAGCCAGCGCACCCCTGGCGCGACCTCTAGCACCTGACCGGGCTCAGGGCAGGCGGGCAGGACAGGGGTCAATTCGTTGAGGGGGGTGTTCATCTCGGGGGGATTTTCCTTCATAATTGACGTTTACGTAAACGTCAATTTGTCATCATGGCGACCACCTACACTATCAGCGATCTGGCGCAAGAGTTTGACCTGACCACGCGCGCGATTCGTTTTTACGAAGACATGGGTCTGTTGCAACCCGCGCGCGGTGGCTCGGGTGGACGCAACCGGGTGTACAGCAGCCGTGATCGTACCCGTTTGCGTTTGACTCTGCGCGCCAAGCGACTGGGTTTGTCGCTGAGTGAGGCCAAAGACATCATCGACATGTACGACAGCCCGCGCGATACGGTGCCTCAGTTGCAGAAATTCCTGGTGGTGTTGGCCCATCACCGAACCCAACTGGAAGAGCAGTTGCGAGAAATCCAGGTGAATTTAGACGAGGTCAAAGTGCAAGAAAAAGAAGCCCGGGCCTTGCTGACATGGGATAACAAAAAATGAAGACCGATGCCATGACTCCAGATCCCGCCTTGTGGCAACGCATCAGCGACAGCTTTGATCGCCAGGGGCTGATGAGGCATTGGGGTGCGCGACTGCTGACCATCCAAGCTGGGCGAGTAGAAATCGAATTGCCATATGGCGAGCGGGTCACGCAACAACAAGGCGGTTTTCATGGCGGCGCCATCGGTGCCCTGGCCGATATCTGTGCCGGCTATGCCGCCTTGACGATGGCCGCACCTGGACTCGAAGTGACGACGGTCGAATACAAAATCAATTTTCTGGCGGCCTTTGCCGGTGGCCACTTGGTGGGCCGAGGCGAGGTGGTGCGCGCCGGCCGCCGCGTGATTGTCTCCAGTGCCCGCGTCGTCCATGTGGACGATCACGGCCAAGAGTCGGACTGCGCCCTGATGCAGGCGACCATCGCCCCCATTCCCAAAACTGACTGAGGTGACCCCATGAGTGCATTGCCTGGACTGAATTTTCAATTGGGCGAAGACATCGACGCTTTGCGCGACGCCGTTCGTGACTTCGCGCAGGCCGAAATTGCGCCGCGTGCAGCCGAGATAGATCACACCGACCAATTCCCCATGGACCTGTGGCGCAAGATGGGCGATTTGGGGGTGTTGGGCATCACGGTCCCCGAGGCCTATGGCGGTGCCAACATGGGTTATCTGGCGCACATGGTGGCCATGGAAGAAATCTCGCGTGCATCGGCCAGCGTGGGCCTGTCGTATGGCGCCCATTCCAATTTGTGCGTAAACCAGATCAAACGCAATGGCAGCGAAGCCCAAAGACAGAAGTACCTTCCCAAGCTCATCAGTGGTGAGCATGTGGGCGCTTTGGCCATGTCAGAGCCCGGTGCCGGCAGCGACGTGATCAGCATGAAACTGCGCGCCGAGGACAAGGGGGGGTACTACCTGCTCAACGGCAACAAAATGTGGATCACCAATGGCCCCGATGCCGATACTTTGGTCGTGTATGCCAAAACCGAGCCTGAGTTGGGCGCGCGTGGCGTGACGGCCTTCCTGATCGAAAAAGGCATGAAGGGCTTCTCGGTTGCGCAAAAGCTCGACAAGCTGGGCATGCGTGGCAGCCACACCGGCGAGTTGGTGTTTGAGAACGTCGAAGTGCCCGAGTCGCATATTCTGGGTGGTCTGAACATGGGCGCCAAGGTGCTGATGAGTGGACTGGACTATGAGCGAGCGGTGCTGGCCGCCGGCCCCATCGGCATCATGCAGTCGGTGATGGACAACGTGGTGCCCTACATCCACGACCGCAAGCAGTTTGGCCAGAGCATTGGCGAGTTTCAGCTGATTCAGGGCAAGGTGGCCGACATGTACACCGTGTTGCAGGCTGGTCGGGCTTTTTGTTACACCATCGGCAAGAATCTGGATATGCTGGGTGCCGAGCATGTGCGTCAGGTGCGCAAAGACTGCGCCAGCGTCATTTTGTGGTGTGCCGAGAAGGCCACATGGATGGCGGGCGAGGGTGTGCAAATTTTTGGCGGAAACGGCTACATCAACGAATACCCGCTGGGGCGGCTGTGGCGCGATGCCAAACTGTATGAAATTGGGGCCGGTACCAGCGAGATCCGACGCATGCTGATTGGCCGTGAACTGTTCGCCGAAACGGCCTGAGCTGTTAAGATCGACCCATGAAAGCATCGTTGCACCACCTGTTTGACAACAACCGCCGCTGGGCTGAGCGCATGGAGCGCGAAACGCCTGGGTTTTTTGCCGGACTGGCGCAACAGCAAACCCCCAAATACCTGTGGATCGGCTGTTCGGACAGCCGGGTGCCGGCCAACCAGATCACCGGACTCGATCCCGGCGAGGTGTTCGTGCACCGCAACGTGGCCAATGTGGTGGTGCACTCCGATTTGAATGCCTTGTCGGTCATCCAGTATGCCGTCGATGCCCTGAAAGTGGAGCACATCATTGTGGTCGGACACTACGGATGCGGCGGCGTGTTGGCGACGGCACGCGGTACGCGCATTGGCTTGGCCGACAACTGGTTGCGCCATGTGCAAGATGTGCGCCTGCGCCATCGCCGGCGCCTGAACCACTTGCCTCAGGCCGAGATGGAAGACACGCTGTGCGAGCTGAATGTGATCGAACAAGTGGGCAATGTGGCCATGTCCAACGTCATGCAAGACGCTTGGGGGCGTGGTCAACAGGTGGCCATCCATGGTTGGATTTATGGCGTCTCTGACGGTCTGGTGAAGGATCTGGGCGTCACCATTGAGCAAGCCGGTGAAGTGGTCGATGTATTCCGTGGCGCCATCAAGCGCTACCCCCGCATGCGTTGAGTGCGCCATGAGCCCGACCCGACTCGACTCTTCGCTGGCTTTGGACATTGCTCAGGCGATGCTCGATGGTTTTCATCGCCACTATCAGTTGTTCCAGAGCGAATCGGCAAGTGCCAAGCAGCGTTTCGAGGCGCGCGATTGGCATGGCCAGCAACGCGCCCAGCGCGAGCGCATTGAATTTTACGACCGGCGAGTGCTGGAGTGCCATGAGCGCCTGGAGCAGGAGTTTGCCGCCAGTCAGCAGTCCATGGAGGTCTGGCACCAGATCAAATTGCACTACATCGGATTGTTGGTCGATCATTTCCAGCCCGAGCTGGCTGAGTCGTTTTTCAATTCGGTGATCACCAAAATTTTGGACCGAAGTTATTTTCAGAACAGTTTCATTTTTGTTCGTCCTGCTGTCAGCACCGAGTACATAGAAAACAGCGAGCCGACGGCACGTCCCAGCTTCAAAGCTTGGTACCCCGGCGAAGCGTCTTTGGCCGACAGCTTGTGCGAGATGTTGCGCTACTTCGACCTGCAATGTCCTTTCGCTCAATTGGAAGAGGATGTGCGTCTTGTCGAAGCCGAGTTGCTCCAGGCGATGGGCGACTTCCCGCGCCGCGCCAACTTCCAAATCCAGGCCCTGACCAGTTTGTTCTACCGCAACAAAGGGGCGTATGCGGTGGGCAAGTTGATGAATGGTTTTCGCGAAGTGCCGTTTGCCTTGCCAATTTTGCACAACGAAGAAGGCCAGCTCTGCATTGACGCTGCCCTGATCGGCGAGGAAGACCTGCTGATGCTGTTCAGCTTTGCGCGGGCTTATTTCATGGTCGACATGGAAATTCCCTCGGCTTATGTGCAGTTCTTGCGCAGCATGATGCCGCGCAAGCCGCGCGCTGAGATTTACAACGCCTTGGGTTTGGCGAAGCAGGGTAAAACCCTGTTCTACCGTGATTTCCTATATCACTTGCGTCACAGCACCGACAAGTTTTGCATTGCACCTGGCATCAAGGGCATGGTGATGCTGGTGTTTCATTTGCCGTCATTCCCGTTTGTATTCAAAGTCATCAATGATTACTATCCCCCACAAAAAGACACGACACGCGAGCAGATCAAGGGCAAGTACCCGTTGGTCAAGCAGCATGATCGGGTCGGCCGCATGGCCGATACCATGGAGTACAGCAAGGTCGCTTTTCCGCTGGAGCGCTTTGATGAAGAGCTGATTGCCGAGATCCAGAAGTTTGCTCCCAGCCAGATGCAATTGGCGCAACTGCCAGACGGCGGCACCGAGCTGATTTTCAACACGTCTACATCGAGCGGCGCATGATCCCGCTCAACATCTACCTGCAAGAAGCGTTGGACATGGCCAATGACCGAGGTCAGACTCGCTTGGAGCGTGCTGTGATGGAGTACGGCAACGCCATCAAGGATCTGGTGGCGGCCAACATCTTCCCGGGCGACATGCTGTGGAAAAACTTTGGCATCACCCGAAATGGCAAAGTGGTGTTTTCGACTGCGACGAAATTGAATACATCACCGACTGCAACTTCCGACGCGTGCCACCACCGCGCAATGAAGAAGACGAGATGTCGGGCGAGATCTGGTACAGCGTCGCCAAAAACGATGTCTTTCCCGAAACTTTTGACCCCTTTTTGTTGGGCAACCCGAAGGTGCGCGACATTTTCATGAAGCACCACGCCGAATTGCTGGACCCGGCCTTCTGGCGGGGACACAAAGAGCGCATTCAAGCAGGTCACATGCTGGATGTCTTCCCTTACGAAACCTCGCGGCGCTTTCAAAACATGCGCGTCGCTTTGCAGCCCTCTTGAAAGGAGTTTTCATGTCTGATCCGATCGTCATCGTCAGCGCCGCTCGTACCCCGATGGGCGGCTTCCAAGGCGACTTTTCCAGTTTGGCCGCCCATGATTTGGGCGGGGTCGCCATTCGTGCCGCCATCGAGCGCGCCGGTGTCTCCGCCGACCGTGTCGACGAAGTGTTGATGGGCAACTGCCTGATGGCTGGCCAAGGCCAAGCCCCGGCGCGGCAGGCCGCGTTCAAGGCCGGTTTACCCAAAGGGGCCGGTGCCGTGACTTTGTCCAAAATGTGCGGCTCGGGAATGCGGGCGGCCATGTTCGCCCACGACATGTTGCGTGCCGGCAGCGCCAATGTGGTGGTGGCCGGTGGCATGGAGAGCATGACCAATGCGCCCTATCTGCTGCTCAAGGGACGTGGTGGCTATCGCATGGGTCACGACAAAGTCTACGACCACATGATGCTCGACGGATTGGAGGACGCCTACCAACCCGGGCGCAGCATGGGCACGTTCGGAGAAGAGTGCGCGGCCAAATACACCTTCACCCGCGAACAACAAGACGCTTTTGCCACCGCCAGCGTCGAGCGCGCCAAGGCCGCTGGCAGCAATGGCGCTTTTGCCACTGAAATCGCCCCGGTGACCGTGAAAGAGCGCGCCGGAGATCGCATCGTCACCCTGGATGAAGGCCCTGGCAAGGTCAAACTCGACAAGATCAGTAGCCTGCGACCGGCCTTCAAAAAAGACGGCACCATCACTGCTGCTTCCAGCTCTTCGATCAACGATGGTGCGGCTGCCCTGATCATGATGCGAGAGAGTACGGCCAAGCAGTTGGGTTGTAAGCCCATGGCCCGCGTGGTCGGTCACAGTGTGTTTGCCCAAGAGCCCGAGTGGTTCACCACGGCGCCGGTCGGGGCCAGCCAGAAATTGTTGCAACAGATCGGCTGGACTGTCAAAGACGTCGATCTGTGGGAAGTCAACGAAGCCTTTGCCGTGGTGCCCATGGCGCTGATGACCGAATTGAAGGTGTCGCATGACATCGTCAATGTCAATGGCGGTGCCTGTGCGTTGGGCCACCCCATTGGGGCCAGCGGCGCCCGGATTTTGGTGACCTTGCTGCATGCATTACAAGCCCGTGGGCTGAAAAAAGGCATGGCCACCCTGTGCATCGGCGGCGGGGAAGCCACCGCCATGGCAGTGGAGTTGGTCTGATGGCCAAGAAAGTCCTGATCCTGGGGGCCTCGCGCGGCATAGGCCGCGAGTTGGCGCGTCAATACAAGCAAGCCGGTTGGCATGTGATCGCCACCGGCCGACTGGTGGCCGATGTCCATGCCTTGCAAAGCGAGGTAGATCGCGCTTTCGCGCTGGATGTCGCCGACCCGGCCAGCGTCAGTAGCCTAGCTTGGCAGCTCGATGGTGAAACACTCGATCTGGTGGTGCATGTGGCTGGCATCATTGATCGTCATCCGTTCAGCGACCCCGTCACCCAAGAGCGCTTTGACCGCATCATGCACACCAATGTACTGGGGGTGCTGCAAGCCATGCCTCAAGTGGCGCCGCTATTGAAACCGGGCGCGGGTGTTCTGGCGGTGATCAGCAGCATCATGGGCAGCTTAGAGCGTACCGTCACGGCCGACTCGGTGCTGTACCGCGTGAGCAAGGCGGCGGTGAACATGGTGGTGCGCAGCGCCCAGGCGCAGTACCCCGACTTGACGGTGGTGGCTTTGCACCCGGGTTGGGTGCGCACCGACATGGGTGGCTCTGGTGCCGCCCTGGATGTGAGTGATAGTGCAGCCCATTTGCGTCGCTTGATGGGAGGCTTGAAGCCCAGCCACAAAGGCCAGTACATCAACCACGACGGCTCGGCCATACCGTGGTGAAAGGACACCTTCATGTTGTTGACCCCTGATCAAGAGTTGATCCGCGATGCAGTGCGCGATTTCTCCCAGCGCGAGTTGTGGCCCAACGCGGCGCGATGGGACAAAGAGCATTGCTTCCCAAAAGAGGTCCATCAAGGCCTGGCCGCTTTGGGGGCTTATGGCATTTGCGTGCCCGAAGAATGGGACGGTGCTGGTTTGGATTACCTGACCTTGGCCCTGGTTCTGGAAGAAATCGCCGCTGGCGATGGCGGCACCAGCACCGCCATCAGCGTCACCAACTGTCCGGTGAATGCCATCCTGATGCGCTATGGCACCAAGGCGCAACAAGAGCAATGGTTGAAACCGCTGGCGCGCGGCGAAATGCTGGGCGCCTTTTGCTTGACTGAGCCCCATGTTGGCTCCGATGCCTCGGCCTTGCGCACCACCGCCACCCGCGATGCAGACGCATATGTGCTCAATGGAGTCAAACAGTTCATCACCAGTGGCAAAAACGGACAAGTCGCCATTGTCATCGCCGTCACCGACAAAGGGGCCGGGAAAAAAGGTATGAGCGCTTTTCTGGTGCCCACCGACAGCCCGGGTTGGGTGGTGGCGCGTTTGGAAGACAAACTGGGCCAGCACAGCAGCGACACTGCGCAGATTGTCTTGGAGCAATGCCGAGTGCCGGCCGAGAACCTGATCGGTCAAGAGGGCGAGGGCTACCGCATTGCGCTCAGCGCGTTGGAGGGGGGTCGCATCGGCATCGCTGCGCAAAGCGTGGGCATGGCACGCAGTGCGCTCGACTTTGCCATCGCCTATGCCAAAGAGCGCCAAAGTTTTGGTACCGCCATCGTCAACCACCAGGCGGTCGGCTTCAGGCTGGCCGATTCCGCCACCCAACTCGAGGCGGCGCGGCAATTGATCTGGCACGCAGCCAGTCTGCGCGACGCCAACCGACCCTGCCTGCGCGAGGCGGCCATGGCCAAGTTGTTTGCCAGCGAAGTGGCCGAGCGGGTGTGCAGCGCCGCCATCCAGACCCTGGGTGGTTACGGCGTGGTCAACGATTTCCCCCTGGAACGCATTTACCGCGATGTGCGCGTGTGCCAAATTTATGAAGGCACCAGTGATGTACAAAAAATCATCATTCAACGTGCCCTTTGAGGCAGGGGGTCTAGGCCATGACTGCCTTTGAGGCCGTGCTTTTTGATTGTGACGGGGTGCTGGTCGACAGTGAGCCCATCACCAATGGCGTGTTGCACACCATGCTGGCCGAGCGTGGATGGGCACTCAGCGCCACCGAATGTTGGGATTTGTTCGTGGGCCACACCGTGCGCAGCCGGCGCGAACTGATCGAGCAGCAAACGGGGCAGCCCTGGTCGGAAGAATGGCTGACCGAGTTCATGCACCGGCGTAATGTGGCATTGCAACAAGAGTTGCGCGCCATCGAAGGGGTGCACCAGGCGGTCGAATGCCTGCATCGCGGCTTGGGGGGGCGCATCGCTGTGGCTTCAGGGGCCGATCGATTCAAGGTCGAAATGATGTTGGCCCAAATCGAGTTGCTGCCTTATTTCCAGGGGCGCGTCTTCAGTGGCCACGAGATGCCTCGCAGCAAGCCGCACCCCGATGTTTACTTGGCCGCCGCCCGTCATCTGGGCGGTGGAGCCGACCCGTTGCCTGGTGGTGGAGGACACCCCGACCGGGGTCATGGCCGGCGTCGCTGCCGGCGCGACCGTCTGGGGCTATGCCGCATTGGGTCAGGCTGAGCAGTTGCGGGCTGCCGGTGCCAGCCGGGTGATTGAACACATGAACGATTTATCCCAATTGACGTTTACGTAAACGTCAACCACAATACGGGGTTTGGAGGAACTTGCCCATGCCCGTGCTTGCCAGCTCTCTCAATCCCCGCTCGGCTGAATTTCAGGCCAATGCCCAGGCCATGTCGGGTCTGGTCGAAGACTTGCGCCAGCAACAGGCCCGAGTGGCACAGGGGGGCGGTGAAGCCGCTCGCGCCAAGCACACGGCACGCGGCAAACTGCTGCCGCGCGAGCGGGTGCTGAAGCTGCTCGATCCGGGGTCGCCTTTTCTGGAGCTGGCGCCTTTGGCGGCCTTGAACATGTACGGCAACGACGCACCTGCCGCGGGTCTGATCGCAGGCATCGGACGCATCCAGGGAACCGACTGCATGGTGGTGTGCAATGACGCCACGGTCAAAGGCGGAACCTATTTCCCGATGACCGTGAAGAAACACCTGCGGGCGCAAGAAGTGGCGCAGCAAAATCACCTGCCTTGCGTCTACTTGGTCGATTCGGGCGGGGCCAACTTGCCCAACCAAGACGAGGTGTTTCCTGATCGGGATCACTTTGGCCGCATCTTCTATAACCAGGCGAACATGAGCGCCCAAGGCATCGCCCAAATCGCCGTGGTCATGGGCAGTTGCACGGCGGGCGGTGCGTATGTGCCCGCCATGAGCGACGAGACCATCATTGTCAAAGACCAGGGCACGATTTTCCTTGGAGGCCCGCCGCTGGTGAAGGCCGCCACTGGCGAGGTGGTCAGTGCCGAAGACCTGGGTGGTGGCGACGTGCACACCCGCTTGTCAGGCGTGGCCGACCACTTGGCGCAAAACGATATGCACGCCCTGGCGCTGGCGCGATTGGCGGTTCGCAATCTGAATCGCTGCAAGGCTCCGAACATCCCCTTGCATCCGGCGCAGCCGCCCCGATACGATGCCAATGAGTTGTATGGCGTCATCCCCACCGACGCCCGAAAACCTTTTGACGTCCGCGAGATCATCGCCCGAGTGGGCGATGGCTCCGAGTTCGACGAATTCAAGGCCCGTTTCGGCTCCACCCTGGTGTGCGGTTTTGCCCGCATCGAGGGCATGCCAGTGGGCGTCATCGCCAACAACGGTATTTTGTTTTCCGAGTCTGCCCTCAAGGGCGCGCACTTCATCGAGTTGTGCTGCCAGCGCAAGATCCCATTGGTCTTTTTGCAAAACATCACTGGATTCATGGTGGGTCGCAAGTACGAAAACGAGGGCATCGCACGCAACGGTGCCAAGATGGTCACGGCCGTGGCGACTGCCGCTGTGCCCAAATTCACCGTCATCATTGGCGGCAGTTTTGGCGCTGGCAACTATGGCATGTGCGGCCGCGCTTTCTCGCCGCGTTTCCTGTGGATGTGGCCCAATGCCCGCATCAGCGTCATGGGGGGCGAACAGGCCGCCAGCGTGCTGGCCACGGTGCGCCGGGATGGCATCGAAGCCAAGGGCGGTGCCTGGAGTGCCGATGAGGAAGAGTCGTTCAAGTCTCCGATTCGGCGCCAGTACGAAGAGCAGGGTCACCCTTATTTCGCGACTGCCCGGCTTTGGGATGACGGCGTCATCGACCCTGCCGATACCCGTCGGGTATTGGCCTTGGGTCTGAGCGCAGCGCTCAACGCCCCCATAGAAGACACCCGTTTTGGCCTGTTCAGGATGTGAAGCCATGGAACATTTGAAACTGCAAACCCGCGACGGCATTGGTACTTTGACCTTGGCGCGCCCCGATGTGCGCAATGCCTTCAACGAAACGCTGATTGGTGAAATTCGTGAAGGTTTCGAGCAGTTGGCCGCTGACACCGCCGTGCGTTGCATCGTGTTGGCTGCCGAAGGCAAAGCATTTTGCGCCGGCGCTGACCTGAACTGGATGCGCCGCATGGCCGACTACAGCCGTGAGCAAAACCTGCAAGACGCTGGTGAATTGGCCCGCATGTTGGCGACCATCGATCAGTGTCCCAAGCCCACCATCGCCCGCGTGCAGGGCGATGTCTATGCCGGTGGCATGGGTTTGGTGGCGACCTGTGACATGGCGGTCAGTTGGGTGGGCGCAGGTTACTGTCTGAGCGAGGTCAAGCTGGGCCTGATCCCGGCCACCATCAGCCCTTATGTGATTCGCGCCATGGGCGCACGCGCGTCGCAACGCTATTTTCTGACCGCCGAACGCTTCGATGCCACCGAGGCGCTGCGCCTGGGGCTCGTGCACGAGGTCGTCGACTCCGAGGCGGCGCTGGACGAGTGTGTTGCCGCCATGTGCCAGGCACTGGTGCAAGCCAGTCCGAACGCTTTGCGCGAATGCAAGCAACTGCTGCGCGACTTGATGGGCAGCAAAATCGATCAAGCCTTGATTCAGCGCACCGTGGCCGGCATTGCCGATATTCGCGCCAGCGCCGAGGGCAAAGAGGGCGTTCAGTCCTTTTTGCAAAAACGCAAACCCCGTTGGCTGGAGTGAGGTCCGCATGTTCGACAAAATTTTGATTGCCAACCGCGGCGAAATCGCTTGCCGGGTGGCCTCCACGGCCCACCGCATGGGTGTGCGAACCGTGGCGGTGTATTCCGAAGCCGATGCGAATGCCCGCCATGTGGCCTGGTGTGACGAGGCCGTGCCGATAGGCGGTCCGGCCCCCAAAGACAGCTACCTGCGCTGGGAGCGCATCTTGCAAGCGGCGCGCGACACCGGGGCACAGGCCATCCACCCGGGGTATGGGTTCTTGAGCGAAAACGAGGCTTTTGCTCAAGCCTGCGCCGATGCGGGCATTGCCTTCATCGGGCCGCGACCCTCTAGCATTCTGGCCATGGGATTGAAGGCCGAATCCAAGCGTCTGATGGAAGCCGCCGGTGTGCCGTTGGTGCCCGGTTACCATGGGGCCGATCAGGATCCGGCCTTGTTGCGATGCGAAGCCGATCGCATCGGCTACCCGGTTCTCATCAAGGCCAGTGCCGGCGGCGGCGGCAAAGGCATGCGGGTGGTTGAGTCGGGCGCTGATTTTGAAGCCGCTTTGGCCTCTTGCCAGCGCGAGGCGCGCAACAGCTTTGGCGACGATGCGGTGCTGATCGAAAAATACGTGCAACGCCCGCGCCACATCGAAATTCAGGTGTTCGGCGATACCCATGGTCAGGTGGTCCACCTGTTCGAGCGTGACTGCTCGGTGCAGCGGCGCCACCAAAAGGTCTTGGAAGAGTCGCCCGCCCCGGGCCTGAGCGAAGCCTTGCGCCAACGCATGGGTGAAGCCGCAGTGGCAGCAGCTCGTGCGGTCGACTATGTGGGGGCAGGCACTGTCGAGTTCATCGTGGAGCAAGCGGCCTACGACCAGCCCGAGTCCATGAAGTTTTTCTTCATGGAAATGAACACCCGATTGCAGGTCGAGCACCCGGTGACCGAAGCCATCACCGGCCTGGATTTGGTCGAATGGCAATTGCGCGTGGCCGCCGGCGAACCTTTGCCGCTGAGACAAGAGCAAATCCGCCGTCAGGGTCATGCGATTGAGGCGCGCATTTGTGCCGAGAATCCTGACAACCAGTTTTTGCCGTCCACCGGTACTTTGCGGGTCTACCGCAAGCCCGAGGCGGTGAGCTTTCAGTTGGGGTCGGTGCGTTTTGACGACGGCGTGCGCGAAGGCGATGCCATCAGTCCGTACTACGATTCGATGATCGCCAAGCTGATTGTTCACGGTCAAGACCGACATCAGGCTTTGGCGCGGCTTGATGCCGCGTTGGCACAGACCCACATCATTGGGTTGGCGACCAATGTGCAGTTTTTGCGCCGCGTGCTGGCCACCGACTCTTTTGCCCATGCCCGCTTGGACACTGCCTTGATTGCGCGTGAACATGCGCGTTTGTTCGAACACCCTGGCGTAGCAACCGAACTGGCGTGTGTGGCGGCCACGGCGCAGGCTTGGTTGGGCCCGCGCCCGCTCCAGTCCCAGAACGGGCCCTGGATTGACCCTTGGTCCCTGCGCGATGGTTTTCAGGCCCATGGCCCGACCCTGCGGCGTTGGACCTGGCGGTTGAACCAGACGGATGTGACCACGGTCTTGCATACCCAGACCCCGATGCGTTTGGCCATCGACGACGCACCGGCACGGCCTTTCGCGGTCAGCCGCATCGGTGATGAGCTGGACATCGCCTGGGGTGAGCAACGCTTCAGGGCACAAGTCCATCACTGGGACGAGCAAGTGCATGTGTTCGTCAATCAAGGTTCCTTGGTGATTGAGAGGGTGGACGAGCTGGCCCACGCCGGAGAGCAAACCGATACGGGTGGACAACTGACCGCGCCGATGCCCGGTAAGGTGTTGTCGTTCTCGGTGCAGGTGGGCGATGCAGTGAAAGTCGGCCAGGCCTTGGCGGTGATGGAAGCCATGAAGATGGAACACACTTTGCACGCCCCGGCCGATGGCCGCGTGGCTGAATTGCTCTACGCCCCGGGTGACCAAGTGCCCGAAGGTGCCGAGTTGTTGCGCCTAGCCAGCCCCGATTGACCCTGCGCGGCGCATGCGCCGACGCCCTTTTTACAATTCAGCCATGACAATTCCTGCCCGTGTACTGATCACCGATGTCGGCCCGCGCGACGGCCTGCAAAACGAAAGTGCTCCCGTGTCTGCATCGGTCAAGGTCGAATTGGTGCACCGCTTGCAGGCGGCAGGTCTCGCCAGCATCGAGGTCACCAGCTTTGTCAGCCCCAAATGGGTTCCGCAGATGGCCGATAACGCCGAGGTCATGGCTGCTTTGCAACGCCGATCCGGCGTGCGTTATTCGGTGCTGACCCCCAACCTGAAAGGCCTGGAGGCGGCTTTGCTGACGCGCCCTGATGCGGTGGTGGTGTTTGGCTCGGCCAGCGAAGCCTTCAGCCTGAAGAACATCAACTGCTCGATCGCCGAGAGCATCGAACGTTTCGCCCCAGTGGTGGCGGCGGCGCACGCCGCCGGTGTTGCTGTGCGTGGCGCCATGAGTTGCTGTCTGGGTTGCCCTTACGAGGGTGACGTGCCCCCCGATCGGGTGGCGTATTTGGCTGGTTTGATGAAAGACATCGGCGTCGAGCACGCCTATGTGGCCGACACCATTGGGGTGGGCACGCCGCGCCGAGTCCAAGCCGCTTTCGAGGCCACGCTGCGCCACTACGCCATTGATCAGGTGGCGGGTCATTTCCACGACACCTATGGCCAGGCTTTGTCCAATACCTTGGCCGCGCTTGAGATGGGCGTGTGGCAATTCGATACCTCGGTCGCTGGTTTGGGCGGTTGTCCGTATGCCAAGGGCGCGACCGGCAATGTGGCGACAGAAGACGTGGTCTATATGTTGCATGGCATGGGTATAGAGACCGGCATCGATCTGAACACCTTGATCGACGCTGGTCAGTACATCAGCCACCATTTGGGCCGTCCCACTTCCTCACGCGTGGCGCGTGCTTTCCTGGTGCGCCGTCAGGCTTGAGACTGCCATGAAACCCATCATCGCCCGACTCGTTCGCAGACTGCCCGAGGTTTTGACCCAAGCCGATCATCTGCCCTCGCCTTGTCAGTCGGTTTGCGTCATGAACGAATCAAAGGGCTGGTGCGAAGGTTGCTTGCGCACCCTGCCCGAAATTGCGGTCTGGGGTTCTTTGCGGGACGAGCAAAAGCGCGACATTTGGCGACAGATCGGCGAACGTGCCAACGCGTGATTCTGAAGTAGCGCCAGCGCCAACTCTGCGGGCGTACCCGCCCAAAAAAAATCGGGGCCCGAAGGCCCCGACGGTTGAGTGCAGGGCCCCGGACGGTGCCCTGGCATATCAGGTGGCTTTGGTATCAATGTCACCACTCAGGCTGGGGTAGCGCACATGCTCGACCAACTCTTGAATCTCGCGGCGCGGTGCCGGGGTCAAGAGGCTGACGATGATGATGAGCGCAAATCCCAGCGGGACGCCAAACACGCCAGCCGAGATCGGCTGAATGCCGTACCACAGTTCAATGGGCGAGGTGACGCCAAAGATGCCGCGCAACCAGGGCTGGGTGGTGACCATGTAATAGAAGGTCACACCCAGGCCGCCGATCATGCCGAACACGGCCCCCCACTTGGTCGCCCGCTTCCAGAAGATGCCCAGTACCAGGGCCGGGAAGAAAGCGGCGGCAGCGAAAGAGAACGCGGCAGACACCAGGAACAGGATGTCCGCAGGTTTCTGTGCGGCCACGTAAGCCGCGGCCAGGGCCACGACCAACAGCAAGGCTTTCGAGATGGTCACCCGGCGAGATGTTGAGGCGTTGGGGTCGATCATCTTGAAGTACAGATCGTGCGACAGGGCGTTGGCGATGGTCAGCAGCAAACCATCGGCGGTTGACAGAGCGGCCGCCAGGCCACCCGCAGCCACCATGCCCGAGATCACGTAGGGCAAGCCACCGATTTCCGGCGTGGCCAGCACCACGATATCACCACCGATGCGCATTTCACCCAACTGGAGAATGCCGTCCTTATTCACGTCCGACACTGAGAGAAGGGTCGGATCAACCGCGGCCCACTGGCCGACCCAGGCTGGCAATTTGTCAAACGGCGTGCCCACCAGAACGGTGAAGACTTCGTACTTGACCAATACGGCCAAGGCTGGGGCAGTGAAGTAGAGCAAGAAGATGAAGAACAGCGACCAGGTCACCGAACTGCGCGCTTGCTTCACCGACGGTGTGGTGTAGTAACGCATCAGAATGTGCGGCAACGCCGCCGTGCCCACCATCAGACAGAACACCAGCGCCATGAAGTTCAAGCGCGAAGTGTTGTAGGTCTCTTGGGCTTTGGCATCGCCATTGGGGTCGCCGGCGAACTGATTGGCGTGACGCGGCATGCCCGCCAACGGACGGGCGCGTGCGTCAGCAGCAGCTTTGGCGGCGGTCCAAGCCTTTTGGGCGGCTTCTTCATTGGGCGGTATGGAGGCCAGGGCTTTTTCAGCCGCTTTCACATCGGCTTCGGGCGCATTCGCAGCCTTGTGCTCATCGACCTTCTTCATGGCAGCGGCCTTGTCGGCTTCCAGCGCCGACTTGACATCTTTGAGCTTCTCGGCCAACTCATCCGAGCGCGCCTTGAAGATGGCGATCACTTCCTTCTCTTTCGGGTCGTCGATCAGCTCTTTCTCTTTGGCCGTGACTTTCTCGAGTTGGTAGCCGTAAATGGCTTGTGGCACCGGTACACCAGTTTGTTTGACCGACAGCCACACCACGGGGATCATGTAGGCCACGATCAGGATGATGTACTGAGCCACTTGGGTCCAGGTCACCGCGCGCATGCCACCCAGGAACGAACACACCAAGATGCCGCCCAGACCCAGGAAAATACCCAGCTCGAAAGCCACACCGGTCAGGCGTGTGGTGATCAGACCCACGCCATAGATCTGCGCCACCACGTAAGTGAACGAGCACAAAATAGCGGCCAAGATGCCCAGCAAACGAGGCAGGTTGCCGTCATAGCGAGCACCCAGAAAGTCGGGGATGGTGAACTGACCGAATTTGCGCAGGTAGGGAGCCAGGAACAAGGCCACCAGACAGTAGCCACCGGTCCAGCCCATGATGAAGGCCAAACCGCCGTAACCCGTCAGGTACAAGGTCCCGGCCATGCCGATGAACGACGCGGCCGACATCCAGTCGGCGCCGGTGGCCATGCCGTTGTAGATGGCCGGCACGCGACGGCCAGCCACATAGTATTCGGCAGCGTCATTGGTGCGGCTCATCACGCCGATGCCACCGTACAGCAGTACGGTTGCGGCCAGAAAGATGTAACCGATCCAGTTGCGGGGCAAGCCCATCTGCTCCAGGATGGCCAAAGCGATGACAAAGACGACGAAGCCGCCTGTGTACCACGAATAAACTTTGTTCAGTTGCTGCTTGAACGCAGCGTTGCTGCCGGCGGAAAAAACACCGCCGCCAGATTCGGGAGCCATTCCAGCCATGTCAGTCCTCCTCTGTTTCGGCCACGCCGTGTTCGTTGTCCAGCTGATTCATGTATCTGGCATAAAACCAGATGATCAGCACATAAATCACCAAGGAGCCTTGGGCCCCCATCCAGAAGCTGAAGGGCCAGCCAAAGAAGGTGAAATTAAGATCCCGGGCAAAAAACGTGACGACAAAGGTGACCACAAACCAGATCGCCATCAAGACGGCGGTGATATTGAGGTTCTTCTGCCAGTATCGCCGATGGGTTTCGGTCAATTGCATGAATGGTCTCCGTAAAAATCATGGCTTATGCAGGCCAAGACAAGATGCACTGGCGGACACTCAAGCCCTTGCAACGCCAGTGCGGCTGACATCAGGCTGGAAGAACCCCGGTTTCGCGCACCAACTCGGCAGCGACTTTGGGCTCGAACCCTTGGAGGTGGCGAATGATCTTTGCCACCTCCTCGCGTTCCTGACGTTCCATGTGCACGCGGGCCAGCTGGCACCAGCCGTGCGGGCTCATGGGTTGCAATTGGGTATTGCGCTGAAAGGCTTTCAGTGCGGATTCGTGTTGGCCTTGGGCTACCAGGGTCAAGCCCAGGCCATACCAAGCACGGTCGATCGAGTCGTCCAACTTCAGGGCCTGGGTGAAACAGTGCTCGGCTTCGGCATGCCGCTGTGCGACTTGGTGGATGAAGCCCAGGTTGAACCAGTCGCCAGCACGTGCCAGACCCAGTCGAGTCAGCTTTTCATAGTCGGCCAGTGCGGCATCGGTCTGACCCATTTGGTGTTGCAAGAACGCGCGGCTGGACAAGGCATGTGCGTCAGAAGGATCCAGCGCCATCATGATTTCAAGGTTGTCCAAGGCGGCCTGTCTCAGGCCCAGAGCCAATTGCAGCCACAACAGGGTTTTGCGCCAAGAAGAGGGCATGGTCATCATCGACATCCTTGCATGGCCACGCCGATGCAATGCTCGATCTTGGCCAATGTCACGGCCAGATAGAGCACACACAGCATGAAAAAGCCGACCCAGGGCACGTGTTGCAGGGCGACGCGTTTGGGCGCGACCCAACGCGCCAGCGCGGTCCAGGGCTTGTTCAGAATTTGAAACAGCTGATAAAACAGGTTGGCGTCGCGCTTTTGGCCCGCCAACACGAACAGCAGGCCTTGTCCGACCATGGCGAGCAGTCCGATGTAGAAAACCAGTTGAAGGATGTTCAGCAGTTGCAGCATGCGGTTCATCAGTCAATTCGACAAAATTGACTTAACTCAAAATTTACAATTCGGTTACTTTGTGAACCATCGCTTACCAATAACTGACTTTGTGGGTATTACTTGGTTGAATGTCGGGTTAACCCTTGTGGGTCTTTGTGGCATTTTCATGGAATCGCACAAAGATCCCAGATGTCATGAATGGGATTAATAACCATGAAAACAAAGGGATTTTATTTCTGTTAACGGTTGAAAGTGGACCGGCAAGCTGAGATCATGCGGTTGGGTTTGCGCCGCGATTCGAGTATTCAATTGGGGATGGGGTGATGACCGAAGTTGTATTTTGATCTTCATCAAAAATGACCTGTTATTGTTTCTACTTGGTAAACGTGTTTACAAATTCGTCAGTCTCGCAACAGTTTCAAGTCAGAGTAGAGTCAGAGTGAATCGGCAAACTCTTCGGACTGCTTCACATCTTGAAGCAGATCTTTTTTGGAGACAACACACATGGCAACAACCGAAGCCGCACGCCCGATGACCGCGGAAGAGAAGAAGGTGATTTTTGCTTCTTCTCTGGGTACTGTTTTCGAGTGGTATGACTTTTATCTGTACGGATCGCTCGCTGCGATCATCGCCAAGCAGTTCTTCAGCGGACTCGATGCCGGCTCGGCATTCATCTTCGCACTGTTGGCGTTCGCTGCTGGCTTCATCGTGCGCCCGTTTGGAGCGCTGGTGTTTGGCCGTTTGGGCGACATGATCGGTCGCAAGTACACCTTCTTGGTCACCATCTTGATCATGGGCTTGTCGACATTCATCGTCGGTATCCTGCCCACATACGCCAGCATCGGCGTGGCCGCACCGGTCATCTTGATTGCTTTGCGCTTGTTGCAAGGCTTGGCGCTGGGCGGTGAGTACGGCGGTGCCGCCACTTATGTGGCCGAGCATGCGCCGCAAGGTCGACGTGGTGCCTACACGGCCTGGATTCAAACCACTGCGACTTTAGGTCTGTTCCTGTCGCTGATGGTGATTCTGGGCACCCGAACCGCCATTGGTGAGGCTGCTTTCGCCGATTGGGGCTGGCGCGTGCCGTTCATTGTGTCCATTGCGCTGTTGGCCATTTCGGTCTATATCCGTTTGACCATGAATGAGTCGCCTGCTTTCCAGAAAATGAAAGCCGAGGGCAAAACCTCGAAAGCGCCGCTGACCGAATCCTTTGGCCAGTGGAAAAACCTGAAGATCGTGATCTTGGCTTTGGTGGGCTTGACCGCTGGCCAGGCCGTGGTGTGGTATTCGGGTCAGTTCTATGCGCTGTTCTTTCTGACCCAGTCGCTGAAGGTCGATGGCGCCACGGCCAACATCCTGGTGGCGGTGTCGCTGATTGTCGGCACCCCCTTCTTCATCGTGTTCGGTTCATTGTCGGACAGGATCGGTCGCAAACCCATCATCATGTTGGGTTGCTTGTTGGCCGTGCTGACCTACTTCCCAGTTTTTGAAGCTTTGACCAAGGCCGCCAACCCCGACCTGTACGCCGCCCAGCAAAAGAGCAAGGTGGTGGTCATGGCCGACCCGGCCGAGTGTTCGTTCCAGTTCAACCCGACCGGCACCGTCAAGTTCACCAGCTCTTGCGACATCGCCAAGCAGAAGTTGGCCGCCAATTCGGTGAGCTACATCAACGAAGCCACCCCGGGCCAATCGGCCATCATCAAGATCGGCGAGAACTCAATCAAGGTGGTGTCCAGTGCCGAAGACATCGCTGCTGCTCGTGAAGCCGCTCAAAAAGTGGTCGACGACCTGAAAGCCGCCAGCCCGGTTGATGAGGCCGCAGTCAAGGCCGCCGAGGCCAAACTGGCCACGCTGAAAGACGACGCCAAGGTCAAGGACGCAATGCTGAGCGCTGCACTGGCCAAAGAACTGAAAGAGCACGGCTACCCGACCAAGGCCGATCCGGTCAAGCTCGACAAAGTCATGGTTTCGATCATCCTCATCTACCTGGTGATTCTGGTCACCATGGTGTACGGTCCGATCGCCGCCATGTTGGTCGAGATGTTCCCGACCCGCATTCGCTACACCTCGATGTCGCTGCCTTATCACATCGGTAACGGCTGGTTCGGTGGCTTGCTGCCTACCACTTCGTTCGCGATCGTGGCCCAGACCGGCAATATGTACAACGGCTTGTGGTACCCGATCATCATCGCCGGCATGACCTTCATCATCGGCATGCTGTTCGTCAAAGAAACCAAGGACGTGGACATCTACGCCAACGACTGATGTAAGCAAACTGCAGGCACTGGCCTGCTACATTGAAGCCCTCCCTCCGTGGAGGGCTTTTTTTCGACTGGAGAACCCCCATGATCAAGATTCTGATCGGTTTCATCGTATTCGCGGCCCTGGCCCTGTTCGTCATCATGAAGGGAGGCGACAGCCTGGACATGGGCGGCGAGAAACACGGCGCAGAAGCCGTGCACTCCGAGCCGGCCAAGCCGGCCGAGGCGCCAACGGTCCCTGCCGCAGCCCCTGCCGCAGACGCTGCCAAGCCTGCCGAATCGAAGTAATCGGCACCAGACCGGCTCAGACGGATCGGCCGAACTCTTTCCCCCTCCAAGGGTTGAATGCCACGGCAAACTGCCGTGGCTTTTTTTCGTCCCTACAATGTTTGGCCTAACCCCAAAAGACCATATGACACAGGGCATCATCCGGATACGTGGCGCACGCCAGCACAACCTCAAAAACCTGGATCTGGACATCCGCACCGGAGAGCTGACGGTGGTGACCGGCCCCAGCGGTTCGGGCAAGTCGAGTTTGGTGTTTGACACCTTGTACGCCGAAGGCCAGCGGCGCTATGTCGAAACCTTCAGCGCCTATGCGCGGCAGTTCCTGGACCGCATGGACCGACCCCAGGTCGATCGGGTCGACGGCGTGCCCCCGGCCATTGCCATCGACCAGACCAACCCGGTACGCAGTTCGCGATCGACCGTGGGCACCATGACCGAGCTCAATGATCACCTGAAGTTGTTGTATGCCCGCGCCGCCAGCCTGTTCGACCGCCAAACTGGTTTGCCGGTGCGACACGATACAGCCGACACCATTTGGGCCGCAATTGTCGAGCGCGCGCGAGCTCACGACCCTCGCTTGGTGCTGACTTTCGCAGTGCAGTTGCCTGCCAACACCACCAGCGAAGAGGTGCAGCAATGGCTCAGCGCCAGTGGTTTCACCCGCATTCATGCCGAGCGCGAAGTGGCCACGCCCACGGGGCCTCGTCGAATGCTCGATGTGGTGGCCGATCGCTTCCGCGCCTCAAGCGTCGAGCGCACACGTGCCATAGAGGCCATTGAGACTGCCTTGCGCCGTGGTGGAGGCCGACTGTCGGTGCATGTCCAGCCAGGCGAAGAGTCGACCGAGGTCTGGCGCTTTTCGACTGGTTTGCATTGCCCCGAAAGCGATTTGCAGTACAGCGACCCGGTGCCTTCGATGTTTTCTTTCAATTCGCCGGTGGGCGCTTGCGAGGTGTGTCGAGGCTTTGGCCGCGTCATCGGGGTCGATTACGGCCTGGTGATTTCCAACAATAAGCTCACCTTGCGCTCTGGCGCGATCAAAACCATCCAAACCCCGGCCTGGGCCGAGTGCCAAGACGACCTGATGCGCCACGCCGAGAAGGCGGGCATTCCGCGTGACACAGCCTGGAGCAAATTGACGCCCGAGCAAAAATCGTGGGTCATCGAAGGATCTCCGAATTGGAATGGTAAATGGAACCAGCAGTGGTATGGCATTAAACGCTTTTTTGAGTACCTCGAGAGCAAGTCGTACAAGATGCATATTCGGGTGTTGTTGTCCAAGTACCGCAGTTACACCTCTTGCGGCACCTGCGGTGGCGCTCGCCTGAAGACCGAAAGCCTGCTGTGGCGTTTGGGCACGGGTGCCGACGCCGATGCGGTAATGAGGCCCGATCAGCGTTTTTCGCCACAAGGCACCGACTGGACGCCCGCTACCCTGGCGCAATTGCCGGGACTGTGCCTGCACGATCTGATGCTGTTGCCCATCGATCGACTGCGCGTGTTCTTTGATCGCTTGCAAGACGGATTGGTCGGGCGAGATGCCACGCCTGAGGAGCAGGCCACGCAACTCTTGCTGGACGAGATTCGCACACGCTTGCGTTATTTGTGCGATGTAGGCTTGGGCTACCTGACGCTAGACCGACAAAGCCGCACCCTGAGTGGCGGCGAGTTGCAGCGCATCAACCTGACGACGGCGCTGGGGACTTCACTGGTCAACACTTTGTTCGTGCTCGATGAGCCCAGTATTGGTTTACACCCGCGTGACATGTGCCGCATCACTGAGGCCATGCACCGCCTGCGAGACGCCGGAAACACCCTGGTGGTGGTCGAGCACGATCCGGCGGTGATGGTTGCTGCTGATCGCATCATCGACATGGGCCCGGGGCCTGGTGAGCGCGGCGGTCAAATGGTATTCGATGGCACTGTCAACCAATTGCGCGACGCCGACACCTTGACCGGCGCCTATTTGGGCAATCGCAAACACATCGGTATGGGCTTTCGCCGTGCCGTCAGCGAATCGACGTCGCGCTTGGTGTTGGAGGGCGCGCGTGAGCACAACCTGCGTGATCTGGCGATCGAGTTTCCGCTGCAACGCCTGGTGGTCGTCACCGGCGTCAGTGGTTCAGGCAAATCGACCCTGATACAGGACATCTTGGCCCCGGCCCTGTTGCGTCACTTTGGTCGCGCCACGGAAACGCCAGGGCAACACGACCGTCTGTTGGGGGCCGATCACCTCAGCGACGTGGTTTTCGTTGACCAGTCGCCCATCGGCAAGACAGCGCGTTCCAACCCGGTGAGCTATGTGGGTGCATGGGACGCCTTGCGCGAACTGTTCGCAATCAGCCCTTTGTCGCGCCAGCGCGGATACACGGCGGCCAAGTTCAGCTTCAACAGCGGTGATGGCCGCTGCCCGACGTGCACCGGATCGGGCTTCGAGCATGTCGAGATGCAGTTTTTGTCTGACGTCTACTTGCGTTGTCAAGACTGTCATGGCCAACGCTACCGCCCCGAGATTTTGGAAGTCCAGATCGAGCGACATGGGCGGGTGTTGAATGTGGCCCAGGTGCTTGAGTTGACCGTCTCTGAGGCGGCGCAATTGTTCGACCAAGACCGCGAGGTGATCCGCGCTCTGCAGCCCATCGTGGACGTGGGTCTGGAGTACGTCAAGCTGGGTCAACCCGTGCCAACCTTGAGCGGAGGCGAGGCGCAACGCCTGAAGCTGGCCGGGCATTTGGCCGAATCGGCCAAGTCGCAAAGCGTGACGCGCCAAGCACTGGCGCGCAAAGGCACACTGTTTCTGTTTGACGAACCCACCACCGGTCTGCACTTTGACGACATCGCCAAATTGATGCGCGCATTGCGCAAGCTGATGGAGGCGGGTCATTCGCTGATCATCATCGAGCACAACCTGGATGTGATTCGCGCTGCCGACTGGCTGATCGACCTGGGTCCCGAAGGTGGCGAGGGCGGCGGTCAGTTGGTGGCCCAGGGCACTCCGGAAGACCTGAGGGAGCACCCGACCTCACACACCGGGCAGGCTTTGCGCGAATACGACCAGACCTTGCACGCCGCCGTGGCCGAGCCACCCGCGCGGGTCTACCGCGACGCCGGGCCCGAGGCCATCCGCATCGTGCGCGCCAAAGAGCACAATCTGAAAGACCTGAGTGTGGACATTCCGCGTGGCAAGTTCAATGTGATCACCGGCGTGAGCGGATCGGGCAAATCGACATTGGCATTTGACATTTTGTTCAACGAAGGCCAGCGCCGGTATCTGGAAAGCCTGAACGCTTATGCGCGCAGCATCGTGCAACCGGCGGGCCGCCCAGAGGTGGATGCTGTCTATGGAATTCCGCCCACGGTCGCCATCGAGCAACGCCTGTCTCGCGGCGGTCGTAAATCGACCGTAGGCACCACCACCGAGGTCTGGCACTTTTTGCGCTTGCTGTATGTGAAGCTGGGCACCCAACATTGCGTGCATGACGGCGCGGCGGTGCAACCGCAAACCGCCGATAGCATGGTGGCGCAGATCATGCGCCAATTTAAGGGCCAGCACATCGGTTTGTTGGCGCCTTTGGTGGTCAACCGCAAGGGCGTCTACACCGAGTTGGCCGATTGGGGGCGCCCGAGGGGTTACAGCCATTTGCGTGTGGACGGGCAGTTTTTGCCTACCACGGGCTTTCCGCGCATTGACCGATTCAAAGAGCACACCATCGAATTGCCAGTGGCCGATGTGTGGGTCAATGCCGAGCACGAAACCGAGTTGCGGCTGTACGTGACGCGCGCCCTCGAGTTGGGCAAAGGCGTCTTGCATTTGCTGGCTCCGCTCGACGGTCTGAAACAGGCCATGCTGACGGGCGGCTCGACCATCCACATCGGTCAGGTGCAGGTTTATTCCACCCTGCGCGCTTGTCCGGTGTGTGCGACCTCTTATGCCGAACTCGACCCTCGTCTGTTTTCCTACAACAGCAAGCACGGCTGGTGCCCCGATTGCGTGGGCACGGGCGTGCGACTCAACCGCGAGCAACGCAACTTGCTCGATGATTCCGTGCTGGCCGTCGATCACAATAAGGGACGTGAGCAAACCTTTGCCGAGCCCGAAGTGGAAGACGTGGGTCACGAGCATTGCCCAACCTGCGAGGGATCTCGCCTGAACGAAACCGCCCGTGCCGTGCGCTTTGCCGGCATCGGTATTACCGACATCGCCCGCATGGCCGTGGGTGACGTGCGCCGCTGGGTCCAGGGCTTGAAGTTGGTCGGCCGCGAGGCCGAAATCGCCCGTGACCTGGTGACCGAGATCGGCAGCCGTTTGGAATTTTTAGAGCAAGTGGGTCTGGGCTACCTGACGCTGGATCGGGGTGCACCGACCCTGAGTGGTGGCGAGGCGCAGCGCATCCGGCTGGCGGCACAGTTGGGCAGCAACTTGCAAGGGGTGTGCTATGTGCTGGACGAGCCGACCATTGGTTTGCATGCCCGTGACAACCAGATGCTGCTCAGCGCTCTACACACTCTGTGCACCAAAGGCAATACCCTGGTGGTGGTCGAGCACGACGAAGACACCATCCGGCGTGCCGACCACATCATTGACATTGGACCCAGCGCTGGGCGACGTGGTGGGCGTCTGATTGCCCAGGGCGACGTGGCGGCGCTGACCCGCGAACCTGAGTCACAGACCGGGCGCTATTTGTTGCACGCCATGCGCCACCCCCTTCAAGCACGCCGACCGGTGACTGCGCAACCCGATGCGGCGTTGACGGTGCAAGGCGCCAATCTGCACAATCTGGCCGGCATGGATGTGACGGTGCCTCTGCACCGTTTGGTCGCTATCACCGGGGTCAGCGGCTCGGGCAAATCGACCCTGGCGCGTGAAGTCTTGCTGGCCAATGTGCAGGCGGCAGTTGGGGCTCGCAAAGCCTCCGCCTGGTTTGGTTGTCTGGGCTTGGGCGGTTGGCAACAGGTGGGCCGGGTGCTGGAAGTTGATCAAACCCCCATTGGTAAAACCCCCCGCTCGTGCCCGGCGACCTACATTGGGTTTTGGGACGCTATTCGCAAAATGTTCGCCGAAACACTCGAAGCCAAGGCGCGTGGCTTTGGCCCAGGACGCTTCAGCTTCAACACTGGCGAAGGCCGTTGCCCCGGCTGCGAGGGTCAGGGCATGCGAACCATCGAAATGAGCTTCCTGCCCGATGTGAAGGTGCCTTGCGAGGTGTGTCGTGGCGCACGCTTCAACCCGCAGACGCTCGAGGTCAGTTGGCGAGGCAAGAGTGTGGGTGAGGTGCTGCAAATGGAGGTCGACGAGGCGGTCGGCTTTTTTGCCAGCATGCCGGCCATTGCTCACCCCTTGCAACTGTTGCAAGACGTTGGCCTGGGATACCTGACCTTGGGTCAACCGTCACCCACGCTGAGTGGCGGTGAGGCTCAGCGCATCAAACTGGTGACTGAACTCACCAAGGTGCGCGACGATGTGGGGCGCCGTGGCCAAAAAGCCCCGCACACCTTGTATGTGCTGGATGAGCCTACCGTGGGTCTGCACATGGCCGATGTCGACAAGTTGATCAAGGTGCTGCACCGCCTGGTCGATGGCGGTCACAGCGTGGTGGTGATTGAGCATGACCTGGACGTGATCGCTGAGGCCGATTGGGTGATTGACCTGGGCCCAGAAGGCGGCAGTGGCGGAGGACAGGTCGTGGCCACTGGCACACCCGAAGACTTGGTACGGGCGAAAACCCATACTGGCCAGGCTTTGGGGCCGGTCTTGGCGCGGGGGTGATGGGCAGGTTCAGACGTTCGCCTGGACCCCCAACCGCCACAACGACGTCACCTCAGCCGCCCGTGCGGCATGCAAAGGGTCGTTGGCGTCGCTGGCCTTGGGGTGACGGGGTCGGGTGTCGTGGCGCTCGATCACGCGCAAGCCGGCTTGTCCGATCCAGTCCTGTAAATGTCGGCGGGTGCGCAGGCCCAGTCGCTCGGCCAGATCAGAGAGCACCAGCCAGCCCTCGCCACCTGGGCACAGGTGGGCACGCAAGCCGTACAGAAACCCGCGCAGCATGGCGCTGTCGGGGTCGTAGATGGCCTGATCCAGTGCCGAGCTGGGCTGGCCTGGCAGCCACGGCGGGTTGCACACCACCAATGCCGCCTGACCTGGCGGGTAGAGGTCGGTGTGGATCAATTCAACTCGCTCACTCAGGCCGAGCCGTTGCAGGTTGTCGTCGGCGCAGGCGATGGCCCGTTCCGATAAGTCGGTGGCCAGCACACGTGGCACTCCACGCCGCAATAAGACGGCGCTGAGCACGCCGGTGCCCACGCCCACATCGATGGCGACGGGGCAATCGGTTAGGGCGGCGGGCAGGGGAGCGTGTGCGATCAAGTCCAAGTACTCGCCGCGCACCGGAGAAAACACCCCATGGTGGGGGTGGATGCGGGCGTTTCCTAGTGCAGAGATGGGCACACCGGCCTTGCGCCACTCGTGCGCGCCGATCAGCCCAAGCAGGGCGCGCAGAGCGACCACACGTGTTTGTCCCTCCGGCGGCCCCCAGGCTTCGGTGCAGGCGTCGCGCACTTGCGGCGCGCGCGATAGGCCGATGCGGTATTGGCCATCGACCTCGATCAGCAATTGACCCAGCACCCGGGCGCGCAGACCTTGGGCCTGGCGGTGGCGTGCGAAAGCTGTGGGCAGGTCGCTGACGGGGTGGGTGTCGCGGGCGCGTTGCCGCAGGACGGCTTCGTCCAATCGCTGCGACATGCCCTGCAACAACTGTCGGGCGCTCGGGTAAGACCCGCGCCACAATAGCCCGGTGCCTGCGCTGGCCAGTCGGTGCGCTTGTGCCGCATCCAGTTCGGTGCAGACCTGAACCCGGGTGGGCAGCCTTGCCCCGTTGTCGGATTGCCAGATCGCTTGTTTGGCTTGGTCTTTTTCAGACCAATGCAGCCAGGTGTGGTGGTCGTTGGACATGCGCACTCAGCCGGCGTTGCCCAAGCTCAGTCCAGCATGCTCGCGCAGCGGGTGGAAATGAATTTTGGGAAAACGTTCTTGCGCCAATCGCACGTCATAGGGCGAGGTACACAGATACGCCAAGGTGCCAGCGGCGTCCAGCGCCATGCGTTGCGGGTAGGCGTTACAAAAATCGCGTAACTCGGCCGGGCTGTCTGCGGTGATCCAGCGCGCGCCGGTGTACTGGCAACCTTCCAGCCGCACATCACAGTCGTATTCGGTTTTCAGGCGGTGTTGCACGACTTCAAACTGCAACTGACCGATGGCCCCCAACAACATGGCGCCGCCCGCTTCGGGTTTAAAGACCTGAATCGCGCCTTCTTCGCCCAGTTGCTCAAGCCCTTGTTGTAACTGTTTGGTGCGCAAGGGGTTGTTGAGCAACACGGTCATGAAGAGCTCGGGGGCGAAGAAAGGCAGGCCGGTGTATTGCAGCGACGCCCCGTCGGTGATGGTGTCACCCAACTGCACGCCGCCATGGGTGGTGAAGCCGATGATGTCGCCGGCATAGGCTTCGTCGACGGCCTCGCGGCGCTGCGATAAAAAGGTCACGACCGAGGTCGGGCGCAATTCTTTGGCAGTGCGTTGAACCTTCAGCTTCATGCCCGGCTTGTATTGGCCAGAAGCGACGCGAACGAAGGCGATGCGGTCGCGGTGATTGGCGTCCATATTGGCTTGCACCTTGAACACCACGCCCGAGAAGCCCGGGTCTTCGGGTTGTATGGTCTTTTCTACGGTCTGGCGGTTGACCACCAGCGTGCTCAGACGTGGACGCGGAGCAGGGGCCAAGTCGACCAAGGCATCGAGCACTTCCATGACACCAAAGTTGTTCACGCCCGAACCGAAAAACACGGGCGTTTGGCGCGCTTCCAAAAAAGCCTGATGGTCAAAAGTGGGCGAGGCGCCGGTAGCCAGTTCCATGCTCTCGAGCGCGTCGTCGAATTCCTGACCAAAACGTTCGCGCAGCCGCTCGGTTTCGACCAGCGGGATGGTTTCAAAGTCGTGCGGCAAGCGCTCGCTGCCCGACTCGAACACTGTCATGGTTTGTGTGCGCAGATTGATGATGCCGCCAAAGCGCTTGCCTTGGCCGACTGGCCAGGTCATGGGCACGCAGGGCATGCCCAATTCGCGCTCTACCTCATCCAAAATATCCAATGGATCGCGGACTTCGCGATCCATTTTGTTGACGAAAGTCAGGATCGGGGTATTGCGCTGGCGGCAGACTTCGATCAACCGGCGCGTTTGTGATTCGACGCCGTTGGCTGCATCGATCACCATCAGCGCCGAATCCACCGCAGTGAGCACCCGGTAGGTGTCCTCAGAAAAGTCTTTGTGTCCCGGGGTGTCCAACAAATTGACCACGTGATCTCGGTACTGCATTTGCATCACTGAAGAGGCCACCGAAATGCCGCGCTGCTTCTCGATCTCCATCCAGTCGCTGGTGGCATGCCGCGAGGCTTTGCGCGCCTTGACCGAGCCAGCAATTTGGATGGCGCCTGAAAACAGCAACAGCTTTTCGGTCAACGTGGTTTTGCCGGCGTCGGGGTGGGAGATGATGGCAAAGGTGCGGCGGCGCCGGGTCTCGGGGGCGTGGGTCACAAAAGGGTCCTGATGATGCAAACGGCAGCGGCGGGTGGCCGTTGCGCCTAAGGGTCGATTTTAGGCGCTGGCCGAAGCTTCCTTGGCTGCTGGGCGCCGCGCATGGGCCTGAATGGCGTGCAACAGACCCTGACGGTTGAAGGGTTTGGGCAAGACTTCGGCCATGACGACGCCCAAGCACTCTTGCACAGCTTCGGGGGCCACGTTGGCGGTCAAGGCGATGAAGGGCACGTCGCGGCGCAGGGGATGGAGGAATTGACGCGCACGGCGCACCACCTCGATGCCACTGAGGTCGGGCATGATCAGATCTATCAGCACCAAGTCGTAGTCATGATCGTGCAGCAATTCAATGGCGCTGATCCCGCCATCGGCTTGCTCGAGCACCGATTGCGGCAAGGCTTTGCGCAAAGTGGCTTCCAGCACAGCTCGGTTTACAGATTGGTCGTCGACCAGCAAGATGCGATAGGGGTGTGTATCGATGTCCAGCACGGCTTGACCGTTGGTGGCCGCTTTGGCCAAGGGAGGCTGGGCCAAAGGCAGGGTCACGGTCAGCGTGAAACAAGACCCGGCGCCTGGTTGGCTTTGTGCTTGCAAATCCCCGCCCATGGCCTGAGCCAGACCACGCGAGATCGCCAGCCCCAAGCCATTGCCGTGCATGTTTTCGTCATTGAATCGAGGGCCTTGAGCTTGATAAAAGGGCTCGAAGATGCGTTCGATCTGATCGGCTGCGATGCCCGCGCCGCTGTCGGTCACGGTAAACCGCAACTGGGCCTGACGCGCATTCGCATGATCTGCGCTGACACGCAAGGACACTTCGCCTTGGGCGGTGAATTTGATCGCGTTACCCAACAGATTGATCAGGATCTGGGCCAGTCGGTCGGGGTCGACGCGTACCCAGTTGGGCACATCGTCATCGATGCACAAGAGATAAGACAGATCCATGCTGCGGGCATGGCTTTCGAGTGTGCGGCAAATCTGCCGCACCGTGTGATGCAAGTCGATGGCCTGCGGGCTGAGTGAGAACCGCCCCTGACTGATCTGCGACAGATCGAGAAAATCGTTGATGACGGTCAGCAAATGAGAAGCCGCGTTTTGCGCACCCGACACTTCTTCTTTTGTCTCCGGGCTGAGTTCGGGGCGGTCGGCCAACAAACCCAAGTAGCCTTTGACGCCATTGAGCGGCGTGCGCATGGCATGGCTGACCATGGCCAAAAACTGGTCTTTGTGCCGATTGGCCTCCATCAGCTTGGCGTTGGCCTCGCTCAATTGAACGCCAGCATCAGCCAGGCGAAAGTCCATCTTCGGCTCATGGTGAACCAAGGCAACAGTGGGACGATGCCCAGCCAAACCATGGCCGCAGAGGCCAGGCCGCCCATTTGCCAGGCACTGAACAAAATCATGACGATCAGGGTGGCTTGGTACCACTGGCTGGCCGCAGTCAAGGCCAGGCCACGCAGCCTCAGATACCCCAACAGTCCACACGCCGCCGCCCCCAAGCCAGTGGCCCAGGAGACGGGTGTCAAGCCCAGCCAGCCCATCCATGGACTCAAGATGGTCAGGAAAAACAGGCTTGAGCTGATGAAGCAGTAAAAGTGGAAGTCACCCACCGTCTGCATGTGACGGGGCAAGTACGCACGGATGCGACGTTGTAGATTGGAGTAGAACTCAAAGGGCATGATTTGTGATGCCAGAGAATCAATGACGGGATTATATTGATAATTTTGGTATTTTGAAATGATTTTTTTAATTCCCTTGTTTCAGGGATGTTCTGGCGCCCGTTGCGGGCCTTGACATCACTTTGCGCTAAAATGGATTCATCCGAGGAGCGTTGCAGCGCAATTCATGCGTGAGGCTCGGACCATCTGACAGGAACGACGCTCATCCACTCTGTGCAGTGCGGTGAGCCTTGCGGTGCAATTGCGTTCCGGAGTGTTTGTTCACAGGAGCCACACATGAACGCACCACTGAAAAACGTTTTACCCACCGACTGCGTGATCGCCGACATCGGCCTGGCCGATTGGGGTCGCAAGGAAATCGCGATTGCCGAGACCGAAATGCCTGGTTTGATGGCCATCCGCGAAGAATACGCGGCCAAACAACCCTTGAAGGGCGCTCGCATCACCGGTTCGCTGCACATGACCATTCAGACGGCTGTGCTGATTGAAACTCTGCAAGCCCTGGGCGCTCAAGTGCGCTGGGCTTCCTGCAATATCTTCTCAACCCAAGACCATGCCGCCGCCGCCATCGCGGCGCGTGGCACACCGGTGTTTGCCATCAAGGGCGAGAATCTGGAGCAATACTGGGACTACACCCATCGCATTTTTGAATTCGGTGAGGCTGGTACATCGGGCGAAGGCCCCAACATGATCCTGGACGATGGCGGCGATGCCACGCTGCTGATGCATTTGGGCCAGCGCGCCGAGCGCGACCTGTCGGTGCTGAGCCACCCCGGCAGCGAAGAAGAGATCTGTTTGTTCAACGCCATCAAGGCCAAACTGGCCCAAGACCCCACCTGGTACAGCCTCAAGAGTGCCCAAATCATCGGCGTGACCGAAGAAACCACCACCGGGGTGCACCGCCTGAAGGAAATGTCGGCCAAAGGCACCCTGATGTTCCGCGCCATCAACGTGAACGATTCGGTGACCAAGAGCAAGTTTGACAACCTGTATGGCTGCCGTGAGTCGCTGGTCGACGGCATCAAGCGTGCCACCGACGTGATGATCGCCGGCAAGGTGGCCGTGGTGTGCGGCTACGGTGATGTGGGCAAGGGCAGTGCCCAAGCCCTGCGCGCCCTGTCGGCCCAAGTGTGGGTGACCGAGATCGATCCGATCAATGCCCTGCAAGCTGCAATGGAAGGCTATCGCGTGGTGACCATGGACGATGTGTGTGCCCAAGCCGACATCTTCGTCACTGCCACCGGCAATAAGCACGTGATCACCCATGAGCACATGCTGAAGATGAAGGACCAGGCCATCGTCTGCAACATCGGTCACTTTGACAACGAGATCGACATCGCATCGGTGGAGAAGTACACTTGGGAAGAGATCAAGCCCCAGGTCGATCACATCATCTTTCCCGACGGCAAGCGCATCATCTTGTTGGCCAAAGGCCGACTGGTCAACCTGGGCTGCGCCACTGGCCACCCCAGCTTCGTGATGAGCTCGAGTTTTGCCAACCAGACCATCGCCCAGATCGAACTGTTCAGCCACCCTGAGAGTTATGACATCGGCCAGGTCTATGTGCTGCCCAAGCATTTGGATGAAAAAGTTGCGCGCTTGCACCTGAAGAAGGTGGGCGCTAAGCTGACCGAGCTGAGCGATGCCCAGGCCGACTACATCGGCGTGCCCAAGCAAGGTCCGTACAAACCCGACAGCTACCGCTATTGATGGCGCGATGCGGGCCCGATCAGTTGCTGGTCGAACGGGGCTTGGCGGCCTCGCGCTCTCAGGCCCAGCGCCTGATTCCGTCGGGCGTGAAATGGCGAGTGGGCGTGACTGGTTTTCAGTCGGTGCGCAAGAATGGCGAGGAATTGCCTGCGCATGCCGACCTGCAACTTGTCGATGACGCCGAGGCCCGGTATGTGTCGCGTGGTGGCTTGAAGCTGGAAGGCGCATTGGCGCATTTCGACATTGATGTATCGGGCTGGCGTTGTCTCGATGTGGGCCAAAGCACCGGCGGTTTCACAGACGCTTTGTTGCATGCCGGGGCCGCCCATGTGGTGGGCATCGATGTCGGCCATGATCAGTTGCACTCGCGCTTGCGTGACAATGGTCTGGTGACCTGCATCGAGGGAGTCAATGCCCGCGATTTGCAGCCGCTCGATGAGCGGTTGGGCGGGCTGGGGTTTGATGTGGTGGTGGGCGATGTATCCTTCATCTCGCTCACCCTGGTGTTGCCCGCTTTGGTCGGGCAAATCAAGCCCGGTGGTCGCTTGCTGATGTTGGTCAAGCCGCAGTTTGAATTGCAAGCCGGCCAGCTGGGTAAGGGTGGGGTGGTGAAAGACCCGGCCCTGTATTCGCTGGTGCGTCAGCGCATGGAGCAAGCGTGTCAGCCCCTGGGGCTGAGCCCCTTGGCCTAGATGGACAGCCCCATAGAGGGCGGTGATGGCAACCGAGAGTTTTTCATGACTGCCAGCCGACCCGAACAGACAAGAGAATGAGACATGAATACACCGTTGAGTTTTGAATTTTTTCCGCCCAAGACCCCGGAAGGGACATTGAAGTTGCGTCAAGCTCGCGCGCAGTTGTATGACTTGAAGCCCGAGTTCTGTTCGGTGACGTATGGCGCGGGTGGATCGACCCAAGAGGGCACCATGGCCACCGTGAAAGAAATACTGGCCGAGGGCCAGGAAGCGGCGCTGCACTATTCTTGCATTGGTGCCACCCGCGAAGGTGTGCGTGAGCAATTGAGCCAATTGCGGGCCATGGGCGTCAAGCGACTGGTGGCCTTGCGTGGTGACATGCCCAGTGGCTATGGCATGGGCGGCGCTTTTCAGTACGCCAGCGATTTGGTGGCTTTCATCCGTGCCGAAACAGGCAACACCTTTCACATCGAGGTGGCCGCATATCCAGAGGTCCATCCACAAGCAAAATCGCCTGCCGCCGATTTGCAGGCGTTCGCGACCAAGGTCAAGGCCGGGGCGGACTCGGCCATCACCCAGTATTTCTACAACAGCGACGCTTATTTCCGATTCGTCGACGATGCCGACAAGTTGGGGGTGCATGTGCCCATCGTGCCGGGCATCATGCCCATCACCAGTTCTTCGCAATTGCTGCGTTTTTCCGATGCCTGTGGCGCCGAAATTCCGCGTTGGATCCGCCAACGCCTGGTGGCGTATGGCGACGATGTGGCCTCCATCAAAGCCTTTGGGCTGGAGGTGGTGACCGACCTTTGCGATCAGCTGATTTGTGCCGGCGTGCCGGGCCTGCACTTCTACACCATGAACCAAAGCGCAGCGACCATGGCGCTGGTGCGGGGCTTGCGCGCACAGTCCACCCCGGACGAATGAAGACTGCCGGTAAAAGCGGTTGATCAGCGTTCGTCAAAGCTCACCACCACCTCGGTGGTGGTGGGGCGGGCCTGACAGCTCAGCACAAAACCCTGGCGGACTTCGTCGTTTTCCAACGTGAAGTTTTTATCCATGCGAACTTCGCCGCTCATCAGTTTGGCGCGGCAGGTGCAGCAAACACCGCCTTTGCACGAGTACGGCAAATCCAGACCGGCCTCGAGCGCAACATCCAAAATGCGCTGCTCTTCGCTCATGCGCAGCTCATGGCGCTTGCCATCGGCAATCACGCTCAATTTGATGCCCAGCGCGGGCTCTTCACCCGCGCGTCTGACGCGCACCGGTGCAGGCGCACTGCCGGCGCTGGCAAAGCGCTCGGTGTGTACCCGGTCGGCAGGGACGCCGGCGGCCAACAGACTGGTCTCGGTGGCTTCGATCATGGCTTCAGGGCCGCAAATGAACACTTCATCCATGCTCTTGACCGGCAAGAACACATCCATCAAGGCGCGCACTTTCTCAGCGTCGATGCGCCCTTCCAGCAAAGGCACTTCTTGCGCTTGGCGCGACAATATGTGCACCAGCGTGAGTCGGTCGGGGAAGCGGTCTTTCAGGTCTTGCAGGGCTTCGTTGAACATCACGCTGTCCGTGCGGCGGTTGCCATAGACCAGGGTGAACTTGGCCTGAGGGCTGGACTCCAGCGTATGAGTCAAGACCGACAAGATGGGTGTGATGCCTGAGCCGGCGGCAAAGCCGACACGATGCAGGGCGCGACGGCGACGGATGACAAAGCAGCCCTCGGGTGGCGCGACTTGCAGCGATTGACCGGGGCGCAGCCCTTGCAGCCACGTCGACATCAAGCCGCCCTCCACGGCGCGTACGCCCACTTGTAGGGTGTGATTGCGCTCGAACTGAATGGGTGTCGAGCACAGCGAATAATTGCGCCGAACGTCTTGGCCATTGATCTTGGCGCGCAAGGTGATGAATTGTCCAGGCTCGAATGCAAATACCGCACGCAGAGATTCGGGCACCGCCAGAGTGATGGCCACCGATTGTGCTGCTTCAGGGTCAACGGCCACCACGGCCAGCTCATGAAATGTGGGCGCGCTCATGCCATGTGTCCTTGCTCAGTGGGGCTTGAAATAGTCAAACGGCTCTAAGCAGCTCAGGCACTTGTACAGCGCCTTGCAGGCGGTTGAGCCGAAGTAGGAAGTCTCGGTGGTTTGGTCCGAGCCGCAGAGCGGGCAAGGCACCGAGGCTTGGGCTTGCCAGTGCGTCACGCGCACCGTGGCGTGCGTCGAGATCGGCGCCAGGCCGGTGGGTGGCGCAATGCCGTACTCACGCAATTTCCGATGGGTAACGGCATCCATCCAGTCGGTGCTCCAGGCCGGGGCCAGTCGGGTGATGATCTCGGCGCGATGGCCATGCGCGGCCAGGGTGGTGCGTATGTCGTCTTCAATTTGCGACATGGCCGGACAACCGCTGTAGGTCGGAGTGATGGTCACGACCACCCGATCGGGCTGGATTTGGATCGCGCGCAAGATGCCCATTTCTTTCAGAGTCACGACCGGAATTTCCGGGTCGGTGAGTACCGACAGCCAGTCCCACACCTGTTCGGTGTTGGGTGTCAAGGTATCGCAGGGCTCGCTCATGTCACCAAGTGGCACCGGGGTGCGCACGCGCCAGAGACTGCATCTCGCCCAACAAATAACTCAGGTGTTCGGAGTGCACGCCCTGTTTACCGGTAGATACATGTCCGTCACTGGGGGGGCGGCGCAGATGAGCCTGAGTCAGTGTGTCGTCGACTTGCGCATCCCATGTGGCTTGCAGGCTGATCAACTCGATGGTGATTCCGCTTTGGCGAGCTTGCGCTTCAAAAGGCACCTCAACCCAAAACTCTTGCGTGAAGGGAAAAAGGTAGTCGAGCGCACTTTGCGCGCGGCGGTGTGACTCTTCGGTGCCGTCTCCAAAACGCACCAGCCAGTCGTGGGAGTGACGCAGATGGTATTGCGTTTCCTTGAGCGACTTGGCGGCGATGCCAGCCAAGGTCGAGTCACTGCTGGCGCACAGGGCGTTCCACAGCGGACCCATCAGAGCGCTGTACAAGAAGTTGCGGGCTATGGTGACGCCATAGTCGCGTTCGCCCACGCCGCCGGGCATCAGACCGGGGCTGTGGGGCAATTCGAGCAAGGTGAGATTGCGAAATTGCGGGGCATCTCGGAAGTAGGCCAAGCGGTTTTCATCGCAATCGCCACCGATGCGGGTTGCCGCATATTGGTACAACAAGCGGGCTTGGCCGATCAGATCCAGGCTGATATTGGCCATGGCGATGTCTTCTTCCAGCACGGGCCCGTGGCCACACCACTCGGCATTGCGCTGACCCAGCACCAGGGCGTTGTCGGCCAGGTGCAGCAGGTATTCGGTGTGGGCATCCATCACATGTGACCGACTTCGTCGGGGATGCTGTAGAAGGTGGGGTGGCGGTAGATCTTGTCGGCGGCAGGGTCAAACAACACGCCTTTGTCTTGCGGCGCGCTGGCCACGATGGACGCTGAGGGCACGACCCAAATGCTCACGCCTTCCTGGCGGCGGGTGTAGACATCGCGCGCCATTTGCAGGGCGTGTTGGGCGTCGCTTGCGTGCAAACTGCCGCAATGCTTGTGCTCCAGGCCCTGCTTGCTGCGCACGAAGACTTCCCACAAGGGCCATGCACTCAATGCTTGTGCGGACGGGGTCGGTGTTTGGCTCATGCGGCCTCCTTCATGGCGCGTTGACGTTGTTTCTGGGCGTGGGCCTGGGCCGCTTCCCGCACCCAAGCGCCTTGCTCCCAGGCATGGACGCGGGTGCCCAGCCGTTCGCGGTTGCAGGGGCCATTGCCATTCACGGTTTGCCAAAATTCTTTCCAGTCGATGGCGCCGTAGTCGTAGTGCCCACGGGTTTCGTTCCACTTCAGGTCGGGGTCGGGGAGCGTCACGCCCAGCAACTGCGCTTGGGGCACGGTGGCGTCGACAAATTTTTGTCGCAGATCATCGTTGCTGATGCGCTTGATGCCCCAGCGCATGCCTTGGGCGCTGTTGGGGCTGTCGGCGTCGGGCGGACCAAACATGGCCAGGCACTTCCACCACCAGCGGTTGACCGCGTCTTGCACCATGTCGCGTTGCTCGGGCGTGCCCTTCATGAGGGTCAACAACGATTCATAGCCCTGTCGCTGATGGAACGATTCTTCCTTGCACACCCGCACCATGGCTCGCGCATACGGGCCATACGAGCAACGGCACAGCGGGATCTGGTTCATGATCGCGGCGCCATCAACCAGCCAGCCGATCACGCCGACATCGGCCCAGCTCAGCGTCGGGTAGTTGAAGATCGAGCTGTATTTCGCCTTGCCCGAGTGCAGTGCGGCGATCATCTCGTCGCGGCTGGTGCCCAGGGTCTCGGCGGCGCTGTACAGGTACAGGCCGTGCCCGCCCTCGTCTTGCACCTTGGCAATCAAAATCGCTTTGCGCTTCAGGCTGGGCGCGCGGCTGATCCAGTTGCCCTCGGGCAGCATGCCCACGATCTCGCTGTGCGCGTGCTGGCTGATCTGGCGCACCAGCGTCTTGCGGTAGTTGTCGGGCATCCAGTCTTGAGGCTCGATGCGGCCATCGGCGTCGATGGCCGCATCGAAGCGGGCCAGTTTCGGGTCCGCTTCAAGTGAATGCGCAATCGTTGGGGCCTTGCCTTCCGGCTGACCGGGCAGATCCATGGCTTGGGTGTACATGTTGCCTCCTGTGGAAGACCACATCATACCAATTAGCCGACCGATTGGTTGGTTAATTGTGCTCTAGAGAAAACCCTGACTGCTTGTCCTGGCCCAGGGCCTCGACCATCTGAGGCAAAGTGTCCTTCAGGGCGGTTTTCAAGGTGTAGGGCGGATTGACCAAAAACACCCCGCTGGCGACCAAGCCCGGGCGCGCCTGGCTTTGACCCGGGACGGTGGCCGCCGCGCGCGGGGCCTGACCCGAACGCACCCGCATGGTCGCCAACAGCCAATCTTTGCCCGCCTGTTGAGCCACGTTTTTCAGTCGGCGTGGCAGGTCTTGCGATTCGGGGCGTGCGATGACGGGGAACCAAATCATGTAGGTGCCGGTTGCAAAGCGCTTGAGATGGTCCTTCAAGGTGTCGATGACGCGAGCGTAATCGGTCTTCAATTCGTAGCTGGGATCCATCAGCACCAGTCCTCTGCGGCTGGGGGGCGGCAGGAATTTTTTGCTGTGCTCAAAACCATCTTCACGCAACACGGCCACCTGGCGATGGGCGTTCAGTTGCTTCACATGCTGTTCCAGTAAGCGGGCGTCGGTCGGGTGCAGCTCAAAGAGCTTGAGCTTATCTTCATCTCGAAGTAAGTGTTTGCTTATGAATGGAGATCCGGGATAAGCGGTTTCGCCAGCGGCCTTTTGAAAATGATCCAGCACGGACAAGTAGTCGGCCAACAAGGGGCTGGGCGGGCATGTCAGCGCATCCAACCGTTCACGCAAGCGCTGCACGCCTTCCAGCATCTCACCGCTGGTGTGCGCGGCATCGCTGTCGAGTCGATACAGGCCCGCCCCGGCGTGCGTGTCCACCACCATGAGCGGCACTGGTTTGTCGGTCAGGTGGCGCAAGACTCCGATCAGGGTGGCGTGTTTGAGCACATCGGCGTGGTTGCCGGCGTGGTAGGCATGGCGGTAACTGAACATACCCCATGATAGACAGAAATTGGGGTCTGACCCCAATTTCTGTGACCCCAATTTCTGCACTTCTCGATCGTGTAGTCGTGTAGCCATGAGTTCAGCGGCTTGCCATCGAAGTGCGACACCCAGCCTGCTGGTGCGTGTTGTCTAAGTCAACCGCACCTGGGTCAAACCCGTTCTCAGACCAGTGCATGAGGGCGGCGTTCTGGCCAAAATGGGTCAAATCGGTTACACTAGCGGACTTCGCAGCGTTTTCATGGGCCCCGCGGCGAAGATTTCAACACCGCCTAAGAGCTTCCCGAACAGAGGAAGGCCGACCGCGGAAAAGGGCCCGAACAACCCACTTCAGGAAATATTCCATGTCCACGTTCAGCGCAAAACCCGCTGATGTGAAGCATGAGTGGTTTGTGATTGACGCCACCGACAAGGTGCTCGGACGTGTTGCCAGCGAAGCAGCACTCCGTTTGCGCGGCAAACACAAGGCCATTTACACGCCTCACGTCGATACCGGCGACTTCATTGTCGTCATCAACGCCTCCAAGATCCGCGTCACCGGCAACAAGGCCCTTGACAAGGTCTACTATCGCCATTCGGGCTTCCCCGGCGGCATTTATGGCACCAACTTCCGCGACATGCAGGCCAAGCACCCCGGCCGCGCGCTGGAAAAAGCGGTCAAAGGCATGCTGCCCAAGGGTCCCCTGGGTTACGCCATGATCAAAAAGCTGAAGGTCTATGGCGGTGCCGAGCACCCGCACAGCGCCCAACAGCCCAAAGTGCTGGACATCTAAGGAGCCGCCATGATTGGAGATTGGAACAATGGCACCGGCCGTCGCAAATCCAGCGTCGCCCGCGTGTTTATCAAAAAGGGCTCTGGCAAGATCACCGTCAACGGTCGTGACATCACCGAGTACTTCGGCCGTCAGACCTCGATCATGATCGCCAAGCAACCCCTGGTGCTGACCCAGCATGTCGAAACCTTTGACATTCAGGTCAACGTCCACGGCGGCGGTGAGTCGGGTCAAGCTGGCGCCGTGCGCCACGGCATCACTCGCGCCCTGATCGACTATGACGCCAACCTCAAGCCCGCGCTGTCCACAGCCGGCTTCGTCACCCGTGACGCCCGTGAGGTCGAGCGTAAAAAGGTTGGTTTGCACTCTGCTCGCCGTCGCAAGCAGTTCAGCAAGCGCTGATCCAGGTCGACCACCCAAGCCGCAGGGCGAAAGCCTTGCGGCTTTTTCATTTGCCCCTACCGGCAACATAATTGAGTTATTTACGCTACTATTGAACCCAAACCTCTCAGGAGAAGAACATGAGCGCCGTTGCCGAATCTGTCACCACCGAAGTCATGCCCGAACCCATCGTGTTCACCGACAGCGCGGCCGCCAAAGTGGCTGACCTGATCGCTGAAGAGGGCAACCCTGACCTGAAACTGCGCGTCTTTGTGCAAGGCGGCGGCTGCTCGGGTTTCCAGTATGGTTTTACCTTCGATGAGGTGGTGAACGAAGACGACACTACCATGACCAAGAATGGCGTGTCTTTGCTGATCGACGCCATGAGTTACCAGTACCTCTTGGGTGCTGAGATCGATTACAAAGAAGACCTGCAGGGTGCTCAGTTCGTCATCAAGAACCCCAATGCCACCACCACCTGTGGTTGTGGCTCGTCTTTCTCGGTCTGATTCAGGCCAGCGGTTCAAGCCCTCGCGGCCACGGGCGGCGGGGGCTTTCTCTTTTAGGCCGGGTAAATCGCCCCTAGTACGCGCGGACCGCGTGCGCCGGTGACGCTGGGCGCATTGGCGCACAGGCCTTGCTCGGCGCGTTGAGCCAGCCAGGCGAAGGCAGCGGCTTCGACCTGGGAGGGGTGCAGGCCCTTGGCGGCCGAGGTGATCACCTCGCACTCCGGCAGCAAATGGACCAGACGCCGCAGTAGCGCCGTGTTGAAGGCACCACCCCCACACACCACCAACTCTTGCGCTTGGGGCATGTGACGCCACAGGGCTTGTGCGCAGCTTTGCGCAGTCAGTTCCAACAAAGTGGCTTGAACATCGACAGCGGACACGCCAGGGTGGGCTTGGAGTTGGCTGTCCAGCCAGCCCAAGTGAAACAGGTCGCGCCCCGTGCTTTTGGGGGGCGGTGCGGAAAAAAACGGCTCGCCCAGCAAGTGGGCCAACAGCGCTGGCTGGCACTGACCGCTGGCGGCCCAGGCCCCCTGGTCATCGTAAGCGCCGCCACGGTGGCGTTGGTGCCACGCATCCAACAACATATTGCCGGGTCCGCAGTCAAAGCCCAGCAGTGCCGCGTCAGGTTGCAAGAGGCTGAGGTTGGCGATTCCGCCCAGATTCAGCGCCGCCACGGCTCGGTCAGATTGAGCCCAAAGAGCTTGGTGAAAGGCCGGCACCAAGGGCGCCCCTTGGCCACCGGCGGCAATGTCGCGGCTGCGAAAGTCGGCCACCACTCGGATGCCGGTCAACTCGGCAAGTAAGGCAGGCTGGTTCAGTTGCAAGGTGTAACCCACCTCGCCGTCGATCACGGGGCGGTGGCGGATGGTTTGCCCGTGCGCACCGATGGCGCTGATTTGGTTGGGCTGTAGGTCATGGTTTTGCATCAGTTGCTGGACCACGCGGGCGTACAGGCGAGACAGTTCCAAGCCGGCCAATTGGGAGCGATGCAACTCATCGTGGGATGGCGCATGCAGGGCCAGCAATTGCTGTTGGAGGGCGTCGGGAAATGGGATGTGGGTGTGACTCAGCCAGCGAGGCGCGGTGTCCACAGAGAAATCGGCCAACACGCCATCGACCCCATCGAGCGAGGTACCCGACATCAGGCCGATGTACAGCCCTCCCATGAGAGGCTTATTGAACCGCCAGCAATTGCACCGATGCGGCTGCGGCCAAATCGGTTTGGGCTTGCTTCACGTGCTGATCAAACTGGGACTTGGCCGCCGCCGAGATGGGGCGCGATTCGCTTTGGCGGGCCAGCGTGAGCGGATCACGGTGCACGCCGTTGACGCGAAATTCAAAGTGCAGATGCGGACCGGTGGCGGTGCCGGTGGCCCCCACTGCGCCCAACTCCTGGCCTTGCGAGATGTTTTGACCTTTGCGGACATTGATCTTGCTCAAGTGAGCGTACAGGGTGCTGTGGCCGTTTCGATGGCGCACAACCACGGTGTTGCCATAACCGCCGCTCCAGCCGGCCATCTCGACCACGCCCTCACCCACGCTGCGCACCGGGGTACCGGTAGGGGCGGCGTAATCAACGCCGGTGTGGGCTTTCCAGGTTTGGTGGATGGGGTGAAACCGCATGCCCATGCCGGAAGTGACGCGCGAGAACGCCAGCGGCGAGGTCAGGTAGGCGCGACGCAGGCTTTGGCCGTTCAGGCTGTAGTACTCGCCTTTGGGCTGGCCAGGCTCTTTGTACCAAACAGCGCTGTGGGTCTTGCTGTTATTGACGAATTCGGCTGAAAGAACCCGGCCGGCGCGCATCGGCTCGCCGTCGGCTTCCAAAGTCTCGTAGACCACCGAGAAGCGATCGCCTTTGCGCAGATTGCGGTGAAAGTCGATGTCGCCCGAGAAAATGTCGGCCAACTGCACGGCAATCGAGTCGGGAATGCGGGCTTGATCGGTGGCGGTAAACAAAGAACTTTGGATAATGCCGCCAGCCAACTGGGTGGTGGCGCTGAGCGTCCCGGTTTGCAACTCGATGCCCCAGCCCGACTTGCGGCGCTGCAAGACCAAGCGTTGAAAACGCTCGGATTTTTCGTCGGCGATCCAACGCACGCTCAGTTCCTGCAATTGGTTACGGTGGTCGCTTTCAGCGCGCGCCATGCGGCCGGCCTTGCCCAACAAATGGGCGCGGGCCAAAGGCGACTGGCGAATGAATTCAACTGCACCAGGATCTTGGATGCCCAAGCGATTCAACAGAGATTCGGCAGTGTCGTTGCTGCGGGTTTGTTCGCTGCGGTACAGACGCCAGTCGGGCAATGCGTCAGACTGGCGCTGCAGACCGTCTGGCAAGGGCAAAGATTGCACCCATTCGGTGGTGGGCATGCGCGAGGCATCGGGTCCCAACGTGGCCACGGCGTAAGAGGCTGTGCCGCCCACCATCAACAGCCCGGCAATGGCCGCCATCACCCGGTGCGGGTGGCGAAGCTGCACCTCGGCCCAACGCTGGGGCCAAAGAGAGATGCGATCGAACAGGGCTGACAAAGGTTTGGACAAAAGCCGACTCCGGGGTGCGCCGGACATAGCGAAACACCATGCGCACCGATAGAATTGAAGCAAACACGGGGGTTAGTATAACCTGCGGCGCCTGCCCTGCCAAATGGAAAAAAATCATTATGAATCAAGAGGTTAAGGTCAAATATCCGGTCACCGATCGGGTCTTGGAGGCGATGCAGGTCTCGCTGCGCGGCTGCGAGGAACTGATTCCGCAAGACGAGTGGCAGCAAAAATTGGCCCGATCAGAAGCCACTGGCGTGCCTTTGCGCATTAAATTGGGTCTGGACCCGACCGCACCCGACATCCACATCGGGCACACCGTGGTGCTGAACAAAATGCGCCAGTTACAAGACCTGGGTCATCAGGTGATTTTTCTGATTGGCGATTTCACCAGCCTGATCGGCGACCCTTCTGGGCGCAACAGCACACGCCCACCGCTGACTCCCGAGCAGATCAAGGCCAATGCCGAGACCTACTACCGACAGGCCAGCCTGGTATTGGACCCCGAGCGCACCGAAATTCGTTACAACTCCGAATGGAGCCTGCCCCTGGGGGCGATGGGCATGATTCAGCTGGCGGCCCAATACACTGTCGCAAGAATGATGGAGCGCAAGGACTTCCACCAGCGATACACTGCCGGCACTCCGATCTCGGTGCATGAATTCTTGTACCCGCTGATGCAGGGCTATGACTCGGTGGCGCTGAAATCCGACTTGGAGTTGGGGGGCACCGACCAGAAATTCAACCTGCTCATGGGGCGGCATCTGCAAATTGAGTATGGTCAAGAACCCCAGTGCATCTTGACCATGCCCCTGCTCGAAGGCCTCGATGGCGTCGACAAGATGTCCAAAAGCAAAAACAATTACATCGGCATCACAGAAGACCCCAACACCATGTTCGCCAAGGTCTTGTCGATCAGCGACGAGTTGATGTGGCGCTGGTACACCCTGTTGTCGTTCAAGTCTTTGGCCGACATTGAGGGGTTGAAACGCGACATCGACCAGGGCCGCAACCCCAAGGAGGTCAAGGTACTTCTGGCGCGTGAAATCACGACACGCTTTCACGATGCTGCTGCCGCCGCCGCCGCAGAGCAAGATTTCGAGTTGCGCAGCCGAGGCGGTATTCCAGATGACATTCCGCAACAGCAAGTGAGCGGTGCGCCCATGGGCATCGGGGCCCTTTTGAAATCCACCGGACTGGCCCCCTCGGGCAGTGAGGCCAATCGCCTGATCGATGGCGGTGGGGTGCGCGTCGACGGCCATGTCATCAGCGACAAAGCTTTGAAGTTGCAGGCGGGCGAGTATGTGTTGCAGGTGGGCAAGCGCAAATTCGTTCGGGTGGCCTTGAGCTGAGGGACACATGAAAGCGTGGATCCGGCGTTGGACCCCCAAAAGGCTGATGCAAGTCTCGGTGGGGGTGGCGCTGTTGACCATCCTGTTGAAAACCGCGGCCTGGTGGGTTTCGGGCTCGGTGGGATTGTTGTCGGACGCGCTCGAATCGCTGGTCAACCTGGCCGGTGCCATGTTCGGTTTGGCCATGGTCATGGTGGCTTCGCGCCCAGCCGACGAGGCCCACCCCTATGGACACCACAAGGCCGAGTATTTTTCTTCCGGCTTCGAGGGAATTTTGATCGTTGGCGCCGCCTTGGGCATCGTTTGGGCGGCTGCGCATCGCTTGGTGGACCCCGAACCGCTGGAGCAAGTGGGTTTGGGGCTGGCGCTGTCAGTTCTCAGTTCAGGCCTCAATGGTGTGTTGGCCTGGGTCATGTTCAAAGCGGCCGAAGAACATCGATCCATGGCCTTGCTCGCCGATGCAAGACACTTGGTCACCGATGTGTGGACCTCGGCCGGCGTGGTCTTGGGCTTGGTGTCGGTACAACTCAGCGGGTGGCTTTGGCTGGACCCCTTGGTGGCCATGGCCGTGGCGCTGAACATCTTGCGCGAAGGTGGGCGACTGGTTCGAGATTCGTTCCAGGCCTTGATGGACGAAGCCGTTGAGGCCGGGGTGCGCCAGCAAATCGAAGACGTCCTGAAAAGTTTCGAGCACCAGCGTGGCAGCAGCGCCATCATCCGATTCGACCACCTCAGCACCCGAAGGGCCGGTCAGCGTTGCTTTGTGGATGTTCACATGCACATGCCCGCGTCTTGGTCGCTGGGTCGGGCGGCGGCCTTGCGCACCAATGTCGAATTGGCGCTGATGAGCGCGGTCCCTGGTTTGCGTGCCACCATCCAATTGTTGCCCAGCGACGTCGAGGCCCACTTCGGTGACCCGGGACCCGGCCATCACCCCAAGAGTTGAGAAATGAGGAAAAATTGGGGTCTGACCCCAATTTCTGCATCAGCGGTGGCGGCGGTAAGGGTCGGCGATGCCCAAGCCGGCCAAGATGTCGATTTCGTGGGTTTCCATGGCCAGGGCATCGGCTTCGCTGGTTTCATGGTCCCAGCCTTGGGCGTGCAAGGCGCCATGGACCAGCAAGTGGGTGTAATGCGCGGCCAGGGTCACGCCCAATTCTCGTGCCTCACGCGCCACCACTGGCGCGCACAACACCAAATCGGCCATGACCACAGGTTGGGTGTCGTAGGCGTAGGTGAGCACATTGGTCGCGTAATCGCGTTGCCGGTGGTTCAGGTTCAACGCCCGGCCTTCTTCCTCGTCGACGACGCGCACGGTGATCTCAGCATCGTGCGCCAAGGCATGGCGGATGGCGCGCACGACCCGGTGGCGCGGCAGGGCCTGACGATGCCTGAGCACTTGGGTGTCCAGAGCAAATTGCAGCGAGAGTTGCAGGTGCGGCAAAGGCATGGCGCGTTCTTTCGGCTCAGCGGCTGCGTTGGGCGTCGTAGGCGTCCACGATGCGCGCCACCAAAGGGTGGCGCACGACATCGGCGCTGGTGAAGTGGCACATGGCGATGCCGGGGATTCGTTTGAGCACCCGCTCGGCATCGATCAGGCCGCTGGTTTGCCCCTTGGGCAAGTCGATTTGGCTGACGTCGCCAGTGACCACCGCCTTGGCCCCAAAGCCGATTCGCGTGAGGAACATCTTCATCTGTTCGGGGGTGGTGTTTTGCGCCTCGTCCAGGATGACGAAGGCATGGTTCAGCGTGCGCCCACGCATGAAGGCCAGCGGGGCGATCTCCAGCGCGTTGCGCTCAAAGGCCTTTTGCACTCGCTCGTAGCCCATCAGGTCGTATAGCGCATCGTACAGGGGGCGAAGATAGGGGTCGACCTTTTGCGACAGATCGCCGGGCAAAAAGCCCAATCGCTCACCGGCTTCGACGGCCGGACGTGTCAGCACGATGCGCTGCACCGCGCTGCGCTCGAGAGCGTCGACCGCACACGCCACTGCCAGGTAGGTTTTGCCGGTACCTGCAGGGCCGATGCCAAAGGTGATGTCGTGTTGGGCGATGCTGTCCAAATAGACGCTTTGGCGCGGGGTGCGGGCACGCAGGTCGGTGCGCCGGGTTTGCAGCATCAGGCTCCCGTCTTCGGCTTCGGCCAGTGAGGTGTCACCGGTGAGCATCAGTTGCAACTGCTCGGCTCCGACCGGGCGCGAGGCGATCTCGTACACGGCTTGCAGCACTTCCAGCGCCCGTTCGGCCTGGGCCTTGGGTCCGTCGATGCGAAAATTTTCATGCCGGTGGCTGATTTTGACGCGCAGCGACATTTCGACGTGGCGCAGGTGGGCGTCCATGGGGCCGCACAGGTGAGATAGGCGGGCATTGTTGGCCGGCGTGAAGCTGTGTTTGAGAATCAAGTCGATAATCCGTGAAAAGGTGTTGCAATGATAGGCAAATTAAGCGGCGTGCTGAGCGAAAAGAACCCACCCCAGATTCTCATCGATTGTCAGGGCGTGGGCTATGAAGTGGATGTGCCTATGAGCACATTCTTTAATTTGCCGGCCCTGGGCGAGAAAGTGTCGCTGTTGACGCACCATGTGGTACGCGAAGACGCGCAAATCTTGTTCGGTTTCGCCACCCCCCCTGAGCGCGATGCCTTTCGCCAACTCATCCGCATTTCTGGCGTGGGTCCCCGCACCGCTTTGGGCGTGCTCAGCGGTCTGAGCGCGGCCGATTTGGCCGCAGCGGTGACGGCGCAAGATGCGTCCCGCTTGGTCAAGGTGCCGGGTATTGGCAAGAAAACCGCCGAGCGACTTCTATTGGAGCTCAAGGGCAAGCTGGGCGCCGATTTGGGGGCTTGCCCACCGGCCGGCGCAGGTGCCGCGCATGGGGACGTGATGCAGGCTTTGTTGGCGCTGGGTTACAGTGACAAGGAAGCGGCCGCCGCCCTCAAGGGCTTACCGGTCGACTTGGGGGTGAGCGAGGGCATCAAGTGGGCGCTGCGCCAATTGGCGCGCTGAAAGCCGCCCTAGAATCGAAATGACATGAGCATCGAAACCGACGATTTTGCGCCACGCCCTCGGGTGGTATCGGCCGCCCCCGCTTCGAACCAGGAAGAAGCGTTGGAGCGAGCGCTGCGTCCCAAGTTGCTGGACGAATACGTGGGTCAGCATAAGGTACGCGAGCAACTTGAAATTTTCATCGGCGCAGCCCGTCAACGCGACGAAGCTTTGGACCATGTTTTGCTGTTCGGCCCACCTGGCTTGGGCAAGACCACTTTGAGTCACATCATCGCCCATGAGTTGGGTGTGAATTTGCGTCAAACCAGCGGCCCAGTGCTGGAAAAGCCGAAAGACTTGGCGGCGCTGTTGACCGGCCTCGAAAAGAACGATGTGCTCTTCATCGACGAGATCCATCGCCTCTCGCCGGTGGTGGAAGAGATTTTGTATCCGGCCTTGGAAGACTACCAAATCGATATCATGATTGGCGAAGGGCCTGCTGCGCGCAGCATCAAGCTCGATTTGCAGCCCTTCACTTTGGTGGGAGCGACCACCCGCGCCGGCATGTTGACCAACCCGTTGCGGGATCGCTTTGGCATCGTCTCGCGGCTGGAGTTTTACAGCCCCCAAGAGTTGGCCTTGATCGTGCGTCGCAGCGCTGGTTTATTGCAAGTGCCTACCGACGAGGATGGCGCGCAAGAAATCGCCCGCCGCTCACGCGGCACGCCGCGCATCGCCAACCGGTTGTTGCGCCGGGTACGCGACTTTGCTCAGGTCAAAGGCGATGGCCGCATCACCCAGACGCTGGCCCAAGCGGCTCTCAAGATGCTGGATGTGGACCCCGAGGGCTTTGACCTGATGGATCGAAAACTGCTAGAGGCCGTGGTGCACCGTTTTGACGGAGGACCGGTGGGCTTGGACAACATCGCTGCCAGCATCGGCGAAGAGCGCGATACCATCGAAGATGTGATTGAGCCCTATCTGATTCAGCAGGGTTTTTTACAGCGCACCCCGCGCGGGCGCATGGCCACCTTGGCGGCGTACCGGCACTTGGGCGTCTCACCGCCGGCGCAGTCCGGTCATGGCCTGTTTGGCTCCGGGGCCTGAACGCGTCCTTTTCAGGCCGAGGTTTCGTCTCGAGCAACCTGTTGCAGGTGACTGTCGTCGCCCCATCCCACCAAGCTCAGGCCCTGCGGCGTCCAGAGCAAGCGGTTGATGGCAGCATTGCTCAGTGACCAGGTGCGCGGCGCTTGCAGTTCTTGGCCCGTGGCCAAGCGGTACAACACATCCATCACGCCGCCGTGGGACACCAACACGATTTGCTCGCCCATGTGGCGCTGCGCCAACTCGGCCACCACGCTACTGATGCGCTCGCGCAGTTCCAACAGGCTCTCGCCGCCATCGGGCGACCAATCCGGAACCCGGGTGCGCCAAAGATGCGCCTGTTCAGGCCACAGGGTTTCGATTTCTGACCAAGTGCGGGTTTGGAAGTGGCCAAAGTGGCGTTCGCGCAATGCCACCGTGGACACCGGCTTCACCCCCACTGCCGAGCCAATGGCCTGCGCCGTTTGGAATGCGCGCGACAAGTCGCTGGCGTAAATGGCGGCGATGTCCTCGCCTTGCAGGGCCGTTGCCGCCTGCCGCGCCTGCCAGTGCCCGGTTTCATTCAGTTCTACGTCCAGTTGGCCCTGAATGCGGGTATCGACGTTCCAGGCGGTTTCCCCGTGGCGGATGGCGATGATGCGGGTGGCGTTCATGGCAGGAGACAGCTTGTAGTTGGTGGTGCCCCCAATTTTGATTCAAAATAGCACGGTCGTACGAAAAATGCTGTCATGAACACCTCCAATCCGCCCATTCGCCATTCCGCCAAAGGACAACAGACCAAAGCTGCCATTGTCGATGCCGCCTTGGTTCTGGCCACGCAACTGGGCTTGGAGGGGCTGAGCATCGGCGCCTTGGCCGACATCATGCGCATGAGCAAATCGGGTGTGTTTGCCCATTTCGGCTCGCGCGAAGAACTGCAAATTTCCGTGGTGCGCGAGTTTCACAACCGTTTCGAGCAAGAGGTGTTTTTCCCGGCCTTGCGCTGCCCGCGCGGCTTGCCTCGTTTGCGCCAATTGTTTGAAAACTGGGTGCGCCGCACCAGCGTCGAGATCGATTCGGGCTGCATCTACATCTCTGGTGCAGTCGAGTTCGATGACCGCCCCGGACCGGTGCGTGATGCTTTGGCCGGATCGGTCGAAATTTGGATGGGTGCTTTGCGCCGCGCGGTGTCCCAGGCCGTGGATGAAGGCCATTTGCGCTCTGACGTGGATGCTGCTCTGTTGTCGTTTGAAATCCATGGACTGATCCTGGCTTTGCATTACGAGGCCCGCTTTCTGAATTCTGATCAAGCACTGCCGCGTGCCCGGCGTGGCTTTGAGCGCCTGATGCAAGCGCACCTGGCACAAGCCCAAACCGTTTGATTTCCCCTGCCCCCCTAAGAGAGAGACCATGAGTGACATCTTGCAACACACAGAAGACGGAGTGCTGACCCTGACCTTGAACCGGGTCGACAAAAAGAACGCCTTGACGGCAGCGATGTACGCCGATTTGGCGCGTGGTTTGACCCAGGGGGCCAGCGACCCCCAAGTGCGCGTGGCCTTGATTCAGGGCCATGAAACGGTGTTTTCGGCGGGCAACGACTTGGCCGACTTCCTCAATCAGCCCCCGCAGGGCACCGACTCGCCAGTATTTCATTTTTTGCATGGGATCTCGACTTTCCCCAAGCCGTTGCTGGCCGCCGTCAGTGGCCCGGCGGTGGGTGTGGGCTCAACCATGCTCTTGCATTGCGACTTGGTGGTAGCGGGGGACAACGCTGCGTTTTCCATGCCCTTTGTCAATCTGGGCCTGTGCCCTGAGGCGGCCTCCAGCCTGTTGGTGCCACAACTCATGGGTTACCACCGTGCCGCTGAAGCGCTGTTGCTGGGTGAGCCTTTCTTCGCCGAAGCGGCGCTCGAGACAGGTTGGGTGAATCGGGTCGTGCCCCCGACCGAAGCCAATGTGGTGGCCCAGCAATGGGCGCGCAAGTTGGCCGCCAAACCGTTGACGGCGCTGCTAGAAACCAAGCGCTTGCTCAAATCGGGACAAGCCGAAGCGGTGGCCCAGCGCATGGGGCAAGAGGGCGAGATGTTTCGCCGGATGTTGCACGAACCGGCGGCCAAAGAAGCTTTCGCGGCGTTTTTTGAAAAGCGCAAACCCGATTTTTCGAAAGCCAATGCCGCTGTCTGATGCCATCGGCGCATCAGTTATCCTAAGGCGATGAAAACCACGAACCATCAAGGCGAGTTTGAGCCCGAATTCCTCGCTGGACTGAAATCAATCTTCGAAGAAAAAATTGTCTTCAACCAGGTGTTGGGTCTGCGCATCACCGAAGTGAAACCAGCTTTGGTCAAGGCGCGCATCGACATGAAGCCCGAGTTGGTCGGGCACTTCAACTACAACCGCATCCACGGCGGTGTCATCAGTGCCAGCCTGGACGCATTGGGCGGGCTGGCCTGCATGGCTGCGATCGGTGCACGCCACATGGACGAGCCGCCCATGAAGCGCTTGGAGCGCTTTGCCAAGCTGGGTACGATTGATCTGCGCATCGATTACCTGCGCCCCGGCATCGGCGAGTGGTTCGAACTCAGCGCTGAAGTGTTGCGCCTGGGCTCGCGCGTGGGCTCCACCCGCATGTCGTTCAATGGTGCCGACGGTCGCTTGCTCTCGGCAGGTTCGGGGGCTTACATCGTCTCTTGAATCGGGCGCGGGCGGCCTTGGTCGTCGATGGCGACATAGGTCAGTTGCGCCTCGGTGACCTTGATGTATTGCCCCTGACTGCGAAAGCGCTCTGCATAAACCTCGACGCTGACCGTGACCGAGGTGCGTCCCACCCGGCTGACTTTCGAGAAAAAGCTCAGGATGTCACCGACCCGCACGGGTTGCTTGAAAATGAATTGATTGACGGCCACCGTCGCCATGCGACCTTGCACCAGGCGCGCGGGCAACACCGCACCGGCCAAGTCGACCTGGGCCATGACCCAGCCGCCAAAGATGTCGCCGTTGGCATTGCAGTCGGCGGGCATGGGGATGACTTTCATCACCAGTTCCTGGTCGATGGGCAGGGGGCTGTTGGCTCGGGGCGTGCTCATGGGACAATGACTCCATTCATGTCCGCCACTGGGCGGATCAACCCCCATTTTCACCCATGAGACCCGCCATCACCGCAGGCGCACACGGCGCCCCGGGCCCCCAAGCCCCCCGCACCCGCAAGGATTCAGAAATTCTGGCCCGGCTGTTGCCCTATTTGTGGGCTTACAAATGGCGCGTGGCGGTGGCCCTGGCCTTCATGGTCGCAGCCAAACTGGCCAATGTGGGCGTGCCCATGGTGCTCAAAGAGTTGGTTGACGCCATGGCGCCGCAGCCCGGCAGCCCGGTGGCGGTGCTGCTGGTGCCAGTGACCTTGTTGCTGGGCTATGGCCTGTTGCGATTTGGCGTGTCGATGTTCACCGAATTGCGCGAATTGGTCTTCGCCGAAGCGACCCAGGGGGCGTCGCGGCGCATCGCGCTCGAAACCTTCCAGCACTTGCATGGTCTGAGTTTGCGCTTTCACCTCGATCGCCAGACCGGCGGGATGACGCGCGACATCGAGCGTGGTGTGCGGGGTCTGGAATCTTTGATTTCGTATTCCTTGTACAGCGTGGTGCCCACCCTGATTGAGATGGCGCTGGTGCTGGTGATTTTGTCGCTCAAGTTCGATTTGGGTTTTGCTGCGATCACCTTGGTCGCATTGGTCTTGTACATTGTTTTCACAGTGACCGTCACCGAATGGCGCACCCACTTCAGACGCCAGGCCAATGAATTCGATTCGGCAGCCCACACCCGTGCGATCGATTCGCTGCTGAATTACGAGACGGTCAAGTACTTCAACAATGAGCCTTTCGAATCGCGCCGTTACGACGAGAGTCTGGACCGCCTGCGCCGCGCGCGGCTGAAGTCGCAAACCTCGCTGAGTTTGCTCAACACCGGGCAGCAGCTGATCATCAGTGTGGCTTTGGTGGCCATGCTCTGGCGCGCCACCCAAGGGGTGATCGATGGCCGAATGACGCTGGGCGATTTGGTGATGATCAACGCCTTCATGATCCAGTTGTACATCCCGTTGAACTTTCTGGGGGTGCTGTACCGCGAGATCAAGCAAAGCCTGACCGACCTGGATCGCATGTTCAATCTGCTGGAGAAAGAGCGAGAAGTTGCCGATGTGCCGAAAGCGCCGGCCCTGAATCTGAAGGGGCCGCCTTCGGTCGAGTTCCGCGACGTGGTGTTTGGCTACGATCCGCGACGCCCGATTCTGAAGGGTCTGAGCTTCCAAATTCCGGCCGGTCGCACCCTGGCGGTGGTGGGCCCCTCGGGGGCTGGTAAATCGACCCTGGGGCGCTTGTTGTATCGCTTTTACGATGTGCAGCAGGGCGCAGTACTGATCGCCGGTCAGGACATCCGCCAAGTGCAGCAAGACAGTGTGCGCCGATCAATAGGCATCGTGCCGCAAGACACAGTGCTGTTCAACGACACCCTGACCTACAACATTGCCTATGGGCGCACGGGTGCCAGCGAAGCCGAAATCGCCGAGGTGGTGCGCGCGGCGCGGCTGGATGCTTTCGTGGCATTGGCTCCGCAGGGCTTGCAGACCCCGGTGGGTGAGCGCGGGCTGAAATTGTCGGGTGGAGAAAAGCAGCGGGTGGCGATTGCCCGCACCTTGCTGAAAAACCCACCGATTTTGATTCTGGACGAGGCCACCTCGGCTTTGGATACCGCCAATGAGCGCGCCATCCAGGCCGAGTTGGAGGAAGTGGCGCGCGATCGCACCACGCTGGTGATTGCGCACCGGTTGTCCACCGTGGTCCATGCCGATGAAATTTTGGTCCTCGATGAGGGGGTCGTGGTCGAGCGTGGCCGCCACGATGATTTGCTGCGCCGCGGTGGGCGCTATGCACAGATGTGGTCGTTGCAGGAGTGAGTCGGCCTCAGGACAGTCCGCGTTCGAGGGTGCGGATGACTTCTTCGGCGAAATCGGCGTAGGTCAGCGGTCCATCGGGGCGCAACCAGGTGAAAGTCCAGTTGATCATGCCCAGCACCATCATGGTCATGGCGGTGGCGTTGCTTTGCGCCATCCGCTCGGGGAAGGCGCGGTGCAAAAAGCGCGTGAAGGCCGACACCACGTCACGCTGGCGTGACAAGATGATGTCGCGCTGCTCTGGCCCTAAAAAAGGCACATCGTGCAGCAACGCCGCATGGCGCGTGGCCGAGGTTTGGTACTCGGCCAGGAAACGGCGGATCAGTTCGTGCAGCGCGGCGCGCTCGTTCAGGTGTTGACGCTGGGCGGCGGCTTCGGTTTCCCCCACGATGGCCAGCAGGCGCTGGGTGTAGCGGTCGAGCAAGTCGAACAGGATCGCCTCTTTGCCTTCGTAGTAATGGTAGAGCCGCGCTTTCGAGGTTCCACCGGCCTCGGCAATGTCGTTCATGCTGGCCGCGTGGTAAGAGCGCTGGGCAAAGCAATGCGCGGCCAGATCGAGGATGGCCTCGCGCTTGAGGTCGTGGCTGGCTGATTTGGGGCGCGCCATGGCTCAGACCGGCCAGACGGTGCCGTATTCGTTCAAGATGGCATCCAGCGGCACATCGTGGGCTTCGGGTTCGAAATCGGACACAAAGCCCTGACCAAAGCCCAGGCCCACGGTGAAAGGCTTGGGTTGCAGGCTGGCCAGGGTTCGGTCGTAAAAGCCGCCGCCGTAGCCCAGTCGGTAGCCGCCCGGCCCGTAGCCCAGGCAAGGCACGAACAGCAGGGAGGGCACCACCAGGTCGGTGTCCTTGGGCTTGGGGATGTTGTAGGCGTCCTCTTCCATGGGGCAACCGGGGTACCACACATGGAAGGTCAGGGTTTTGTGTTCACGGTTGACCACCGGCAATCCGATGCGACGGCGCAGGGGCTGTTCAAGCAATTCGCCGTCTTCCTTCCAGCGGTGCAGCGCTGGCAAAGGGTCGAACTCACCTTTGATGGGCCAATAGGCCCCAATCACGGTGTCGGGGCGACCGATCAGCCAAATCCGCATGACTTGTTGCAATTGTTCGGCCTTCTCCAGCCGGTCGGGCATGGACAGGCGCTCTTGAATCAGGCGTTGGCGGTCGATCGATTTGGACATGGTCTGCCTCAAGTGCCAGCAAAGGGCTCAGGGTTGTCGTTTCCCACATGATAATCGGGGCATCTGACGTGACTGGATTGTGGAGCCGTGCTGAAAATTTCTCTGACCCTGGGATTGTGTGGGGTGTTTCTGGCCCTGAGTGGAACAACGCGTGCCGAACCGGCGACATCGAATGTGGCCGCCGACGCGGTGATTTTGGACATGGCCAGCGCTTTCAAGCGCGGTGACTCGAAAAAACTCAGCCAACTGTTGCCACAAATGCGCGGTCATGTGTTGGAGCCCTGGGCGGCTTACTGGGAGTTGCGTGCCCGTCTGGCGACCGCTTCCGAGGCCGAGGTGCGGCAATTCCTGAGTCGCTACCAGAACACCTATCAGGAAGACCGATTGCGCAACGACTGGTTGCTGTTGCTGGGCAATCGGCGCGACTGGACCACCTTGGCCGAAGAGCACATCCATTACCGCATGCGCGACGACCGTGAAGTGCAGTGCTACATGAATCTGGTCGAGTTTTTGCGACAGGGCCCCAAGGCCCGGTCCGAACTCAGCGACGAAACCTACCGCTTGTGGGTGACTCAGCGAGAGGGTGACGAGGGTTGCGCCCTGGCTGCTGATCGTTTGTTCGAGGCCCGCAAACTGAGCCCGGCGCAGGTCTGGCGCAAAGCCCGATTGGCGGCTGAGGCGGGCCGACAAAAGCCCACCCGACAGGCGGTTGAGATCGTCCAGCCCAAGTCGGCCCAGGCCTTGAACGAAATTTGGAGTCGACCCGGCCGTTGGTTGGGGCAGTTCGCCGCCAATCCGCGCAAGGCCCCCGCCGAGATGGCGGTCTTGGCGTTGGTGCGCTTGGCCATGACCGATCCCGGCATGGCCGATAAATTGTTGCGCACCATCTGGCAGCCTGCGCTCAGCGCCGAGCAAAGACACTGGGTCTGGGGCTTGTTGGGCAAGCAGGCTGCCATGCGACTCGATGACGACGCGTTGGACCATTACAAAAAGGTTGGCCACCTCAGTGACCTGAGCGAGGACATGCTGGGCTGGATGGCGCGCGCCGCCCTGCGTGCCGGCGCCACCCCCGCTTGGGCTCAAGTCGAGGCGGCCATTCGCGCCATGCCGACGCAGGCCCGAAGCGATTCCACTTGGGTCTATTGGCTGGCGCGCGCCGAGTTGGCGCAGCATTCGGTGGGCAGTGCGGCGCACCAGTCGGCCATTGCAGCGCTGGAAGGCATTGCCAGCACGCGTGGTTTTTACGAGCAATTGGCCATGGAAGAGTTGGGGCGAAAAATCAGCGCCCCGTCGCGTCCTGAACCGCTGACCGAGGCCGAGCTGGCCCAGGCCCGGCAAAACCCAAGCCTGAAGCGGGCGCTGTATGCGATCTCGATTGGCCTGCGCCCCGACGGCGTTCGCGAATGGAATTACGGTGCACATCTGGTCAATGCCCAGGGTCAATTGGGTCGCATGAGCGACCGCGAGTTGCTGGCCACCGCTGCCGTGGCCTGCGAAAAACAGGTTTGGGATCGCTGCATCAACACCAGCGACCGCATGCGCGAGATCACCGATGTCGAGCAGTCATTCCCCATGCCGTACCGCGACGCCGTCATTCAGCGCAGTCGCGAGATCGCCTTGGATCCGGCCTATGTTTACGGTCTGATCCGTCAGGAAAGCCGATTCATCATGGATGCGCGTTCGCATGTGGGAGCGGCCGGTTTGATGCAGGTGATGCCTGCGACCGCCAAATGGACGGCGAAAAAAATCGGCCTCGACTCGTTCCGCCCGGAACAGATCAACCAGCGCGATGTCAATATCGCCATCGGGACCGGTTATTTGAAATTGGTGCTCGACAATTTTGACGGCTCGATGCCGTTGGCGGCGGCCGCTTATAACGCCGGTCCCAGCCGTTCGCGCCGTTGGCGTCAGGGCCCTGATCTGGAGGCGGCGATCTGGGCTGAAAACGTACCCTTTCATGAAACCCGCGACTATGTGAAGAAGGTGCTCTCGAACACCACGATGTACGCCGCTGTCATCTCTGGCCAACCACAGTCGCTGAAAGCCCGCCTGGGTCGGGTGGGACCCAAACCCATGGGCGCGGCTGACAACGCCGACATCCCCTGAGTAGAATGAAAGCAACCCTCACCCTTGACGGAGACAAGATGTCCAAAGCTTTTGCCAGCCAGGCCGACCTGGCCCAGAAAAAAATCACCTTCGAGCAACTCAGCGCCCACTGTTGGGCCTACACCGCCGAAGGCGATCCCAATTCGGGCGTGATCATTGGTGAGAACGCCATTTTAGTCAGCGATGCCACCGCCACCCCGGCCCTGGCACGTGACTTGATCGCCAAGATTCGCACCGTCAGTGACAAGCCCATCAAATATGTGTTGCTGACCCATTACCATGCCGTGCGCGTTTTGGGTGCCAGCGCTTACAAGGCCGAGGGTGCGACCGAAATCATCGCCAGCAAGGGCACGCTGGATTTGATCCACGAGCGTGGCGCGCAGGACATGAAGAGTGAGATGGAGCGCTTCCCGCGTCTGTTTCAAGGTGCTGAAGAGGTGCCAGGTTTGACTTGGCCGACCTTGGTGGTGGGTGATGGCCAACCCGGCCGTCAAGGCAGCATCCGCCTGGATTTGGGCGGCGTGTGGGTTGAAATTTGGCACCCCGGCCCGGGTCACACCCGGGGCGACACCGTCGCCTGGGTGGAAGCCGAAAAGGTCTTGTTCAGCGGCGATTTGGTGGAATATGAGGCCGGTGTCTACACCGGTGACGCGCACCTGCTAGAGTGGCCGGCCACTCTAGAGGCGCTGCGTGCATTGAACGCCGAAGCCATCGTGCCCGGACGTGGCGTGGCCATGAAAGGCAATGCCCAAGTCAACCGTTCGCTCGACTACACCCGCCAGTGGGTGCAGATGCTGTACCAGTGCGCCCAAGAGGCGGTGGCGCAAAAGCTCGATCTGAAAGGAGCCATGTCGCTGACCCGCGAAAAAATGGATCCGGTGTTTGGCCATGTGTTCATTTACGAGCACTGCCTGCCCTTCGATGTCAGCCGAGCTTTTGACGAGGCGTCGGGCATCAAGAACCCGCGCATCTGGACCGCCGAACGCGATCAGGAGATGTGGGTCTCGTTGCAGGCCTGAACCGCCGTCAGTTGGAGGAAGCGACCAGGCGCGCGAGCGCCTGTTGTTGTTGAACCAGCTTGGCGCGGGCGCGATCGCGTTGATCGGCGCGCATGGCGTTGTGCATGCGGGCGGTGGCGGCACAAATGAAATCGGTGTTTCGGCTCACGTGTTGCCGATGTGCTTCGACCGGCGGGTTCAGCATGCGGGCGACCAAATCGGCCAGGGCTTGCTGGGACTGCTCAACCCCGGCTTGGCTTTGCCTCAGGCGATCGAGCGTGTCGGCCACATCACGCTGGCGCCGCTGGCGCTCGGCCCAAGCGGTGGGCGGATGGTAGGGTGACTCGCTTAGGGTTTGGCGCAGCAACTGCTTTTGATCTTTGTCCAAGCGGCCGTAATAGTCCTCGATGCGTTCCAGCGCCCGCTTATAGCGGCGCTGGAGCCGGTCTTCGTCGCTGCCCTCCAGCCACTCTTCGCGCCACTTGACGTTATCTTCTTCAAAGTGCCGACGCAGGTGGACGATTTGTTCTGCGCGCAAGCTCAGGGCCGGGCGCGCCAAGCGGGTGCTGGCTTGTAGACCCAAGACCTGCAGGCTTTGCAATACCTCGGCCTGAAAGGCGCAGGATTGCGATGAACTCAGGTCGATGCCGGTCCACTCGATCAGGCCCAACACCGAGCGGCTGACCAGCGGCAGCTGGTTTTGCCGATGCCAGGCCTGCAAGCCTCGCAACTCGGCGCGCAGGGCCTGCTCTTGCTCATGATCCAGATCGAACTGCCGATCCAGCCACCATTGCAATAGCATGGGGCTTTGGTTGTAGCCGGTCTCGATCAGGCTGCAGCCCCCCAGGCCCAGCAAAGTCAAACCCAAGACCAGCCGATTCAGCCAAGCGCGCCAACCTCGGCCCATGGGCTGGCGGATAATGGCAGGACTGAGAGGTATGTGAACCATGACGGCAATCGATGTGGTGGTGATGGCGGCGGGTAAAGGCACCCGCATGAAGAGCAGTATGCCCAAAGTGCTTCATCCTTTGGCGGGCAGGGCCATGGTTCAGCATGTGGCGCTGACTGCCGCCCAGCTGGGGGCACGGCACCGGGTGTTTGTCATTGGTCACGGGGCCGAGCAGGTCGAGCAGGCGCTGAAACAAGCCAACCCCGGTCAAGAACTGAGTTTCGTCCGCCAAGAACCGCAGCTGGGCACCGGCCATGCGGTGATGCAGGCCATGCCGCTGCTGCCCGACGACGGGGTAGTGGTGGTGCTGTCGGGTGATGTGCCACTGATCCGCGCAGACACGCTGGCGCAACTGGTGCAGTCTTGTGCGGGCCGGCAACTGGCGCTGTTGACCGTCGTGCCGCCGGATCCTGCCGGGTATGGCCGGGTGGTGCGAGATGCCGGCGGGCAGGTGTGCGCCATCGTTGAACAAAAAGACGCCACGCCCGAGCAATCCGCCATCACCGAGGTCTACAGCGGGATCATGGCTGCACCTGCTGCGCTGCTTCGGGGCTGGCTGGCCAGATTGGACAACAGCAACGCCCAGACCGAATACTATTTGACCGATGTGGTCAAGCACGCCGTCGCCGAAGGCGTGAGCGTGCAGGCCACCCCGTCGGACGACCTGACCGAAGTGGCGGGCTTAAACAGCCCGGCCCAACTGGCGGAACTCGAGCGAATTTACCAACGACGTCAGGCCGAACGCCTGATGGAGCAAGGGGTGCGGTTGATCGATCCGGCACGTTTCGATTTGCGCGGCGAAGTCCAATGCGGCAGCGACGTGCAGATTGACATCAACGCCATCATCGAAGGCCGAGTGGTGCTGGGCGATGGCGTCAGCATCGGCGCCCACTGCGTGTTGTCGAATTGTGAGATCGGAGCCGGTGCGCAGATCCTGCCCTACACCCACATCGATGGCGAGGCGCTGGGCGTGCGGGTGGGCCCGGGCGCGCGCATCGGGCCCTATGCCCGTTTGCGGCCGGGCAGTGACTTGGGTGCCGAGGTGCACATCGGCAATTTTGTTGAAGTGAAAAACTCGCGCATGGGGGCTGGGTCGAAAGCCAACCATCTGGCTTATGTCGGGGATACCGAAATGGGCCGCAACGTCAATTATGGCGCGGGCAGCATCACCGCCAATTACGACGGCGCCAACAAGCACACCACGGTCATCGAGGACCGCGTGCATGTGGGCAGCAATTGCGTCATCGTGGCGCCGGTGCGCCTGGGGGCGGGTGGCACCATCGGGGGTGGTTCGACCATCACCAAAGACACCCCGGCCGAAGCGCTGACGGTGGCACGCGGCAAGCAAATCAGCGTGGCCAACTGGAAGCGCCCAACCAAGAAAACATCCTGAGTTCAGAATGCTCGCAATGAGAGCTTGGGTGCGCTCACTGCCGGGACTCTGCGCAGCAGGGACCCTACAGGCTCACTCCACCGTGGCAGACTAAAGTCGTTTTTACCTTTCTCTAAGCCATTGTCGTGGATGGTTTTTTTTTGCCATAAGGGCGGGAGACCTGCTCCACCATAAGGGCTGTCACGCCTTCTTTGAGGCTGTAACCAAGGGTCTTTTTGGCTTGGTCCGCATAGACCAAAGAGTCACCGATCAACGGCACCTTGAAATTAATCTCCAACCAATGGGTCTGATTGTCCACTAGGTGGACATCGACTGTGGTGAGCAGTCGTTGCAGGATTTCCTTGCGTTGCTCAGGTTTGAATTTTCGGTAGGACTCCATCTGTTGTCGAAACGTCTTGACTGTTGATTCATCAGCCAAACTGAGCCAGTGTTCACGTTGAATATTGAGCCAC
>JASGCM010000010.1 GCA_030054175.1 Alphaproteobacteria bacterium | reverse complement strand
GCGTTCCGCAAAGTGAATCTGAAGATAAATATTATTTACGGATAAATTCTAAGTCTTCCCCCGTCTACGGACGGTTGTATTTGTGCACGGTTGCTTTTGGCACTGCCATGAGGGCTGTAAGAACTCTAGGATCCCCAAGACACGTTCCGACTGGTGGATGAACAAGTTAGCTGGCAACAAAGTACGCGATATGAAGGCTTCCGACTGCCTGCGGAATATGGGATGGGACGTACTTGTGATTTGGCAGTGCGAAGCGGCAAACCCTAGGCGACTGTCTGATCTGATATCTGACCTGCAGCATCGGTCCAGTCGCTTCCAAGGTCACAGCCTCTAGAGATCGTTCAAGCCTCCAATCGGTACGGCGGCAAAACCTCGATTTTTCGCCAACCCCCTGCCGCCGTACCACGGCGAAAAAGTCAGGAGGTTCTGAGACGAAACGGGGTTTGAGACGGATTTCGGGGGTGGGTGGCCATGGGGTCAGTCAGGAGCCCAAAGCAAAAAGCCCCGCGTGGTGCGGGGCTCTGAGCGCCTGAAGACTCGACTGAGCGAGTTAGCAGGACTTGTTCTGGCGGAGACGGAGGGATTCGAACCCTCGATGCAGCTCTTCACCGCATACTCCCTTAGCAGGGGAGCACCTTCGGCCTCTCGGTCACGTCTCCAGCACGGCATGCATTATGCCTGAATTGAGGCGCATTCGGCGCCCCGATGCCCTCAGGGGGCGGTTTTTCAGGCGGCGACCTGGTCCAGGTCAAAGGCGCGGTGCAGGGCACGCACGGCCAACTCCATGTACTTTTCGTCGATCACGACCGAGGTTTTGATCTCGGAGGTCGAGATCATCTGGATGTTGATGCCCTCTTCGCTGAGGCAGCGGAACATTTTGCTGGCCACGCCCACATGGCTGCGCATGCCAATGCCCACGATCGAGACCTTGCAAATCTTGTTGTCGCCCTCGACGCCAGCGGCCCCCAAGGCCGGCAGCACCTTGGAATTGAGCAGGTCAATCGCGCGCGCATGGTCGTTGCGGTGCACGGTGAAACTGAAATCTGTTTTGCCGTCTTTCGAGAGGTTTTGGATGATCATGTCCACCTCGATATTGGCTTCGGCCACCGCACCCAGGATTTGATAGGCGATGCCGGGCTTGTCGGGCACGCCAATGACCGAAATCTTGGCTTCGTCGCGGTTGAATGCAATGCCGGAAACGATGGCTTTTTCCATGTGTTCGTCTTCCTCAAAGGTGATCAGGGTGCCAGAGCTGGCCTCTTCGTTCAGGTCGATGTCCCAGGGGGTGAAACTGGAGAGCACGCGCAGCGGAACTTTGTACTTGCCGGCAAATTCGACCGAACGGATTTGCAGCACTTTCGAGCCCAGCGACGCCATTTCGAGCATCTCTTCAAAGCTGACGGTGCGCAGTCTGCGGGCCTCGGGTACCACGCGCGGGTCGGTGGTGTAGACGCCGTCGACATCGGTGTAAATGAGGCACTCATGGGCCTTGAGTGCAGCCGCCACGGCCACGGCCGAGGTGTCCGAGCCGCCACGCCCCAAGGTGGTGATGTTGCCGCCGGGGTCGATGCCCTGAAAACCGGTGATGATGACCACCCGGCCCGCTTGCAAATCAGCCCGCACGCGGGCGTCGTCGATTGATTCGATGCGGGCCTTGGTGTAGGCGTCGTCGGTCTTGATGGGGACTTGCCAGCCGGTGTAGCTGACAGCGGGCATGCCTTCGGCTTGCAGGGCGATGGCCAGCAGGGCAGAAGAAGCTTGCTCGCCGGTGGCGGCCAGCATGTCGAGCTCGCGGTAGTAGCCCGACTGCGCTTGGCTGGGGGCCAGTTCTTTGGCCAGTCCCAGCAGACGATTGGTCTCGCCGCTCATGGCACTGGGCACCACCACCATTTGATGGCCGGCTCGGGCCCATTTGGCGACACGTTTGGCGACATTGCGGATGCGCTCGGTCGAGCCCATCGAGGTGCCGCCGTATTTATGAACAATGAGTGACATAAAGTTGGTTCGATCAGGGATCAAACCCCCCATTGTAACCAAGCCAGGTTGTCGCCCTGACGCCTGACTTGCCCACTGCCTACCCGCAGCTCTATGCGGTGAGCGCGGGTTTGGCAGGCCGCCACTTGGCGCAGCAGTTCATCGAGCTGACTGGTCTGGGCCTGGGTGCCCTGCTCGGCCAGCCAGTGGCGCAGCAGATTGGCCTGGCGGCGCTGGGGCAATTGGCGCAAATCGGCGATGCGCGGCGGCCAGCCGACCTGTTGAGCGTCTTGCTGGGCCAAATCGGCCAGCAGTTGCATGGCCTGGGCGGCATGGCGGGCGGTGCGCACCAGGGTCTGGCGGCTGCCGGGCAAGGCCTGCTCCAGCACCGGCAGCACCTGATGGCGAATGCGATTGCGGGTGTAGGCGCTGCTGGCGTTGGTGGGGTCTTCGACCCACGGCGTGCCCAGGCGACGCAGGGTCTGACGCAGGTCCACCCCCGAAGCCTGCAACCAAGGGCGCACGAAGCTCACGCCATGGCGTTGGACCTGCCCGGGCATGGCGGCCAGCCCCGACAGGCCAGCCCCGCGTGACCAGGCCAGCAGCACGCTCTCGGCCTGGTCGTGGGCGTGTTGGGCCAGCAAGACGCAAGACAGCGGCGTGTCGAAGCCACTTTGAGCGGCCTGCGCCAGCGCCGGGTAGCGGGCACTGCGGGCGGCATCTTCGGGGCTTTGACCCCTTTGGGGTTGGGCTTGCACCCGGCACACCGTCAGCGGCACGCTCCAGCGGGCGCACAGGTGGCGGGCGTGCCACTCGAAGTCGGCGGCGGCGGCTTGCAGGCCGTGGTTGATGTGGATGGCGTGGATCCGGTCCGGCCAAAGGGTGACGCAGGCGTGGAGCAAGGCGGTCGAGTCGGCCCCCGCGCTGAAGGCAACGGCGAAGGGGCCGGTGGGCACGTCGCCCAGGGCCGGCCAGGGGAAGTCGTCAGGCAGCGGCTTTGGTGTCCGAGTAGCGGCCATGGCTTTGCAGGCGATCGTAGCGGCGCTCAAGCAAATCTTTGGTCTTCAGGTCGCTGATCTGGCGCCAAGCGTCGCTCAAGCCGCGCTTCAAGGCCGAAGCCACTTGTTTGACGTCGCGGTGAGCGCCGCCCACGGGTTCGTTGACGATTTTGTCGATCAGGCCCATGGCTTTGAGGCGGTGGGCGGTGATGCCCAGGGCTTCGGCAGCCTCTGGGGCGCGCTCGGAGGTTTTCCACAAGATGGAGGCGCAGCCTTCGGGGCTGATGACCGAGTACACAGCGTATTGAAGCATCAGCACATGATCGGCCACGCTGATGGCCAGAGCCCCGCCTGATCCGCCCTCGCCGATGATGGTTGAGATGATGGGGACTTCGAGCTGGGCCATCTCAAAGATGTTGCGCCCGATCGCTTCAGACTGGCTGCGCTCTTCGGCATCGATGCCGGGGTAGGCCCCGGGGGTGTCAACGAAGGTAAAGACCGGCAGTTTGAACTTCTCGGCGGTTTTCATCAGGCGCAAGGCCTTGCGGTAGCCCTCGGGACGGCTCATGCCAAAGTTGCGCGCGGCGCGCTCTTTGGTGTCGCGGCCCTTTTGGTGGCCCAGCACCATGCAGGGCATGCCGTTGAAGCGCGCCAGACCGCCGACGATGCTGAGGTCATCGGCAAAATGCCGGTCACCGTGCATCTCAACGAAGTCGGTGAAGATCTCACCGATGTAATCGAGGGTGTAGGGGCGTTCGGGGTGACGGGCGATCTTGGTGATCTGCCACGGGGTCAGTTCGCTGTAGATGTCTTTGGTCAGCTGCTGGCTTTTTTTCGACAGCTGATCGATTTCCTGAGAAATGTCGACGGCCGATTCGCTTTGCACATAGCGCAGCTCTTCAATCTTGGCTTCCAACTCGGCGATGGGCTGCTCAAAATCAAGAAAGGTCTTTTTGGGCACGTTCTACCTCCAAACAATCAGTAGGCCACGGGCAGTGGGTCCAGCGAACGCCAAATATACCAAGTGGCGACGCTGCAATAGGGCGACCAGGCATGGGCGACTTCGCGCGCCTCGCTGCGGCTGACGGTTTCGCCAGAAAAATAGTTGCGGCTGATGCCGTTGATCAGGCCCACATCGTCGAGCGGCAACACATTGGGCCGCATCAGGTGAAAGATCAGGAACATCTCGGCGGTCCAGCGGCCGATGCCACGCACCGCCACCAGTACGTTGATGATGTCCTCGTCGTCCATCGACGGCCATTGTTTGGGGGTCAGGCGGCCATCCTGAAAGTGCAAGGCCAAATCCACCAGGTACTCGACCTTGCGCGCCGACAGGCCCGAGGCACGCATGTCGTCGACATTGAGTTTGAGCACGCTGCCCGGGGTGATGCGTCGGGTCAATGCCGAAAAACGGTCCCACACGCTTTGCGCTGCCTTGACCGAAATCTGCTGGCCGACGATGCTGCGCGCCAGGGTGACGAAGGCATCGCCCCGGGTGGCCAGCCGGGCATCGCCAAACTGCGGGATCAGCTTGCGCATGACCCGGTCTTTTTTCATCAGGTGCTGGCAGGCCTCTTCCCAGTAGGCCGGGAACTCGGGGGCGACAGGGGCACTGGCAGCGTTCATGCACGCTCCCAGGTGGTGCCCTGCGGGTTGTCTTTGAGAACCACGCCTTGGTCCAGCAACTCTTTGCGGATGCGGTCGGCTTGGGCAAAGTTTTTGGCGGCCTTGGCAGCGGCGCGGGCAGCGATTTGCTCGGCGATGGCGGCTTCGCCCAAGGTGCCTCCACCTTGCAAATAAGCGGTGGGGTCTTGTTGCAGCAAACCCAGCACGCCACCCAGGGCGCGCAACAGTCCGGCGGTCAGCGGGTCGCGGTGGCGGTTGACTTCACCGGCCAGATCGAACAACACGGCCACTGCTTCCGGGGTGCCGAAATCTTCGTCCATGGCCTGACGGAAACGCGCCGCTTGCGGCTGCGACCAGTCAATGGTCACGGGCTGGGCCGGCACGGCTTGCAAGGCGGTGTAGAGGCGCTTGAGCGCCCCACGGGCGTCGTCCAGATGCACATCGCTGTAATTCAGCGGGCTGCGGTAGTGGCTGCGTACGACGAAAAAACGCACGGTCTCGGCGTCGTAGCGCTTGAGGACGTCGCGGATGGTGAAGAAATTGCCCAGGCTCTTGGACATTTTCTCGTTGTCGACATTGATGAAACCGTTGTGCATCCAAAAACGGGCCAGGGGCTGACCGCTGCCTCCCTCGCTTTGGGCGATTTCGTTTTCGTGGTGCGGGAATTGCAAATCGGCACCGCCGCCGTGGATGTCGAATGGGGTGCCAAGCCACTGACAGCTCATGGCCGAGCACTCGATGTGCCAGCCCGGGCGACCGACGCCAAATTCAGACGCCCACTTCACGTCGTCGGGCTCGTCGGCTTTGGCCGATTTCCACAGCACAAAGTCGAGCGGGTCTTTCTTGCCCGATTCGACGGCGACGCGCTCGCCGGCATGGAGATCATCGAGCGATTTGCCCGACAGCTTGCCGTAGCCGGCAAAGCCGCGCACCGAGTAGTTGACGTCACCGTTGGATGCACGGTAGGCCAGTCCGCGCTGCTCCAACTGTCCGATCAGTTCGAGCATTTGCGGCACATGCTCGGTGGCGCGCGGCTCGTGGGTCGGGCGCTCGATGCCCAAGGCGTCGGCGTCTTGAAGCAGGGCCTCGATCATGCGGGTGGTCAGCGAGCGAATGGTCTCTCCATTGGCCAGCGCACGCTGGATGATTTTGTCGTCAATGTCGGTGACGTTGCGCACATAGGTCACTTGGTACTGGCTGGCCTTGAGCCAGCGCTGAACCAGGTCAAAGGCGATCATCGAGCGGGCATGGCCCAGGTGACAAAAGTCGTAGACGGTCATGCCGCACACATACATGCGCACATGGCCGGGCTGCAAAGGCGAAAAAATTTCCAGTTCACGCGTCAGCGTGTTGTAGATGCGAAGCGACATGGGGTGGGCGTTGTTCTGGAATGGCAGTCTGTGAAAGCCCCAGAACAAGGGGCTGGACTACAATGAACCATAGTATAGCCATGAAGCCCCCAAAATCCCCCCGTGACATCCTTCTCAGGGTTGGCCCCGAGAGACTTTGGCCCTTTGGGCTGGCGGCTTTCTGCGGCCTGTCGATGGCGCAAGAGGTGCGTCACGCCGATATCGAGCGTGAATTGCGACAAGCCCGTTTTGAGCAGGTGTTCACGTTGTCTGATCGTGCACTGGCAGACCGCCCGCGCGACCCGCAAGTGCGCTTTTGGCGCGCACTGGCGCAGGATAAGTTGGGCCGGACCGAGCAGGCCCTGACCGAGTACCAAGCCCTGGTGCAAGATCACCCTGAACTGCCCGAGCCCCACAACAATCTGGGCGTGTTGCTGTTGCGCCGAGGTGACTTGGATGCCGCGCATGCGGCATTCCAGCAGGCCCTGCGCATGGACGCCGGTTACGCTGAAGCGATGGAAAACCTGGGCGACGTGCTGGTTTTGCAAGCCCGTCGCCTGTACCAACAGTCGGCCCAGAGTGGCCCCCCCAGACCCGCCTTGCGCGACAAAATCAACGCCCTGCCCCTTTTGCCCTCCCCTCAAAAACCATGAGCCAATTCACCCGACGTTTCGTTTCTCTGGCGCTGCTGGCGCTCAGCCCCCTGCTGGTCCCGGCCCAAACGCCGGCCCAAACCGATTTGCCACGCGTGCGCATCAGCACCAACCAGGGCGACATCATGCTGGAACTCAATGCCAAGGCCGCCCCCCAAACGGTGGCCAATTTCTTGCAGTACGTGCGTGACAAGCACTACGACGGCACCATTTTTCACCGCGTGATCGACGGCTTCATGATCCAAGGCGGCGGCTATGACAGCCAGTACCGCGAGCGCACCACCCGCGCGCCCATAGCCCACGAAGGTCGTCAGGCGCTTGAGCGCGGCGGCCCGCGCAACACCCCGGGGACCGTGGCCATGGCGCGCACCAACAACCCGAATTCGGCGACCGCGCAGTTTTTCATCAATGTCAAGGACAATGCCTTTCTCGACCCAAGCGTTCAGGCCTTTGGGTACACTGCGTTTGGTCAGGTCGTCGCCGGCATGGATGTGGTCAACAAGATCAAGTCCATCCCCACCGGGTCCGGCGGCCCCTTCCGCTCCGATGTGCCTCTCACGCCGGTCATCATTCAATCCGCAACTGTCATCACACCATGAGTAACCCCAAAGTTGAACTGCACGTCACAGGTCACGGCGTCATCACCCTCGAACTCAATGCAGAAAAGGCCCCCAAGACCGTGGCCAACTTTTTGGACTATGTGGCCAAGGGACACTACGACGGCACCATCTTTCACCGCGTGATCGATGGTTTCATGATCCAAGGCGGCGGCTTTGACGCCCAAATGCAGCAAAAGCCCACCGGCGAAGAAATCGAGAACGAGGCCAACAACGGCCTGAAGAATGATTGCTACACCATCGCCATGGCGCGTACCCAGGCCCCGCACTCGGCCTCTGCCCAGTTCTTCATCAACGTCTCGGACAATGCGTTTTTGAACCACACTGCCCCCTCGCTGCAAGGCTGGGGCTATGCCGTTTTTGGCAAGGTGGTCTCGGGCATCGAAGTGGTCGACAAGATCCGTGGTTTCAAGACCGGTCGCAGCGGCTTTCATGACGACGTGCCCAAAGAGCCGGTGGTGGTCGAAAAAGCTGTCGCTTTGTAAAAGAGCTTGCGACTATGGTCGATGCGACCCCGGTGACCTTGGCCTTGGATGGCCGCGTTTGGGGCTGCATCGACTTCCTATCGGACTTGCACCTGCAAGCCACTGAGCCCAGCACGCAGCGGGCTTTTCTGAACCACCTGGGTCAAACACCGGCGCAAGCGCTGTTCATCTTGGGCGACCTGTTCGAAGTTTGGGTGGGCGACGACTTGCTCAACGACCCCAAGGGGGCTTTCGAGCAAAGCTGTGTGCAGGCGCTGGCCCAAGCCAGCCAACGCTTGGCGCTGTTTTGGTTGCCGGGCAATCGCGATTTCCTGACCGGCTCAGCCTTTGCCCGCGCCTGCGGTGCGACGCCGCTGGCCGAAACCTGTCGCCTGCAATTGCCCCATGAGGTGTGCCTGCTGAGCCACGGCGACGCCTTGTGTCTGCAAGACCACGATTACATGGCGTTTCGCCGACAGGTGCGGTCGCCGCAATGGCAGGCGCAGTTTCTGGCGCAACCTCTGAAGCATCGACTGGCCTTGGCACGCCAGATGCGTCAACAAAGTCAGGCCCGGCAGATGACCCTGGCCGGTGACGCCGATGTCGACCCTGAAGCCGCCCGCGAGATCTTGCGCCAGGCTGGGGCCACCCACTTGATCCATGGTCACACGCACCGCCCCGGCGACCACGATTTGGGCGCGGGGATGCGACGCACGGTGCTGAGCGATTGGCGTCTGGATGGCCTGCCAACACGTGCGCAAGTGCTGCGCTGGCAGGCGGGCGCGCCGGGCTGGCACAGGTTGGCAGTGACGGGCTAGGGAAGAATCAACGCTTGGGGTTTTGCAGCGCTTCCCTAGAACCCGACAGCACACTTCATCGCAAAAAGACTTTCAGCGCGGCTTGCAGGCGACGCGCCGAATCGTCGGCATGCGGTTCGGCCAAAACCTGGGCCACGTCTTGAGCCCAGGTTTCGCGCGGGCTGGCCTGGTTGCGCTGGGTCAGCAATTTGAGCTGCATGCGGCGGCGCTCTTCGATGTGGCTGGCCGGGGTGGGCACCTCGGCGGCAATCTCCAAACGCAGCAGGGCTTCGGCGCCTTGTCCGGCATGGGGCGAGGCGGACAAAGCCGACAGCCAGGCTTGGCGCTGGGCCGGAGCCACGCGCGAGCCCAGTTCTCTGGCCGCTGGCACCTGTTCGGGTTGGCGGTCTTTCCAGGCCCGCAGCAAATGGGTGAGCACCTCTCCGTGGGCTTGGGCGGCCAGTTTGCGCAGGGATTGCTCGGCCAGGTCTTGGGCCTGGCGCATGGCGCGAAATGCGGCATCGCCCAAACGCGGGCCACGCTCGAAACGATCATTGCGATCCCCCCGATCCCCCCGATCGCCCCGATCAGGGCGCTCGAAGCGGTCGCCGCGCTCGGGTCGACCCGGTGGCCCTTTGCGCGGGCCACGGGCCGGTGCGGCAGGCTCGGCTTTTTTCATGCCGGGGCGGTCGTCACCGCGAACGGCCACCACTTTGCGGGGGGCGGGGGGGTCGGCAGGCTTGGTGTCGGGTACGGCGGTATCGGCGGGGGCCTGTGCGCTGGTCTCTGCGCTGGTCTCTGCGCTGGTTTCTGCGTTGGTCTGTGCGACCGGCGCAGGACTGGCTGCGACCTGACCTCGACTGGCATTTTGCAAAGCCAGAGTGGCGGCGCGAATGGCAACGGCGTCACCGCTCTTGCAGGCGGCCTCTAGGGCCTGGGAGGCATCGATCACCGCTTTGTCGTGGAGGCTGAGCGCCGCAGCAGCCTGAACACGCTCTTGCGACTTGCGCTGGAACAGGGCGTTGATGGGGGCCCGAAAAGCATCCCACAATTTTTGTTCGGTGCGCCGATCCAGCGACATGGTGTGCGACTCGGCCTGCCAACGCTGCTGCAGCGCCTTGATGGCGTACAGCGGCAAACCGGGGCGTTGCGCCAAAGCCACCGCCTCTTCGATCAGTGCTTGCCGACGCAGCACTGCGGCTTTGTGGGCAGCGTCCATCGGGGCATTGGCGGCCTGGTAGGCGGCCTTCCACTGGGGTTGCAGTTCGGCAAAAACCTTTTCGCCGACATGGCCGGCTTCGCGCCAGCGCTCGGAGAATTGCGACAGCTGTCGGGCCACGGCCTTCCAGTCGGGGCCTTGGGCGTGTTCGGTCGCCCAGGCGTTGACTTCGGCAATCAGTTGCAAACGCTGTTCGCGGTGCTGGGTCGATTCGGCTCGCACTTTCTCGTGCCAAGCCTCGACCACTTTGTAAGCGCGGTTACAAGCCTGGTCAAAGCGCTTCCACAGCCCGTGGTTGGGCAAACCGCCTTGATCGGTGGCTTTCCATTGCTCGCGCAATTCGCGCAAGGTTTCTTGCATCTTGCGCCCGCCGAATGCCGGTTTCGGCTCGGACGAGGTCTGTCCTTCGGCCGCCGGCGGAGCGGGCTTGAACAGGGCTTCGGCCTTGGCGACCAACTCGGCGCGCAGTTGATCGGCGCGCCAGCGTTGCCAGCCTTCCAATTCGTTGGCAGCGGCCAGTGCCGATTGAATTTGGTGTTCCAGGCGTTCGGGCAAGACGGCGGCGTGCTCACGCAACGCCTGTCGCAAGTCGTTGGCGACGCCAGCGCTGGCCTTGCCGTGGCCTTGGGCCAGCTCTTGCTCAAGCTTTTGCAGCAGGGGTTGCACCACCGCCACGGCGGCGGCACGCAAAGCCGGGTCGATTTTGGGTTTGGGTGGCGCGGCCGGGACCTGTGCCTGCACCACGGCCAGACCGCGCGCTTGGCGAATCTCATCGGCCCAAGAGGGGACGGCAGGCAGGGGCTGGGATTCGTCGGCAGAGGCGCTTTGGGCCACGCCCAGCGCGGCCGCAAAGGCTTCATAGACGCCTTGCACCTGCTGCGCATTGGCTTGCAAGGCGGGTGGGAATTTGGGATCGACGCAGGACCAGTCGGCGTCTTGAGTCAGTTGGGCGCACTCGGCCAGCCAGCGTTGCACATCTTGGGACAACAGTTCGCGCTGGGCCAGGGCCTCTTGCCAGGATTTGGTTGACAGCACCTCGGTGCGTTGACCCAAAAGCACGGCCGACTCGCGCAGCACTTGGGCACGGTGTTGCAGGTCCTCGATGTGGCGGATGCGGTCGTTCAAGGCTTGTTTCAGGCCAGCCAGCGGCTCTCGCGAGAGCGGCGCACCTGCCTTGGCGGCATCGCGTTGCCAAGCCAATGCTTGGGCCAAGGCCATTTTGGGCGTCAGCCGCAGGGCCTCGCCCTTTTGCACCCACTCGTCGACCAACTCGGATTGGTGGCGTTCTCGCTTGATCTCATCGAGTCGCTCACGCAAGGCCTTGGAAGCCCCCTTGTCGCGGGAACTGAGCTCGCGGTAAACAGTTTGCATCAACTCGTGGTCAGGGGCGGTGGCCAGCCAGGCGCGCACGCACGCAGCGCGCTCACCCGAAGTGGATGCGGAGAAAGCCCCGCCGGTGGCGGCATCAAGGGCTTGGAGGTCGGGGGTTAGATGTTGGTTCACAAACGCATTTTAAATGGAGTTGACCGATACATCGGCCCAGACCCCACATCCCCGCACCCACCATGCGAAAAGCAGGTCTGATAAAGTTCGTTTCATGAGTGCGATCCAACAGATTCAGGATGGCGTCAAAACCTTCATGGCCGATGTGGCCGAGGGTTTTTTTGCCATCACGCACAACGGCCTGGCCTTCATCGGCCTGGTCGTGTTTTGCGTGGCCACCTTGTTTGGCACCCGCCCCGATTTGCGGGCCAGCGCCGAGTTGCGCCTGATCAACTGGCTGCAAGACCGCCAGAACGAATTCATCAGCAGCGATGCCGGCGCCGTCGACCGCATCACGGCAGCCAACCCGCAAGACCTGCCCAAGCAGCAGGCGAATCTGGCTTATTGGCTCAGTCGCAAATACAAGGTGGGCGCCGAGCCGATCAGCGCTTTGGTGGCCGAAGCCTACGAGTCGGGCGACAAGGCGATGATCGACCCGACCCTGATTTTGGCCGTGATGGCCATCGAGTCGGGCTTCAACCCCTTTGCCCAAAGCCCCGTGGGCGCACAAGGCCTGATGCAGGTGATGACCAAGGTGCACATCGAGAAGTACGAGATTTTCGGCGGCAAGCTGGCCGCTTTTGACCCCATGGCCAACCTGAAAGTGGGCGTGACGGTGCTGAAAGATTGCATTGCCCGGGCCGGCTCCCTCGAAGGTGGCCTGAAGCTGTACGTGGGCGCGGTCGATAACTCGCCCAACAACTACCTCAACCGTGTGCTGGCCGAGCACAACCGGCTGAAGAAAGTGGCCCAGGGCCAGCTCGTGCCCATTGCCGAACCCAGCGCCGGATCGGTGGCCGCTGCCGGCCTGGAAAACCTGTGGGAAAAGGCGCAGCGCCTGGTCAACCCGAACGAAGAAGAGAAATGAGCCCCCCGGCGGGCCCTGGGCCCCCTGAGCTGGTCTAAAATAGAGGTTGGCGTGTGACTGGCGATAACCATCGGATGACCCCGATGACGACGTGGGCCGGCCCCGAAGGGCCAAGACCACGGTGGAGCGCGCCAACCCCCTAAGGGGGTCACGCCGATCGCCTGGGCAGCCTTGGGGCTTGGCCTGCGCCAGGCCATCTCTTTCTTCAAAGGACTGCCGTTATGTACGATCGTCAACATTTGGTTCAACACACCGACCCCGAATTGTGGGCCGCCATTCAGGCCGAAAATGCGCGCCAGGAACACCACATTGAGCTGATTGCCAGTGAAAACTACGCCTCACCGGCTGTGATGGCGGCGCAAGGCTCGCAACTGACCAACAAATACGCCGAAGGCTACCCGGGCAAGCGGTATTATGGTGGCTGTGAAAACGTCGACGTGGCCGAGCAACTGGCCATTGACCGCGTGAAGCAATTGTTTGGCGCCGACGCCGCCAATGTGCAGCCGCACTGCGGCGCCTCTGCCAACGAGGCCGTGTTCTTGGCCTTTTTGAAGCCTGGCGACACCATCATGGGCATGAGCCTGGCCGAAGGCGGTCACTTGACCCACGGCATGGCGCTGAACATGTCGGGCAAGTGGTTCAACGTGGTCTCTTACGGCCTGAATGCCCAGGAAGAGATCGATTACGACGCCATGGAGAAAAAGGCCCACGAGGCCCGTCCCAAGCTGATCGTGGCCGGTGCCTCGGCTTATAGCCTGCGCATCGACTGGGCTCGTTTCGCCAAAGTGGCCAAGGACGTGGGCGCGATTTTTCTGGTCGACATGGCGCACTACGCCGGTCTGATCGCCGCTGGCGTCTACCCCAATCCGGTGCCGCATGCCGATGTGGTGACATCGACCACCCACAAGAGCCTGCGAGGCCCGCGTGGCGGCATCATTCTGATGAAGGCCGAGCACGAGAAGGCCATCAATAGCGCCATCTTCCCCGGCCTGCAAGGCGGCCCCCTGATGCATGTGATCGCCGCCAAGGCGGTGGCCTTCAAAGAGGCGCTGACCTCCGAATTCAAGACCTACCAGGCACAAGTGATCCGCAACGCGCAAATCGTCGCCGAGACCCTGACCCAGCGCGGTTTGCGCATCGTCAGCGGCCGCACCGAGAGCCATGTGATGTTGGTCGACCTGCGCGCCAAGGGCATCACCGGCAAGGAAGCCGAGGCGGTGCTGGGCCAGGCCCACATGACGATCAACAAGAACGCCATTCCCAACGACCCGGAAAAGCCAATGGTCACCAGTGGCGTGCGCATCGGCACACCGGCAATGACCACGCGCGGCTTCAAGGACGAAGAGGCGCGCCTGACTGCAAACCTGATTGCCGATGTGCTGGATCACCCGCGTGACGCCGCCCACATTGAAGCGGTGCGGGCCAAGGTCAACGCCTTGACCGCGCGTTTCCCGGTCTACCGTTGATCGGGGCGCGCGCGTGAAGTGTCCCTTTTGCGGCAACCTGGAAACCCAGGTCATGGAGACCCGGCTGGCGGAAGAAGGAGACACCATCCGCCGCCGCCGTCAATGCGTGTCTTGCGAAAAGCGCTTCACCACCTATGAAAAACCCGAGGTGAACTTCCCGGCCATCGTCAAAAAAGATGGCCGGCGCATCGACTTCGACCGCAGCAAATTGCGCGCGAGCATGAACCTGGCGCTGCGCAAGCGCCCGGTCAGCACCGAACAGGTCGACTCGGCGATCGAGCGGATCGAAGAAAAATTACTCAGTCAGGCGTAGCGAGAGATTGCCTCGACGCGCATCGGCGAGATGGTAATGCGCGAATTGCGCAAGCTCGACAAGGTGGCCTATGTGCGCTTTGCCAGTGTCTACCGCAGTTTTGAGGACATCGACGAGTTCAAGACCCTGGTCGACGAGGTGCGCCGCTGAGGTGCTTCCTGCGGTGCACAGTTCGCTGTCACCGTGGCATTGAAAAGACGGCCCCGGTGCAGCACCATGGCTGCATGTACGCCCTGCCCACCCCCTCTTCCGCCCAAGACCAAGCCGGCCACGCGCTATTGGGCGCCTTGACGGCATTGGCTTTGCTGGGCGTGATGCTCTCCAGCGCCCAACCCGCCTTGCACGCCAGTGGCCAGCGCAGCATGGCGGCACAGGCCCGATCCAGCTTTGAGGCCGATTGGTGGGCCAACCGCTGGCAGTCGTTGCGTCTGGGGCGCGGGGCGCGATTGCAAACCCCCAGCCCGTGCCCGGCGACCCAGCCCTGCCCCTGGCAATGGGTCGCGCCAGACATCGCGTCGACCGCCCGAGAGTCGCAACCGGGGTCCACGGTGCGTTGGGGCTTTAAGCCTGCCGAGGGCTGGCGCATCGATGCCTGGGGCGAGCCTCTCAGCGGCGGGGCCAGCGCGGTGTTTCAGGCCCAGTCGATGGGACTGGGCCCGGCGGCGTGGTTGTGTTTGAATGCCTTGGGGCGTTTGCGCCGGGTGCAGGGACAGTCATGCAGCGAATGAGCATGCCCTCAAGCCTTCGGGGTTGGGCTTTGCTGGACGCCCTGCTGGCGCTGGGCCTGTGGTCTTGGCTGGGGCTGAGTCTGGTCTGGCAAACACGTGCACTGCTGCAACAGTACCGGCTGCTCGCCCAACAGACCGTGGCTGGAGAATACCAGGCCGACTTGTTCGAGACCCTGCGTCTGGCCCGCGCGACGGCTCCCATGGGTCTGGGCTGGGGCGAGCGCATGGCAGGCCCCGACTGCGTGCGCATCGAGTGCGATGCCACCGCCTGGCGCCAGAGCCTGTTGGCCGATTGGCAGCAGAGGCTGGGCCGTGAGTTACCGCAAGGTCAGACTTGGCTGGCTCCCTGGAGTGGGGATGCGCGCATCCAGGCGGTGGCTGTGCGCTGGCCCGAGGCCGGCGCCCCGGCGCGCGACATGGGGGTGAATGGTCAGATCTGCCCCGAAGGTTGGCGCTGCCTGGTGGCGCTGGGGTGGCCATGAAGCACTCGACCCCGACCCGGCGGGGCACTCTGGGCGTGGGGCAGATCGACATGCTCTTGGGGCTGAGCCTGGGGCTGTCGGTGCTGAGCATGGCGGTGCAGGCTTGGGGCGTGCACTGGCAGTGGTGGACCGAACAAGACTTGCGCACAGAGCTGCTGCAACGCACGCCATGGCTTGAGCGGGCGCTGTTGCGCCTGAGTCGCCAAGCGGGGTCGCGTCCACTGGTCTTTGATGGTCAGCACTGGCAAGCCAGCGCAGCCTATGTGGCCTTGCCCCCTGGACAGGCCCCCACCTGGGTGCATGCGCGCGCCATCCACGACCGGCCCGAACTGGACCCGAATTGCCAAAACACCCGGGTATGGGCCAAGGACGCTGACCAAGCGCCGGCGCTGCTGCAAGACCAGTTCGATTGGGTCGACGGTCAATTGAAATGCAAGGACACGGCTCAACCCAACGCCCGTTGGCAGTCCTGGGTCGAGCAGGTGCGCGGCTGGCAGGCCTGGTGGGCTTGGCAAAGCGGCAGCCCAGAAGAGCCCCGTTGGCGTTGGCGGGCGACGGGCGATGCCCCTGCCCAAGGCGTGGCGTTGGGGGTGCGCCTGTGCCTGACACTGCAGGCCAGTGCGGCGGGCGGCGCAGGGGTCGGGTACACCAGCGATTGTCTGGGCCGCGCCAGCAGCGACACGCAGCGCATGACCCGGGTCTGGACACGCCAGTGGGCCTTGCGGGTCGAGGGACCATGAGACAGCGCGGCGTGGCGCTGGTGGGGGTGCTGCTGGTGTGCACCCTGCTCTCGGCCAGCATCCTGATGGCTTGGCTGACTCTGGCCGCACTGAACCGGGGCTGGGCGCAGCGCCAGTTGGCAGTGCAGGCGCTGCTGGCCGCCGAAGCCGTGCTGCGCGACGCCAAGCAGACCTGGCCGCAAGCAGCGCCCCCCCCTGAGCGCGGCTGCACGCAGGGGCGTTGTGCCTGGCAAGGCAGCGCTGGCCTGGCGCGAGCGCATTGGTTGGGGCTGGTGGAGCAGATCGGTTGGGGCGGCTGTTCGGCCCGCCCGGCTTGGGCACAGGGCTGGCCCACCCTGCCCGGGGCGAGATTGGGCTGTTGGATCGAGAGCACCGCCAGTGATGCAGGCACGCTGGTGCGCTTAACCGCCTGGGTGCAGTGGGCCCCTGGCTCGGGCTCGCTGATGCAGGCGGTGTGGCTGGATCCGCCCACCCCGGGCCAGGGGCGCTGGCTGAGTTGGCGCGAGGTGATGCCATGAAGAAGCCGGGGCCAGTCAGGGGGTTCAGCCTGCTCGAGTGCCTGTGCGCTGTGGCGATTGCCGGGGTGCTGGCGGCGCAGGCCCTGCCGCTGCAACACAGCGCCTGGCAACGCGGCCAAAGGGCGCTGGCCAGGCAGGCTTTGGCTCAGGCGGGCGCCTGGGTCGAGCGCGAGGCCGCGCTGACCGGCCAGTGGCCCAGCCAACTGCCCGAGCCCGGCCCCTGGCCCGAGGGCCTGAGTTACCGCCTGACGCTGACGCGTGGCAGCAGCGGCTACACGCTGCGCGCCACGCCGCAGGGTCGCCAGGGGGACGACGCCTGCGGCGCGCTGTGGCTGAGCGAGCAGGGCCAGCGCGGCACCGATGCGGTGGGCTTGTCATGTTGGTGAGTGAGCTGGGCTGGGCTGATGCCAGATAATCCCCCCATGAGTGAGCCCACCTTCGATGTCCGCATGATGCAGCGCGCGCTGGAACTGGCCGGTCAGGCGCTGTTCCTGACCTCGCCCAACCCGCGCGTGGGGTGCGTGCTGACCGATGCCCAGAGTCGGGTGCTGGGCGAAGGCCACACACAGGCCGTCGGGCAAGCGCACGCCGAGGTCATGGCCTTGCGCGACGCGCAGTCTCGCGGCCACGACCTGCAAGGAGCCACCGCTTATGTGACGCTTGAGCCTTGCGCCCATCAGGGCCGCACTGGCCCTTGTTGCGAGGCTTTGACCCAAGCCGGGGTGGCGCGGGTGGTGGTGGCCCTGGCCGACCCCAATCCGCTGGTGGCCGGACGCGGTCTGGCGCATCTGCGCGCCCATGGCGTGAAGGTGGAGCTGGGCCTGTTGGCCGAACAAGCCCACGACATGAATATCGGCTTCATGTCGCGCATGACGCGGGGCCGCCCCTGGGTGCGCATGAAAATCGCCGCCTCACTCGATGGCCAAACCGCGCTGGCCAATGGCTTGAGCCAATGGATCACCGGGCCTGAGGCGCGCGCCGACGGACATGCCTGGCGCGCGCGCGCCTGTGCGATCTTGACAGGCATGGGCACGGTGCGGGAAGACGACCCCCGGATGGACGTGCGGCTGGTGCAGACCCCGCGCCAACCGGCGCTGGTGGTGGTCGATTCGCGCTGGGAGACTCCCGCCACAGCCCAACTGTGGGCACCCCGCCGACCGGTCTGGATTTATGGCGCACAGCAGCCCAACGCCGCCCAACAGGCCCTGATCGAACGGGGGGCCGAGGTGCGCTGCATGGCGAATGCCGCTGGCAAGGTCGATTTGATCGCGATGATGGCCGATTTGGGCCAACGCGGGGTCAATGAACTGCACATAGAAGCCGGGCACTTGCTCAATGGCTCGCTGCTGCGCGCAGGGCTGGTGGACGAATTGCTGATCTATCTGGCGCCCCAAATGCTGGGCAACGGCCGTGGCATGGCGCAATGGCCCGAATTCACCGATCTGAGCCAAGCGCTGAGTTTTGAATGGATCGAGTGCGAGCGCATGGGCCGCGACTTGCGTTTGCGCGCCCGGCGCTGAAACAGTGGGGCCGCGCGAGGGCTACAATACAAGAATGTTCACCGGAATCATCACCGGCGTGGGGCGCATCGTCGCCGTTCACGACCTGGGTCGCTCTTTGGATCACGGCAAACGCCTTACTTTGCAGGCGCCGGCCGGGTACCTCGATGACGTGGGCTTGGGTGACAGCATCGCCATCAACGGCGCCTGCATGACCGTCACTCGGCTCGATGTCCCTCAACAGCAGTTTTGCATCGAAATTTCGGTCGAGTCCCTGGCTCGCACCAGCGGCTTGGACCAAACCGGCCGGGTCAACCTGGAGAAAGCGCTGCGCGCCAATGATCGGCTGGGCGGACACATCGTCTCGGGCCATGTCGACGGCCAGGGTCAGGTCAGCCATTTCGAACAAGTCGGCGAAAGCTGGCTGCTGCGCATTGTCGCCCCGCTGGAGTTGGCGCGTTACATGGCCTACAAGGGTTCTGTGACGGTCAACGGCGTGAGCCTGACCGTGAATCAGGTGGCCGACTTGGGCCAAGGCTGCGAGATCAGCATCAACCTCATCCCCCACACCGTCACCCACACCGCCTTGTCTGAATTGAAGGCCGGGGTGCGGGTGAATTTGGAAATCGACACCGTGGCGCGTTATGTCGAACGCATGCTCAGTGCCGGACTGAACCCGAAAGCTTCCGCATGAAGACCTTGCAACCCGTGCCCATCTCACCGGTGGAAGAGATCGTCGCCGAAATCCAGGCCGGTCGCATCGTGATTTTGGTCGACGAAGAAGACCGCGAGAACGAGGGCGACTTGGTCATGGCGGCCCAACACGTGACGCCCGAGGCCATCAATTTCATGGCCCGCTTTGGCCGTGGCTTGATTTGCCTGACACTCACGCGCGAGCGCTGCGAATTCTTGAAGCTGCCGCCCATGGCGACACGCAATGGCACGGTCTACAGCACCGCCTTCACGGTCTCGATCGAGGCCGCCGAGGGCGTGACCACCGGCATTTCCGCCGCCGATCGCGCGCGCACCGTGCAAGTGGCGGTGAACCCCCAAAGCCAACCCAGCGATCTGGTGCAACCGGGCCATATTTTCCCGTTGCAAGCGGTCGATGGTGGCGTGTTGATGCGCGCCGGTCACACCGAGGCCGGCTGTGACCTCTCGGCGCTGGCTGGCTGCACCCCGGCAGCGGTGATTTGCGAGATCATGAAAGACGACGGCACCATGGCGCGGCTGCCCGACTTGCAATTATTCGCGGCCGAGCACGGCCTGAAGATCGGCACCATTGCCGACCTGATCGCCTACCGCAGCCGCACCGAATCGCTGGTGCAAAAGGTCGGCACCAAGACGTTGCAGACCAATTACGGCGAATTTGTGGCCCACGCTTACCGCGACCTGCCCAGTCAAGGTATTCACATGGCGCTGGTGAAGGGACAACCCGGCAGCCAGCAGGTGGTGCCGGTGCGGGTACACGAACCCTTGTCGGTGCTCGATGCGCTGGAGACTGGTCGCAAGATGCACTCTTGGAGCCTGGATGCGGCGCTCAATCACATCGCAAGTCAGTCTTGCGGCGTGGTGGTGCTGCTCAATTGCGGTGAAAGCGCCCAACAGTTGTTGGCCCAGTTCGAAGGCACCGCCCGGGCCTCGCATGGCCCCGAGCGCGGCACCATGGATTTACGCAGCTATGGCGTGGGCGCACAGATCCTGCGCGACTGCGGTGTGCACCGCATGACTTTGTTGGGCAGTCCGCGTCGCTTGCCCAGCATGACCGGCTACGGCCTTGAAATTGAAGGCCACTTGGCCCAGGAGTGACCCATGTTCATCCCCACTGCGGCCAGCACCACCCTGAATGGCAAAGGCCTGCGCATCGGCATTGTGCAGGCACGCTTCAATGAAGAAATCACCGGCGCACTGCTGCAAGCCTGTTCTGCCGAGTTGGCTGCGATGGGCGTGGGCGATAACGACATCGTCCATGTGAGCGTGCCTGGCGCACTCGAGGTGCCGCTGGCCCTGCAAGCGTTGGCGCAACAGGAAGAGCCCCCGTTTCAGGCGCTGATCGCGCTGGGTTGCATCATCCGCGGCGAAACCTACCACTTCGAATTGGTCGCCAACGAGTCGGGGGCCGGCGTGACCCGTGTCGGGTTGGACTATCACATCCCCATCGCCAATGCGATTTTGACGACCGAAGACCTGGCCCAAGCGGTGGCGCGGCAACACGACAAAGGTCGTGACGCGGCCCGCGTGGCAGTCGAGATGGCGCGTTTGCTGGAGACCCACGCATGACGGCCAAGGCCGGTGCCACAGAGGTCCGCAAGCCGGCGCGCAATGCGCGCAGCCGCTCGCGCGAGTTCGCACTGCAAGGTCTCTACCAAGTCCTGGTCAGTCGCCAGCCGGTGGCCCAGATCGACGCCTTCACACGCGGCCTGGCTGGTTTCAACAAAGCCGACTCGGTGCACTACGACGCCCTGTTGTTGGGCTGCGCCGAACATGCCGAAGCCCTGGATGCGCTGATCGCTCCGCTGCTTGATCGGCCTTTGGTCGAGATCTCGCCGATTGAGCGCGCCGTGATGTGGCTGGGCGCCTACGAATTCAAGCATTGCCTCGATGTGCCCTGGCGCGTGACCCTCAATGAATGCATCGAGCTGGCCAAGCAGTTTGGTGGCACCGACGGCCACAAGTATGTCAACGCCGTCTTGCACGCTCTGGCGTTGCAGCTGCGCCCGCAGGAAACCGGTAGCGAGCGGCGCGACCGCTGAGATGGTCATGCGCATCGCCCAGCGAGTCCAACGCATCGAACCTTTTCATGTGATGGAGGTGGCCAAGGCCGCTGGTGAAATGGCTCGCCAGATCCCGCCGGGCGCACCACCCATGCTGTTTTTGAACATCGGCGAGCCCGACTTCACCGCACCGCCCCTGGTGGTGCAGGCCGCCGAGCAGGCGCTGCGCGATGGCCGCACGCAATACCTGCCGGCGTTGGGCTTGCCCGCCCTGCGTGAGCGCCTGAGCGATTGGTACGGGCAACGCTTTGGCGTGACGGTGCCGGCGCGTCGCATCGTCATCACCGCCGGTGCTTCGGCGGCTTTGCAGTTGGCTTGCCTGGCCCTGATCGAGGCCGGCGACGAGGTGCTGATGCCGGACCCCTGTTACCCCTGCAATCGGCAGTTCGTCAACGCCGCCGAAGGTCGCGCCGTGCTGTTGCCCTGTGACGCCAGCCAGCGCTACCAGTTGGACGCGGCTCAGGTGCGCGAGCACTGGGGCGCGCAGACGCGTGGCGTGTTGCTGGCTTCGCCCTCGAACCCCACTGGCACGTCGATTGCCACGACAGAGATGGCGGGCATCCACGACTGGGTCAGCCGCCAAGGCGGTGTGACCCTGGTCGACGAGATTTATCTGGGCCTGAGTTTCGATGCGGCCTGGGGTCAGACTGCGCTTGCCCTCGACGAGCAAATCATCAGCGTGAACAGTTTTTCCAAGTACTTCAACATGACGGGTTGGCGTCTGGGCTGGTTGGTGGTGCCAGAGGCGCTGGTGGCCGTGATCGAGCGCTTGGCACAAAACCTGTTCATCTGCGCCAGCGCCGTGGCTCAGCATGCGGCCCTGGCCTGCTTCGAGCCCGCAAGTCTGTCGGTATACGAGCAACGCCGCGAGCAATTCAGGTCTCGACGTGACTTCTTCGTCCCAGCACTGAAAGATGCCGGGTTGTCGGTGCCCGTCATGCCCGATGGCGCGTTTTATGCCTGGGCCGATTGCAGCGCCCTGTGCCAACGCCTGGGACTGCCCGGCAGCTGGGAGTTGGCCTTTGATCTGATGCGCCGCGTCGGCGTGGCCGCCACCCCTGGGCGCGATTTTGGCAGCCACGGCACCGAGCAGCACATTCGCTTTTCCACGGCCAGCTCGATGGAGCACTTGGTCGATGCTGCACGCCGTTTGCGCACGCTGTGGGAGGACGCATGAGCTTTGATCTGAACCTGCGTGTGTATTGGGAAGACACCGATGCTGGTGGCATTGTGTTTTCCGCCAACTACCTGAAGTTTTTTGAGCGCGCCCGAACCGAGTGGCTGCGCCACCTGGGTGTGCAACAACACGAGCTGCGCCAGCAAACTGGCGGCATGTTCGTGGTCAGCGCCACAGAGGTCAAGTACCTTCGCCCCGCCGTGCTCGATGACATGCTGCGCGTCACGGCCCGGCTGACCCAGGCTGGCCGCGCCAGTCTGGTGATTGCCCAGCAAGCCTGGCTCGGCGACGAGTTGCTGTGCGAAGGCCAGATCCGCATCGGCTGGGTCCATGCCCAGCGCCTGCAAGCCGAACGCATTCCTGCCATCATTTTGGAACGACTGACATGAGCCAAGACCTGAACATCATCAACCTGTTCATCCACGCCAGCTGGGTGGTGAAAATTGTCGTGCTCTTGCTGTTGGGCGTCTCGGTGGCCAGCTGGGGGGGGATTTTCAGAAAAATCTTTGCCCTGAAAAAAGTCAATGCGCTCAACGACGAATTCGAGCGCGACTTCTGGTCGGGCAAATCGCTCAACGAGTTGTTCGCCGCCGCCACTCAAAATGCCAAGCTGGCCGGCCCCATGGAGCGGATTTTCGCCAGCGGCATGCGCGAGAACCAGAAATTGCGCGAGCGTCGCATCAGCGATCCGCAGTCGCTGATGGAGGGTGCGCGACGCGCCATGCGTGCCAGTTTCCAGCGCGAGATGGACGCCATCGAGTCGAATTTATCCTTTCTGGCTTCGGTGGGCTCGGTCTCTCCTTATGTCGGTCTGTTTGGTACGGTGTGGGGCATCATGCACGCATTCACCGGCTTGGCCGATCTGCAGCAAGTCACTTTGGCCAAGGTGGCGCCAGGCATCGCCGAAGCGCTGGTGGCAACCGCCATTGGCCTGTTTGCCGCCATTCCAGCGGTGCTGGCTTACAACCGCTTTGCCCGTGACATTGATCGGGTGTCGATCAAACTGGAGACTTTCATTGAAGAGTTCTCCAACATCTTGCAGCGCAACCTGGCGGTGCAATCGACCTCGGGTCACTGAAAGGGTCTGCCATGGCTGCCATCGCTTCGCGCACCGGACGACGCCGGCGCACCATGAACGACATCAACATGGTGCCGTTCATTGACGTGATGCTGGTGCTGCTGATCATCTTCATGGTCACGGCCCCGCTGATCACGCCCAGCATGATCGACATCCCCAGCGTCGGCAAAGCCGCCAGTGCCCCCGAGCGCATCATCACCATCGAGATCAGCAAGGACAACCAGATCGAGATTCGCTCTCGCGCCACCGGCACCAAGGGCACCGACACGGTGAGCAAAGCCACTCTGGACAATGTGGCGCAACAAGCCATGCAATTGCAAGGCGGCGACAGCCAAACGCCGGTGGTGATCAGCGCCGACCGCACCATCGCCTACGAGACGGTGGTCAAAGTGATGGACAACCTGCAGCGCGCTGGCGTTCATCGGGTGGGTTTGTCGGTGAAGCTGGCGTCCTGAAGTAACCCAACCATGGCACAGGCCGCCCACCTTGAATTCGCCCCGCCCCCACCACCGGGTGGCGCGCGCTCTTTAGGGCTGGCGCTGGTCATTCACGCCCTGTTGTTGGCGGCGCTGACCTGGGGCGTGAATTGGAGCAGCGGCGACAACAGCGTGGGTGTGCAAGCCGAGTTGTGGTCAGCGCTGCCGCAACTCGCCGCCCCCAAAGGCGAGACTTTGGAACCCCAGCCTGAAGCGCAACCCGAGCCCAATCCTCGCCCCAAAACCGACCCCCCGAAACAGGCCGTGAAGCCGCAGCCCAGTAAAGACGCCGAAATCGCGACCGAGAAAAAGAAGAAGGCTGAAAAGGAAAAGGAAGACAAACTCAAGGCGCAGGAAGAAGCGCGCAAGAAGGCCGAGCAAGAGAAGAAGGACAAGGCGGAAGAGAAAAAGCGCGAGGCCCAGCGCCAGGAGAACATCCGTCGCGCGATGGGCATGGCCGAAGCCACAGGCCCTGCGGGCAGCACCGGCAAGGCCGCACAGAGCTCAGGGCCGTCGGCCAGTTATGCGGGCAAGGTGCGCGGCGCGATTTTGCCCAACATCACTTTCACCGATCTCGACAAGGTCAAGGGCAACCCCGAGGCCGAGGTGGAAGTGCAATGCGCCCCTGAGGGCACGATTGTGGCCGTCAAACTGGTGCGCAAGAGCGGCCTGGAGAATTGGGACGATGCGGTGCAAAAAGCCGTGCTGAAAACCGCCAAGCTGCCGCGCGACACAGACGGGCGCATCCCCTGCCCGATGCTGATCACCTTCCGGCCGCAAGATCAGCTGCGCTGAGTCGGAACATCGACGCGCAACAACTGACTGGCGCCCAACACGGCACAAGCGGCCACTGGAATGGCCAACCAGAACACGGATTGCAGGCCAAAGTGCTCGCTGAGCACGCCGCCGCCCAAGGCACCCAAAAAGCCCGTGGCGCCATAACCAACGATGGAGTACAGCGCCTGACCACGACCACGCAATCGGGCCGGGAAATGCATGGACAGCCAAGAGATGCACACACTGTGGTGGATGGCAAAGGTGACGGTGTGCAAAACCTGCGCCAGCGCCAATACCCACAGCTGCTCGGCACCGGCCGCGATGAGGCTCATGCGAAACACCAATACAACGGCGCAGATCAACACCCAGCGCTGTAGGCTGAGCAGGTGCAACCAGCGCCCTTGGGTGAGGAAGCCCAACACCTCGACCGCCACCGACAGCGCCCACAACGCGCCGATGACCGCTTTGGAATAGCCCAAACTGTCGAGGTAGAGCGAATAAAACGAGTACAAGGCGATGTGCGCCAGCACATGAAAAAAAAGGGTAAAGAAAAACCACCGGTTGTATGGCCGTTTGAGTTCGGCGGCAATCGACTGCTGGGTCTGGTGTTCGGGGTGATGCTCGCGCGCATTGGGCATGGACCACACGCTCACGTTCACCAGCACCAACGTGGCCCAGGTCCAGACGGGGAAGTCTTTCATGCCGTGGTGGTCAAACCACCAGCCGGCGAGAAACACCGTGACCAGAAAACCCAATGAGCCCCACAGTCGGATGCGGCCATAGCGGCGAGCATCGAGCGCACCGCCCTGGCTGACCAAATGCGCCATGGCCGCCTCGCTCATGGGCATCATGGAACTGGTGTGGGTGAACATGAGCAGCAGCACCACCGCCAGCCACCACAAGCCACCCTGGTGGGCCAGGCCGAAGGAACACAACAGGGCGATGCCAGCACTGATTTGCAACAACCGAACGCGGTGTCCGGTTCGGTCGCTCAGCCAGCCCCAGGCGTAGGGTGAGTACAGGCGCGTGAAGGCTTGCAGCGACACCAGCACGCCGATGACACCCACGCTGTACCCCAGCTCTTTCAGCCACAGCGACAAATAGGGATTGAAAAAGCCGATGTGGGCGAAGTAACTGGCCGACATGGCGGCAAACGGCACCAGCATGCGGCGCGAGACCACAGCGCCCGTTGCACTGGCTTGGGACATGGGCGGTCAGGCCCCCTCGGGAGTTTGAGCGGCGATGGGTGGCAGGGGATAGGCCACGTCACCGCATTGAGCGCGGTGCTGCAGCGCATGGTCCATGACCACCAAGGCCAGCAGGGCCTCGGCGATGGGGGTGGCGCGGATGCCCACGCAGGGGTCGTGGCGGCCCTTGGTGATCACCACGGTGGGTTGCCCCTGACTGTCGATGCTGGGGCGCGGCGTCAAGATGGAGCTGGTCGGCTTGATGGCGATGCTGACTTCCAGATCTTGGCCGGTGCTGATGCCACCCAACACACCGCCAGCGTGGTTGCCAACGAAGCCCTGAGGGGTCAGGGCATCGCCGTGCACACTGCCACGTTGGGCAACGCTGGCAAAGCCAGCGCCGATTTCGACGCCTTTGACGGCATTGAGGCCCATCATCGCGTAGGCGATGTCGGCATCGAGCTTGTCAAACAGGGGCTGGCCCAAGCCCACGGGCATGCCCTGGGCGACCACGCGGATGCGCGCGCCACATGAGTCACCCGATTTGCGCAGGGCGTCCATATAGGCTTCCAGGTGCGCGACGTCGGCCACCGGGGCAAAGAAGGGGTTGCGGGACACACAGTCCCACGACTCGAAGGGAATGGCGATCTCGCCCAGCTGGGTCATGCAACCCATGAAGCGCACGCCCCACTTTTCTTGCAGCCATTTCTTGGCCACCGCGCCGGCGGCTACGGTGGGGGCGGTCAGTCGAGCCGACGAGCGGCCCCCTCCGCGCGGGTCGCGCAAGCCGTATTTTTGGGTGTAGGTGTAATCGGCGTGGCCGGGGCGGAAGGTCTCGACCAAGTTGCCATAGTCTTTGCTGCGCTGGTCGGTGTTGGCAATCAGCAAGGCAATCGGCGTGCCTGTGGTGCGCCCCTGGTATACCCCCGAGAGGATCTGCACCTGATCGGCCTCGTTGCGCTGGGTCACGTGGCGGCTGGTTCCAGGGCGACGGCGGTCGAGCTCGGGCTGGATGTCGGCCTCGGTCAAGACCAGGCCAGGGGGACAGCCGTCGATCACGCAGCCGATCGCCGGCCCGTGAGACTCGCCAAAGTTGGTGACGGCAAAGCTTTTGCCCAAGGTGTTTCCGCTCATGGACTGATTATCCAACAGGATGCGGCTCGCCCGGCGAGCCTGTGGCTCAGGCGCCCGACTTCAGCAACTGGCTCATCATCAGTCGGACCGCACGGCGGTGGCCGGCCCGCAGTTGACGCCAGCCTTCCAACAGGGCCAATTCTTCGGCAGTCAGGCTGAGCGGGGGCGGCACGGCTTCTTGCAAGGCCGACACTTGACCAAAACGCAACCAGGCGGCACTGACTTGCTGCAGTTGCGCCAGCAGCAAGAGCTTTTCCTGGGTGGGGATGGCCTCGGCATTGAGCCATTTGCGGCAGCTGCTGGGGTGGACCCGTTCGGCGGGGCGCAGGTACAGATTGACCTCGCGCGCCAAGGCCGAAGGACTGGCTTCGCGACCGCTGCGCTGCAATTCGTCGCGCAATCGGCGGGAAAACTCCTGTCGCTGCGCCTCTTTGGCAAAGGGCTTGGTGGGTGGCACAACAACAACGATAGTGGCGAACCCGGGTACTTTCTGTCATGATAAACATCATCACCAAAAGTCATGATAAGCCATGCCACGATCTCGCCCCCTTGCGGATGCCCCACGTTGGTTGGCCTGCCCGACCACGGCCCGACAGACCGAAGCCTATTGGCAGGCCTTGCCTGTCTGGCGAAGCCGTGGGCTGGAGTTGGACTTGTGGCCCTGCACGGGCGCAGCAGAACCACCCTGGGCGTTGTTGGCGCAAACGGGTTACTGGCGTGGCGTGGTGCTTTGGGACGCCCCTGACGGCTGGGGCGAGCGCGCCCGGCGTCAAGCGGTGTCGGTATGGCGTTTGGCGCTGGCTTGCCCCGCTGCGGCTTAGCCCTGAGTGGGGGCCTGACCTTCAGGCCAGTCGCGGATGTAGGCCTTGAGCATCTTGTTCTCGAAGTTCTGGCTGTCGACCACGCTTTTGGCGACATCATAAAAACTGATCACGCCGATCAACTGGCCTTGTTCGAGCACCGGCATGTAACGGGCATGGCGCTCAAGCATCATGCGTCGCACCTCGTCCAGATCGGTGTCGGGAGTGCAGACCAGCGGGTCATGAACCATGGCGTCACGCACCAGGGCGCGGCCCAGGCTGCCCCCTTCTCGCACGAGATCCTGGATGACTTCGCGAAAAGTCAACATGCCGACCAGCTGGCCTGAGTCGAGCACCACCAGAGAGCCGATGTCGTACTGGGACATGAGCCGCACGGCGTCCAAGAGTGGCTGCTGGGGTTGGGCGCTGTGGATGGTGTGCCCTTTGATGCGAAGGATGTCGCTGACTTTCATGATGTGACCTGTTGGTGGGTGGGTCACAATATAGCTCAGGAAACTTTCGCCAAGGATACGCCCATGTCAGGTTACGCCGATCCGCATTTCGATACCCTGGCCCTGCACGCCGGAGCCAGCCCAGACCCCACCACCGGCGCGCGCGCCGTGCCTATCCATCTGACGACCTCGTTTGTTTTTGAGTCGAGCGACCACGCCGCCTCGCTCTTTAATCTGGAGCGGGCGGGGCATGTGTACAGCCGCATCAGCAACCCGACCAATGCGGTGCTGGAGCAGCGGGTGGCTGCCCTGGAGGGCGGCATCGGAGCCATTGCCACGGCCAGTGGTCAGGCCGCGTTGCATCTGGCGGTGACCACGCTGATGGGGGCGGGCTCGCACATCGTGGCATCGACCGCGTTGTATGGCGGCTCGCAAAACCTGTTGCACTACACCCTGCGCCGCTTTGGGATCGAGACCACCTTTGTCAAGCCCGGCGACATCGATGGCTGGCGTGCCGCCATCCGCCCCGAGACACGCTTGCTGTTTGGCGAAACCGTCGGCAACCCGGGGCTGGATGTGCTGGACATCCCGACGGTGTCGCAAATCGCTCACGACGCGGGGGTGCCTTTGTTGGTCGATTCGACGCTGACCTCGCCCTACCTGATCCAGCCCTTCGCACTGGGCGCCGATTTGGTCTACCATTCGGCGACCAAATTCCTGAGCGGTCACGGCACAGTCATCGGCGGCGTGCTGGTCGATGGCGGTGCTTTCGATTGGGAGGCCTCAGGCCGCTTCCCCGAACTGACGCAGCCCTACGATGGCTTTCATGACATGGTGTTTTCGCAAGAATCGACGGTGGGCGCGTTTCTGTTGCGAGCGCGACGCGAAGGCTTGCGAGATTTTGGCGCCTGTATGAGCCCGCACACCGCCTGGCTGATTTTGCAAGGCATCGAAACCTTGCCCCTGCGCATGGAACGCCACATGGCGAACACCGAGAAAGTGGTGCAGTTTCTGGCCTCTCACCCCATGGTGGCACGGGTGGGTCACCCCTTGCTGGAAAACCATCCCTCACACGCACTGGCGCAACGCCTGCTGCGCTTTGGCCCGCGCGGAGCCGGATCGGTGTTCAGTTTTGACTTGGTGGGAAGTCGGGCGCAAGGCCGAGCCTTCATCGAGGCGCTGAAGATTTTCAGCCATCTGGCCAATGTGGGCGATTGCCGCTCGCTGGTCATCCACCCGGCCAGCACGACGCATTTTCGCATGAGCGATGAGGCGCTGGCAGGCGCCGGGATCGGGCCGGGCACGATTCGGCTGTCGATCGGTCTGGAAGACCCCGATGACCTGATTGATGACTTGAAGCGGGCCCTGAAAGCGGCCGAGAAAGCGGGGGCCTGAAGATGATCATCGACGTTCAGGGCCAACCCATTTACGCCTACACCGGCGGTCGCGCGCATGAGCCGGGCCAGCCCACGGTGGTCTTCATTCACGGCGTGCTCAATGACCACAGTGTGTGGATTTTGCAAAGCCGCTACCTGGCGCACCATGGCTGGAACGTGCTGGCCATCGATTTGCCCGGCCACTGCAAAAGCGGCGGCGAAGCCCCTTCCAGCGTATCCGAGGCTGCAACCTTCATCGGCCATCTGCTTGACGCCACCGGTGTTCAGCAAGCGGCGTTGATTGGCCACAGTTGGGGTTCGCTGATCGCCCTTGAAGCCGCAGCCCAATTGAAAGAACGCATCAGCCATGCGGTGCTGGTGGGCACGGCCTTCCCCATGAAGGTGTCACCGGCGCTGATCGAGGCCAGCCTGAACGAGCCCGAAAAAGCCATCCGCATGATCAATGTGTTCTCGCGCGCCACCTTGTCGGCGCCGCCCTCGGCCCTGGGCCCTGGCACCTGGGTGTACGGTGCAAACACGGCGCTGAACCGCCGGGTGTTGCGCTCAAACCCCAAGGTCAATGTCTTCCATCGGGGCTTTGTGGCGTGCGACCGCTACGACCGGGGCTTGCAGGCCATGGCCGAGCTGACCTGCCCGGTGCTGTTGGTGCTGGGGGCTCAGGACCTGATGACCCCGCCCAAAGCGGCGCAATCGCTGATCGCGGCAGCCCGCGAGCATGGCAAAGCGCATCAGGTGGTCACCGTGCCCATGGGGCATCACCAGATGAACGAATCGCCAGAAGAAACCCTGGCCGCCCTCAAAGCCTTTTTGAATTAACTGCGATCAAAAATAATTGGGGTCTGACCCCAATTATTTGACCCCAATTATTTTCAATTATTTTTCGAATTATTTCAACAACTGCGCAGCGACGGCGATGGCGATGACTTCGGGTTCTTTGCCCTGAATGCCGGGGATGCCGATGGGGCAGGTGATGCGGCTGAGTTCGGCCTCAGTGAAGCCGCGTTCGATCAGCCGATGCCGGAAGGTGGCCCATTTGGTGGCGCTGCCGATCAGGCCGATGTAGGGCAAGTCGTTGTGGCTGCGCAGTCGGCGCAGGCAGGCCGCCACGATGTCAAGGTCTTCGGCGTGGCTGAAGCTCATGATCAGCACGGCAGTGCCCGGCAGCAGATCGGGGACGGCGTCTTGCACCGGGTCGGAGTGTTCGGCTTGGGTGTTGTCAGGCAATGGGGCAGGAAAAATCTCGCCGCGGCTGTCGATCCAGCGCACCTGGTAGGGCAAGCGGGCCATGACATCGACGATGGCGCGACCGACATGGCCACCGCCAAACAGGGCCAGCGGCTTGCCTTGGGGTTGCAGCAGCGGGGCAATGGCGGGGTGAGCATCGCTGACGCGCTCAAAGCGCAGGTGCACCACGCCGCCACAACACTGCCCCAATGAGGGACCCAGCGCATAGCGCACGATCAAGGGGTCTTGATGGTCTGGTTGCGCAGGAGCATTGAGCAACGCACGCGCCTCGGCGATGGCCTGAAACTCCAGATGGCCACCACCGATGGTGTTGATCACCCCGGTGGCGGTGACGGCCATCCAAGCGCCCTCTTCGCGTGGGCCGGAGCCCTGCACCCGCTGCACCGTGACCAGCACGGCTGGCTCCTGGGCCAGCGCCTGCCTGAGTTGCCGGGCCGCGTGCGTCAATTGGCGCGGGCGGCCTTGGCGCGCTCACAAGCCAGCAAGATGCGCTCGGGCGTGGCGGGTGCGTCCAGACTGACCACCGCAGCATGGTCGGCGACTGCGCCCACCGCATCACGCAGGGCAAAGAAGCTGGACAAGGCCAACATCAGAGGGGGCTCGCCAGTGGCCTTGCTGCGGAACGGCGTGGGCTTGAGGTTCTGGTTGTCGAACAAGCTGACGTTGAAATGCTCGGGCACGTCGCCTGCGACCGGGATCTTGTAGGTGCTCGGTCCGTGGGTGAGCAATTTGCCCTTCTTGTCCCAAATGCATTCTTCCATGGTGAGCCAGCCCATGCCCTGAACATAAGCACCTTCGATCTGACCGCGGTCGATGGCCGGGTTGATGCTTTGGCCGACATCGTGAACGATGTCGACGCCGCGCAGCCACCACTCGCCGGTGGAGGTGTCGATCTCGACTTCGGTCACGGCAGCGCCGTAACAGTAGTAGTAGAAGGCGCGACCATTGAGGGTGGTGAAGTCGTATTTGATTTCGGGCGTCATGTAAAAGCCCGTGACCGACAGGCCCACGCGATCGAGCCACGCCTGTTTGGTCAGGTCAGGCCAGGCCACCGACTTGCCGCCGCCATGGGCCGCGTTGTCGGCGAAGGTGACGGCCTCGGCGTCACAACCCAATAAGCGGGCTGCGACGGGCTTGAGGCGCTCACGCATTTGAGCGGTGGCGTTCATGATGGCCGCACCGTTGATGTCGGCGCCGCTGGAAGCCGAGGTGGCCGATGCGTTGGGGACTTTCTGCGAATCGGTGGCGGTGACGCGCACACGCTCAACGCCGATGCCCAAGCCGTCGGCGCAAACCTGCGCCATCTTGGTGTTGAGGCCTTGACCCATTTCGGTGCCGCCATGGTTGACGCTGACCGAGCCGTCCATGTAGATGACCAACAGCGCGCCGCCCTGGTTGAGGTGGGTGGCGGTGAAGCTGATGCCGAACTTCAGCGGCACCAGGGCCAGGCCGCGCTTGCGTCGGTTGTGCTTGGCGTTGAAGGCGGAGACCTGGGTACGACGCTGGGCGTAGCGGGACTCGGCTTCGAGCTGTGTGATGACTTTGTCACCCACCCAGTCTTCGATCAACTGGTTGTACTGGGTGGTCATGGTGTCGGGGGTGCCGCTGACCGCCGGGTCTTGATAAAGGTTGAGCTTGCGAACCTCAAGGGGGTCTTTGCCCAGGGTGTCGGCAATGTCCTCGATCACGCTCTCGATGCCAACCATGCCCTGCGGGCCGCCAAAGCCACGGAAGGCGGTGGCGCTTTGGGTGTGGGTTTTACAGCGGTGGCTGATGAGTTTGAGCGCCGGGATGTGGTAGCAGTTGTCGATGTGCAAGCAAGCGCGGTCGTTCACCGGGCCCGAGTAGTCGGTGCTGTAGCCGCAACGCGACATCAGGGTGATGTCAGCGCCCAAAATGCGGCCACGCTCATCAAAGCCCACTTCATAGTCGATGCGGAAGTCGTGGCGCTTGCCGGTGATGGTCATGTCGTCGTCGCGGTTGACGCGCAATTTGACCGGGAGCTTGAGTTTGAAAGCGGCCAGGGCGGCGCTTTGACTGAAGATGCTGGCGTTGCCCTCTTTGCCGCCAAAGCCCCCGCCCATGCGGCGGCAGATGACTTCGACGTCGCTGGTGTTCAGGTTCAGGGCGGCGGCGGCCTCGCGCTGGTTACCGTCAGGGTGCTGGGTCGAGCAGTACAGTGTCAGCTGACCGTCTTCGCGTGGCACGGCATAGGTGATTTGGCCTTCCAGGTAGAACTGTTCTTGCTGGCCGGTGCGCACGCTGCCTTTGATGCGGTGCGGCGCGGCGGCGATGGCGGCCACTGCGTCGCCGCGTGTGATGGCCTTGGGCGGCATGATGAAGCTGCCTGCGGTCATGGCTTCTTCAATGGTCAGGATGGCGGGCAATTCTTTGACTTGGACTTTGGCGCGGGCGGCGGCTTCGCGGGCGTAGAGCATTTCACGCGCCACCACCACGGCCACGGCTTGGCCAACAAACTCGACCTTGCCATCGGCCAGGAAAGGATCGTCATGCACGATCGGGCCGCAATTGTTCTCGCCAGGGATGTCGCGGGCGGTGTAGACCGCTACCACGCCATGCATGGCCATGATGGCGGTGCGATCGATGCCCTCGCCCACCAGTTCGCCGTGGGCCACGGGCGATTTGATGATGGCTGCGTACAGGGTGCCGGCCAACTCGGGGATGTCGTCGGTGTAGGCGGCCTCGCCCGTCACGTGCAGGTGGGCTGACTCATGAATGATCTCGGAGCCTTGTTGCAGGCCCGAGGTGGGCAGGAGGTTTTTGACGTCGATGGGGGCGTTCATGATCAGGCCTCCTGGGTAAATGGTTCTTGGATGAAGTCGAGCACCAGGTTGCGAGCCACGAGTGAGCGGTAGGCCCAGGTGGCGCGCAAGCCGTCACGCGCGGTGAAGCATTGAGCAATGGCGGCGTCCAGTGCGGCAGCGGTGACTTCGCCGGGCGTACGGCCCTCCAGGACGGCTTCGAGTTGGGGGGCGCGACAGGGAGAGGGGGCCAGTCCGTTGTAGGCCAGGCGCACGCCGCTCAAGCGGCCGCCTTTCAATTGGTAACTGATGGCCGCGCAGGTGGCCGAGATGTCTTGTTCGAAGCGCTTGGAGACCTTGTGTGCACGAAAGACCTGACCGGGCTGGGGTTTGGGGCACACCACGGCCTGGATGAACTCACCGGGCTGCAAGACATTTTGTTTTTGGCCGGTGTAGAACTGATCGAGCGGCACATGGCGAATTTTGTCGCTACGACGCAGCGCCAGGGTGGCCCCCAACGCCATCAGGCAGGGCATCGAATCACCAATGGGGGAGCCATTGGCGATGTTGCCAGCCAAGGTGGCGGTCGAACGGATGGGCGGCGAGCCAAAGCGGCGCAGCACCTCGGCGAAATCGGGGTAAACGTCACGCCATAAATCCAGAACCTGCTCAAGCGAGACCATGGCACCGATGCGCCAGGCTTGGGCGTCTTCGCTGACCCGGCGCAGCTCGACCACGTTGCCCAGGTACATGATGTGCTCGGGACGGGTGAATTGTTTGTTGACTTGCAAACCAATCTCGGTGCTGCCGGCCAGCAAGGTGGTTTGCGGATGCTTGAGCAAGTAGTCGGCCACCTCGGCCAATGTGGCCGGGGACACGAACTCATTGCCCTTGCGGGTGCGCAGCACGGGTTGCAGCAGGATTTCACCATAGAGCGTGATGGTGGGCGATTGGGAAGGGGCGATTTTTTTCAGCAAGGGCACGTCGGCGGCGTCTTGGACCTTGAGCTGGGCTTTGTGCTGACAGGCCTTTTGCGTCGAGTCGATGATGGGTTTGTATCCGGTGCAACGGCACAGATTGCCGCTGAGCGCGTCGGTGATTTGCAGCCGGCTGGGCGAGTCGTTCTTTTGCACCAGATTGACCAGACTCATGACGATGCCCGGCGTGCAAAAGCCGCACTGCGAGCCATGGCAGTCGATCATTTCTTTTTGCACCGGGTGCAGGGTGCCGTCGGGGTTTTTCAGGCTCTCGACGGTCTTGACCGACTTGCCGTTCAAACTGGGCAACAACTGGATGCAACTGTTCACAGGCACGTAGTCGATGCCATTGCCTTGGGCGTTGAGTTCGCCCACCATCACCACGCAAGCGCCGCAGTCGCCTTCGGCGCAACCCTCTTTGGTGCCGGTGCGACGCAACTCTTCGCGCAAATGATCGAGGACGGTGGTGGTGCGGCGCACGCCGACGGCTTCAACGATGCGCCCGTCGAGCACGAAACGCACGGTGTTGGTGACTTGTTTCATTGAAATGGCTACCGGTTGGGGGGCGTGGCAGAGGCCGACGCCCGGTCGAAATTGAATTTCTTGATTTTAGGGAATTGCCCCGTCGCTGGGCGGTTTTTTTTCAAGAACCCCGGTAGGTCGAGTAACTCCAGGGGCTGACCAGCAAAGGCACGTGGTAATGCTGGTCGGTGTGGGCAATGCCAAAGTCCAGGGGCACCCGGTTTAGAAAGGCCGGTTCAGGCAATGTCACCCCCTTGGCTTTGAAATAGTCTTGCACGTCGAAGACCAGACGGTAAGTGCCTACTCTCAGGCTGGCGTTGTCGTATAGCGGTCCGTCGGGATTGCGACCGTCAGAATTGAGTTGGAACCGCTTGACCAGGGTGGCTTGCTCGCCCTCGATTTTGTACTGGGCCACCTGCATGCCTGCGGCCGGACAACCGTGCATGGTGTCCAAAACATGTGTGCTGAGTCCCATTTTTTACTCCAGGTTTACTTGGCAACTGAAAGTGTATACAATTTTTAAAACCAGTGCCATGGGGTGAATTCGCCCCAATGTTGTACAGGAAGCCACCATGGACAGCTCTGACGACCCCACTCCGACCCGCAGCATTGTCGAAGCCCTGACGCGGGCCATTGTCGAGCACCGCTTGCACCCGGGCACCAAACTGGCCGAACAGAAGTTGGTCGATCACTTTGGCGTCTCGCGCAACTTGGTGCGGCAAGCCCTGTTTCAATTGGTGCAAAAGAAGTTGATCCGCATGGAACCCGCGCGCGGCGCGTTCGTCGCCACGCCCTCGGCAGATGAGGCGCGCCAGGTGTTCGCCACTCGCCGCATGCTCGAACTGGGCAAGAACGCGATGCGGTGTCGCGCGGGGATGTGGCCGGGCGAACCGAGCTGTTGGGCGACTTCCACGTGCACATGGCCCAGATGCTGGGCAATCAGGTGCTGGCGCAAATTTTGAACGAGTTGATTTCGCGTTGTGCGCTGATCACTCTGATGTATCAAAGCAGCCGAGCGGCCGAACACTCGACCGATGAGCACGTGGCGTTGATTGAGGCCATCGAGGCCGGCAACGAGGCGCTGGCCGTGCGACTCATGGACGAGCATTTGCAGCACGTTGAAAGCAGCCTGACGCTGGACCGCAAAGTGCCCTCGAACGACATCTCGATGGCCCTGGCCTGACTCTCACAATTTTTTCTCTCAGCCTACACAAGTACACCATGAGCAATTACGACAGCACCCTGCCCTACCCGCGCGATTTGAAAGGCCATGGCCGCGACGTGCCGCATGCCCGTTGGCCGAACGGCGCACGCATTGCCGTGCAGTTTGTGCTGAACTATGAAGAGGGTGGCGAGAACAACGTGCTGCACGGTGACTTGGCCAGCGAACAGTTTTTGAGCGAGATGTTCAACCCTGCCGCTTTCGAGGCCCGCCACATCAGCATGGAGGGCATTTACGAGTACGGCTCGCGTGCCGGGGTCTGGCGCATCTTGCGCGAATTTGAAAAGCGCGGCTGGCCGCTGACCGTGTTTGGCATCGCCAGCGCCTTTCAGCGCTACCCCGAGATGGCGCAAGCCCTGAAAGAGTTGGGCCACGACCTGTGTTGTCACGGTCTGAAGTGGATCCACTATCAGAACGTCGACGAGGCCACCGAGCGCGCCCACATGGCCGAGGCGATGGCCATGATGACCCAAATCTGGGGTGAACGTCCGCTGGGCTGGTACACCGGACGCGACAGCCCCAACACGCGCCGACTGGTGGCCGATTTTGGGGGCTTCGCCTACGACAGCGACTATTACGGCGACGACCTGCCGTTTTGGATGAAGGTGCGCAAGTCCGATGGCCAGGTGGTGCCGCAACTGATCGTGCCCTACACGCTGGACTGCAACGACATGCGCTTCGCTTTGCCGCAAGGCTATTCGCATGCCGACCCCTTCTTTCAGTACATGAAGGACAGCTTCGATGCCTTGTATGCCGAAGGTGATCCGCAAGGCCTGGATCGACCCAAGATGATGAGCATCGGCATGCATTGCCGCTTGTTGGGTCGCCCGGGGCGCATCACCGCCTTGCAACGTTTCATGGACCACATTGCCGCTCACCCCGGTGTGTGGGTTGCGCGCCGCTTGGACATTGCCCGCCACTGGCAAGCCACCCACCCTTTTGTCGCTTGAACGCAGGACCCGCCATGGCCTATACGCTGGAACAACTGAACGCCGCACCGACCCCAGAGGCGGCGCGGATGCTGAGTGGCTTGTATGAGCACTCGGACTGGATCTCCGAACAGGCGCTGGCGCAGCGGCCATTTCGCTCGCTGACGCATTTGAAGCATGCGATGACGCAGGTGCTGGAGCATGCCGGGCGTGACGCGCAACTGGCGCTGATCCGGGCCCACCCCGAGTTGGCGGGCAAGGCGATGGTGAGCCAATCGCTGACCGCTGAGTCGACCAACGAGCAAACCAAAGCCGGGTTGACCGACTGCACGCCGGCCGAGTTCGCGCGCATCCAAAAGCTGAACGCCGACTACAACGCCAAATTCGGCTGGCCATTCATCCTGGCCGTGCGCGGTCCGCGTGGCGTGGGTCTGAACAAGGCACAAATCATCGACGCCTTTGAGCGGCGGCTGCACGGCCACCCCGAATTTGAGTTGCTTGAGTGTTTGCGCAACATCCACCGCATCGCTGAGATCCGCCTGAACGACAAATTCGGCGTGGAGCCGAGTTTGGGCCATGCGGTGTGGGACTGGCAAGAAAAGCTGGCCCAGCACAGCGACCCCGGCTATGCCGAAAAAGGCCAGCTGACGGTGACTTACCTGACCGACGCGCACCGCGCCTGCGCGCAACGCATCAGCCACTGGATGAAAGACTGCGGCTTTGACCAGGTGGACATCGACGCCGTGGGCAATGTGGTGGGTCGCTTTCACCCAGCGGGCGGCGCCGACAGCGCCCGCTACCTGTTGACCGGCAGCCACTACGACACCGTGCGCAATGGCGGCAAATACGACGGACGCCTGGGCATCTTCGTGCCCATGGCCTGCGTGCGCGAGTTGCATCGTGCCGGGCAGCGCTTGCCCTTTGGCATCGAGGTGGTCGGTTTTGCCGAAGAAGAAGGCCAGCGTTACAAAGCCACCTTTCTGGGTTCGGGCGCTTTGATCGGTGACTTCAAACCCGAGTGGCTGGAGCAAAAGGACGCCGATGGCGTGACCATGCGACAAGCCATGCAGCATGCCGGTCTGTGCGTCGACGACATCGCGGCCATCCGGCGCGACCCTGCGCGCTACCTGGGCTTTGTCGAAGTGCACATCGAACAAGGCCCGGTGCTCAATGAACTGAACCTGCCGCTGGGGGTGGTGACCTCGATCAACGGCAGCGTGCGCTACCTGTGCGAGGTCATCGGCACCGCCAGTCATGCCGGCACTACCCCCATGGATCGGCGCCGCGATGCCGCCTGCGCCGTGGCCGAATTGGCCCTGTACATGGAGCGGCGTGCAGCGAGCGACGGCGACAGCGTGGCCACCATCGGACAGTGGCAAGTGCCCCATGGATCGATCAATGTGGTGCCGGGCCGCTGTGCGTTCAGCCTGGACCTGCGCGCGCCCACTGACGGACAGCGCGACGCACTCGAGCGCGATGTGCTGGCCGAATTGGAAGCGATCTGTCAGCGTCGGGGCGTGCGTTGTACCCGCGAGGAGACCATGCGCGCCGCCGCTGCCCCCAGCCATCGGGCTTGGCAAGGCCGATGGGAGCGGGCCCTGGACCACTTGGGCGTTCCGCTGTATCGGCTGCCCAGCGGGGCTGGTCACGATGCCATGAAGCTGCATGAAGTGATGCCCCAAGCCATGCTGTTCGTGCGCGGCGAGAACGCTGGCATCAGCCACAACCCCCTTGAATCGACCACCAGTGACGACATGCAGCTGGCGGTAGACGCTTTTACCCATGTCTTGCAACAACAGGAAAGTGAAACCCCATGAGCCAAGCCACTGCTTATGCCCAACTCGACGCCTGGATCGATCAGCACTTTGATGAGCAGGTCAAGTTTTTGCAAGATCTGGTGCGCGTGCCCACCGACACCCCGCCTGGCAACAATGCCCCTCACGCTGATCGCACCGCCGAGTTGTTGCAAGGCTTTGGTCTGAGTGCCGAGAAGCATCCGGTGCCCGCCGATGTGGTACGCGAGCATGGTCTGGAGAGCATCACCAACCTGATCGTGCGCCGCCACTATGGCGACGGCGGTCGCACCATCGCGCTCAATGCTCATGGCGATGTGGTGCCCCCGGGTGAAGGCTGGACGCACGACCCCTATGGCGGCGAGATTGTCGACGGCAAAATTTACGGTCGCGCCACGGCCGTGAGCAAGTGCGATTTCACCACCTTCACCTTTGCCCTGCGCGCGCTCGAAGCGGTGGCCAAGCCCAAGCGCGGGCAATTGGAATTGCATTTCACCTACGACGAGGAATTCGGTGGTGATCTGGGTCCGGGCTGGTTGCTGTCAAAAGGTCTGACCCGGCCTGACCTGATGGTCGCCGCCGGGTTCTCGTATCAGGTGGTGACGGCGCACAACGGTTGTTTGCAATTGGAGGTGACGGTGCAAGGCGAGATGGCGCACGCCGCCATTCCCGACAGTGGCATTGACGCCTTGCAAGGCGCGACACATATTTTGCAAGCCCTGTACCCATTGAATGCCGACTACCTGAAGGTCAGCTCGAAGGTCGAGGGCATCAACCACCCGTATTTGAATGTGGGCCAGATCAGTGGCGGCACCAACACCAACGTGATGCCCGGCAAGGTGGTCTTCAAACTGGACCGCCGCATGATTCCCGAAGAGAACCCGGCCGAAGTGGAGGCCGCGTTGCGCGCCACCATCGAGCAGGCGGCGGCCTCGTTCGCTCCACCGCGTGGGGGCAAGACGCTGCAGGTGGAGGTGCGTCGCATTTTGTTGGCCAATGCCATGGCGCCGCTAGAGGGCAACCGCCCGCTGGTGCAAGCCCTGCAAACCCATGCCGAAGCCAAGTTCGGTGAACCGATTCCAGCCCTGGGCACACCGCTCTACACGGACGTGCGCCTGTATGTCGAGCGCGGCATTCCGGGCGTGATCTATGGCGCTGGCCCGCGCACCGTGCTCGAAAGCCACGCCAAGCGCGCCGACGAACGACTGGATTTGCAAGACCTGCGCCGGGCCACCCAGGTGATGGCCAGGGCGTTGCGCGATCTGTTGCAATAAAGCAACAAAATTCTTTTTTCTTCATCTGCCCGCCTTGCCATGGGGCGGGCGGCAGATCTATGTTTGATCTCTTTTAAATTACTTTTTGATAAGCGTATAAACAACAAAAATTACTTTATTGCAAATAAATTCTTTGGCACTTAGAATGAATAAAATTTAATTGTTTTAAGTTCATTTGACCAAGGATTCCATGAAAAAGCATCAATGGTTCATGTGTGCGATCTGGCTGGGCTTGGTGTGTCCCGCAGTAGCGCAAAAAAATTCAGAAAAGGCGCGCGACGGAACACCCAACAGCCGCCGTTTGGCGGCTCCGGTCGAGGCCGCCGTGCAGGCGTCTTCCCCATCAGCGGATCTGGGGGCCCCACCCCCTGCGGCATTGCCAGAGGTGTACGACATTCAAGCCAAAGACAGTCATTTGCGGGGTGTCATTCAGCGTTGGGCCAGTGAGTCGGGTTGGGTTTTTGAAGCACAACACTGGACTTTGCCACGCGACATCCCTGTGGCGGGGCGTGCGGTTTTCGAGCGCAATGACTTTCGCATGGCGATGCGATGGTTGATGCGATCGACCTTGCAAACCGACTTGCCAGCTCAGGCCTGCTTTTACTCCAACCATGTCGTTCGCATCATCAGCCTGCAAGAGAGCTGTCTGCGCAACATCAACCAAGAATGATCCCGATGAAGTTAAGGCTCCAGTCTCCGTCCTGTGCTTGGGTTTCCCTGATTTGCGCTTCCCTGCTTGTTTTGACCGGCTGCGCCAGCGACCCCCTGGATCAGTCTCTGCAAGACAGCCACCGGAAAGAAAACGAAGCGCTGGCCTCGCAAATCAGCAGGCATCGGCAATTGATCTTGTCGGCCTACGAAAAAAAGCAGGATGTGGATCAACCTTGGCTTGCCGGGAATTCGGTGCCTCTGCCCAAAGAAGTCCGATTGCCCAAGATCATGATGACCCGCTTCAACCTGCGCGCCAACCAGGCCGAGGTGCTGGGGGAAATGTCCGTGACACTGGTCACGCCCGAGTGCAACCCCAAAGAATTCACACTGAAACGGTTCTCCCTGTGCATCACCGCCTTGGTGGGTGTGCCCGTTTATGTCCGACCCGATGCCTTGTTGCCCATCTCGCAGTTCACCACCCGTCGCAGCGGTGGCGCAGCGGCGAGTCCAGCACCAGCCAGCGGGAAAGCAGATCTGTTGTCTGTCGTGCCCGTTGACATCACCCTGAACCGATTGCTCGAACTGGCCAATGCAACCTGGGATGTGCGGCATCGTTTGCAAGAAGACGGCAGCATCGAAATTTATCGACTCGAAACGCGCATCCTGAGGCTGAAGGCTTTGGCGCAGAAGAACCCTGCCAGCGTGCGCGTGTCCAGCGGTTTCAACCAAGAGTCGGTGGTCAGTGTCGACAGCACCTCGACCGACGCTCTGGCCGATATGAAGCAGTCTTTGATGAGCCTGGGCACGATGGCCGGGTCGGTGGAAATCAACCCCAACACCAAGGCGGCGCTGGTCACCGACACACCCGAGTCGATTGCCCGCATGGAAGCATTCATTGAACAAGAGAACAAGCGACTGACCCGCCGCATCTCGATGGTCATCGATCAAATCTTCGTCACCAATGAAACCAAGCGCGAATTGTCGGTCGATTGGCAACTGATCGCCACCCGGCTTGGGCGCCAGATCCGTCTCAATGGACCCGGCACGCAGGCCACGGATATCGCCGCGCGCAGTACCTTGGTGACCACTCCAGGCGGTGGCAGTCCGGCCACGGCTGGCAGTCAGATCGTGTTGCAAGCGCTGGCCGAACAAGGCTTTACCGTCACCCGCCGGTCGTTTCCGATCAGTGCGCTCAATGGCAGCACGGTCAGCATCGGCTTGCCCACTATTTTTGATTATGTCCAATCGGTCCAAAGCAACACTGTATCGACGGCGGCGGGTGGGACTTTTTCTGCACCGACCATCGTGCAACGCGAAGACCGCTTTGGGGTGTTTCTGAATTGCACCCTCGAAGCCCAAGACAGCGGCGAAATTTTGGCGCAGATCTCTTTGTCGGATCGCAGCGGCACTTTGTCGCCCTACAAGGTATCGGTGGCTGGCAGCGAGAACACCATACAGCAGCGTCACATCAACGAAGCGACCATGATCAACCGGACTGTCTTGCGCACCGGGATGACGCAACTGGTGGGTGGGCTTGAAGAGGCCGCACGCGACAGCACCGAGCGTCGGATTGGCCAGGATGCGTCGATTGTGTTTGGTGGTTCAGATACGAAAAACCAGACCGGGCGCCGCATCATTTTGTTGGTCACGGCTTTTGCCGAGGACGGTATATGAACGCCAGGGCGGCCCAGCGCATTCCCCCCGCCCGGTCTGGCAGGCGGTGGATGCGCCGCCTGCGCCGAGGGATGGGTCTTGGCCTGCGAAGGTTGTTCAAGCTGCGTTGGCTCACGCATGCCTTGAGTCAACCCTGGGTGCGGCGACTGAAGGCCAACCTGAATCAGGTCAAACCCCATCACACCCCCATAGTCAGCCTGATCAGCCAGGGCAATAAATCGCTGGTGGTGGGTCTGGAATGGAAAAGCATCATCGCTGCTGGCTCCAAGGCCGGTCGTCAGATCGCCAGCCAAAGCGATGCGACCCACATGACCGAGTATCTGGGCCAGTGTGTCGGTTTGGGGCGGCTGAAATCACCCCCTTCCGCCAACATGCCTGCGGGACTGGCGGTGCTGGTCATGCGCCTGTTACAGACCGATCGCACTTCTGTGCTGCTGCATCTGCCCGAACAGTCCAAGGTATGGGCCTTGCAGGTCAATCACCGGCGCCCCTATGGCACAGAGGCGCTGCTGAGTTATGAAGAGGTCGGGCCCTGGCTGGATCAACATGCCAGCCAGTTTGTGCATGTCCACTCCGACCTGGCCAGCGAAGATTTGCAAGCCTATTTTCAACCCGAGCACATCTTCCACTTGACGCTGGATCATGCGTTCAAGTCACAAGTGTTTCGGGCCGACCAGTTGGTGTCGTTGCGCCGGATGGGTCTCAAGCAATTGTTGCAAAAATACCCTTCGCTCAAGTGGGTTGGTCTGGCTGTGCTGATCTGGCAGGGGTTCGATTTCGGGCTGACCGAATACCAGTCGTATGTGGCCGAGCAGATCGAAATTCAACGTCGACTCCGGGTCGAAAAGGAAGTTCCCACCCTGCTGTGGGAGCAGCAAATCAAGTCTTTGCTGGAGCGACTGCCCGCTCCCGATGGCCAAAGCATGCAACAAATGGTGAGTGCCATGCATGGCTTGCCTGTTTGGATACGGGGCTGGCAACTGAACAAGTTGACTTGTCTAGAACAAGTGACCCGTGACAAAGACACGCTCTATCTGGCCAAGACGACCGTCACGGGTCAGCCCCAAACCTGGCACTGCATGGCTTTTTTTGGGCTCGACCCGCAAAGCCCCGGATCCGCCACATTTGCCGAGTTGGCAGGCCAATTCCCGCCTGAATATGAAGTCCGTTGGGTGCCGCTGAAAAACTTTGAGCTCAGCTGGACCTTGCAGCGCACGGTCCAAGGCATGCAGACCCAGCGCCTGGATGGTGCGAAGTCGTCGACGCTGAAATGGAGCAGCTTGTTTCAACAGTTGTCCGGGGTGTACAGCATATCTGCCGATCTGAAATGGACGGCTTTGCCATTTCCTGCCGTGCGGCGCAGTGACGGCTCTGATGCCCCCAAACCGAATGCCACTCTCTTGCCCGTGATGAGCAAAGTAAGCGTCAGCGGACCCTTGTACCGAATGCCTGAGTTGTTGAAGGCCTTTCCAGCCGATTGGCGAAAATTGGAGGTGAGTTTCAGCCCACAGGTTGCTGTGGTCAATGGTGTGACAAGGGCTTCGATGCCCGAGGCCGCATTTGTTCTGAGCGGGGCACTTTATGCCAACGAATGACCTCGGGTTGCGCATCCTCTGTGGCCTGACGGTCTGGTTGCCCTGGGTCTGTCAGGCCCAAACTCAGTTTGTTTTGCGGCTGGAAGATCTGTTCAAGCCACCGCAGGTGGTTCAGGTGCCATCGACCTCGACCACACTGTTCCAGCCCGTCAATGGCAGTCTGCAAGCCCCCTTGCCTGTGACCGAGGTGCTGAGCGTTTACGGGGTTGGCGCCAAACGCAGGGTCGATCTGCGCCACGCCGGGCAGACTCTGACGTCACTGACCCCGGGACAAGACACTCCTTTGGGGCGGCTGGTCGAGATCGACAGGCTTTGCGCGGTTTTCCAGACCAAGGCCCGCGCCAAGACCCAGCAGCGCCACTGTCTGGACGCCAGCGTCTATCTGGTCGCCCCAGCCAGCCCAGACTTGGTCGTGCCCGAAGTGCCCATGGCCACCCACAATGCTGGCCCCACACCGGTCCCCAATGTGGCCATCATTGCCGCTCCGACAGCCGCTCCGACAGCCGCTCCGACAGCCGCTCCGACAGCCGCTCCGACAGCCGCTCCCCCTGAAGCGCCTGCAAGCGCACCAGCGCAACTGGTTTCTGCACCGGCAAGCCTGCCCCCGCTCCCCCCTGTGGGCAACCGTTGAACCATGGGCATGCAAATGCAAAACAACACGCAACCCCAACAGAGCGAAAGCACAAGGGAGGTCAGAACCAGTGCCCCGGTGATCGGTCTGCGCCTGCGGGTCGCAAAAAGCTTCGGAGCGGAAGAGGCCAAGTCATCGATCAATCCACTGAGACCGCCTCCACCCGATAAGCTGCCATCCACTTCGCGCTCCTCCCATCCGGCGTTGGCCAAGATTCGTTTCAGTTCAGCCCAGATCAGGGGACTTGAGGAGATGGTCAGTCAGGTCAACTTTGTCGAGTGCCTGAACAACACAGTCGGACTGGCACATTACCTGTCGTATGTGATCGTCGTGGTCTCGCTGGACACTGAAAAGCACCACTGCGGCTTGTTGCTGGCACCGACGGTCAATGAGGACGACCTGATTGCCATCAGCCAACTCTTGCCCCAATCGGGCTGGATCCTGGCCGAGGGTGACAATGCCTGGTTTGTGGAGCCCAATCTGCTGATATCGGTGGCCCAGGGGCATGTGCGTAATAACCGCATTGAGCAAATTCGTTCGATGGCCAAAGACCAAAGCAAGGCAGCGCTTTGGCACACATTTCTGAACATTGTGCAATGGGGCTTTGACAACCACGCCAACGACATTGACTTCATTTTGCGGGTGGAAGAGGCGATGTCGTGCGTGGCCTTCAAAATTGACGGCTTATACATTTACCCAGATCGCTGGCGCATGCCGACCCGCACCCTGTTGCAGGCGCTGGGCATTGCTTATCAGTATGGCGATGGTGGCAATGACCCGACCTTCAACCCCAACATCGAACAGCAATGCATGATCGACGTTGATCTGACCAACCAAGAGCGGGGGCGTTTGCGCTGGTCGGGCATGCGCATTGACGGCGGGTGCATCGTGACCACCCGCTTGCAGAAGTTGTCATCGATGTCCCAGATCAAGTCACTCGAGTCAGCGGGCTATTTGCCGTCACAAATCTTGTTGTTCGAAAACGCCCTGAGCAACCACGGCGGAATGCTGGTGTTGTCGGGCACGGTGGGCACAGGCAAAAGCCTGACTTTGTCGGTGCTGATGTCGATGTTGCCCAAAGACCGCAAGATCATCTCGTTGGAAGACCCGGTGGAGTTCGTCATTCCCAATGTGCACCAACGCACGGTGGTGCGCGACATGCTGTCGCAAGACGACCGCGATTTTGCGGCTGCCGTTCGCGCCTTGCTGCGCAGTGCCCTTGATGGCTTGCTGTTTGGCGAAGTGCGCGATATTCCTGCTGGCAAAGTGGTGCGCGCTGTGCTGGAGTCGGGACACGACATCTACACCACGGTCCACGCCCGCGATGCGCTGGGCATTTTTGCCCGCCTGAGTTCGCCCGAAATCAATATTCCGCTTGAGGTACTGTCGGCCCCAGGCAGCATCAAGCTGTGTGTCAATCAGGCCCTGATCCCGCGCCTGTGCGGGAACTGCGCCCTGGACCATGTGGCGGCTGGCATCGAAGAGGAGTACCTGTTGACCTTCGGGCATTTGTACGAGGTCAGCCCGCGGCAACTTCGCTTCAGAAACCCACGGGGTTGTCCGGCTTGCTTCAACAAAGACCTGCCCCAGTTCAACGGGTACAGCGGTCGCAGCGTGGCGGCCGAGATGCTGGTCCCTGACCAGGAGTTGTCGCAGTTGGTCATGGAAGGCAACCGCTTCGAGCAGGCCATGTGGTGGAAGGACCAGTCTGATGGCCGCATCGACACCCCCGACCTGTCCGGCAAGTCGACCATGGAGGTGGCCCTGACCAAGGCCTGCATGGGTTGGCACGATGTGCGCGACATCGAACACCGTTTCACCAGTTTTGAGCATCTGCGCTGGCAAAAGCAGCATGAGAAGAACCGACGGGAGCGTTTGGCAATGGAGAAGAATCAATGAATGATTTGACCATGGCACAACGCATGGCTTGTTGGCAATTCCGTTCCCAACGGGCGACCTATTACGATGATCTGGCGATGCTGATCGACTCAAGCCATATGCGATTGCTTGATATCTTCAGGAAAGACGGCGCCCGCTTTGGCAAGGCCCCGCGCGGCGAGTTGTCCAGACTGTGGGAAGAGCGGTTCATTGTCCATGGCGCTGACTTGGCCAGCGCCTGGTCGGGTACCCTGCCCGACCTGGAGGTGGCGGTGTTGCGGGTGCAGTCGAACACTGGTGACAAGGCGATATCGAACACCCTGCGGGAACTGTCTCGCATGGCGCGCTTGTCCGAGCGGATCGTGCAACAGGTGATCGCCACCTTGCTGGTGGGCTTCATCACGGTGGCGTTGGCCTCGGGGATGCTGCTGATCATGGTGCCCTGGACGGTCAGCGTGATCCGCGAGGCATTGGACATCCCTTATCAATACTGGGGACCCGTAGGCCGATTTTTGGCTGCTGTGGCGCAATGGGCTGAATTTTGGCGCGGCTATATCGTGCTGGGTCTGTTGTTGGTCCTGATGGGTTTATCGCGCTTGCAACAATGGACGGGGCAATGGCGCGCCTGGTGCGATGAGCACTTGATTGGCATCAACACTTTGCGCGACCTGATGGCGATCCGGCTGTTGCTGATGCTGGGCACGCTGACCACCAGCCATGGCGGTAATCCGCAAACCCTGGAAGACGCTTTGCAGCAAATGATGCGCAGCGCACCCAATCCGTGGGTTTGGTGGCGGCTGGATCAAATTTTGTATCGGGTGGTGGTTACTGGAGCAACCGATTCGTCGGTGTTCAACACTGGATTTTTGCCACAGGAAATCTATTGGCGCATGCGTGATGTCGAAGAGGGCCAGGGTCTGGCCAAGGCATTCAACGCCACCGGAACTTATATCCAGGAGCTGATGTTGCCGCGTCTGATGGTGCGGCTGACAGTGTTGCGCTGGATGATGATCGTCCCCTCGTTGGTCCTTGGTCTGGTGGTGATGGGCACCATACAGGTGACGAACTTCGAGATGAAGTCAGCCAGTCTGAGCTACATCAACTCCCAAAACCAATGACCTGCGTTTTTTAAAAAGGAAAACACCATGAAAACCTGTAGCACAGCACATCAGAACACACAAGGGTCCCCCACGGGCCAAACTTCAACACTGAACCGACTGCGCCGACGCAGCCAGGGCGGCTTCACCCTGGGTGAATTGCTGCTGGTGCTTGTCATCATCGGTGTGCTGGCGGTGGTGGCCTTCAGGTCGGTGCAGCCCATCATCATCAGCGGTCGGGTCGAGGCCACCGCGACCGACACCAATACAGCCGTTCAACGGATCATCAGTGCAGCGAACTCTTCGGCTTCTGCTGCTGCCGCTGATTATTCCACCATCACAAATGCTGTTTTTGCAGCATTTTTAAGCTCTTCCAATATGTTCAAAGTCACTGGCACCGGGGGGGCTGTTGCTATTTCTCATCGACTTTCGACAGGAACTGCCCCATCCGTGACTGTCACAACCGCAAGCTCCAACACGCAATTGGTTGTGACTTTCAGTCAAGTGCATGATGCCGCTTGCACAGATTTATCCAGCCTGTTACAGACCGGTGCCGTGAAAGTGGTGATCACCGGCGCTGCGGCTACGACGGTGAAAGATATCACTTTGGTAACTCCAACGGTATACAACGGGGTCACGGCTGCTACTGCTTGTAGTGTCGGTTCAGCCAATAGTTTGGCGTTCACGTTCCAGTGATGCCCACATGAAAAGCCCGGCTGGCCGCAACATGGACATGCTGAAGCGGGCTGGCACCCAGGTTCGGTGCCAGCCGGGATATACATTCATCGAGTTGATGCTCTACATCCTGATCGTGACGGTCATGGGTCTGGTCGTGATGCGCACCGTCTTGTCCAAGCCAGTGGCTTCGAACAAGCTTTCAGAATCGGTGATGGTCGGTCTGGATCGGCTGATGCTGGCACATCAGTTGACCAATCCCAGTTGTCAGGGCCTGGTCAACGACCCTGCCATGACCAGCAATGACTTGAAAAGCGCCGCTAACTGGTGTTGGATGTTTGACTCCAGCTTCAACCCCACGACCCGACCCACCGCATACCCGTCCCGGTCACTGAGCGACTTTTGGGGCGTCAGCGGTGGGCGTGACGGTGGGGCGGGGAAATACATCACATCGACCGGGATTCCGATCACGTTCTGGTACAACCTCAGCTTTCCATTCAACGTGCCTGTGGTGACGCTGGGCATTGGTCAGGACGCCGAACAGATCAAGAAACTGGGATACGATCAATGCTACAGCCTGGTGACAGGTCTCAAAAACAGCCTGGTTTCGGCCGGATTTCGAATGTATCTTGTCACAGTAAAGTATGGAAGCGTTTACCTCGGTTCAACCCCGGTCCCTGGCCTCAACCATGCTTGGGCTGGTTACGATCGCACTTTGGATGACTACTGCCGCTACCCCTTCAGCAATATCAATGTCTTATTGAACTAGGGTCATGCGCCATGAATTTGCTGACCGAGTTATTGCTGGCGATCCTGATTTCTACCCTGTTGGCGGTGAACACCGTGGTGCAAACCAACCAACAAACCAATGACAATATCGCCATCGCCGTGGGGGCTTATTTGAATACCGTGGTCGGGTCCGTGGCGCGGTTTTATGTGTCCAATGGCGGGATACAGGCGACCACTTTCAGCCAATTGACGTCTGCCAGTGGACTGGGCCTGAGCCCCAATATTCCTGCTGGCAATGGTGCGCCGATTTTTGGTGTGGCAGCCAGCCTGCCGTCGTCGGCTGTCGTCGCCTTTGTCTGCACCGCCAAACCTCTGACTGTGCGCAGCATCAACTCGGACGGCTCAGGTCGTGACGCCTTGGTCAACACCGCCTTGCTCAACATGAATGGCAGCGGTGCACGCACCTACAGCAGCGACACCCAAAGGATGTATGGCCCGTTTGGATGGATCGATTTAAAATCCATCACCAGCTATCCCAGCGGTGTGGCCTTCAACCCGGGCAATGGCATTTTGTGTGCCTGGAAAAATATTTCCAATGAAAACAACACCCTCAAATCTATAGACACCAACATTTCCGGCTGTGCTGCAGCGAACCGGTACCAGATTGTGTTCAGCACGTCAAAGAAGATGCTGGTTTACTGTGATGGCTATGACTGGCTGGGCATGAGCGACACCAGCCCCCACTGATCTTTGGACACTCAAGTCAGGTCAGCGGTGGTGCGCTTTGATTCCCCGGCCCCAGACGCCGTTTTCAACCGCCCCACAGACGTCGCAGTCCCAGCCACTGTTGCCGCCAAAAACCCTGACCATAGTCGCGGCCTTGCTCGGCCTGATCGCGAATGCCGGTAGGCAGGTACACATCGTCAAAGCGGGCCGTGTCCAGCATCATGTCCCACCAAGGCAATAGCACACCGAAGTTGTGCCCGCCCGGCACGCGCTTGGGGCTTTCGTGACCGACGCCGATGGCGTGGTGGTAGCGGTGGAACTGGGGGCTGACCAACCCATAGCGCAGCCCACCGAAGCGGCTGCGCAGATTGGCGTGTTGCAGGCTTTCGGCCAATTGCGATACCGCCAGCAACCAGACGAATTGCCCCGGCGGCACGCCCAGCAATTGGCTGGCCAAAGCAAACAACAAGGCGACGATGATGTCATCGAGCAAGTGGTTGCGGTTGTCGGTCCACAGCGTCATTTGCCGTTGCGAGTGGTGCAAGGCATGCAGAGCCCACCAGGGATTGAATTGGTGCTGGGCACGGTGGATGAAGTAATTGAGGGCGTCAAGTACCACCAGGTAAAGCAGAAAAGACACCCAGGGCAGATCGGTGACCCCAGGCCAGAGGGCGTCAAGCTGCCAGGTGCTGCCGCCCTGTAGGAAGTACCAAGAGGTCAGGGCCAACACCGGAGGTTCGAGGGTGAAGAAAAACACCAGACGAAACAGACCCAAGCGGTGGATGAGGGTGTAGATCACGTCGGTGTAGATCGCGCGCCGATCGGTCACGGGCTCGGCAGGTCGATGGCGTTCGAGCGGCAGCAACACCATGAGCATGAAGGCGATTTGCAACAGGCCGATCAGGAACCAACCGGTGGCTTCGTAGGCTTGCTCCAGGAGCGCGTGTTGACCCAGGGCCAGGGTCAGGGGTTTCATGACCGCCTCGAACAGGCCGGTTTGGGCGTCTTCAAACAGATCGATCCACAGTTCCATGGTCAGCGTGCCGCATGCCGACGCACCCAAGCGGCGTAGTCGGGGTGTTGGTCCAAGGTCGCAAAGCACAGGCCGCGTTGCTTGAGGCCGACGATCAGGGGTTCGAGAACCGCAGGGGCCCAAGGGTCTTGCCGCGACCAGATGCCCAAGTGCGCCATGAGGATATCGCCGGGTCGGATGTCGCGCAAGGCGCGCGCCAGCAGCGAGGCGTTGGGGTAGCGGTCACTGGGCAACTCGTCGCCCAAAAAACCCGCTGGCGCCCAGCCCACATGCTCATAGCCGCATTGGCGGGCGGCGTCGAGCAAGGCCGCAGAGGTTTTGCCGCCGGGGGCGCGGTACAGCGCCACGGGCTCGACGCCAGCGATTTGTCGCAATCGGTCGGCAGCGCGACGGATTTCAGCGCAGTATTGGGCACTGTCGATGGTGCGTGCTTGTCCGGCGGCGGGGCCGGCGCTGGCGCGCACGTCAAAACGGCCATCGGGCCGATCGCGCCGCCAATAGGCATGGTCATGGGTGTGCGAGGCCAACAGATGCCCTTCGGCCGCACGGGCACGCCACCAGGGCGCCCAATGCTCGCCCAAGCTGCCATCGCCCACTTGCGTGGGTTCGTGGGCGGCAAAGAAAGTGGCCTTGACTTGCTGGCGCTTCAAGACGTCAGCGATCAAGTCGGCCACGCCCATGTGGCCGGTGTCGAATGTCAGGTAGACCGGCTTGGCACAGCCTTGAGCCCAGGCGGCGGGCAGGCCCAGTCCAAGCAGCAGGGTCCACGCCAGAGCCCGACACCCAGAGCCAATCAGGGTGCCCCATCTGCGGGGTCGGGTGATCCAGGTGCGCATGGCGGGCGGTAATGTGATGCAACCTTTATTGTCGCTTGGCGTGCGACAACGTCCAAATGCCGTGAGGCGATTTGCCCACCCGCACTTGGCGCTCGATGCGGCCGGTGGCGAGATCGATCACGGTCATGCGCCGGGCCCAGCGCGAAGAGATCAGCAGTTTGCCGTCTTGGGTGACTTCCAGGCAGTCCGGGCCACCCGGGGCTTTGTATTCCCCCACCACTTCCATGCGCTGGAAATCGATGCGGCTGATGGTGTCGGCGGCGCGGTTGCTGACCAGGACATGGCGACCATCACCCAAGGCACGAAAGGCGTGCGCGCCCTCGCCGGTGCGCAAGGTCTTGACCAGCCGCGCCGGGTTGACGCTGAGGTCATAGACCTGCACATCAAAGCTGCCCGTGTTGGCGACCAACAGGTGCCGGTCATCGGGGGTACCAAACACATCGGCTGGCATGGGGCCGGTGGGCACACGCCAACGGATGCTTTGCGTGGCCAGATCGACGGCCACCAGCTCATTGCTGTCTTGCATGGTGGTGTAGACCGTGGTGCTCTTGCTGTCGATCCAGATGTGGCTAGGGGTTTTGCCCGAAGGAATGCGCTTGGTCAGGGTGGGGGTTTGGCCGTCCCAGCGATAGAGGTCGATGTGGTCCAGTCGGTTGGCCACCGTGACCAGCCATTTCATGTCGGGAGAGAAGCGCAGGTGATAAGGATCGATGGTTTGGCGCACCGTGCGCTGGACCTCGGCGCTGCGCGGATCGATGAAGGTCAGCGAGTCCCCGGCGGCGTTGGCAACGATGACCGATTTTTCATCGGGGGTCAGGTACAGGTGATGCGGCTCTTTGCCGGTAGGGATGGTTTTGACCACGGCCCAGGTGGTGGGGTCGATCACGCTGACGCTGGCGTCGAGAGAGTTGAGCACAAAAATCGGCATGGCACCTGTGGCAGAGCCAGCCGGGCCGCCCTGAGCCGAGGCGGCGATGGCGCCACAAGCCATGCACAAAACCAGACCAACTCGATGCCAGGGACGGACAAACCAAGATGTGGGCAAAACAATCTCCAGAAAAAATGAACCTCACGTTGCCAGCGAGTGTAGCCCCAAGCCGTGACGCACAGGCTAAGATCGACGCATGGCCATGATGCGCATCAAGGGAATTGATTTGGAGTTGGAGAGAATCGCCTGTGACCGGGTGGCTCCAGCCCCGACCTTGGTCTTTTTGCACGAAGGGTTGGGCAGCTTGGCGTTGTGGGGCAGCAAGGAAGGCCCTTGGCCCCAAGCCCTGTGCCGCGAATTGAATTGCCCCGGGCTGGTTTACTCGCGCCAAGGCTACGGGCAGTCGGCCCCCATCGCTGATGTGCGCGGCGCGGGCCGCCATGGCCCCGATTTCATGCACCGCCAAGCGCTGGATGTCTTGCCAGCGTTGTTACAGGCCATGGGCATCCAGCAGCCCATTCTGGTGGGGCACTCCGATGGCGGCACCATCGCCCTCTTGCATGCGGCGCAACACCGGGTGCAGGCTTGCGTGGTGATGGCCCCGCACGTGATCGTTGAGCCGATTTCGTTGGCTGCCATCGAGCAGGCCCGACAGGCCTTTGAAAGCGGTGGCTTGCGCGCGCGCCTGGCGCGTTTTCATGGCGACGTCGACACCGCCTTTTGGCAATGGTGTGACGTGTGGCTGTCGCCGCAGTTTCGTGATTTCGACATCCGTGGCGAATGCCGGGGCATCGTTGATCCGGTGCTGGCCATTCAGGGCATCGACGATGCCTATGGCACCCTGGCGCAGATCGAAGACATCCATCCCTCGGGGGTGATCGAGCGGCTGGTTTTGCCCGACTGCGGGCATTCGCCCCACCGCGACCAACCTGCGGCGGTGACGCTGGCCATCAGCCGGTTTTTGCGCCAACATGTGCCAGCTCTTGCGGGCTGAGCCAGCGCCATTGCCCTGGGGCCAAATCGGCCGGTAAATCGAATTGCCCGATGCGCGAGCGATGCAACTGCACCACTGCATTGCCCACCGAGGTCAGCATGCGCTTGACCTGGTGGTATTTGCCCTCGGTCAGGGTCAAGTCCAAGGTGTGCGTGCCAGTGGTCACTGCGGCGCTGGCGCGCACGGTTTGACGCTCTTCGCGCAATTCAACACCGGCCAGCAGTTGCCGGATTTGCCCAGGGCTGATGGGCTCGGCGCAGCGCACTTGGTAGACCTTGGGCACATGGTGGCGCGGTGAGGCCATGCGATGGATGAAAACCCCATCGTCGCTGAGCAGCAGCAACCCGGTGGTGTCTTGATCCAGCCGACCGACCGCTTGCACACCCTGCACCGCACCGGCCGCAGGGCGTTGGCGCAAAGGCGCAGGCAGCAGGCTGTAGATGCTGGGCCAACGCCCCGGCTTGTGCGAGCATTCGGTGCCAGCGGGTTTGTGCAAGACGATGTAGGCCAGCGGGTGGTAAGACCAATCTTGGCCCATGACGCGAAAGGGCAGGCCCGGCGTGGCCACGACCTCGGCCAAGGGGTAGGTGACGGTTTGCCAAGTACCGGCGGTTTCGACCGGGAATTGCACATGGCCTTGCTCCACCAGGCCATGGCAGATGCGCCGGGTGCCGAAACCCTGAGAAAAAAGCAGTTCGTGCCAAGGCAGTGTGTTCATGGTTGAAGCAAGGATTGGGGTCAACGCGTCGGCTTCGCCGTCGCAGCAGAGCCGCTGCGGGCGAACTGGGCGATGGCCACCCCCAGCAGGCAAATCACGGCGCCGGTGATTTTCGCACCGCTGTAGGACTCGCCCGTCACCAACCAGGCCAGCAAACCGGCGACTGGCGGCATCAGGTACATCAGGGGCGCGGTGCGCGCTACACCACGCACGGCATTGACCCATCCCCACAGCAACCAGCCCATGAAAGCCGATATGACGGTGGCGTACAAAAAAAGCAAGCCCACCGTCCAGGTCAGCTCGTTCCAAGGTGCACTCAGGGCCATGGGCGCAGTGAACAGAATCACCGGGACCGAACCGAACAAGGTGGCGTAGCCCATGGTCAGCAAGCCGCCATGGCGCTCGATGATGGGCTTGGCCGAGACGGTGTAATAGGAAAACAGCGATGCGGCGATCAACAGCACCAAATCACCCCCGGTGGCACGCCAGGCTCCGCCGAGCAGTTTGTCGCTGAGAAACAGCAAAACCCCAACCAGCGCAACCGCCACACCGACGATTTGCCAACGCCCCAGGCGTTCCAGTTGGTTTGCGCGCAGGATCAGCAAGGTGAAGATGGGCCCGCAGGCCAAGATGACCGAACTGGAAAACGCGGTCGACCAATGGATGCCATAGGTCACCGGCACGACGTGCAGGAAGTGCCCGATGAAGCCCAGCCGGGCCAAGGCCCACAGGTCTTGACGCGGCAAGACCGGAAAACGCAGGCCATAGCGCCAACCCAGCATGATCAGGGCGCAGAGCGGCATGACCAGATATCGACCGAACAAAAAACCGCTGGGGCTCATGGCCTGAAAAACGATTTTTTGTACCGAGAAATTGGCCCCCCAGATCAGGATCAGGACCAAAGCCACCCCAAGGGCGCGGCGTTGGATATGGGGCGATTGAATCATGGGTGCGGGATGGCTTCAGATGACTTGGAAGTGGTGCGTGCGGTCACGTTTCAATTGCTCGACCAGACGGAATTCCCAATCGAGATAAGCCTGCATGGCGGCTTGGGCATTCGAGGTGCCCTCGTAAGGGCGGCGGTAGCGGTCGATGCGGTGCGCGATCAGCCCCGTGTGGCCCGACTGCAGGGTCAGACCCTGGCGGGCCCAGGCGGCGTTGCCGCCCACCAGCACGCTGACGTGGGCCGAGACAGCACATTGGGCCAGAGCCAGTCGCAGATCTTCGGCAGCATAGGCACTGGCGACGCCGTCCGAACAACACAGCACACACCGTTTGGGGGCCTGGCCCCGCAGCGACAGGGCCTGTCGCAAATCGAACAGCAAGCTTGAGCGCAACAAGCCCAGGGCCTGCGGGATGTGGCCCCGGATGAATTGGGCCGCAGTGCCCAAATCGATGACCCAGGTATCGCCCTGAGCCAGCCAGGTTTGCAGGGTAGCGACGTCGATGCCGGCAGCAGAAACGGGCGGGAGACGGCGTCGCTCCGAGCCGGTTTCAGTGAGATCGGCATCGGTGATGTCGTCGAGCACGGCGACCTCCCAACCCATTTGCGCCAGCCATGAGGCACTCATGTCGGCACGCACACCCAATGGATCGATCAATGCGAAACGTGCGCCACGCACGGCAGCCGTGTGGTCGGTCTCTTGCACCAATTGCCCGCCCTGGGTCGAGAGGCTGCCGGGCCAATGGGCGGCCTGGTATTCATCGGGCGTTCGCACATCGCAGACATATGTGCTGCGGTCGCCCTGAGCCAACCACTGCGCCAAACCGGCACGCGTCAAACGGGCCACACCGGCACGGTCGGCCACGGCACGGGCCTGGCGCTGGGCCAGGGCCAGCTGTTCGGCGCTGACGTCTTTGAAGCGGCGATCGGCGCTGGTCTCCAGCGACTGGCCGGCCAAGGTCCAACCGATGGTGCCGTTGCGCAGGGCCGCCACGGGGTTGGGGATGCCGGCGTTGACCAAGGACTGCGTGCCAATGATGGATCGGGTGCGACCGGCGCAATTGACGATGATGCGGGTTTGGGGATTCGGTGCCATGGCGCGGGCGCGCAGCACCAATTCGGCACCGGGCACGCTCACGCCCGTGGGGATGTTCATGGTCTGGTATTCGTCCAGACGACGGGCATCCAGCACCACCATGTCGGTACCGGCATCGATCAGGGCCTGAACTTCGGGCGCGGACAAGGAAGGGGTGTGGCGGATCGATTCAACCCACTCGCCAAAAGCCTTCGAGGGGGTGTTGACGTCCTGGAAGAGTTCGGCACCGGCATCGTGCCAGCCCTGCAAGCCGCCTTGTAAAAGCGAAACACGGGTGTAGCCCAAGCCCTGCAACCGGCGCGCGGCCAGCGGGGCCAAGCCCTCACTAGTGTCATACACCACCACACTCACATCGAGCCTGGGCATGCGGGTGTAGGCATCGGCCTCCAGCCGGCTCAAGGGCAGGTTGACGGCGTACAAGGGATGGCACTGGGCGTAAGGGTCTTCCTCGCGCACATCGAGCAAGGCGACTTCGCGGCGGGACTTCAAAGCGTCGAGCACTTCAGCCACCGAGGTGACGGCCAGATCGGCCGGGGCCTGCCAGGGTGCGGTGGGGTTGCTATAACCCGAAATGAATTCTTTCGCGGTGCCATCAGGAAGAAAGACGCTGCGGCGAACCTTGCCGATGTTGGCCCCATACACATGGATACTGATAGACGCTTGATCGGCCAAGCCGTTCCAGACCTGGTGCACATCGCCGATGGTGGGCGAGACCGCCTCGACCTGACCAGGATGCAGGGTGAGCGGCTCGGCGGTCTTGACGCAGTGGCCTTGGTCGTCCAGGGTGTAAGCCTGACAGACCTCTTCCCCGCGCATCATGCCCACCAAGCCCCATACCGTGTGGTTGTGGATGGGCGTGGACTGCCCAGGCCCCCAAACAAAGCTGACCACCGAGAAGCGGTCTTGCGGGTCGGAATAGAGCAAGAACTGCTGGTAGCGCTGCGGATCGGGGCGCGCCTGACTGTCGGGCAGCCAGTCGTCGGTGCCGACCAATTGGCGCAAAAGTTCATGGCCCTCAAGCAAGGTCGTGGCCTCGTCGGCCCGGCGATTGACCAACGAGGTCAGGCTGACGACGAAGGCTTGCAGGCGCGGATGGGGGTCGGGCTGGGCGTAAGGCATGGGCGCCTCATTCCTGTTCGATTTTGCGTTCAAGCATGACTTTGCGCATATTGGCAATGTCGCGCTCGACGCGGGCGCGGAATTCGGCGGGGCTGCTGGCCTGGGGCTGGCCGCCAAAGTCGATCATTTTCTGGCGCACATCGGGCATGTCAACCACGGCTCGAATTTCTCGGTTGAGTCGCTCGACGATGGCCGACGGGGTGCCCGCCGGGGCGATGATGCCCAACCAGGATTCATACACCATATCGGGATAAGTGTCGGAGACAGCCGGTACGCCGGGTAAGGGGCTTTTGCCGGGCAAGGCCGTGGTGGCGATGGCGCGCACCCGGCCTTCTTGAACCAGCTTGGCGGTCAAGGTCATGGTATCGACCATGACATCGAGTCGACCGGCCAACAATTCGGTCATGGGGCCGGTGCCGCCTTTAAAGGGGATGTGATTGAGGCTGATGCCAGCCTCGGATTGGATCCATTCGGTGGCCAGGTGCATGGCACTGCCGATGCCCACCGAGGAATAGGTGATCTTGCCCGGTTCGGCCTTGGCGCGGCCAACCAAATCAGAAAACGACTTAATGGGGGACTGTGGCGTCACGGCCAGGGCCAGCGGGTAGGTGGTGACAGTGCTCAACCAGATGAAGTCGTTCACCGGATTGAATGGCATGGCTTTTTTCATGGCGGCCGCGCTGGCCAGACCGCTGGGCACGAACAAAATGGTGTAGCCATCGGGCACGGCCTTGGCGACCATCTCGGCGGCGATGTTGCCGCCTGCGCCGGGCTTGTTGTCAACCACCACGCTTTGACCCAATCGGTCGCTGAGCGGTTTGGCCACCAAGCGGGAGATGATGTCAGAACCACCCCCGGGCGGGTAGCCCAGCAACATGCGGATGGGCTTGTTGGGGTAGCTGTCTTGAGCCAAGGCCATTGGGCCCAGGCCCAGGCCCAAAAGGGTGATGAATCGACGGGTCGCGGTGAAGCGGGTCATGCGGGGAATTCTCCTTGATTCCTCAAGTATGGCAAAGGCCACCGCATTCGTCACCTGCGGCATGTCACCCGCAATGAAGATCAGCCATTTTGCGAGCCGCGATGGGCCCAAGCGGTGGTGTGCTTTTCCACGTAGCTGAAGAGTTCGTACATGATCATGGCCATGGCGCCAACCACGACCAAACCGGCAAAGGCCAGGCCCATTTGCATGGCCGAACCGGCGGAGATCAGCAAATAACCGATGCCCTCGTTGGCGGCGGTCATCTCGGACACCGTGGTGCCGACAAAGGCCAGCGTGATGGCGACCTTGAGCGAACCATAGAAATAGGGCATGGAGCGCGGCAGTCCCACTTTGACCAACACATCCCAGCGCCGCGCGCCCAGGACACGCAACACATCTTCCAACTCAGGCTCGAGGGTGGCCAAACCGGTGGCGATGTTGACCATGATGGGGAAGAAACTGATCAAAAAGGAGGTCAGAATGGCTGGCCCCACGCCGATGCCAAACCACACCACCAAAATCGGCACGAAGGCCGCTTTGGGCAAGGCATTGAAGGCGGTCATTAAGGGGTATACGGCGGCATAGGCCAGGCGCGAAGAACCGATGACAAAGCCCAGCAACACGCCCACCACGATGGCAATGCCAAAACCGGCCATGGTGACCCAGAAGGTGCGCCATGCATGACCGGCGATGACGCCACGGAATTCGATGAGTTGATCGTAAATGCGCAAGGGGCTGGGGAAAACGAATTCAGAGACCTGGAAAGCCGTGCACAAAAATTGCCACACCAAGAGCGTGACAACCAGCAAGATCCAGGGCGACCAGCGTTCAATCGATTTGTTCATGGCGTCTACTGGGCAATGGGAGCATCAGGGCGACGCATGACGCCGATGTGACCGCGCAATTCATGCACGATGTCGGTGAAAGCAGGTGTGTAGGTGATTTCCAGGTCGCGCGGGCGCGGCAAGTCGATCTCGCGCTGGACGACAAAACGACCCGGCCCTTTGCTCATGACGTAGACGGTATCGGCCAAGAACACCGACTCGCGCAGATCGTGGGTCACCAAGATGACGTTGAAGCGCTTCTCCATCCACAGGTCGCGCAGGGCACACCACAACTCTTCACGGGTGAAGGCATCGAGCGCACCGAAAGGCTCATCAAGGAGCAGCATTTTGGGCTCGTGAATCAGCGCGCGGCAGATGCTGGCACGCTGTTGCATGCCGCCCGACAACTGCCAGGGGAATTTGCGCTCGTAGCCGGCCAATCCGACGCTGCGCAGCAACTCGACGGCGCGGGCTTCGTATTCGGCTTTCTTGGATTTGAAATTTGAGCGGTAGGGCTCGACAATCTCCAGGGGCAACAAAACGTTGTCAAGGGTGGTGCGCCAAGGCAACAAGGAGGGCGCTTGGAACGCCATGCCGCTGATTTTGAGAGGGCCATTGACAGGCTGCCCATCGACATGGATGGTGCCGCGCGTCGGGGCCTTGAGGCCCGTGGTGAGTTTCATGAAGGTCGATTTGCCGCAACCTGAGGGGCCAACGATGGCGATGAACTCGCCCTTCTTGACCAGCAAATTGATGTCTTCAACGGCAAACTGGATTTGCGCCAGCAGGGCCTCGTTGTAGGCCAGCCAGACATTCTTGAAATCGACGAAATTTTCGGCTTCGCTCATTTACTTCCTGGGCAGAATGTTGAGCTCTTGTGCGGTGGGCAGGAACGAGTTGTTCCACACTGCGTCGGGGTTGATGCGCGACTTGGTATTGAAGGCATCAGAGACCTGGCTGGCCATCAGGGCCAGACGTGGGGCGTTGGCTTGGCCAAAGCCTTCGGCGCGGGCGTCAGGCGAATTGATCACGGTGTCGATGGCCAGTTTCAAGCGACGGGTCTCGAGTTCGGTGTTGATGATGCCGTCACGGGCCTTCACCGATTCGATGGCCTTGGCCGGGTTGGCGATGACTTCCTTGGCGCCTTTGGTGAAAGCGGCCAGGAAGGCCTTCACGGCGACCGGATTCTCACGCAGGATCTTCGGGGTGGCGATGATGACGTTGCCGTACAACTTCACGCCAAAGTCAGGATAAGGCATCACAACCACGTCTTGGGCCTTGACGCCACGCGCTTCAATGTTGAGCAGCGAAGTGAAGGTGAAGCCAGTGATGGCATCTACGTCACCGCGCACCAGCATGGTTTCTCGCAACGGGGGATCCATTGCGGTCCAGTTGAAGTTGGTCACGCCATTGGCTTTGGCGAAAATGGGGAAGGCTCGGCGGCCTGCGTCAAATACCGGGGCACCCAGTTTTTTGCCCGACAAATCAGCCGGGGTCTTGATGCCCGACTTTTTGAGCGCCATCACCGAAGCCGGTGTGTTGTTGTAGACCACCATGATCGCCACCGGCTTGTTGGGGGCGTCGGGGTTGTTGGCATGGAACTCCATGAGCGCGGCCAGATCGGCAAAACCCATGTCATAGGTCCCCGAGGCCACGCGGGTGACGGCTGCGCCCGAACCGTTGCCGGCGTCAATGGTCACATCGAGTTTGGCGTCCTTGAAGTAGCCTGCGGCGGCAGGGTGCAGGAACAGGGCCGCGGGGCCCTCGAAGCGCCAGTCGAGTTGGAACTTGATGGGGGTGGACTGGGCCATCGCGCCTGAGGCGAAGCCCAGCGAAGCAGCCGCAGCCAGCATGGCTTTGAGGAAAGGTCGTTTGGTCATCGGTGTCACTCCAAAAAAAACAGAGGTTGCATCTGATGCTGGTGAAAGCAATATCGCTGCCGAGGGCGCGATGATCCTAACCCAGTTCAAAGGCTGAATTGTGCACAATTTCCGGGAAAAATCCCTCAGGGTTGGCACCACCCCGCACCAAGAGAGTTCGCACCGACAAGGGGCTTGTCGGGGTTGTCCTGATCCATTTGGATCCCGTCACTCCAATGGACAGACTGAATAACCCCACCACAAGAGCCGTTGGGGGGGGCGGTTCAGATGGCCAGTCGGTCGGTATCTTGAACAGGGGAGACCATGGACAAGGGACTGACCGGGTTCTGGTTTCCTCGAAACGCCCCAATCTGAAACTGCTTGATCGCTTCGGGATTGATTTTGGATAGATTCAACTCATGACCGCCCGACCCCTCTTTGATGCCATAAGCCTTACCATAGCCCAATTGACCGAAATACCCACCGATGAAGTCAGAAAGCTTGTCTTTCGATGGGAATCGAGCCACCCCGGAGTTAGGGTCATAAAAGATAAATTGTTCTTTCCCCTCATGGTTTGTGGCCCCTATGAGCATGATGTGAGTTGCTGTGGAAATCCCATAAAACACAGCGCTTTTGTCGCCAGACTTGAGGTCGGCGGTCATGTGAGCAATCGCATCGCGATGGCCCCAAACATCATCTGCTGTTGTTGGTTTCTTTACGTCTCTTCTGAGTTCCTCAGTCGTGAATCTATGAAGGTAAATCAGGTGTTGCAGATAGGCTGAGGGACTCGATCCAGAGGAGTTTTGCTTTTCCTGGACTTCTTGTTCGAGTCGGGACATGAACCGATTCATTCCACCAGGCTGTTCTGATTCGGCCAGTGCGGCCAAAAGGACCAAGGGGTTACAGTGCCCTTTTTCACCAGGCTTCAGCGCATAGAGAACAAGCATCTGAGGCAGTATCTTGACGCCGTCGGCATCGTGTTGCATGGCCAAGTCAAGCACCTTCGGGCCAACGTTGAGTGAGGCAATCGCTTCTTTCATGCTGGACTGGCGTTGTATGAATGCATCCAGGGCGCCCATTTGTTGGATCACCTCGGCATTCAGGGGCTTTGATTTGGCGGCAAGTTTGACATACAGGCCCACGAGAACGGACAGACTGGCATCGGGCTTGAATCCGGGGATGGATGGAACTATCGCCAAGGTCTGAACTCTCCCCTGATTATAGAGATGGTAGTTATCACTCATCAGCATTTTTTTCGAAAGACTTTGATAGGAGTTGATGCCTGAACGAATGAGGCTGGCTGTTTCATTGAGTCTTGCCAGATCACCCACCGTCAGCTTGCCTTTCGAAGCGAAAAATTCGGGGACTTTACTTTGGATATCGCCGGCATAGGGCCCAAATTCCCGCGCAATCGATTGGGTAACCCATTCCCGCGCCGACCTTTGCCTCTCCATTCGTTCTGATTTACGGGTGAATAAATCGGTACATCCGCCTTTGGAATAGAGTGTCTTCCCAGAGGAGGACTGCTTCAGACTTAATTCTTTTTCATCCGCCAATTCGTGGGCACCCAACTGGTTCATCAATGAAGTGAACGTAAGATTTTCAACGGCGATTTTCATGTTCGCGTCATTCTGTATTCATATGCGGTTGATGTAGTATGAAAAATCGCTTGACGTTGGTTCTGATGGGTTGTCATCTGCCTTTGTGATTTTTTCTTTCCATGCCCTGGCAGCAATCACCAAGTTCACAAGAATGTCCCGCAGCCTGGATGGCCTAGTGTCTTCATTTCGGATCTGGTACAGCAAATAGACTTCACCCGTTAGGGCGTCCAGGGCCATCCGGGCACCCTGCGTCTCGCGCCACAGAGCGTTGTACTGCAACAAATGGACATGAACCTGGGCCGCTTTCGACGGGGCAGGCACACCAAGCTCTATGGAGGCCATGAGCGACACAGCCTGTTGGTCCTCAAAGATGTCGATCAGTAGCCCATCTTCCAAAACCATGGTCCAACTTTCCTGATCGTCGTGGCGTGATCGAAACACATCGCTCGCTTCGACATCAGGCGCGATTTCTGTGAACCACTGATCAATTTGTTCTTTGTCCATGGCACTGGATTATTCAATCAGATCTTTTGAATATCTGATATTCAATTGAGTCCCAAAAATAGCACGCCATTAAACACATTGCCCGAATGTAATTGTGGGTGCCCGCGCTAAGGCGAGCAACCCGCAACACCAAGTGAAACGTCAAGGGATACAAGCAAGGCTCGGCAACGGGTTAAACTGCCTGCTCCTCGTCGTCGATGATCAGTTTGAATTCAACGCCTGCATCGTGAATGGCCTGCCCGATCACCTCATCTATATCAGCGACTGTCAGCTGGGTCGGTTCGGAAGCCATTAATCGTTTATCGGTATAAGCCATCTCTGTCAGTTTGTCTGCGAGATATTCGTCATACAGTAAATAGGCTCGTTCGATTGCGTCAACGTTACCCCTGAGCACGGAGCTGGCCACCTCTGGACGCACGGGCGACGTGCTCCGGACTGACTGCATCTCATCGAACATCTGGGCACCGTAGGTCGGCTTACCATAGGTGGCCTGAGCCGCCGACTGCGTCCTGGCGTTCTCCATCTGAGACAAGGCCTTGGCCTGTAGCTGTGACAGGGCCCGCTCGAACCTCCTCTTGTCGGCTGGTGTGATTTCGCTCAGGATGCCTGGCCTTTCCACCAAAGCGCGCACCTTGCGGCCGTGGATGTCGAATCTCTCGGTGATGCCGGCTTCGGTCAAGGCCCTCTCAATCATGGTCGTGTTGCGCCCGTTTAGGTCGCTATTGACCTGGGCATTGACCCATGCCAGTGCGGTGCGGGCTTTGTCTGGAGAGCCGCGATGGATGTTGAGTTGGTAGCTGCGGCCGTTGGAGCCAATGGCCGTGTCTGGAAAACTACCATCCTTGTTTTGGCGAACAAAACCGGGCTGGACATCGGTCTGATCTGCATCAGGCCGCATGAGTTCGGCCCGCCTCAACTGATCGCTCGCTTGCGGGTTCAGGGACCGTACCAGCTCTGTGCTGCTGCTGGCCGAGTCCGGGAGACCCTGTTTGATCGAGCCGTTCGTCCGTTCGGCGGGGATCTCTTGGTAATCGGATGCGCGTGAGTTGCGAACTTCGCTGCTTGTCGGCAGCGCCGCCGGGGGGCGGGGCGCTGGGATGAAGGGTTGACGGCTGGGCAGAGGCTGCGTATTGACGAAGAAGCGACCGAGCAGGCCATTGAGGTCGGCGCTGCTGCCGTTCCTCCTATAGGATGAGCCTGAGTTGAGCTTTGAATAAAGATCATTCAGGGCCTGACCCACTTGGGCGTCTTTGGTGTTGGCATGGGCGTCAAACTGGCGCACAAGGCGAAGACCAAAGGACTTGAGCTGCTCGCCAAACGTTTGCTTGCGGATGCTGCCGTCTTCATTGACTTCGAACAGTTGGCGGCCCGATATTTTTTCGGACAAACGGCTCTGCCTGGAGTTGGAAAGCATTTGAGCTGCAGCGGCAAAGTTGTCGGCGGTATTGTTGGTTAGCATGGTGTCTCCGGTTGTTGAGCTTCTTGCAAAAATACTCAAACAACACAGATTTTTGCAACAAGCGGTTGGTCAGGGCGTGCAACTCACCGTCACAAGAGAACAGATACAAATAGCACTCTAAAAGATTTATTGCACGAATTAATTTTAATTCAATTGAAGCCCCTCTGCAACCCCTCTGCAACCCCGTCGGCAGCGGCGCAACCCGCGCGCAAGCGCGGGTGCGCCCGCAAAGACGAGCCAAGGTTGAATGCCGCCTGTATGGCGTGCAGGATGGCGCCTATTGCAACGGGATCTTTCTAGCCCGAAGCTCGCGGTTGGAAGAGTTTGACCGACCACAACCCCCGCGCCGAGGGGGAGGTGTCATTTCAGTGCGAATCAGCCTGCTTGGCGGCAGCAATGGCGGCCTCGGTGTCTTCTTTGGCCCCGTTGAAATAGAGGTTGAGCAACACGGCGGCCAGCGAAGCCAACAAAATGCCTGATTCAATCAGCGGGTGCATGCCATGCGGCATCCACTGCTTGTAGTTGGGGGCGATGAGCGGGATCATGCCGAACATCACCAGTCCCGCACCACCCAACACCACCGTGGGCAACGATTCCACCAAAGCGGCCATTTTGGGGATGACACCCAGCACAATCAGGATGATGCCGCCAGCCACACAAACAAAACGACTCTTGACGCCAGTGACTGCGACCAGGCCGACGTTTTGCGAAAAACTGGTGTAGGGGAAGGTGTTGAAGATGCCACCAATCAGGGTCCCCAGACCGTCGGTGCGCAGACCGCGCGCCAGGGCGGGTTGATCGACCTTGCGTTCGGTCATTTCGCCCAGGGCCAGAAACATGCCGGTCGATTCGATCATGACCACGATCATCACCAGTGTCATGGTCAGAATCAAGACCGGCTCGAAGATGGGGGCGCCGAAGGAAAACGGCATGACGACGCCAACCCAGTCGGCCTTGGCGACCTTGTCAAAATTCATCAGACCCATGGCCGTGGCGACCACGGCGCCAATCACGATGCCAAGCAACACCGATATGTTGGCGATGAAGCCTTTGGCGAACTTGGCGATCAGCAGGATCGACACCAGGACCAAGGCGGCGATGCCCACACCGGTGAGTTCGGCGTATTTGGGATTGGGCATTTTGGGCAACAGCGCCAAGTCTTTGGGTACCGGGGGCAACACCGAGCCGGGGGCATTGGCTGCGGCCGCTGCGGCATCCAGCCACTGCTTGTGCTCGGGGTTGATGATGCTGGGTGCGGTGGGACCGACCGGGTTGCCGAAAATCCAGTTGATGCCGATGCGCATCAGGCTGATGCCGATGACAGCAATGATGGTGCCCGTGACCACCGGCGGGAAGAATCGCAGCATGCGGCTGACCCACGGTGCGATGATGATCGAGATGATGCCCGCGCCGATGATGGCGCCAAAGATCATGCGGGCGCCATCCAGGCCAGGCGTGGTGTTGGCCATGGACACCATCGGCGCAACGGCGGCGAAGGTGACCCCCATCATGACAGGCAGCCGGATGCCAAACCACTGCGTGGCCCCCCAAGACTGAATGAGAGTGACCAGACCGCACACGAACAAATCGGCGGAGATCAGCATGGCGACTTGTTCGGGGCTGAGCTTGAGGGCGCGTCCGATGATCAGGGGCACGGCCACGGCCCCGGCATACATGACCAAGACGTGTTGCAAACCCAGTGCAGCCAGCTTGCCGCTGGGCAAATGTTCGTCAACCGGATGAACTGAATGACTCATTTACATCACCTTGTGATGGTTAAAAAAAACCCTGATCATAGTGGACAAAAGTGTATACAGACCAATATACGAAAAGTACTCGGAAAAACTCTTGGTTTTGTAGGGGTTGTGTGGCCTCAAAGCCCCAGCCCCTGGTGCGAGCGGCCCGGAGGGCTAGGATGGCGTCATGAACCACAATTTATCCGCCATGAAGGCCGTTTTGGCACCCACCGGGGTTTTGCGGGCTTCGATCAAATTGGGCAATCCGATCTTGGCCAAGCGCGGCACCCCCCAACCCAGCGGCGTGTCGGTGGACTTGGCCAGCGAATTGGCGCGCCGCTTGGGGGTGCCGATGCAGTGCGTGGTGAATGACACCGCCGCCGCTTCGGTGCAAGTGGTGCGCGAAGAACGCGCCGACATCGGATTTTTTGCCGTTGACCCCTTGCGCGGCGAAGGCATCGGATTCACCGCACCCTATGTGCTGATTGAAGGCAGTTACATGGTGCCGATGAACTCGCCCCTGCAGGCCAATGAAGAAGTCGATCAAGCCGGTATGCGAATTGCTGTGGGTCAGGGCAGCGCTTATGACTTGTTTTTGTCGCGAGAGATCAAACAGGCCCAGTTGGTGCGAGCGCCTTCTTCGCCGGCAGTCGTCGATGTGTTCGTGGCCCAGATGTTGGAAGTGGCGGCCGGCGTCAAGCAGCAACTCGAAGCCGATTTGCAGCGCTACAGCGGCTATCGCCTGTTACCCGGTCGCTTCATGGTGATTCAGCAGGCCATGGGCTTGCCCAAGGGGCGTGGCGAGGGCGCCCGTTCGGCTTTGGCACAATTCGTGGAAGAGATGAAAGCCAGCGGCTTTGTGGCGCAGGCGCTGGCCATTCACGGCATACAGGGGGCCAGCGTGGCGCCCATGGCTTGAGCCTGGGACAATCCCATGGCGGTGCAAAACGCCTGGTGGCGCATCATGGCCCAGAAGCTGGGCGAGAAGTGGAGGATATCGGTGGTGGAAGAAAACCGCGCCGGCGCGAGCGGCAATGTAAACATCTGGGCCGAGGTGGTCAAGACCTCGGGCGCACAGATCGACTGAAGGAAGGGCGATGCTCGATTTACTCATCAAGGGCGCTCAGGTCTATGACGGCTTGGGACACGCACCCGTGTGCGCCGATGTGGCTGTGAAAGATGGCGTGGTGACCGAGATCGGCACTGTCACCGACAGCGCGCTGAGCACGGTCAATGCAGACGGTTTATCGCTGATGCCCGGCATCGTCGATTTACACACCCACTTTGACGCCCAGATCACCTGGGACGCCAGCCTGTCGCCTTCACCCGTCTTGGGCGTGACCACCGCCATGCTGGGCAATTGCGGCTTTGGCATTGCGCCCTGCCCCGCCCCATTGCGCGAGACCATGTTGAAAAACCTGTCGGTGGTCGAAGCCATGGATTTGCAGGCCTTGCTCAGTGGCGTGAACTGGGAGTTTGAGTCGTTCGCCCAGTACATGGATCAGTTGCGTCGCATTGGGCCACACATCAATACAGCGGTCTTCGCCGGCCATTCGGTCATTCGCACGGCCATCATGGGCGAGGAAGCCTCGCAACGCGAGCATCCCAGCGATGCGCAACTGCAGGCCATGCGAGAGCAGGTGCGCCAAGCCATGGCCGCCGGAGCAATCGGCTTTGCCTCGTCCTTCTCCCCCAATCACAGCGGCTTTGGTGGGCGCCCCATGCCATCGACCATTGCCCCCGAAGAAGAACTGAGGGCGCTGACCGGGGTGTTGGGCGAAGTGGGGCGCGGGGTGTTCATGATGGCCACCGGCTCAAGGGCGACGCCTGTTATGATGGAGTCGATCGCCGCCGATACCGGGCGACCGGCCTACATCTCGACTGTGCTGAGCATGTACAACGAGGCCAAGCCGGAGTTGGGGATCAGTTACTACGAGCGCGCCGCGCAAGCACTGGCACGAGGCCACGAGCTCTATGTGTGACGCCGGCTTTGGTCTGCATTTCCTGGCGCACTGGGTGCGCGAGACCGGGCAGTTTGGCTTGGCCGAGGGCATTCGTCGCCTCACCAGCGAGCCGGCCCAGCGCTTTCGCATTCCCCGCCGGGGGCGGTTGCAAGTCGGCCTGCCGGCCGACTTGTTGCTGTTCGATCCGCTGACCGTGGGTATTTCGCGCCCCCTGCCGCTTGGGCCAAGCCTGGCCCGCCAAGCCGATCCGAATGGTGATCGCATTCCCACCCGGGGGACCCACAGACATCGTGTCGCGGGTGATTGCGCAGCAACTCAGTCAACAGTTGGGGCAATCGGTGGTGGTCGATAACAAACCCGGTGCAGGCGGCAACATCTCCGCAGAATGGGTGGCCAAGTCAGCTGCGGATGGCTACACCGTGTTCTACAACACCTCGGCCATCGTGATTGGTCCAGCCCTGTATGGCAAAGTCAACTATGACACTCTCCATGATTTCGCCCCGGTGGTGCTGCCCTATGTGCGCGACGGTCGTTTGCGCGCCTTGGGCGTGGCCAGCTTGCGACGCTCAGCGCTGTTGCCTGATGTGCCCACTTTGGCCGAAACGGTACCTGGCTTTGAAGCTGCCGCCTGGCAAGGCGTGGTGGTGCCGGCACAAACGCCCGCCGATATCGTGGCGCGTCTGAATCAAGAAGTGAACAAGGCGCTACAAACCGCCGAAGTGCGCGCCAAATTGGCCGCACAAGGTGCCGACATCCTGGGCGGTCCGCCAGCCGAATACGCCGCGTATTTGCGCAGCGAAATGCCGCGCTGGGCCAAGGCGGTGAAGGACTCGGGCGCCAAGGCCGAGTGAGTCCTTGTCGGGTCGCCATCAGCCCATCACCAGACCCCCGTCCACATGCAGCAGTTGACCCGTGATGAAGCCAGCCTGACTGCTGGTCAGAAGCATCACCGCACCGGCAACGTCTTGGGGCGTGGCGACACGACCCATGGGCGTGATGCGGGCAATTTGCTCGCGCACGGACTCCGGGGTCTGTGCGCTGGCTCGGGTGCCTTGCACCAGTCCAGGGGCGAGCGTGTTGACCCGAATGCCCAATGGACCCAAATCAGCCGCCATCTGACGCGCCAAGCCCAGCAAGGCCGATTTGGCGGTGGCGTAATCGGTGTAAGCGATGGTGGGTCGACTGACCAAGTCGGTGCCGATCAGAACGATGCTGGCGTTCGAGCGCTCGCGCATCAAGGGCAAGGCCGCTTGGCAGAGCTCAAAACAAGCCCGCACCGAACCATCGATTTGCAGTTGGACACTGTCCCAATCCAATTCCCAAAAGCGCAGGCGCTGGTCGGGGTTGAATCGATACGGGGCATAGGCGTTGTGAATCAGGCTATCGATGTGTCCGAATTCAGTGCGGACTCGTTCGATCAGCGCGCAGGTCTGCGACGCATCGGTCAAGTCGGCCGCCAGCGCCCAACCATCGCCGCCGAGTTGCTGACACTGCGCAGCCAGTTGTTCGGCCTGCTCGCGGCGTTGGTGGTAATGCACCACGACCCTGGCGCCTTGCGCGGCAAAGGCCAACGCGATGGCCGAGCCGATGCCCCCACTGGCGCCAGTGACCAGCACCACGCAGTCTTGCAAGGGGTGCAGCGATACGCTCATGGCAAAACGTCGGTGGCGACCACCGTTTTCATGTCTGGCGCTCGGGCAATCAGCCCCACCGCCTGATAGGCTTGGGCGCCTTTTTGCAAGGCGTCTATGTCGACCGCGCCCAGACCATGGCGCTGGGTGTAGGCGGAGACACTTGAGAGGTTGCGCAAGCGAACGATTTCGCGATTGAGTTCGAGGTTCTGTCCGTCGATGGCTTTTTTTTGCGCCACCCAAGCGGCTTGCTCGGGTTGGGCCAAGGACCATTGCACGCTATCGCGCCAGGCACGCACAAAGGCACGCAACAGGGCTTTGTGCTGTTGGTACGTTTCATCGCGCACGACCAGCACGTCGCTGGTCAATGGCAACCAGTCGCGCACTTCCATGACCTGCATGTCGCGCAGGCCGCGCTGGCGAGCCACCGCCAAGCCGGTGTCGGTGGCTGCGGTAGCGTCCACCTGCCCTTGCATGAGCGGGGCGAAGTTGAGCAACCCAGTGACCACCAGGGTGATGTCGCTTTCTTTCAAGCCGGCCTGGGCCAACATCAGTTGCAGGTTTTGGCGGGTGCCGCTGGCCAAGCTATAGACCCCCACCCGCTTGCCTTTCAAGTCGGCAGGCTTTTGAATGCCCGATGATTTCAGGGCCACGACGTTGAAGACGTTTTGCGGATAGATGTCGTAGATGACGCGCAGTTTTTCTCCCTTGTCCAAAGCGGCAAACAGCGAACCCGGGTCGGTGAAAGCGATGTCGGCCTGACCGCTGAGCAGATTGCGCACCGCGTCACCGCCGCCGGCACCGGGCAGCAGGTTCAGATCCAGCCCTTGGGCCCGGAAAAAACCCTTGTCCTCTTCCGCCAACAGGTGAGCGATTTCGGTGATGGGTTTGCTCCACAGCGCCAAAGAGACTTTGCGCAGGCCTTGAGCCCAGGCGCAGGGTTGCCACAAAGCCAGAGCGCTGGCCCATCCCAAAGTGGTGCGACGTTTCATCATCGACAGTTCCTCCTGAATCATGACATGGGGTTGATGGCGTTGAATTCGTCTTTCGGTGCCGGTTCGCGATGCCGCAGCAGGTGTTGCTCCAAGGCCCACAGGGCTTGGTAAGTCAACCAGCCCAGCACGGTGATGTTGATCAGCACGGCGAACATCAAAGGGGTGTCCATGGACCCTTGGGCGGCAATGATCAAAGCCCCCAGTCCATGCGTGGCGCCGATGAATTCACCCACGATGGCACCGACCCAAGCCAGCACCAAGGCGACCCGCAATCCGGTCATGATGCCGGGCAAGCCAGCGGGCACTTTGAGCAGCCACAGGGTTTGCCAGCGGCTGGCATGCATGAGGCGAAAGAGGTCGAGGCTTTGGCGGTCGACATGGCGCATGCAGGTCAGCGTGTTTTCCAACAAGGGAAAAAAACACACCAAGGCGGTGATGACCACCAGCGGCCAAGTGCCAAAGCCCATCCACAGCAACAGCAAGGGAGCCAAGGCCAGTTTGGGCGTGACCTGGCTGGCAACCACATAGGGCAACAAAATCCGACGCCAGTGCTCCGACTCGCCCAAGGCCACGCCGGCGGCAAAACCGAAGACGCTGCCCAGCACCCAACCCAGGGCCACTTCGATCAAGGTTTGACCGACATGGGCGACGAAGAATCCATTCGACCAACTCTGCCACCAGGCCTGTGCGACCACGCTGGGGGCCGGCAACACCAGGCTGGACCATTGTCCCAAGCGGGCTGTGCTTTCCCACATCAGCACCAAGGCGATGGCGAGCCAGAGGGCGCCCCAACGGGGGGATCGCCAACGGGCAGACTTGGCGTGGGAATCAATCGGCATAAGGGGCATGGCGCTCGGCGGCGTCTTCCAGGGATCGCTCGACTTCCACCCAGCTGAGCAGATCGCGCAAGCTGTGGCCTCCGTCGTGGTGCCAACCGGCCTCGGGTGCAGCCATGGCCCCGATGGCACACAAGCGAGTCACGCCAGCACGCCCCAGTTGTCTGGAGAACTCGGGCCAATGTTGCGGACCCATGGCCAAGCCTGCGGTTTGCAGCCAGCGGCGCGCAGGTGCGATGCAATCGATCACCTGGGATAAATCGTCGATGGCCACCACCTGCACGCAACGCAGACCAGGGCCCGGAGCGATGATTGGTGGCGCATCCAGATAGGCCACATCGCCACCCTCCGAGGTCATCAAAACCGCCTGGCCCGACCATTCGTGCGCCTGACGCCATTGGGCGCAGGCCCAGGCTTCGTCGGCGTCAGGGGTGCGGCGTGGGTGTCGGGCATGCTGGTTTTGCAGGGCATGGAACAGGCGTTCGGCCCACTCGCGTGGCGGGACTGGGCCACCGCGTTGAACGAAGAAGAGATGCGGCGAATAGCATCCACCCTGGTCGTAGCGGGCCATGTCTTGCGCTGCGGCCTGGGCCAGTTCGGGGCCGTGTCGGGTGCCCAGCGCGTCGCGGGCCACCACCCCAAAACTCAGCTTGTGACCGTGTTCCAGCAGGCGCACACCCTGGGGCAAGCGGCCGCGCAGCGCTTGCAAGGTGGCGTCGGCCCCGTAAGCGATCACGGTTTGGGCCTCGGCCATGGCAGCGGCTTCCAGCTGGGTGTCGCCGCCTTCCCACCACAGCAAGGCCAAGACGTCGCGCCAGCAAGGTTCTATGTCGATCAACACTTGCGCGAAAACCGAGACGAACATGGGCTCGGCGCTGGCGAGTTTGCCCACATTGCCCGACTTGGACAGCAAGCCGCACACCAAACTCCACAGGGGCAAGGCTGGCACGTTGCCGGCCCACAGGTGCAAGAGCACGGGTGACCCCATGGCCAAGCCCCAGCCGCCTTTGCTCAAGGGTTGCCAGGTGTCCAGCACTTTGGGGTTGGGCAAGTCCTCGGCGACGAATCGATGCAGGCCCTGCGTTCGAAATGTTTTGAGGTAACGGTTCAGGTTCAGACGCACCATGTCGGCATCCAATCCACACAGGCGCGGCAAACCCTGGTCCAAGGTGCGACGCGCGGGGTCGGCAGGATTGAGCAGGCGCATGACTGCGGCGTCGATGCGTTCGATAATGTCGGTGACCGAGAGGGTTTGCAGATGGACGCGGGCTTGATCGCGCACCGTGCGCGTGACGGTACGGATTTGCCCGGGACTGAGCACAGGCACGGCAATGCCGGCACTGGCGGCCTGGCGCGTGCCCAAGTCGAGCCAAGCGATGGATTGGGGATCCAGTCCGGGGACATGCCCAGCGCGAAAGAGTTTCATGCGTGCGCCGCCTGTAAAAATGACTCGACCGCCAGCGAGCAACCTTTGGCTTGGGCGCCTTGGGCGCGCCCCAAAAGCACAAAACCGTCTTCATGCACATGACCAAGGTCTTCAGTCAGAATAGTGAGCACCGAATTGAAATTGCCCAAATCGGTGTGGGCCAGTACGCCAACTTGACCGGCAGGCAATTCTTGGCCGCTGAGCGGGTCCAGCACACGGGTGCGAATCCAATGCGCGCCGCGCTTGACCACTGGTCGATGGTGTTGTCCGGCATCGTAGAACTGGGTGCTGAGCTCGGTCATGCCATACATGTTGTGGCATCGCTCAGGAGCGACCCCCAGGCTGCGCTGCAAAGTGGCGTAAAACTCGTCTGGATTCAATTCGCGTGACTGACCTTTGAAACCACCGGTGTCCATGATCTGGCTGCCCGCTGGCAATTGAAAGTTCAATCCCTGAGCAGCCAAGGCGTCGCAAGCATGCACCAGACTGTAGCTGGCGCCCAGCACCAAGACAGGCTGAGCCTGCTGGCAAGCCTGGTGCAAATCGGCGCACCAGTCGTCCAGACGCAAACCCTGCGCGTCGATGTAGTGGCGGCTGTCCGGGGTGCCGAAGTGTTCACGCGCCAGCGCCAAATAATGGGCCAGCGAGGAGTGGGGCATCTGGTCTTCACCGGGAAACAGCACCATGACCCGCATCCGCTGATGCCCACGCAGGATGTGGCGTTGGAAGTTCAGGCGCATGGAGAGGTCATAAACCTGCAAATGCGGGTGATAGTGGCGTCCGCGCACATCCCCACGGGTGGTGCCACTGGTCATGAAGACGCGCTGGCATGCCCCGATGTCCTGGGCGCTGAGAGTCAGGTCTTTGAAGGCATTGATGGGGACCGGCGGGATCTCGCGCCAATCGCGCACCGTGCGTGGGGTACGGCCACGCTGCTGGCAGACGCGTTGGAGCGGCAGGTTGTACGCGTACTGGTGGGCGAACAGGCGCAAGGCCATGGCGTTGAACGAAGCTTCATCGGCCGCAGGGGCGGCGATGAAGTCGAGCAAATCAGTCAGCAGTTGGGAATCCACATCGGTCCTTTTCGGCAACATCACATGCACTCCGAAAAGGGAAACCTGCCGTGGCGGGCAAGCGGCTCTTCTTACGTCGGCATGATCCGAGTCAAGTTCGCGGGTTCGGCATTTCCATCTCAGCAGTCGACCATCAGGCGTCCACACCCCGGAGCGTTGATGGATTGTAATGGATGTGGGCAAACGGGACGTGTCGCTCGGGGTTAAGGTTTGGCCGCCGAGCGCGCCAGCAGTCGTTCTACCAACTCAGGCACGTAGGCCTGCGGGTTGCCTTGCTCGGTGGCCAGTTGCAAGGTGGCCGCCACGGCCTGGGCGATGTGGCGGTCGGCCTGGGCCTGTTCGGCCATGGTGTTGTAGTAGCTCAGGTCTTTGAGGGCATTGGCCAGGGTGAATTGCAACCCCGTGGGATCGGCGTTGACCAAGTGGGGGCGCATGCGTTCGAGCGCTGCACCTCCCCCACCGCCTTTGGCCAACACATCGACCAGCACCTGCGGGTCGATGCCGCCGATGCGAGCGCAAGCAGCCGCCTCGGCGATGAGCGCGGCGCTGCCCAGCGACACGTAGTTGTGCAAAAGTTTCATGCGGTGCCCAGCACCTACCGGCCCGACATGGGTGATGTTTTCGGCAAAGCAGCGCAAGACGGGCCAAGCCCGATCGAAATCAGAGGCATCGCCACCCACCAACAAATTGAGTCGACCGGCCGCAGCGTCTTTGGGCAAACGGGTCATGGGCGCATCGATGAAGCGACAGCCAGCGGCCATGACCTGGGCCGCAATGCCCTCGGTCGAAGCGGGAATGGAGGTCGAGCAGTCCAGCACCAAAGTACCCGGGCGCAGATGCCGCAATGCCCCTGCATCGCCCAACATGATGTCTTCAACCTGCGGCGAACCGGTGACGCACAGTATCAGCAGATCGGCGTGCTGCGCCAGTGTCGCCACATTGGGCGTGGCGCGGGCACCGGCTTGCAGCAAGTCAGCGATGGGCTGATTGCCAGGGTGTTCGAAAACCATCAGGTCATGGCCCTTTTGAGCCAAGTTGATGGCGATGCCGTGGCCCATGAGGCCTACCCCAAAAAGTCCAATCTTCTGTGCGTTCATAGCGCCCATTTTGCCTGCAAACCCAACACCCAGTTGCGGGGCAAGGCGGGCTCGAAGAATCGGCTGGCGGCTTGGTTGACGATGACCGAGCCGATGGCCCTTTGGTCATTGATGTTATCGACGGCCAAGTAGGGTTCCAGCGAGCCGCCGGCCCAGGCTTGGCGGTGGCGCAAGCGGACATTCACCATGCCGTAACCAGCCGCCGCCGCAGTGTTGGTGTCATTGGCCCACAAGCGCGATCGCCCCAACCATTCGAGGCTGGCCATCCAACCGAAGGGCTGTGCGCCCCAGCCACTTTGTGACCAATGCAAGGCGGCAAAACCCAGACGATCAGGGATGGCGGGCAAGCGGTTGCCCGTGGCGATGGTGGTGATGGTGGGCGTCACGCCAGAGACCGACACGGTGGAAAAGCCCGGATCGTAGACCGCCCTCATGGCGGTCAGGCTGGCGTCGCTGCGCCAGTGCTTGCCCCAGCGTTGTAGCCAACCCAACTCCAGGCCCTGGCGCTGGGTTTGGGTGGCATTTTTGAATGCCGTTCGACCGCCAGAGGAGAAATCGGTGACGATCTCGTTTTGGGTGGTGATTTCAAACCAGGCGATATTCAGGCGCGAACCATCACCAGGCGCGTACTTGGCACCAATTTCGGTGTGACGTGAAGTGGCCGCGCGCAACGGGCTGTTGAACGTGCCTTGGACTGGAGGATTGGCGCTCGGCGCCACGGTGTAGGCGATCTCAGCCAAAGTGGGGGTCTCAAAGCCACGGCCGGTATTGGCATACAGATTGATTTGCGGACTGGTGTGCCAGGTCAAGCCCAGGACAGGGTTGGTGGCGTGGTAGGTGACCCGGCCCGATCCATCGACGCGATCAATCAGGTATTGGTCGGCGCTGCGCAACTTGACGCTGCTGTTGCGAACCCCAGTGACCAAGGTGTAGTGGTCGGACAGCAACCAGTTGGCCTGTACAAAAACATCTTGGGTGTTGGCTTGATTCCATTCATTGCGATTGGGCAAACCATTGATTTGCCCCGAGAGTGAAGCCCCGCCTTGGCGTTGCTCGCCAGATTGATCCAACTCCAGGCCGGCCGTCCAAAGCACGGGGATGGCGGCATCGTGGCGACCCTGCAACTGAGCGCCCAGGCCGTGGTACTGCCGTTGCAGCCCCACCCAAGTGCCCTCATTGGCGCTGGAGCCAGTGCCTGCTTGGTATTGCAGATTGCTGCGGTCACCCCGATACAGACGGGTGCTCAGTGACAAGTCGCCCTGGATGCGATGGTTCATCACCCAGCCGACCTGCTCTTGGTGGACCGTCTTGCGCACGCCCCCTTCGACCGAGCGGATGCCAGCCACCCAAGGCGTGGCCAATTGGCTTGCATTCAGGCCCACGGGGTCTTGCGCCAAAGGCATCTCAAACAGGTTGACAATGAATTTGTGCCGTGTGCCCGGTGCGCTGTCCAAAGTGAACACCGTGTTGAGTTGGCTTCGGCGAGCCGCACTGTTGGCGCGATAGCCTTGGGTGTCTAAGGTGCTGAAATCGGCCACCACACCCACATGTCCGGTGCGACCGCTCAATTGCCAGTCGCTGCGGCGCAAACCAAACGAACCCACATAAAGTTGGGTCAGCGCCTCTGGGTGGTCTGCGGCCTCGCGGGTGAAGGTTTGAATCACACCACCGGTGGCGTTGCCATGAATCTGCGCCAAGGGGCCCGACAGCACCTCGATGCGATCGACCGAAGTCAGGCTGATGGTGGAAGCTTGCCCCTGACCGTCGGGGGTGCTGGCCGGGATGCCATCGGCCAGCAATTTGATGCCGCGCAATCCGAAAGCGGCCCGAGAGCCAAAGCCCCGTATCGAAATTTGGATGTCTTGGGCGTAATTGTTGCGGTTCAAGGCCACCACACCCGGCACGGTGGTCAGCACGTCCGACAAGTTGACCTGTGGGCCAGAGGACCGGATGCGCTCGGCATCGATGCGCTGCACCGAGCCCGGCGTGTCGAACTGGCGCTGCTCGATCAGACCACCGCTGACGCGGACTTCAGGAAGATCGGCGTTGGCTTGTGCATGGGCCAAGCCCCAAAAGCACCAGGACGCCAACACCTGGATGAGGGCCTTGTTCATGAATCAGGGTTTGATGTGAGCGAAGTAGTGGGATAGTGCCTTGAGATCGGCCTCAGGTATGCCATAGACCGATGCCGACATGATGGGGTCACGACCGACCGCCTGGTTGGCCTGCATCATCCGCATGGCGGTAAAGAGGTAGTCTTCGCGTTGCCCGGCCAGGCGGGGCATCTGTTCGCGCCCCAAATAGGTGGGCAAGTGACAGATGCCACAGCGCGTTTGCTCGGCCAACTGCTGGCCGCGTGACAACAAGGCCTCATCGCGCGCGCGCGGGGCAGGCACCAAAGACTGAGAAGAAAAATGGCGCGCCATCTTGGCCAAATCATCGTCGCCGACGCCGTCGAGCAAGGCCTTCATGGCAGGAATGTCACGCACCCCCTCACGGATCAGGACCAATTGGTTTTCGATGAATAGCCTGGGCTGAGCAGCCAGCGAGGGCACGTCAGGCATCTGTGAATTGCCATTGGGACCATGACACGCCGAGCAGGCTTGCAGGCGCTGCTCGTAGGTCTGAGCCCATGAAAAAGGGGCGATCCAAAGGACCATCCCGCAGAGGGCCCAAGCCCTCAGGGATCTCAAGCGACGCATCATCACTTGCTGTAGCTGATGCGATAGATCACACCCGACTGCTCATCAGAAACCAACAGTGAACCGTCGGCCATTTGGTGCAGGTACGCCGGACGACCTGAGAAGGTCTGGTCGGCAGGGTTCAGGAAGCCGGTCAGGAAGGGCTCGACCTTGGCGTTCTTGCCATCGGCATCAGCGCGCACGGTGACCACGTCATAACCGATCTTGGTGTTGCGATTCCAGGAACCCTTGCGGGCATTGAACAGCACATTGCGGTACTCGGGCGGGAACATGGTGCCGGTGTAGAACAACACGCCCATGGTGGCGGCGTGCGGGCCCATCAAGGCCACGGGCTGCTCGACACCGTTACAAGCGTTGTCCTTCTTGATATCGGGGTCAGGCAGGTTGCCTTGGTGGCATGACGGGAAGCCATAGTTGGCGCCAACCTTCAGTCGGTTGATGGTGTCGTTGGGGGTGTCGTCACCCAGCCAATCGCGTCCATGGTTGCTGAACCAGAGTTCTTTGGTGACCGGATGCCAGTCAAAGCCCACGGAATTGCGCACACCCGTGGCCAGCACTTCCATGCCCGAACCATCGGCGTTGTAGCGGCGGATCTGAGCGTATTCGGGGCTGGGCAGGTCACAGATGTTGCAAGGCGCGCCGAAAGGCACATACAGCTTGCCATCGGGACCGAAAGCGATGTACTTCCAGTTGTGGTGTTTTTGCGGGGGCAGATTGAAACGCGCCGTGATGTCTTCGGGGGCCACGTTGGGGTTTTGGTTGATGCCCTTGTAGAGCAATACCTTGTCAACGGCCATGACGATCAGGTTGCCGTCTTTGTAGGCTGCAGTGGGTTGATCGAGTTTGTCGACCAACACGCGGGCACTGCGTTGGCCGCCAGCATCGGTGATTTCATAGATGCGTCCCAAGGGGCGGGTGCCGGCATAGTACTTGCCGTTGTCGCCACGGGTGATGGCACGCACGCCGGGCACGCCATCGCTCCAGACCTCAATCTTGAAACCGGCAGGCAGCTTCAAACGATTCAAGTCAATGTCAGAGGCTTTGGTGGCCGTGAGTTTGGGCGCGAGAGGCGCCAGGGTGGAATTGGACATGCTGTCGGGCATGCCCTGTTTCCAGGCCGGTTGCTGGGCCATGGCGCCAACGGCCAGAATGGCGGTGGCCAAAGCCACGCCGGTACGGAGTATGTTTTTCATTGTAGTCTCCATGGAGGAAGCTGCGGATTGTTCATCTTTCAAGCGATCAATAGAAACCAGAAAAAAAGCCCCGCGAATTCGCCAGGCTTCTTTCAGGCTTTGACTCCTGTCTGATGAAAACACAGGTTTGATGGTTATTTAATCAATAAATACCCTTGCATTCATCAAGCCGGTGTCGCTTCGCTGACATCTTGACCCTGTCGGATCAGATGGTCAAAGGCGCTGAGCGCGGCCTTGGCCCCTTCACCGGCCGCAATCACGATTTGTTTGAAGGGCACAGTGGTGGCGTCACCGGCTGCAAACACCCCGGGCAGGTTGGTCTGGCCGCGCTCGTCAATGACAATTTCGCCTTGACGATTGAGATCAATCAGACCACGCAAAAACTCGGTGTTGGGCACCAGGCCGATTTGCACGAAAACGCCTTCGAGTTCGATGTGATGCTGCTGGCCACTGACGCGATCGAGCCAACGCAAGCCATTGACCTGCTGGCCGTCGCCGGTGATCTCCAAGGTCTGCGCTTGGGTCAGGATCTTGACGTTGGGCAGGCTGTTGAGTTTCCTCACCAACACCGCATCGGCTTTGAGTTGCTCGCCGAACTCGATCAGGGTGACATGGGCGACGATGCCGGCCAGATCAATGGCTGCTTCAACCCCAGAGTTGCCACCGCCGATCACTGCGGTTCGTTTGCCCTTGAAGAGCGGACCGTCGCAGTGCGGGCAATAGGCGACGCCTCGGTTGCGGTACTGCTCTTCGCCGGTCACGCCCACCTGGCGCCAACGGGCACCGGTGGACAGCACCAAACTGCGGGTGCTGAGCACGGCACCGTTTTTCAACTCCACCCCGATCAAGCCACTCTCGTCGGCCGGTATCAGACGCGCGACAAGCTGACGCGGCATCAAATCGACGTCATAGGCCTTCATCTGCGACTCCAGTGCGGCAGCGAATTTCGGGCCATCGGTGGCGAGCACCGAGATGTAGTTTTCTATGCCCAAGGTGTCATTGGTCTGGCCGCCGATGCGCTCGGCCACCACCCCGGTTCGGATCCCTTTTCGGGCCGCATAAACAGCCGCCGCAGCGCCGGCCGGGCCACCGCCGACGACCAACATGTCGTAGGGTGGGCGCTGGGTCAACTCGGCGGCCACTTGCGCATCGCCGCGCACATCGAGCCGGGCGATGATGTCCTCAAGGGTCATGCGCCCTGAAGCGAAGGATTCACCGTTGCGAAGCACCAGCGGCACGGCCAGGATGTGGCGTCGTTGAACTTCCTCTTGATACAGGGCACCGTCGATGACGGTGGTGGTGATGTGGGGGTGGATCAAAGCCATCAAAGACAAGGCTTGGACCACATCCGGACAGTTGTGGCAACTGAGGGACATGAAGACTTCGAAATGATGCTCGCCGCTGAGTTGACGCACCTGTTCGAGCACCTGTGGCTCGACTTTGGGCGGATGACCGCCGGCCCACAACAGCGCCAGCACCAACGAGGTGAACTCGTGGCCCAGCGGCACGGCGGCAAAGCGCAAGTGCGCCGTGCTGCCTTGGCGGGCGATGCTGAACGAAGGGCGCCGCTCGTCTTGGCCATCCTCGCGCACCGAGATGAGTTCGGACATGCCGGCCAAGGTGCGCAGCAACTCGCGCATCTCGGATGCACCAGGGCTGTCGTTCAAGCTGGCCACCAGTTCGATGGGCAGCGTCATTCGTTGCAAATGACTTTGCAGTTGGGTCTTGAGTGTGTCGTTCAGCATGGTGCACCTGAGTGGCGAGTGTGGCGGGATGGGCTTAGATCTTGCCGACCAAGTCGAGCGAAGGGGCCAGCGTTTCGGCGCCGGGGGTCCACTTGGCAGGACAGACCTGACCCGGATTGGCGGCAACGTATTGGGCGGCTTGAACTTTGCGCAGCAGTTCTTGGGCGTCGCGGCCGATGCCGTCATCGTTGATTTCAACCAGCTTGATCACACCCTCGGGATTGATGACGAAGGTGCCGCGCAAGGCCAAGCCTTCGGACTCGACCATCACCTCGAAATTGCGGGTGATCGCGCCGGTGGGGTCACCCAACATCGGGTACTTGATCTTGCCGATGGTGTCCGAGGTGTCGTGCCAGGCCTTGTGGGTGAAGTGGGTGTCTGTCGAGACCGAATAGATTTCCACCCCAAGGGCTTTGAAGGTGTCGTAATGATCGGCCAGATCGCCCAACTCGGTCGGGCAGACGAAGGTGAAGTCGGCCGGGTAGAAAAAAACCACCGACCACTTGCCTTTGAGGTCCTGGTCGGTCACGGGAACGAATTTGCCGTTGTGGAACGCAGTCGTCTTGAAGGGCTTGATGGGGGTGTTGATGAGAGCCATGGTGATTTCCTTTCAGTGGCGGTTTCAGTCTTGATTAATGAATTCAATCGAAATTAACGAATCCATAGCCTGAAGTTTAAAGACCGATCAGGGCCGCGACCAATACTTGTTTTCAATATCTGAAATAGCAATTAACTATGAAAAAACTAAATTCATAGCCATTTTCTTTAATTGGGGTCAGACCCCAATTTATTCTATCAATACCTGTTGACGCAACCCAGCCACGCGCGTCATGTGCTGCAAATGATGGCCACCTTGGATTTGCAAACCCTGTCGCGCAAACTGCCACAGCTGAGCCTGCCGGTGCAAATGCAAATCGGCCTGGCCGATGGCACGGTGCCACCCAGCCTGGCCGATCAGGCGCAGCATCTGCTGCCACAGGTGGAGCGCCTCGACTGGCCCGAGTTGGGCCACTTGGCGCACGAAGAAGCACCGCAGGTCTGCGCCGATGCCGTGCTGCGTTTTTGCGCCGCTTGATCTGAGAACGCAGCGCTGGACTGGTTTGGCTTGCGCCAGTGGTTCAGCCCCGCTGCCTGGGCCCAGGGCTCAAGGATGTTTGGCCACGGTGTCTGCGATGGCCGTTTGGTACGCAGCGTAAAGGCGCTGCCACACCGGACCGGGTTGTCCGATGCCCACCTGGGCACCATCCAGGGTGGTCACAGGCAGCACCTCTTTGCTGGCCGAACTGATCATCAACTCATCGGCTGCCAAGACCTCGGACCAAGCCACAGGGCGCAGCTGAAAAGGGATGCCCTGAGATGCGCACAGCTCTTCGATCAAGCCATAACGGATGCCTTCGAGCACGCCGGCGTCTTTGGGGACCCCCAGCACCACGCCACCTTGGACGACCCAGACGTTGGTGGCCGATCCTTCGGTCAGCCAGCCATCGCGGTGCAGAATGGTCTCAGTCGCGCCGACCCGGTGGCTGAGGTCACGCGCCAGGACCGAGCCCAACAAGCTGGTTGATTTGATGTGCCCTTTCAGCCAGCGAAACTCGTCACTGCTGATGCAGCTGACGCCAGCGCTCAGGTCATGTTGGGCCGGTGCCGGCATGGCCTGTACCAAGGCGAACACCGTGGGCCGCAAGCCCGTCGGGATGACGTGGTTGCGTGGCGCCACGCCGCGGGTGATTTGCAGGTAAATCATTTGCCGATCAATGCGCGGCGTGGCCGGATGATCCAACAAGTCGCGCATCAGGGCCGTGAAACCGGCCTCATCGAATGGCGGATCGATGCGCACTTCAGCCAATGATCGCGCCAGGCGTCGGTGATGCTGAGCGGCGCGAAACGGCACACCTTGGTACACCGGGACCACCTCGTAGATGCCGTCGCCAAAGATGAACCCCCTATCCAATACGGGCACCTGGGCTTGATCGAGGGGGAGGATTTGCCCGTTCAAATGACAAATGTCTTGCATGCGGCGACAACCTTGCTTTGCGATGGCCGATCATAAGGCCGGGCGGTCGGACATTTCCTTCAGGTTATCCACCAATTCCCGACTCATCGGCGCATTCAGGTTGATGCCTTTGGGTGGCACCGGGCTTTGAAACCACTTTTTGTAAAGTCCTTCGAATTCACCGCCCTTCATCATGGTGCTCAGGATCCCGTCGACCAGCGCTTTGAAGGGGGCATCGTCCTTGCGCATCATTATGGCGTAGGGCGTTGTTGCTCTTGATTGCGAACCGCCATTATCCCAGATAGGCACAGGGCTTTGAAGCGGGCTTCCTGTGGGTTCTTGGTTCGCAAGGAGATCCGCTTCTCCTTAGTGGTGGCACCCAGTCGGAAGGTCAGGCGGAAGTAAAAAACACCGTGGCGAGACTTGGCGAGGTGTGAAGGCAGCTTCAAGGTAGGTGATCCCCAAAAAATGGGACACCGTCTTGGGACACCTGTTGCGTGGCACAAAAGAAAAAACCCGTTGAAAATCAACGGGTTTTTTAATATTAGCGGAGTGGACGGGACTCTACGCCAATACCAGTAATTCTATGATTTCATTGATTTTTTTGCAGTTCACTCTACAAAAAATCTGCTACCACCTTTGCTACCACTTCGGCGGCATCACAGAAGCGAACAGTTAATGTAAGCGATCCTCGACGCGAGAAGTAGTTGTCTCTCGTCAAAAATTTCAGATCGGCGTCACCTGTCAGCGCTTCGCCGTCATCGACATTGCAGCTGAACAGTGGTTCTCAATGACCTTGGTGATGGATTGAATCAACGCCAACTCCTGCTGCGAAAGCGCATAGTCCGCAGTGACCTGCGCAGTGACTATGGCCCAAGCCTTAGTCACATCCTGCGCCATCTTCCTGAACAGGGTCAAGGTCGGCTTGACGCTGAAGCCGCAGTCTCCACAAAAAGCCTCCCACGAGTGGGCGCCAATGCTCGCATATTGGTCTTCGTCGCCGACGTACAACGCGAGGCGGTCGTCGCCGTACACCCGCACGCACAGTAAGTCATAAAAAGGGGCCAGCGCATAGCCTGTCTCACTAATCAGTATGGAGATGTTTTTGGCGTGGGCATCGCTATTGCCAATGAGTTCGTTGAACATGACCCAGCGCTGAAAACTCAGCAAGTCTTTGGCTGGCAACTGCAACTCACGCAGTGCTTCAACTATACGCTTGAGGCTGACCAACCCTTGACGCTCGTATTTCCAGTCTTGCCCCAAGCCCAGCAATTGACAGCCATCTACCTGATGCAGACACTTGACGCTGTCGCCCGACACGATGCGGTCATAACGCTGGACGATGTAAACCGTCTCGGGCACCTGAATCAAGTGGACCGGTGGCACCGGCAGCTTGATGACGGCCGCCAAGCGCATGCACAGGTATTCGTTGATGGCGCTAGGCTGGAATTTCACCAGCCGCGTGTCCGGCTTGGCGATGTGCGTGGTCGGCGTACTGCCGACACTGTCGTATAGCCGGTCACGCTTGGCGTCATAGCGCAGGCCAAGTTTGTCCTGCGCTCCCGGTAACGACATACTGCTTTGCTCGTTGGAGGTGAGCAGAGGCTTTTGCTGATCACGGTCCTTGATGCGTTGGCTCAGTTCGCCTTTGCTCAAGGCGCTGTAGTGCTGCTGCTCAGAAGGCACATTACCTTCGGCGCGCACAGACAATACACCGGGCAACTCTTCACCCAACTGACCGATGATTTCGAATGTACTGGCATCGCGCATATGTATTGCGCTCAAGATCTCTTCCAGTGCGGCCCCCTCTGGCAGCAAGTTTGCAAAAAAAGCTTTGACTGGCTCACCCAAGTGAGGTTCGGTGCGCAACACAAACTGCGGGGCCAGCACATAAGTATGCGCAGACTTCAGCCAGTCTTCGTCGTACTGAAAGAAATACTGCCCAGCTTGATGTCCGAACCACCCCATCGGCAATTCATTGGCCCACACGCGCAATCGAATCATGATGACTCACCCTTCGATTTGTTCTTGATACCGCGCTGCGCAACCAATGTGGCCAGACCTAGTTCACTATTTGGCTGGCTCGGCTTTTGTTGCATCAAGTCTGGCAGCCCCCCCCTGGTACGACCAACGAGCTGAGAATCTGGAACACCAAAGTCAGCTTGATGAAGCCCCATTGCAGCAGCAATGAGACCACGAGGCCTGGTCTTGGCTGGCGGAGTGAGGCCTAGTCCGCGATCCGCCTTTGGCAAGCCAGATCGAGCAACTTCAAGACCAGAAACCTCAAGGCTTAGCCCCAAGCCATTGACGAACTTCGCGAGTTTTCCGAGCGAACAATTCTCTGGGTTCGACTCAGCATCTCGAATAAAAGACGTACTGACACCACACACAGCGGCAGCGTCTTCGCGAGAGAGCTTTTGGCGTTTGCGCTCGGAACTTAGCGCCAATGCCAATTCAACCAGAGTCACATCATTGATCTTCATAAATTGCCCCCAAGAGAACACATTCTAAGGGAAATCAGCATATCAATCAATATTTCGACCTCATGAGAACAAATTTAGTCAAACAGATTGAACTAGAGTGATATATGCTCCCGTGAGGACAAAATAGTATGGATGAATAACGGCATCGGTGACCGAGCTGATGAACTCGGGCGAGACCTCGGTGGCGTACTGCTCGGCCAGGAAGGCCTGGATCTCGCGCACGGTCACCCTTCTCTGTCTTGGTCTTGACGGGCTTGCCGCTGCGCAATGCAAGATACATAGAGGTCAGACGTTGCTGTCCATCGAGGACTAATGTTCTGGGTATTGGCGCGGGTTGCAGCGTAACCCCCTCAAACAAGCGAGGCTTGAACGGCACGCCGCCTGCTTCCAGGAACATCACGGCTCCTATAGGAAAGGAACGCGACAAGCTGGCGATCAAAGATCGAATGTGCTGGTCATCCCACACCCATCCCCGTTGAAAATCGGGGAGTTGGGTCTAGCCCTTGGCAATGGAATCCAGAACATCTTTCAGGGCAGGTTCGGCAGTACGAAACGTCATGACTTGTCTCTTGAATGTATTGTTTTACAAATTTCCCACCAACTTCAACGCATCCCCCACCACCAAAGCGCCATCAATCGGGTTGCTCTCGAACACCATCATGTAGTGGTAGCGGTAGCCTGTTTCGTGCGCGATCTGGTTGGCCTGCGATTCCCATATTTTCCCCAGCTTCAATTTGTCTTTGGAGTTGGAGTTGTCGCGGTCGTCGCCCTTGGTTTCGATGAGCACAATGTTTTTGCTGGCGGTCAGGACAATGAAGTCGGGGTAATGGTTGATGAATCCATTGATGCAAAAGCCTTTGCTTCGCTCCAAGTTGCAGTGCCACCACACCACATTTTCAAGTTGTGCCACCTTGCCAATGACTGGGGCTTCCAGCCCATTCATTCCGCGCTCGGTGACATACAGGCTCTTGGTAATGGCGGGCGCGTTGTCACTCGGGGCAATGCTTTCGGGCAATGAAAAGCTGGGCTGCAACTTCACCTTCTGCGTGGCCAGCCAGTTGTTGAACTCTCTGGCGGCAAACTCGTTTGCCAAACCCTGAATCTTTTCTTTGATGGCCTTCACATAGGCATAGTCGCGCTCCAGGCAGTCGGCGCGTTGCTCGGCACTCATGACTTCCACGATGCGCGTGAGGTACTTCTTGATGTCGTTGTCTTCGATGGGGTAGAAGCTGTTCTTGCCGATTAGGCTGAACAAACGCGCCACGATGGATGTCACCTGCCCAGAAGGTGGCTGGCTTTTGATGATGTGATTGAGTTTTTCTTTCTCGGCCTTCTTGACTACTTTGAAAGCTGGGGCGCTTTCACCCTTGCCAATGTCTTCGGCATCGACGGAATACACGTCTGCATCAATGGCCGAAAAGTTGACTGTGGCATCCAGATTGACGAGGACAAAATCAGTCAGCAAATTTTCTTTGGCAAGTTTGTGCCACTCATCGCTGGATTCAAAGAAGCCACCCTCTGATGGCAACTTGAGAAAAAATTGCGGCAACTCAATGGCCTGTGCCGATGCTTCAAACATCGGTTTCATCTTGTGTTCGTTCATGTCCGCCTTTAGTTCTTCTGGGCAACTGTTCCCTGAAGTCTGCGCAGCTTGTTCTTCAAATTTCTGTGCATCACGCACGGCCTGCGCCTTGATGCTTTCCACGCCTGTGGCATCTGCTGCTGGACTTTCTAAAGCGGCGGCACCATCGCCAAAATTTTCGGCGTGCTGTACTGCCTCTGTCTCCCAGTTCGGATTGAGTTTGGTGGTGTCCACCATGGCCTCATCCGTGCTTGCCTCTGCTGGCTCTTGGTTTGCGACTGTTAACAAGTCACCTTGTTGGGCACCTGTCGCGCCCGTGTCCGAGACGGCCATGGCGGGCAAGTCCGCCACGTCGAATTCACGGTAATCGCGTTTGGAAAAACCCGCCTTGTTCAGGCCCGCCACCACTTGGCTCAGGGTGCTTTGAAACTGGTTGGACGCGGTGAACACATAACTCAGGTTCAGCAACTCGGCGCTTTGTTTGGTGGTGTACGGCATGCGCAGCACACGGCCCAAAATCTGGGTCACGTCCACCACTGAGGATTTGTTCGCCAGCGTCGCCAGCACATAGGCAAACGGGCAATCCCAGCCTTCCTTCAAAGCGTTGACGGTAATGATGTAGCGCACAGGGCAGTGGCGATCTAGCAAGTCCACACCCTTCAACTCATTCACATTGGCCGTCTTGATGGCAATGTGTTCGGGCGGGATGTTCAGGTCAAGCAACACCTGTTTGACCTTCTCAAACGTGGTGTTGTCGTCCTTGCTTTTGGGTTCGGCCTGGAATAGCACAATGGGTCGAATGTAGCCCCCGCCATTGGCCTCCGCTTTGTCGGCCAGCACCTCCAATTGGCGGCGCATATTCAGCGCGGCCATGATCACGTCTTCCTGGCAGCGTTGGTTCGCCACGATCACGGGCAGCTTCACCATGTTTTGCTTCTTTAGACGCAGCGCGTCCACATAACTGATGATGTTGCTGTTGTCGCGTGGTGTGGCCGTCAGGTCAAAAATGAAACTGGGGTTCAGGTTGCGCAGCATGTCCACCGACAAAGTGCTCTCGGCGTTGTGGCTCTCGTCTACCACCACCACGGGGTTCAGCGTGCGGATCACGTTGATCAATGAAGACTTGTCGTACTCGGGCAGCAACACTGCGTCGTGGGTGTTGTCGTTCAAAAACGAAGCCAAGTAGCCGTTCTCCTGATACGCCTTGCGGTTTTCCTTGTTGGTGGCTTTGAGTGAATCAAACGACATGACCACCACGGACAACTGTTCGCGCACCGTGTCCGCGTTGAAACCTGCACCCTGTAGCACGTCGGTTTTTTCGTACACCTGCACGCGGCCTTGAAACAAGTCATTCAGGCGTTGGCGATAGGGGTGGTCAATATTGGCTAGGTTCTTCACCGTTTGCTCAAGAATGGTGAGCGAGGGCACCAGCCACACCACAAACTTCGGGCGGCTGGGGTTGTACTCGGCAAAGGCGGTGAACACACGCTCCAAGGCGTTCACAGCAATGAAAGTCTTGCCGCCTGCCGTGGGCACCTTCACGCAAACGTGCGGCACCTCTTGCACATTGTTTTTGTAGGCTTGATTGAGCACGCCACGGTTTTGCCAATAGGTGGCAAAGGCTTTGCCCAAGTGGCCTTTGCAGTCCAGCAGGGTTTGCAAGTAAGTGCTCAGGTCGGTGAGCACGTCGGCTTGGTAGTCTTTGAGTTCCATTACGACACGTATCCCCACGCTTTGAACTGATCGCGGTATTGGGGCTTGTCTTTGAATGCCTGGAAATACACAAACTCAGGAGCCAAGTCCAAGCCCCCAGGCCAGACCACGGTGTCCAACTCTTCGTCCAGTGCCACTTGGGCAAATTTTTCTTGGGGTTCCAATGCCTTGAATACGCCGTGGTGAACCACGCTGGACAAGTCCGCCACGCCGCTCTCGCCGTTGTTGAATGACACTCGGAGTTTGTAGTCCGACAGGTAGTTCACTTCTGTGATGTGCAAAATCATGGCTGTTCTCCAAATCATTCCAAGGGTTGAATGGGGCGGGGCTGCTGGGCTTGGCGGCACAGTTCCCAGTCTTGCATGAGTTCGTCTTTGTGCAAGCCGTACCACTCCATCACGTGCTTGAGCGCACGCGGCGGGAATTTGCCTTCCACAATGCCGCTGTCAATTTCCACGGTGATTTCAAAATCGCCGTACTTGGCATGGAAGTGCGAGGGCGCATGGTCGTTCCAAAACATGGAAATGATGATGCCCAAAAAACGACTGATGACTGGCATGGTGAACTTCCTTAAAACCGCGTGATGTCGCGCGGGATGCGCTTGAACGTGATGCCGTGCTGGGTCAAAAAATCTTTGTCCAAGGCGCATTTGTCGGCATAGACAATGAAGTGTTCGGGGCGCTTGCGTTTGGGCTTTGTGCCGCCTTTTGCACCGCCCTCCAGCAACGCCTTGATGTTCAGGCTGGCGAGAAAATCCAAGTTCAACGTGGTCACACGGTCGCGCTCGTAATAGAAAAGCCATAGGGCTGTGTCGCTGGCTCCCAGCGCGTAACGGCTCACAAGGCTGTCTGTGCCACATTGCTGCGCAGGTGGAATGCTCTCGGTATAGGCCACATAGTGGCGAATGGCATCCGCACCCACATCTTCGTTCAGGTTCTTGTCTTCCTTGAACAACGCTGCACCTACGGTGTAGTAGTCAAACGCGCCACCCGTGCCCGCCACGGCCTTGGTGCCTTCGCCATAACCGTTCATCACGCGGCGCACCCGCTCGGCAGTGATGGTTTCGGCATATTCCATCATCTCGCACAGAATGAAACGGCGGTTGCCGCCGTCTTGGGCGTTGAGTTTGAGAACGGCGTGAGCGGTGGTGCCAGAACCGGCGAAGCTATCTAAAACAATCCCGTCAGTTGGAAGCGAAATACTCAGCACTCGCTCAATAAGTCTTGAAGGTTTTGGAGTATTAAATATATTGGTTTGAATGAGAATATCATTTATTTCAGCTTTCGATGTCCTATTGCTCCCGACTTCTGAGTGATACCAAATTGATTCGGGCGGTCTAGTAGATGTTTCCTCTAAAAAAATTTTGTAATTGGGAGACCACCCACCCTTACCATTTGACCACTCGATTCTGTCCAATTCAGATTGAAGTTTTTCTCTTGACCATCGCCAAGCTCCGTCTGTTCCATCTTTTCGTTTGGGAAAAATTTCAGAACCATCTGGCGCTTCAATTGCATAGTACAAATTCGGCCTAGCCTCACGCGTTTCCCCTTGTCCGCCCATGGCGCGTAAGGGTTTCAAATAATACCGACGGCCTTTAGAATCAACCTTGTTGTAATGTGCAGTATCCTCATCTGTTGAATTAATAGGAAGGATTTTGCAATCAATTTTTGATTTCGCGTAACATAGAACGTAATCGTGCTTTATTGAAAAATCCGTCGAATCCATTTTCGGGCTGTCGTTTTTTTCCCAGATTATGTTTGTGAAGAAATTTTGCTGTCCAAAAATTTCATCTAACATCAATTTCATGTTGGCACATTCATTGTCATCAAGGGAAACGAAAATTATTCCTTGATGTGCCAGCAAGCGATGCAGCAATTTCAAGCGCGGGTACATCATGCACAGCCATTTGTCGTGGCGGCTTAAATCTTCGCCTTCTTTGCCCACCACTTGCCCCAGCCATTTCTTGATCTTGGGGTCGTTCACCGCGTCGTTGTACACCCAGCCTTCGTTGCCTGTGTTGTAGGGCGGGTCAATATAGATGCAGTTCACCTTGCCTTCAAATTCAGGCAACAGGCTTTTCAGCGCCTCCAGGTTGTCGCCATGAATGATGCGGTTGGCAGTTGAATTGGCAGGCGTACCTTCGTTGGCCGTGAAGGTGTACTGCTTGTCCAGCAAGCGGAACGGCACCTCGTGGTGGTGGTTCACCACTTTGTCTTTCCCTACCCAATGAAGTGTTGGCATTGTTCTTGTCGTTTCTTATGTGGGTTGGCGGGTTGCTTTGGTGGCGGGCTTTGCTGTGGGCTTTCGGGCATGGGGTCGCGCCTTGCCACTTGCCCCCTCGGTCGCGGTTTGCACCCCGCCTTGCGTGCGCTCGCACTTGCTGACGTACTCTTTCATGAACGTGCGCAGCACTCGTGCGGCGGGCAAGGCTTGGCCTCGGCACGCTGAAACAAACGCCTCCCTTAGCTCAGGCTCTATGCGGATGCGCATTCCTGCTTCTTTCATGGCTTCCTCAAGGTGCAAATGTGTATCCATTTTAGCAGGCGCATGTGTTCAGCAGCCTGACAAGGCGGTCTGGGTGGTCTGGGCTTGGTCTGGGGTCAGAGTGCCTGCCCAGACCAACAGAAACCCAGCATCCATGCGGATTTGCGGCGGTCTGGGGTCATAAATATGCCCAGACCGTGCCCAGACCACTGGCAGTTTTGTGAACACATAAAGCAATTCCGCCCGCTGGTGGGCGGGCGGTTGTGCGGGTTTGCGTGGGCGGTGGTCGGCGGTGAGGTCAGAATGCCACGTCAGGGATGGGCTGCGGGTCAACCGCCACGTTGACGCGGTAAGTGCGCTGTCCGTTGATTCGGGGACGGTCTTCCTGCACCTGTTTTTGGAAATACCTGTCCAGTCGCTTGTAAAACTCGGCCTGTGCCACTGCGCCTCGGCCTTGGCCTTCACACCACTGCACAAAATGGTGGTACAGGTCGTTCTTGGGTGTCCAGTGCTTAGTGTCGACCACCAACGCCACGGCTTGCTCGTCTACCCAGCCGCGCACGGCATCTGATTCTGATTTGGCTCGGCCCATGGCCTTGCGGTCGGTGAGTGGATCGTCTTTGGCCAGCCATGTCTGGAAGTCCAGCATTTTTTCAGGCGTGATGTCGGCCAGCGTGGCGGACTTGCCAATGAAGTCCTGGAACACCTTCAACTTGGCCGCATAGCCCTTCTTGGTGCGCTCGGTGATGTCTGAATTCTTGATGAGTGCCAGATACGCATCCTTGTATTTGCTGAACAGGGGCGATGGCGGGGCTGCGGGTGGCTTGGCTGCCAGCAAGGCTTCACGATGGCGCAAGGCTTCGGCTTCCTTGCGTCTGAACTCCAGTTCAGTTTCTGCTAGCAAGCGGCGATCATCGTCGCGCATTGTTTCAACGGCTTGGGCCGTGTTCTTGGCAACAAATTCGGCTGCTTTTTTGCCCATCTATTCTTGCGCGTATTTCACCTCTTCGGGGTTGCGCACATCGAACTCAACGGCAGAACCGTCCGCAGCAAAGTGCTTGAGCGGATTGGCAATTTCGTCGGCAATGGTTTTGGGCGACTTGGTGGGCATGGCGTAGTTCTTTTCAATGGCGAATCTTAAAGCCAAGCCCTTGGCGATTTTCGGGTCTTTCGTGCGCAGGCTGCGCCAGACCTCTTTGGATTTCGGTGTGCGCCGTTCTGCCTCGGATAAGCAAACGCGCAAGTAAAAAACGCCGTGCCGACTGCGGTACAGACTGGGTGTTTTCGCGGGCATGTGTAGCACCTAGATGTAGCACTTGCGCGAAAAACAGCCTTTGAAGCCCAAATGAAAAAACCGCTGCAAGCCTAGGCTCGCAACGGTTTTCCATTGATTGGCGGAGTGGACGGGAAAGCTTGCCAGCACTCCGCCAAGCCTTGCCCACTCTCAGAAAACCGTTTTTCCACTCGTGCGGAAGGTTCCAAAACTGTGAACCCAAAGTGTAGCACCTTATCAAGGCGGTTTTGGGGTTCTTGGAATTTCAAAGGGGCTACGTCTCCTGTGGCTGTGCTCCACGGTTGTGATGTGGTGGAGTTGGCGATCCAGATCACGCAGTGTCACCATCCGCGCCTCAAAGGCTTTGGCTTCCATGTCGTGAAGCATTTGGATCAATTCACGTTCTCTAGCCGCCACCTCTCGCTGAATCGCCCATGCTCGGCTGAGGTCGTGAAGAATCGCGTTCATGATTTCCTTGGCCGTGGTTACCACCTTCATGTTGGCCGCTCGAAAGTTGATGCCGCTCCCCGTCAACTTGGACACGCGATTGGCGGTTTTGCTGTGGATGTTCTGAGCCAAAATTTCTGGCCCACGTTGGCTATAAACACCACGGCGCATCATCTGCATGCTGGCCCGTCCAAGGTGCGCAGAAGGGGCCTCAGCAATGCCGCGAGCTGTGTTACTGCGGTGATCGATTTGAACGCCTGCATGCCCTGCCATTTTCAATGCATCGTTGGCCATGGTCGCCCACAATTCGCGCACGGGTTCCAGCCATTGCTTGCCGTTAAGTTCCTGCGTTTTGACTGCCCCGCCCTTCTTCGGTTCCTTCATATTGGTTCGCTTGAACCAGGTCGAAGCGTTGCGCGGGATGCCATCATTGATCCGTTCCGAAATCATCAAATGGCAATGCGGATTGTGGTTGGCCTTGTCGGTATGAATAGCAAAAGTGAAAGGAAGTTTGGCACCATCCTTGAGCGTGCTGACCTTTTCAGAAAACGCATGAGCCAATTCCTTTTGTTGCTCCAATGACAACTCACGGGGCAAAGCAAATTCAAGTTCACGATACAAACGCCCGTTATCTCGCTCATAGGTGTCCGCCGCTTTCCAATAATGAGATGGGTCTTTCTGCGGATTCACTTTGGGCCATTTGGGCATGTTGCCACTGGCCGAATATGCACAGTCTCCAGACTTCTTGGAATAGTCGCCCGTGCGCGTGATGTATGCACATTTGAGCGCGGCGCTTTTGCCATCGGCATTGCTTCCAATTTTTGCGGTGAGGTGATAGATCGCCATCAGTTTCCCCTCATAGCAATACGATCATGCCCACGCGAAAAATTGAAATAAATCAAAAATTGGCAAAATGGGAAGAAAACATAAAAGTAACGGGGGCAGTAAGCCAAAATCCTACCATATTTCAGAAAACGTCCGATTTTGGCAAAACGGCAAATTAATCTCCCACTCCCATCCCAAATAGAATTCCGAAAAGAGGTGCTGAAAGCACACATTCGGCGGAGCCGATTTTGGGGTGTCGGGGCTCGCCCTGACCGCGCTGGAAACCGCATGGTTTCTAAGTTTCTAGTGGAGCGAAGCGCAACGGCCCCCCTTGAAAAGGGGGGAGAAACTTCTAAGTGCGCTGTACCCTTTTTTTTAGAATGGGCTGAGGTACAGATTTTAGATTGAGTTAATATAAAAAGAGACATATACATTGACAACGGGTTATAGATTTAATATAAATGAATATAGGTTAAATAACAAGGGGGCAGGCATGATGAATGAAAATAAGGAAAATGAAAAAACAGTGAAAGCAGAAAATAAAAGTAACTCACTGGAAGACCGCATTAAAAGAATGAGTGATTTAAAGAAAAAGGCAGATGCGGAAATTTTGAAATTGAAGAAACTGAAAAACGCAAACGAACGAAAAAAAGATGCGCGGCGGAAGATCATTATTGGATCGGTTTCTTTGAAAGCGATGCGTGATGTTTTGAATAAAGACAATGCCGCGCTGGACAAGGTTGTTGAATTTTACAAACAGCGAATGACGAAAAGCGATTTTGATTTTTGTTTTCCTGAATGGACTGATGTTTTACTTAAATCAGATTTGAAAAATTCGGCGCCTGTGGCGCCGAGCAATACAGAATTAAAAGCACCACAAACGACAGGATGGCAATATGGAAGCGCTCAAAAAACTTGATTCAGTAGAAGTTAGAGAATTGGCTGACCGAAATTTTATTGCTTTAACCTCGGAACAAATTGAGAAAGGGTTGACGAATGAACAGTTGGAGGTTCGGTGGGAATTTTCCAAGCGTACAGACTACACGCCGACCCTAGAACAAATTGAACGTGGCCTGACAGACAAATTCAGCATAGTCAGATTAGGTTTTGCCCAACGCAAGGACTTCATCCCAACACCTGAACAAATTGAACGGGGATTGAAGGACCAGGACACGGCGGTTCGGTGGGAATTTTCCAAGCGTACAGACTACACGCCCACACCTGAACAAATTGAACGAGGATTGACAGATGAGGACGAGTATGTTCGATGGTTATTTGCCCAAGGCAAGGACTTCATCCCAACACCTGAACAAATTGACCGAGGATTGACGGATAAAGACATCGATGTTCGACGTGTGTTTGCCGAACGAACCGACTTCACCCCCACACCTGCTCAGATCGAACGTGGATTGAAGGATGAAAACGAGGATGTTCGATTTTTGTTTAAGAAACGACAGGCTGAATGGCAGACCAAGTTGGATCAACAATCTTTAAAAAATCAATTTGCAATTTCCACTGAAAAGAAAAAGAGGTCGACACTATGAAAGTACACAAAAAACTTGACTGGAAATTTTTTGGCGGGCCGATTCTGATTGGATTTCTCATCGGTGTGATGCTGAAGATATTTCAACTGATCGCTAATTACATTGGCATTGGAAGTGAATATGCCGAACTACTGAATCAGACAAAATATTTAACGCTCGGACTGATAAGCTTGATTTATTTTTTTGCCGTGTTATATCAATTAAAACAAAGGGGAAAATCATGATTGGTCATTCATTCATTCATTCATTCGGTCAGATCAGTAGTTTTGACGTTGACGATTATGGGATTTACTTTAACCGTAAGAGCACAAGCCGATTCATCAAGTTTTTCTGGACCTGGATTTAATCTTCCGACACCCACTTGTTCAAAAATGGGAACAAGTTTTGGCAATTGGAGAGGGAGAGGTTTTTTTAATGTTAGCCTTCCACTAGATGGAACTGTCAGCGAAGATGGTTTCATTACTTTCAAAGCTTACTGTGCTGGCTATTTATCTGGCAGCGTCTATGTCAATGGATTTCGAATAATCGACAATTGGCTAAATGAAGCTGGATGGTCCATGACAACGCATAGCATTACCTTTCCCATTGCCGCAGGGTCAACATACAGTTTACGAGGTTGCTCTGGAGCTGGAGAGGTGTATTTCATGTCAATCAACTCGACGGCCACGCCATCGGCTTGCAATTGACTCTATCTGATGATTGTCCTGTTGAGCTTATTGAGCAAGCATTCGGAGTGATAACGGTTTTCACTTTTGAATAAACGAATGTGTTAACACTTAAATCATTATGACGGCGGATTCTCTTTTTAGCCTGTTGCAGCCGTTTTCCTGCGATCCCCTTCCCTACCCTCAAAAAAAAGAAAAAAGGCTGTTTAGCAAGGGCGTAAGCCCGCGCAGTGAGCGAATGCGAACGGAGTAAAAGAGCGAAGCGAAAAAACGCGAACGAAGTGAGCCGACAGCCCCCTCTGGGGGCGAAGCGAAGCGGTCGGAAGGGGGTGACGAAAATTGCGAAGCGATTTTTGTCTCGCGTGCGCGTGCGCGCGCGATCTTGTATTACCTATGTTTTCCTTGTAGAAAACATAGTAATACATAGTAGGAGCTGAAACCCGCATGGATATTGGGCTCCAGCGGTGCAAGTGTAAGTTTGAGACTGTTTCAAGTAAGTTTGAGACTGTATTTTTTGGGTTTATTGTAAGTTTGAGACTGTTTCAAGTAAGTTTCAGACCGTTTCAAGTAAGTTTGAGACTGTTCATTTTGATGAAAATTGTCCGTTTCAGACTGCTTCGAAAAGTAAAAAACAATTTTTTTCTTACAGATTAAAAGTAAGTATTTGGATAAATGAATGTAAGAATTTAAAAAACTTGACTTTTTTGATTGAATCAATTATTCATAAAATAACACGGAGAATAATCATGAAACAAAATCAAAAAGGAAAGTCCATCAAAAAAGCACTGTTAGACATAAAGAAACACGCAATCGATCTGAATCTATGGGAAGGCGATAACGTCATTATGTCCAAAGCGTTGGTAAATGGTATTCACGAAGTGGAATTGAATGGGAAAAGAGTCTTGGCTCTCGCAATGTCCAAAGTGGAACAGAAACTGGCCAAATTAAATTCAGACAATGCATTAGAGCTTGAAATTCAGGCCGATGAATTTTCTAAAATTTTCGGAATTGAGAAGCAAGAAACATACAAGGCAATGCTACGAGGCTTGAAAGAAGTGGCTGGCGCAAGTGTGACTTTATATTCCGTTCACAAAGAAACCCTCAGTCTGCAAGTAGAAAAAATGCCTTGGGTTAAATCCATTCGATATATCGAAGGCAATGGCAAATTGCGAGTTATATTCAATGACATGCTCACCCCACACATTACGCGATTTGTAGACAATAAAACTGGCGGATATACGATCTACAAAATTCAGCAAGCGGGAAAGCTGAAATCCGTCTATGCTTGGCGTTTATTTGAATTAATCATGCAATTCAGAGATACGGGCTGGTATACGACTGAAATTGAGAATTTGGCAACGCAACTGGAAGTACCAACCTCAGTTGCGTCAAGTTTTACCCGTTTTAAAAAATATTGTTTAGAGCCTGCCCTAAAAGAACTCCGCGAAAAATGTAATATTGAAATTGAATATACAGCCACCAAATCGGGGAAAAAATTCAGTCGAATTGAGTTCAAGTTTAAAGATAATTCATCAGCTCAGAATCCTCCAAAAACCACCAAGACAGAGGAAATCAGTCAAGAAGTATATGATGACTATGAGGCTAGAGCACGTTTAGGTATGGGGCACGTAGTTTTCTAAATATGCTACCAGCTTGACTTAACGCCAAATTTTGTTTAATTTAAATAAAATAAGGCGTTTAATGATTTTGAGATTTACCCTTTTATTAATGCTATTTGTGTCCAACGTGGTTTGGGCACAAGGTAATCCACTTTCAAATACTGGCCCTTTAGATTCTTTGGTTATTAATCCCACGGACGTTTCTGTCACTCGTTTGTTGTCAGATTTATTTGGCGGGTTAATTCCAGCCGAATATGCTTCTGGTGGTGCTGGATTAAATCCGCTTGGGGATGCGATTGGCGTATTAAATGGAATTTTGCTCATATTCGGTGCTGTCTTGCTGGCCTACACGTTGGTTGCTGGCACCATGCAAACGGCACACGATGGTGAAGTGCTTGGCAAGCGGTGGAGTTCCATGTGGTTGCCACTGCGTACAGGCATTGGTGTTGCTGCCATGGTTCCCTTGCCTTCAGGCTATTGCGTCATTCAGTACATCGTCATGTGGATGGTGTTGCAGGGTGTCGGTGCTGCCAATTTGATGTGGTCAACATTCGCCACCAAAATCAATTCCACGGCTCAGATGGCCATGTCACACGATTACAAAGCGACAAACGACATGGCAGCCAACACGCTTCGACAAATGACCTGCATCACGGTCTCGTCAACGGTGCGATTGGAAAGGCAAAAGCAGCGGCCCAAGCGGAAGGCAGGGACTACCAAGGATTCAATGAAATTGGCCCTGTGATGGCTGGCTCATCATCCATACCCGCCACGGGCGACATGTCGGGTGCGGCTGAAATCGCCAATGAAGGCGTTCCAGAACAAGAGGGCTTGGCGCGGTCATGCGGAACATATGATTTTCCGAAAGCACGGGTGTCCACGGACAACGGCACCACTCAATTGAGTCAATTGTTTGGCGGTGACCAGCAACTGACTCAGTTTTCTACTTCGATTGACGCAGCGCACAGGTCGGCTTACGCCACGCTCCAAACCGAAATGAAAGCCATTGCAGAAGGCTTATATGTCAAGAAGGAAACGGATCAAGGTGGCATCAGTCGTCAAACGGCTCAGACCAAATACACGAAAGCAGTGAACAACTACAACAAAAAAATTCAAGACACCATCAATGCTGGTATTGCCAACATTTCAAAAGAAAACGAAGTGACCAAAAACGCCACGCGAGATGGCTGGGCTTTAGCTGGTGCGTTCTACATGAAATTCATCAAAATCCAGCAAGCCATCGCGGATGAGATCCAGCGAGTACCTGAAACAACGCCACCAACGGGACAACTGCCCGCAATGTTTCAAGCCGAAGTTGGCCCAAATCTGAAAGATGTCGAAGGGATTTTGAGAAAGAGCCGATTTGCAGACACCTTGGGGGTGCAACAGCAGGCGGTGGACGACATCAATGTCGGAAGCGAAGGCTCACGCTATCAAAAATGGTTCAAAGATTCCTTTGAAAAGGGCGGGTTAAACGATACCAAATACCTGTTTGATATCAGCGCCAGCAACAACATCATTTTGGCGTTGTCCGATGCTGGCTATAAATTGATGAAAATCGCGGTTAGCTCCAATTTTGCATTGGCAGTAGCTGCGGGTGCTGCGGACAGTAAATTTTTAGGAACTGGTATTGGCGTTGGAGTAGCGATCCAAGTGCTTCAAGTGCTGTTATTGCCCATATTTGGGGCATTGTTTGGTGCTGCGGCAGTGTTGGCGTTCGTGATTCCAATGACACCTTTCATCATTTGGATGGGGGTGATTTTGGGCTGGCTCATCATGGTGGTGGAAGCCATCATCGCGGCCCCAATGTGGATTTTGGCGCACTTGTACCCCGATGGGGATGGGATTGTCGGACGAGCTGGGCAGGGCTACAGCCTTGTGTTTGCCCTGTTTTTGAGGCCACCTCTGGCCGTCATGGGCCTTTTAGCTTCCATGGCCATCATCAACCCTCTGGGCTCCTTGATCGTAGAAGCATACTGGTCGGTTTCTGCCATCAATCGTGGTTCACCTGGCGTGATGACTCCCATTTGGTATGCCGCCAGTTTGGTGCTGTTTGCCTCATTGATTATGGGATTTGTCAACAAAGCATTTGGGTTGATTCACATCATCCCTGATCAGATTTTCAAATGGATGGGTGGCCCATCTGGGGACTTGGGCCAATATGCAGGCGACCTGACAAGAGGGTCAGCGAGTGCAGCTGGTGCGGTCGGTGGTGCTGTGGGTGCGGTCGGCTCCAAGGCTATTGAAGCGGGTCATAACTTCAAGAACTTAATGGCACAAAAAAGGGCTGGTGACTTACAAAACCAAGGAAATATGGACAACAGGCTCGCCAATCTACAAAGACAGTCTAAAGAAAACGGAGAATTCAAAGGCGCGACAGAACGGGCATATCAACAGGCTGGCTTGGCACATGAGGGAACTGGGGTGGCAAGAGCCGAATTAAAAGCGAACGTAGCCAAGAGCGATAAATGGAGCGAGGCAACGAAGCAATTACAAAGCGACAGTGGTTTTAAATCTATGTACGACAAAGGGGACGAAGACGGAATGGTTTCAGCCATTGAAGGAAGAATGCTTCAAAACGTCAACCAAGAATCCAAAGCCAATGGTGGCCCAGAATTCAGTGATTTGGATTCTTGGAGCCAATCCGTGAAAGAAAACGAATATGCCAAATGGCATCAAGACACAAACAACAGCGGCCCATTAAGTGGCTTATTAGAAGCCACCGCTCCCACATATACGCGAGCCAAAGAATTATTCAATCAATCTCAACAAGAAAAGCCACAGAATGAAAACGGGGCGAAGCCAAGCACTACTCAATCAAATGAAAGATAACTCGCCCCAGTAGTGGCATGATGCCTATTAAAGAACTTTTGGAAGATGCGCCAGTTCATCCACTGGTTGCTCTGCGCGTGGAACGATGCGAACATGTCCGTTTGGCTCAACGAGGATTGTAACCTTCTCCGTCCTGCCGTGTTCACCTTGGAAGGTGGCTTGAAATTCCTTGACGACTGTAACGGGTGCCTTGATATTTCTATTTTCAAAGACAGGGTAAATTTCTTCACGTGGGGTGATTGGATCATTCATGGTGATAGGCAAATGAAAAGCCTCGAACTGAGGCGGGTTGTGAGAAAATTAATATGTCGAACGTCCGACGTTTTGATCTGAGTTATTCAGGTGTGTATTTCGGTTTTAGACCTCTCTTTCGACGTTCTGAATCTTCTTTCTCATCCGCTCTTTTACGGCGAGCGGCATCATCTTTTCCAAACTTATGCGCCTCATGATTTGGACATGCTTTAATCTCATCTCTTAATGTGACCGCCAAATCTTTCCAAGCTTCCATAGCAGATTGCCAGTCGGCCACCAGTGCATTTGCACGGGCAAGAGCTGCTTTTGCTTCATCCAGTTGTAGTTTCAATTTGTTCCGTGAAGTCGAATCCCGTGGTGTTTTCCCTAGCTTTACAAGAGGATAAGCACCATGCCACGAGCGCAACGAAACAAAGAAAAGAACCCCGATTTGGTGGCCATGGGATTGGCCATCCGTCAGCGCCGCAAGGCCTTGGGCTACTCGCAAGAGGGCTTTGGGGATGCCTGCGGGATTGATCGCAGTTACATGGGTGGCATTGAGCGTGGCGAGCACAATCTGGCCATGGTCAACATCCTGAAGATTGTTCAGGCTTTGAAGGTCAACCCATCCGAGTTTTTCCGCGATCTTGATCCTGATCGTAAGTTCGATTTGATCAATGCAGAGAAGGCCATCAAGGATTCGGCCAAGTTGAGGAAATTGGCAGAGGTTGAGCCAGCAGACAGAAAACCCCGCACACTCTGACAAATAAAAAAGCCCCCAGTGATGGGGGCCAAATGTCATGGTGACAGCTCTAGTCAGGGAGGAGAGCTAGAGGCAACGAGAGTTGCAGGGGTCTCAGCAAATAAACGATTAAGTTACGTTGCCATTAAGTTTAACATGGTTTAAATCTATTCTTTTGACTTGTCAGTTGATTAATGAATGAGATGACGTTTTGATTTTCAAAATAAAATTTGATGGCTTCATGAATATCAATTTCGTGCTCTTCCAAATCTCCAATTTTAGACTTCAACGCATTTTCCAACGCTGAAGTATAAGGATAAACCTTAGAACCATTACTCGTCAAAATCACAATATAAACTGGCGAGTTAGATTTCAGCAAAATATATGCAGAAATAATTTCTTCAGCAACACTTATATCAGTTCCAGGCAACTTTTCAATCATCTTTATTTTCCACCAATAACTCAAAAACAAACTCTTGATCTTAATAAACATACACCCTCCATTTTCGTTGAGCATATGAAAATAAAATCGATAAAGCAAATCCAAGCCTTTTCAGACAATGCTTGACACAGCGTGTCTTTGTAGGCGCTGAATTGAAGGATAACCTATTTTTCCTACAGATTGCGGGTTTTCTGTGCATCCCGACGCTTGGCAATCTCCACGGCCTTTTGCATGGCTGGCAGGTCGCTCTGGTATTGGATCGCATCCCACTGGATTTCATCGAATTGAAGGTGCGGGATGACGCTTTCCAGCAGGAATTTTGGCGGGGTTTCACCACCATAGGTGCGATTGTTCACGCTGTCGTTCTCGTGGCCGATGTACTGACTGCGGAAGTCTTCGGGCACGCCACGTTCTTTCAATCGCTGGTTGGTCGTGTGCCGTAGCGAATAGAACACCTTCACATTGGGCACATAGATGCCCAGCTTTTTGAGCATCGCCATGAAGTTTTGAGAGGGCACATCGGCATAGCCCTGTTCGTACTTGTTGAGCCACGGAAAAATCAGCGTGGTGGCGTTGGTGTCGGGCAGGCTTTTCACATCGTCCAAGTAACGAAGGAAGCCCACTTTTTCAAGCAAGGGGTGAAGCGGTGCAATGCGATTGGTGGCCCGTGTCTTGGCGCTGTTGCCTTCGATGTAATCGTGATAGTGGATCACCATCACGCCATCGTCTCGCCGAATGTCGCCTACCCTCAATTGACAAATAGAAGCGGGGCGTGAACCTGTGAGCAGGCCCAAGATGGGCACAAAGAAATCAGCAGGGTTCTTGACCGTTGCCAGCCTTTGCGGGTCAAAAATGGCTTTGAGTTCATCGGGTGTGAAGGGCTTGCGGTTGGATTTCATCCGCTGCTTTTTGCCCACCAGTCGGCCCTCGATGGGATTGTCTGCCGCCTTCTTGATGACCTTTTTGTAAACGTTGCTGATGACGTTGGAATATTCGTCAATGCTGCGCGGCGTGATCGCTTTTCGGTCGGTCAAGGGGTCGTCCTTGGCCATCCATGTTTGAAAGTTCAAGATGGTGTCTGGCGTGATCTCGTCCAAAGTGGCCGACTTGCCCACAAAGTCTTGAAACACTTTGAGCTTGGCGGCGTAACCTTTTTTGGTGCGCTCGGTGATGTCTGAATTCTTGATCAACGTGAGGTAGGCATCCACATACTTGCTGAACAGCGGGGAAGCGGGTTTCTGGTTGACCTGTTTGAACAACTGGGCTTCACGCAGTCGCAGGGCTTCGGCTTCTTTGCTGCGGAATTCCAGTTCTGTGTCGGCCAGCCGTTGGCGGTCTACCTCGGCCAGGTCGTGGGCTGCTTTGGTCGTGTGCTCGGCTATGAATTCACGGGCAAAGGCCACTTCTTCGGGCTTGGCTGGATCGAAGTCGATGCGGTGCCCTTCCCTGCTGGTGAAGCTGAGCGGGTTGGCGATTTCATCAACAAGGCTTTTGATGGACTTCTTGGGCATGGCATAGGTCTTTTCGATGGCAAATCTTAACGCCAGCGCCTGTGCCGTTCGGCTGTCTTTGGTCTTGAGACTGCGCCAAACTTCCTTGGATTGTGGGTTGCTTCGTTCGCTTTCTGGAAGGCAAACGCGAAGGTAAAAAACCCCGTGTCGGCTTCTGTAAAGGCGTGGCGTTTTTGCGGGCATGTGTAGCACCTAGGTGTAGCACTTGCACGAAAAAAGGCATCTGAAGCCCAAATGAAAAAACCGTTGTGAGTCAATGACTTACAACGGTTTTCCATTTCTTGGCGGAGTGGACGGGACTCTACGCCAATCTAAAAAGATCGTTGATTTCAAAGGATTTTTTGCAGTTCACTCTACAAAAATCTGCTACCACCTCTGCTACCACGTCTAGCAGTGCCGCAGACACCTTTGACAAATATACGCGATCTTCTACCCATACCAGCAGATATTTTTCATGAGAAATCACCAACGGCTTTTGAGGGCAAACTCAGTCGACTACTACGATCGCTATTCAACCAAATGAAGACCATCGCTGAACGTAGATCGACGCACGTTTGCACGAGGCTTTGTGACAACTCGTTCAGATCAGGAATTCAAGGGCAGCTAGTAACCCTACCAGCTTCGCCGGCTGTAGTTCCTAAAGTGATTTGGGGGTTGGATTCTTGCAAGTGAAATTGTTGTATAAGTGGTTCACACAACATCAAACGAGGGCCTTCGTAGGCTCAGATCCTTTGGTCAGTGGCTACACCGGCCCATCTCAAAGCTCCAAAACGATGCGATCATTGGGGAAAGCCACCTTATGGGGTTGATCACGTTAGGAGTAATGAGATCCTGTTCGGGCAACATAATTTAATTAAATTCTCGCATTCAATCGGCGGAGGACGAAATGGCAAGAGGAAAACCAGTGGCTCTCGAGACAATCAGCTTCGACAACCAAAGCCAAGCACATGCCTTTTTCAAAGAAATGCTTAATCGCTATGTTCCCGGTGAAACCGTTTCTCACGAGGATGCAAGTCATCTCGCTGAACTTTTCAAGAGGCATCCCAGCTATCTTACAAAAGTAGGTACTGGCGTCAGTTATTTCGAGGTTATGCCAGAGAAATTTGGCTCCCAGTGTTTTTGTGCGGTCCTAAAAAACGGTGCAAAAGAGGGGTTCTCATACCAAAGATGCGTGACACAAAGAGACGATTGAACGTTTGACAGGAAGCAAGCGATGGACTTTGAAATACTTGTCGACGACCACTATCTGCAAATTTTCGCGGATACGGCTCTTACGCCTGTCGAAAACAAGAAGGTTTTAAGCATTGCTAATGACTTCGAAGATGAGAAGTGGCGGTATGAGAAGTTTGAAAATTTCATATGGGACAACATAGCGCTAACGGCTCTCTCGGCCCAAGAGAGATCGAAGCTAACGGGGCAGAGCCGATCCATGTTGCGAGAATCAGCAAAGAACCTTCGCCTGACAGACAAGATTGGCGACCTTGGTAAGGGAAGTGAACTTGCAGAAATTGTCTTATATGGAATCATGCATCACCACTACGGGGCATTACCGGTTGTTCCTAAGATTTTTTACAAACAGAACGTACAGGACAATGCGAAAGGGGCTGATAGCGTTCATATCGTCTTGGAAGGGGAAGATGAGTTTTCGCTTTGGTTTGGTGAGGCGAAATTTTTCAACAGCATTGAAGACGCTAGACTTCCGGCTATCGTTAAATCTGTCGGTAACTCGCTGGACACGGCCAAATTAAAAAAGGAAAACAGCATAATCACTAACGCCTCGGATATCGACCGACTAGTCACTAATTCAAAGTTAGCAGCGAAGATCAAGGATGCTCTATCAGCAAAAAACTCGATAGATCCAATCAAATCGAAGATTCACGTCCCCATCCTTCTTTTACATGAATGCTCTATAACTGCTTCAGCTAAAGAAATGAGCCAAGCTTATCGGGATAGCATAAGGAAATTTCATCTCGAACGGGCATCCTCATACTTCGAAAAACAAATTTCCACACTTTCTGGTGCGATTGCAAAATATGCAGAAATCAAATTTCATATCATCCTTTTCCCGATCCCGAATAGAGAAAATTTGATCGAGCGTTTTTCAAAGGAAGTCGCATTTCACAAGGTATAGAGATCAATGGAAATCTTCGAGGAATGCGGGGTCATCAATGACCTACTTCAAGTCGGCAATGAGACCGAGGCCAGAAACCGTCTGATTCGTCTGCTTGACCAACACTGTAAAGAGGGGATTGCGTATTCCTCACTCTTAAATCATCTGATCAGGGAGTTGGGCCTATTCCCCTACCTCGATCCAGAAACATCGAGTTGGCAAGATAGATTCGTTTTCGAGTCTTTCAAGGTCGACATCGGTCAGGAGATTCCTGTAACTCTGCACAGAGAACAATCATTAGTATTAAAACACCTTCTGGATGGCAATAATCTTGCAATCAGTGCACCGACAAGCTTTGGCAAGAGCTTAATCATTGATGCATACATAGCAATAAAAAAACCTAAAAATGTCCTGATTTTGGTCCCTACCATTGCGTTGACCGATGAGACCAGGCGTAGATTAAGCAAAAAATTCTCTAACGAGTACAAAGTTGTGACAACATCGGATGTCCAACTCGACGAGAAGAACATCCTGATCTTCCCGCAAGAAAGAGCAATTCAATATTGTGACAAGATTAAAGGTCTTGATTTATTAGTAGTCGACGAGTTTTACAAAGCTAGTCAGGATTTCGATAAGGAGCGATCTCCCGCGCTTCTAAAAGCGATGATGAAACTGGGAGCGAAGGCTACTCAAAAATACTATCTGGCACCAAATATTTCAAATTTAAACGACAACCCATTCACGAAGGATATGTTGTTCTTGCGATTGGATTTCAATACGGTATTTCTTGAAAAGCACGAGATGTACAAGGAGACCAACAAGGATGCACAGAGAAAAAATGATGCGCTGTTGCAAATCCTTGGGAAGCAAGATAGAAAGTCGCTGATTTATGCTGGCACTTACTCCAATGTCGATAGCGTGGGGACCCTGCTAATTGAAAACACAAAAAGGGAACCAAGCGATTTGCTGTCGGCTTTTTCTGCATGGCTTTCAACGAACTACCACCCAAACTGGAAACTGACTGCTCTTGTGAAAAGAGGTATTGGTTTTCATACCGGTCAACTTCATCGTTCCCTTAGCCAAATTCAGGTTCGTCTCTTTGAGGAAAATAAAGGAGGTTTGCAAACGCTAATCTCCACATCGTCCATCATAGAAGGCGTGAATACATCGGCAGAAAATGTCATTGTCTGGAGTAACAAGAATGGGAAACTTAAGCTAAACGACTTTACTTATCGCAACATCATCGGGCGAGGGGGGCGAATGTTCAAACATTTCGTCGGCAACATATACATACTTGAAGAGCCACCATCTCCTACCGATACTCAATTGGAATTGACTTTTCCGGATGAATTGCTTGCGGATGTTGACGATGACCAATACAAGAAGGAACTTACCAAGGAGCAATTAGTAAAAATTTTGAAATATAAAGAGGATATGGCGCAAATACTGGGTCAAGCGTCATTTGATCGCCTGAGAAATGAAGGAGCATTGATTTCCGGCGATACGGAGTTGATTGCCGCAATTGCCCAAGCGATCATCAGCGACAAAAAGACTTGGAGAGGGCTTGCCAGTCTTAATGCATCCTCTAACGAATATTGGTCTTGGATACTCCACAAAGTCATCAAGTTAGTCCCTGCTGGTTGGGATACTACCTATACGAAGTTTTCTGAGTTTGTCAGGGCCATGTCGTCGAATTGGAGTCATTCGATACCTGAAATCCTAGATCAACTTTCAGAGCAGGATGTCACCATAGAAGAGTTCTTCAAGATGGAACGGAATGCTTCTTTTAAACTGACTGCTTTATTGAACGACGTTAACGTCATTCAGAAACAAATCGTACCTGAACACAAAATAGACATTGCACCGTTCATCGCGAGGCTTTCTAAGGCTTTCCTGCCGTCTTGCGTAATGGAACTCGAAGAATATGGGTTGCCACGTATGCTGGCAAAGAAAATTCACGCCTCGGGTCTTATCAATTTTGAGAACGAAAAACTAGATCTTCATTCAGCAATCAGTGTGCTACGCGAAATGCAGCCGACAATCATCCAGAAAGTTGAAGGACTTGATTCGTTCGACAAGTATGTCTTGGACTACTTCTTCGATGGCATTGCACTGCAGGAACCAAGAATCGCTGCAGCCACCTAGCAACGACAATTCACTCAGACATGTTAAAAAATCCAGTTTAATTTAATGTGACACCATCTGCCAATATCGAACTGACCTCGGCAAACATTGCTGACATACACAGGAAAATCAGCCCAACACTTTCAGGCTGGAGCACGCGGCCATGAACCCTTTAGTTACGGCTCATCTAGCAGGCAACTCAAGCCGAGTGCGGACCAGGTCGCTCATGAAAAGTTCGTAGATATTGTCATGCTCGATAGCGCTGGTTTTGATTGCTGTAACTCGATGAAAACGAAGTGACTTGTCGACTACAGCCAGCTTGTCATTCACGAAAAATTCTGTCAGTTCATTAGGGTTGTAGAACTCTTTACTGATGACACTGACTTCGGGGAATAGAACAACATTGGTGCCAACCTCCCCCGTCTGCACCGAGGGGAAGATCAAGCCGTCAACCTGCTTTCTAAACTTCAGGCGCAAGTATTCAAACACAACTTGAGTCGATAAGTAGCTAAGGTCATCATTGCGGCCTTTTGGTTTGGACATTTTCGTCACCATAGACTTTATGAAAGTTTTCAGATGCAAGGAGTCGCGGTAGCCGACATCGAAGATGGTGAGTTTGGGTGGTTCGACCAACTCTAACTTGGTTAAGTCCAAGAGTTTCAGTTCAGTGGTCGGGGTCAGCGCACCGCTGACCACGTTGTCACCCGTAATGGAGCGAATTTCGCTCAAGCATGTTTCCCTCTCCAAGGCACAGTAAAGGGCGGAAATCCCACTGGGCGTCATCCTTTGGCTGCTAGCCTTGTCTTTGGGTGTTGGGCCAAGCTCAGTACTCGGACTATCCATAATTTTTTTGGCTACATCAAAAGTCTGTGCGGCCCTAGCCCTGTAGAGCAACGCTCCCTTGGTTATGGTACGAACCAGATCAGGCTTCAGCTTCATATCGACCTCCGTCAACATTCCGAAGACTGCATCAAGAAACCCCTCGGCATTAGGATTAAAGAAGCGATGACTATGTCTGATGCCGGTAATGAACTTTTCCCACTTTTCCTCGTAGATATTCATCTCTAGGTCGCCGTCATCGGAGTAGTAGTGCCTGTCACGCTCTCCATCGTGTTTCAGGTAAGTTTTTGGTAGGTAGGTCATGAGATCGTCAAAGTACACCTCATCGCCAAGCTCGAACCACTCGGACAAGACGACATCGATGCTGTCTACCGTGATGTGGTCTGAGCCACATTCGTAAATCAAACCCAGCTCGTAGTCGCTAAGGTTCTCTTCAGTAGCAACGTTTTTGTCCACCAACTCGAGTATGTGGTTGAAGAAGATGTTCCGGGCGATAACAAGGTCAATTCGCCCGCAATAGCTGCATCGGCACAATTGCCCTCTGTTACAGACGAGTTCTTTAAGAATTATTGGTGTAATACATTCTGAACAAATCATAGTTTCCTCTGTGCCGTCAGGATAGTGTACGGGGCTGGTCACAGCTTGTTTTCAAAGGTTGACTACATTGGTTAATCGCCATCAAATGACAAAGCCAATCCCTTTTTTCGGTTTGTTAGCTTTTTGAATCACAAGCTCTTTCGACTGTTTGTAAACAGCGCTCCCGATTGCGAGCTGCAGCAGCAAGCGCTGGCGTCTTGGTGACTCACTTGACAAGAGCGTCAACCCCTCTTGAGTCAGAATTGGCGCACCGGCGGGCAGCTTCAAATCTTTCACCATGTCTTCATACTGTCGGACAGCAACGTTCTTAGCTTGTGACGGTGTTAGGTCGGGAACTTCAAAAGTCATGACTCTACTGAGTACCGCAGGCGGCAATCCATCAAGCGTGTTGGCGGTGAACAAAAAATTGATTTTGGATAGGTCAAGCTTTAGGTCTGGTATTGAGAGATCGCAAAATGTCCTTGAAGTGGTCGGTTCAAGTAGTTGCAAAAGTGAGTAAACAATCGGATTCCGAGCGTTCTTGTCATCTGCTTTATCAAGCTCTTCAAGTACGCAAATGCCGTTTGCAAATTCAGATCGAACTAACCAACGGAACAACATCCCGGGTTGGGCATTCGACCAGCCTCTTGCTGTTCCCACTAATTCCATAGACGCTTGAGCGGTTTCCAAGTTGACACGCTCGATATCAAGGTAAAACATCTCAGCAAGTGCACTCACAAACAGTGTCTTTCCCACGCCAGGACTGCCGACAAAGACAGTCGGTTGAAGCTGCAGGCTTGCTTTTCGAACGTGCGCTAGAGCTAAGGACGGCAGCAGATAGTCATTGATGTACCCCGAAAAATTCGGAAAACGATCTTCAAGCTCTCGACACTTTGCAAGATAGTCGTCGGGGACGATCATCAGACGTCTCAACGGACCACTCTCATCAAGTCGAAGCAGTTGACTGCGAGTCTCTTCATTCAACCCATGCGTCAAATTGCTCATGCTTTTAGCATCGAAGAGCTGATGTGCATGCACAGCATCAAGCGTCATTTTTTTGAGCTTTGCTGTCGCAAGCTCTTTTCTTTTTATCTCAGCGAAATTCACTTTTAGCATTTCCCTCTCCCCTGATTTTCAGGATAGGGCCAGTCGCTAAAAAAAGCAAAATTTTGATTGATCCAAGCGGTGTTTAGCGATTCTTGGGGAACGCCGTGGGGCAGATAGCCCCCCCGGACATTACTTGACCAACTCCATCAGTTTGCCAAAGCTGTTCACCACGTCGTACTTGACATTTTCGGGTGCATATTTCTTGTTGATTTCAGTAAAGAATTTACGAGCACATTCGATCTTTGTGGCTTCGAGCGGGCGCAAGTCCATGGTGGACATAGAACCTTTTGTTTCAGCGACAAAGTAAACGTGCTTGATGTTGCCATCTTTGAACGAGATGGCCCAGTCAGGGTTGTAGTCTCCAACGGGCGTTGGGATCAAAAACCCTCTTGGTAGTTTGGCGTAAACCACCACGTCGCTGCTGGCGTCCAACTCTTTGACGAATTCACGTTCAATGTTTGAATCGGTCAACACATAGTCGTAAATATGGCGTTGCAGCTTGTCACCCGCGGCACTGAGGTCTTGCTTGGTTTGACCGGCAGTGAAGATATCCAAATCGAACTTGTCTTCCACGGTGTCATAAGCCAGATGCTCAATGATGACGGTTGCTTTTTGTTCGTTGATCACCCGAATTGCCTCGGCAATAAAGCTCTCAGGATTCGTCTTGTACTGTGCAAATACTGCGGCATTGATGCCTTTCAGAATCTCAGCAATCGTGCGGCGAGTCAACACCGTACCCTCGGCCAATTTACCAATCAAGTCATACTTCACTGCCGAGTGCACAGAAATCTTGTTCGTCTCGACTTCGGAAGCCTTGAGTGCAAACGCTTCGCCTTTTTCCAACTCATCGGCGGTAATCAAAGCCTTTTGCTCACCACGCTGAATCGTGTACTGCAACGGCGTCACGCGCAGGCCAACTTTGCTGTCTTTGTCATTGATAGCTGCAATAGCTTTATGGACCAGCTCAGCCGAATCAAAGTGCACGCTGTAGGCCGCCTTGTGATTGATACGATTCCACAGCGCCTTGAACTCTTGCTTGTCAAAGTTGGCATTAGGCATCAGCTTCTTGGCTTTGCGCCCATCTGCCGGCTGCATCATCTGGCCTTCGCTGAAAACTGAATCCACTAATTTAATGACCTGCTCCGCCATGGGTAGCAAATCATCGGGTAATGGTGCCAAGGTGCTATCGGCTTTGGCTTGGTGGTACTTCTCAGTGATGTTTCGTTTTTTATCGACGTAGCCGTTTTGAATCAAGTAAAACTCAATGTCAGTAGCTTGTTCATCTGTCAAAGTCACACTACCAGCAGGCGTTTGCAGAACCTTGCCCATAAAGTACGCCTTGTCTGCCACTTTGGGCCGCTCAGACAAAGAGTCGCTGATGTCTTTTTGCAGCGCAGCTACAAAGTTCTTGTAACTTTCGCTGGCCACTACTGTCAGCACGTTCACATCGTGCACGATAGCGGGATGGTCCACCCGATCGCCGTTTTGGTTGACGCACAAACGCAGGCCACGACCTACTTCTTGGCGACGCGAAATCGTGTTGTCGCTGTGCTTTAACGTGCAGATCACAAACACATTGGGGTTGTCCCAACCTTCGCGCAGCGCCGAGTGCGAAAAGATGAAGCGCACCGGCTCGGCCAGTGATAACAAGCGCTCCTTGTTTTTCAGAATCAAGTCATACGCATCCACGTCGCTCGACAAGCCCGCATTCTCGCCGCGTTTTTCAACATCGGGGTCAACCAGGCGCTTGCTCTTCTTGTCGATTGAAAAGTAGCCGTTGTGCGTCTTATCAACCGCAATGCCCTTGAGGTATTGGATGTACGGCGTCTCATCCAAGTCCAGCACCTCGTTCAGGTACAGCTGGTATTCCTCTTCAAACACGCGTGCGTATTCGCCCTTTTCATCGACTGCGCTGTAGTCGCGGTACTTGGCTACTTCATCAATGAAAAACAGCGTCAACACCTTGATGCCGTCTTTGTGTAGCTCTTGCTCTTTTTCAAAATGAGCTTTGATTGCTTCGCGAATTTGGATTCGGCGCAAAGTTGCCTCGTTCACATCCCCAACAGCCTCGCCTACTGACAGCTCCACGCCGTTCGTAAAGCTCAACGTGTCTGTGTTGGCATTGATATCGGCAACGACATAGCCTTGGTACTGGTTCAGTCCGTTCGACAAATCGAACAGGTTGTCGCCCTTGCCCAGCTTGCGTGGCACTTGTTTGATGTCACCGCTTGCCAGCTTGATCTCTAACTCCACCCGAGCCACGGGTGGCTTGGTTGTGGAAATGTCGATTGACTGCAAAAACAAATACGCGTTGGTTCCCGCCAACCCCTTGACTGCGATTCCGCGCACATCAATCTTCTTGACCAGCTTTTGGTTGTAGGCATCCAACGCGTCTAGGCGGTGGATTTTGTTATGCGTAGTTTTGTGGGTGGCGGAGTAGCGCAGCACCATCAGCGGCTTGAAATTCACCAGCGAATCCAGCGTTTTGCCACCTTCCATTTTTTGTGGCTCGTCCAGAATCAGGATTGGTCGGTTGGCACTGATCACGTCAATCGGTCGACGGCTCTGGAAATCGTCCAGCTCTTCGTAAATTCGGCGAGCATCTTTTCCCGTTGCATTGAACGCCTGCACGTTGATCACCATGACGTTGATACCCGCGTCAGAAGAAAAGCTCTCCAAGTGATGCAGCTGCTTGGAGTTGTAAGTGAAGAAACGAGCCTTCTTTTTGTAGGTCTCCAAAAAGTGATCGGCCATGATCTGCAGCGACTTGGTCACACCCTCGCGGATGGCAATGCTGGGCACCACCACGATGAACTTGCTCCAGCCGTAGGCCTCGTGCAAGTCAAACATCGTCTTGATGTAGCAATAGGTCTTGCCCGTGCCTGTTTCCATCTCAATGTCCAGATTGACCCCGCACACCTTGGTACTGACCAATCGGGGCGACACAGGCAGGTTTTGCTGCCGTTGCACCTTCTGGACATTTCCCAGCAGCTGATCAGCGGTCAATGTGATGTCGCCGTTGCGAAAAGCAGCCTCTTGGTCATGAGCTGCGGGAGCATCTTCTAAAGGCAAAGCCACCTGAGGGCCACTGGGTGCGGGCTGACCATTGCCAGGATCCAGCCGGTAACGCACTCCACCATGCGACGGAGCCTGACCTGCAAAGCAGTCCACAACCGCCTGCACGGCTGCGGACTGATATGCCTGCGTTTTGAACTTGATCTTCATCGAACGATTACCTTGTGCGAATATTTGTGGAGCAGAAAACCCGTTTCAGACTTCACAAAGTTGATTTTTTTCTGCATTTCTTCTGCAAATCTCGCTTAAAAAACCATTGCAAAAACACATAAGTCATTGATTTTTAAAGAGATTTTTAAAGTCTCTTTCTGCATTCATTCTGCAAGTTGCCACACAGGGCTACCGCGTGAACCCGTGTTACGAATGCGCCCGCGACGCCTCAGCTTGGTCAACAAATTCCCGACCTTGTCATCTTTTTGCTCTTCCGTCAGCGCATCACTCAGCTTGCCAAGCAAAAGCTGATTGATCTCGGCTCGGGTGGCTTGCCCAAACTTGCTGAGGTAGTCCGTCAGCAACTTGGCGTAGAACTCATCATCTTGTGCCCGTGTGCGAATATATTCAGCCTGACTTGTCGTTGCCTTGGCCACCGCGGCAGACACATGGAAGTTGGGCTTGCGGCCCTCAATCAGGCCGCTGCGCTTGAGCCGTGCAATCACCTCATCGGGTAATGACAACTTCTTTTGCACCCGGTCCAACGCCAACACATCCACCAAAGGCAGACTGGAATTGAGCATCAACAGTTGGGTGTAAGTCGGGTCGACAACACCACCGTAAATCGTAACTCTCACGGCAGTAGGGTCTGACAAGTCGTAATCGGGCATTGGCAGATAGCGCTTAGCCTGCGACAAATGCATGTCGTGAATGCCATAGCCCATCTTGTCGATCATGTTCAGGCCAGACATCGCCTCCACTAAAAAAGCATTGCGATAACGGCGGGGCAGCTTCTCGCCCAGACTGTAATCATCAGGTTGCCCATCAAAAAAGCCACCCTCGTTTTCAAAGATCAGACGATCTGGCTTTTCGATCACCACAATGCGGCCATGACGAGCATAGTCTTGATGGGCCACACAGTTGTGCAGGGCCTCAAGCACCATCTTTTGGTCGTATTTGGCAATCTCATGGGGCACCAACTGCCCGGTGGGCAACAGCCTCAGCTGTATGTTGCGAATCTTTTGGTACAGCGCCGTGGTGCTCAACAAAAACGGGGCACCAAAATGCTCATAAGCCCGCTCTGGGCCATCAAGCTTCCAGGTCAACTGGACAGGATGAGGCGACAAGTGATGCGCTGACTCTGCCCGCCCCAACAAGAGTATGGCGGTTCGAGTGATCTTGCCGTTTTGAGTAATGCGAGCACGGTCCAGAAAAGTGGCTAACGGCCACGCCATGACCTCGCTAGATGCGAACCGGTTGGCATGCTTGAGTGCAAATGCCTCACGGGCCTTCTGCACGGCAGCAGGGTCGAGGTCATCCAAAGTGGCCTGCGGCACCACTTGAGCCGACCAGTCGTTCTGAGCCGTTTGTGCGCGAATTTCATCGAGCTTATCTAAACCCAATGAGGTGCGGCTTTCGCCAGCACGGGCGTAGTAGTGCCCCTTCCAAGCAATGGGCATACCCCGAGGTGCGGGCGGCACCTCCATCAATACCACGCGGCCAGCGTCGTGTTGCAACACATGGATGTTTCGCAACGTGATACTCGGCTCGGTGTCATCAGCAATCTGGTTCTTCAGGCTCTGCAAGCGCTCAGGCTGTGGCCTGTAATCAGTCCCCGCCACGGTGCGGGTTTTGTTGTTTACGCCAAATACCAGCCACGCCCGGTCCACACCACGCAGATTAGCCTCATTGGACAAGGCAGAGAAATACTCACCGATCTTGTCGGTGTCATAGTCATTGCCCGCCTGTTTGAACTCGATCACCTCGTTCTCCCAGGTGGCAATGAGTTCATCCAGCAAAGTACTTAACGCAGCATGATCCATGTCTACTCCCGTCAAAGGCACTTGACTTCGGTCGAGGGCGAGAGCTGCTTGAAGATTTGCTCTACATTGATCTTGACCGCGCTGTCTTTGAAGCCCGCATCGCGGAACACGACGCGCAAGGGTTGGTGCTTGGCTAAGGCTTTGACAAAGTCTTCGTCTACCCCGCTGCTGGCGTCAAAACAAGCAGCCAAAGCGTTACCGTCGACAAAGAACACTTCTTTGCCTTGGATGGTTTCTTTGGTAATAGGCAACGCCAAATCAACGCCCCAATCGAGCATGACTTGAAAAAGCAAGTCTTCAGCGGTCCGGTCAGGTTTGATGTTGTCGATAAACATATCGAACTTGGCTTTGTCTAACGCATCAGGGGCGTAGTAGACGTCGGCCATGTTGGATGTGTCGATCTTCAGAGTTCGAAAGCCTACGTCAACCTGTTGATTGAGTTTTTTAATTTTTTTCCCCGCACGTCGAATTCGATCCATGCTCACTTGTGAGATCGTCTTGAAACCTGCTTGGAATCCAGCAGAAGCTTCGTTACAAGGCTCAGGCAATTGAACCATGATGAAGCGACGACACCCTTTGTCTTCGGCGTTCAATTGCATAACCGCATCCGCTGTTGATCCAGATCCCGCAAAAAAATCTAATGCAATGTAATCTTTTTGCCCGTAGAAAAGTTGTGAAATCCGCTTCAACAAGGCCGTTGGCTTTGGAGTATCAAAAGGCACATTGCCGTCAAAAAGCTCCTTGAGTTCCGAATTTGCTTGGCGCGATGTACCAGCAATTTCTCCGTCCCAAAGATTTTCAGGAGTTCTTCCCTCTTGATCAGATAGGTATATTTTTCTGATGATTTTTGTTTCATCAGAGCTAAACTTTATTTCGCCAGTTGCAATCTTCTTTTTAACCGACTCTTCGGACCATCGCCATCCGTTGTCTGGTGGCGGGATCGTCTTTCCAGTTGGTGTGGTGATGTCAAAACACAGTGTCTTTCGGTAGCTAGGGCTACGAACATCACCTGCTCGCCAATCGCCTTTGGGGTCGTTGTCAGGGTTCGAATAATTTCGATTGTCTACTTCTGAACGAGGCAGTCGAAACTTGGCAAGCTCATCCGATTTTCGATAAATTAAAAGTGCGTTATAGACACGAGCAAAGTATCGCTCATCATTTTTACTTTGCTGGGTGTGCTTCCAAGCCACATTGGCAACAAAATTATCTTCACCAAAAACCTCGTCACAAATTTTTCGAAGATTACCCAGCTCTGAATCATCGATATTGATAAAAATTGCTCCATCTTCAGTAAGAAGGCTTCGAGCTATTCGCAGGCGGGGATACATGAGCGAAAGCCAGTCAGAGTGGAATCGTCCGTTTGCTGCGGTGTTGGCGACCAGCCGATTACCTTCATCATCCTTCTGGTTCGACCTTTTCAAAAATGATTCTTGACTTTCCGAAAAGTCATCCTCGTAAATAAAGTCATTCCCAGTGTTGTAGGGCGGGTCGATGTAGATCATCTTTACCTTTCCAAGGTATGTCTCCTGCAACAGCTTTAAAGCGTCAAGGTTATCGCCTTCGATAAACAGGTTTTGCGTCGTATCAAAGTCCACACTTTCCTCAAGGCAGGGACGCAATGTCTTTGCAATGGACGCGTTAGCTGTTAGCAATGCCTCTCTCTTACCCGGCCAGTTCAGTTGATATCGCTCTTGAGGCCCCTCCACGATGGACTCAGACAACTCTTGTCGCAGCTGGTCAAAGTCCACTGCCAGCTTCACGCTGCCGTCTTCACCTTTGGCTTCCGTCACGCAGTTAGGGAACAGCGTTTGAATGCGCGTGATGTTGTCTTGCGTCAGGTTGGGCGAGTGCATTTTCAGTTTGTCCATATGCTTCTTTCGGGCGCTGGTTTTATGCTCAGCGGCTTAGTTCTTCAAGTTCAGTTTTGAGTTCTCGCAACTGGGAATTTATGCCCACCTTGCGGTTGAATTGTTTTTCTTTGGCTAGTTGAGCTTGTGTCTTTTCTACAGCGCGTTGCAATACTGCAAGCTTACTCATTCGCTGCACTTGGTCGGCCAACTTCTCTTGCGGACGTGCAGGCAAGCTAATAAGTTGACGCAACAGGCTTTCGTAAAGTGCCGCCAAGTCCAACGCCATGGGCAACGGGTTGCGCGGTGCATCAGAAAACTGCCACGAGCTGGCAAAGTAATCGCTGCACACCCATTTGCTGGCATCCGCTTCACTTGGCCGTTTGTGGCACGCAATGGTCTGCACACGTCCATCAAAGTGAAGCTCAAAAATAATGGGGTATTGAACCGCACCATCAATGCACCGCAAAACATCTAGGTTTAATTCGGGTACTTTGAGGTGGAGGCTGAACACCTGTAGCTCAGGTACGCCAACTCTGGCAGGAAGGTTGATTGTTTCAGGGGCTAACTTATATTGCCAAACGATCTGTTCCACCTGAGAGACAAATAGGTCTTTCAAGCGGCTGTTGGCTCCCGCCTTTTCGTACAGCTTATTTTTGGGCAAGGTTCGCCCAAACGCCGCTTGCGGCGGATAGCTGAACAACGCATTGCGCACAGACTCGCTCATCAGTCGGCCTGTACCACCAAAAAGCTGACCAATTCAAAGTCGTCTAAGCCTGAGATAGTGTTGGTCAAAGCTGTTGTCTTACCGCTGCTGAACAGACTATCTAGGTCTTTCTCTTCTTTCACGTCGATCATCGATCGGATGGTCTGACTCAGCAGATCTGAATAGGCCTGCATATAGCGGCCATCAGCGGTTTCTTTGTTGAAGCTTTGGCACGCGGGCAGCACCGGCTCAGCTTGGCCTTTACAGGCGCTGCGCACGAGGTCGAGCAAGCGTTTGACTTCCGTGTGGTCGTGCACCACTTGGCCTGCGCGGTTGATGTAGACCAGGTAATACGGATGGAGCCGGTTGTGCTGATTAACCTGAACCCCATTGTTCCGGTTACGCAAAGTGAAGATAACGCCGGGCTGCAGCCCCATGGCTGGGTTAGCGCTGACAACGGCGTGCATGCCATTCGGCATATTCGCCAAGTCACCATGGGCTTTGACATAGTTGAGCAAGTCCATGCGGAAGTCGTTCAGGCCCAGGTCGGTGATAGAAACGCCGGTTTTCACGTCTTCCAGCTCAATCACCTCCTCTTGTAGGCGGCGCAATTGTTCTTTGCGGTAAGCCACGTCGTTGGCCTGTGCAGACAACACGTTGTCGTCGCCCGTGGCGGCCAAATCGGCAATGGTCATACGGCTTTCAACGCGCTCTTTGAGGCGGATGTATTCGTCGAGCGAGATATCGGGCCAATAGTTGACCAGCTGAATGGTGCTGTTGGGAGAGCCAATGCGGTCCACGCGGCCAAAGCGCTGGATGATGCGCACAGGGTTCCAGTGGATGTCGTAATTAACCAAGTAGTCGCAGTCTTGCAGGTTTTGGCCTTCAGAGATGCAGTCGGTGCCAATGAGCACGTCTACCTCAGCAGGCTCTTGCGGCAAGACCAAGGCTTTTTCTTTAGACCGAGGCGAGAACAGCGTGAGCAGTTCTTGAAAGTCGTAGCTCTTTTTCAGCGTCGACTTAGGGCCACCAGTGCCGGTGACTTTGCCCGTGTGAATATTCAGTTGGCTTTGCAGGTCTGGAGCGAGGTTGGCGTAAAGGTAGTCAGCTGTGTCCGCGAAGGCGGTGAAGATCAACACCTTTTTATTGCCGGGGTTGATCGGATTGGCGATCTTGTCCAACACCAAGGCCTTCAGGTGCTGAAGCTTTGCATCGTCATCAGGCGTGACTTTATGCATGGATGCCAGCAAGGCATCGATGATTTGCACGTCAACTTGCAGGTCGTATTCCCACGAGGGCAAGTCCATATCGGCCAAGCTGATCTTGATGCGCTTGCCGATTTCTGAATCTCCAAGGTCTGGCAGCTCGTCTTCTTCGGCATCCAAATCAGCCAACACTTCGGTCAGATCGCTTACGTCAGCAACTTGCCCTGATTGATTGAAGGCACGAATTTTTTCGAGGGTGCTGACATGGTTGGCTTTGAGCGACTCTAAGGTCAGGCGGAAGGATTGCACCGAGCTTTCCAAACGCTTGAGCAGGTTGGTAGTCATCAACGCTTGCAAACTTTTTTCGCGGTCAGATTGCTTGAGCTTGCCGCCAGCCACTTGCGTGTCGTATTGCTCTTCGTACTTTTTTAGGCGGCTGGGCAGGATGTAGCTGATGGGTGCGTAGACGGCTAGCTTGAGCAAGGTGAGTTGCCCAAAAATCTCGTTGAAGCTCATCACATCAGAGCGACTGGTGAGTGGGCTGTGAAATGTCAGCGGTTTGCGACGCTCTGGGAAGTGACCGATATCAGTAGTGTCGTAGAAGGTCTGGATGTGCTTGCGCGAGCGGGCAATGGTGACGCTGTCAAGCAATTCAAAGAAATCGAAGTCCAACGAATCCAGAATGGCACGGGCGGTACGTTCTTCAGGAGGCAGCTTCGCCCAATTATTGAAACTGGCTTGAGCTGATCTGAAGATTTCTTCAACAGATTTTCCTGTCTTGAGCTTCTTGCTCAGGTTTTCGGATTCACCTTCGTACGCCAAAGCCAGCTGGTTGCGCAAATCATTGAAGCGATTGTTGACCGGGGTGGCGGAAAGCATCAGCACCTTGGTTTTAACACCATCTTTGATGACCTTGTTCATCAGTTTCTGGTAGCGCGTTTCCTTGTCTTTATAAACGTCGTTGTTGCGGAAGTTATGCGACTCGTCTATGACGACTAAATCGTAGTTCCCCCAGTTAATGCGATTGAGTGGTGTTCCAAACGACTCGCCACCGGTCCGGCTCAAGTCTGTGTGGCAAAGCACGTCATAGTTGAACCGGTCTTTAGAGAAGATATTGGTCTTGAGATTGCGGTTGTAGTTGAGCCAGTTGTCGGCAAGCTTCTTGGGACACAACACCAACACCGATTTGTTACGCAGCTCGTAGTACTTGACCACGGCCAGCGCAGTGAATGTTTTTCCCAAACCCACGCTGTCAGCCAAGATACACCCGCTGTAGGTTTCCAGCTTATTGATGATGCCAGTTGCGGCATCTTTCTGGTAATTGAAAAGCTTTTTCCAGATCAGCGTCTCTTGGTAACCCGTCAAATCATTGGGCAACACGTCTTCGTTGATGTCGTCCAAAAACTCGTTAAAGATGTTGTACAGCATCAAGAAGTAGATGCTCTCCGGCGAGTTTTCTTGGTAGACGGAATCGATGTGCTCACAAATTTGCGCGGTCACATCCTCCAACTTCTCAGCATCGTTCCAAATTTGATCGAACAAGCTGAGGTAGGTAGCTGCGAAAGCTGGCTCGTCCATCTTGTTGACGAAATTGGACACCGCGTTGCCTTGCTGATAGCCCAGATCAACTGCAGTGAAGCCATGTAGCGGCATGTATGCGGTGTCAGTGCCGTTGGCTTGCACGCATGCAAAAGGCTGCATGGGTGCTTGCGTGCGGTTGCTTTTGAATTTAGCTTTGCGGCGCATCCAGTCAGCACACTCTTTCGCGATCGCTCTCTGAGTCAGCTTGTTACGAAGTTGAATCTCAAACTCGCTGCCGTACAGGCTGCGTTCCCGATCTTGCTTGGGAATGTGAAATTCCTTGCGCTCTTTGCGAAACTTGTCCGTGACTTCGCTAGCGGTGAACGTGGGCGACGTGAAGATGAAGCTCAGCTCTTCGATCTTTTCTAGCTCAGACTTCAGAGCCTCGAAGGCGTAAATCGAAAAACATGAAGCTGCGATCTTGAGGCGAGATTCTGGCTTCAGCGTCGATTTGAGGTCGTCCCCCAGAAGTCGGGTGATGTTGTCAATCAGTTCCATGTCTACTTTCGCTCCGCAGATTTGATTGCGGCGTCAGCCGTCGCCTTCAAGCCATGTTCATGGGCATAAGCGAGAACCAGCACTTCAACCATGGACGCAACCGAGCGGTGTTCTCGGTCGGCTGCCAGCTTCAGTAGCTGTTTGATGTCTGCTGACGTGCGGATAGACAGCGTCTCATCCTTTAGTCGTTTCATAGTCGTGCGTTTAAGTAGTCGTGTCCTGCAAATGTACTGCGTTTTGCAGTCCTTGGCTACCTTGAGCACCAACCGACCGCTAGAAAGCCCGAAATGAGGGGTTTTTCGAAATCAAACAAGCCAAATAGCTGAAGACCCCCTTGCTTTTGATGTGGCAAGACCGCCCTTGCAATGCTCAGACCTAATTCAACCTCTTCTCTGAAGACCCTCTCAGCAGACTAACAACAACACACTTAACAGTGTGTTGTTGTTAGTCCTCGCAGGGCCTTTTCAGAACGGCAGACATTGCCATTTTGAGGTTTGAAAAATATTTTTCGCCTGACCCCTTAAAAATTTTTGAAGGTCAGCGATTACATCAAAAGGACCAGTCGCAGGGTGCGATCTGGCCTTCACAAAAGAGGTATCGCATGACATTCAAACAAGCAACCATAGTTATCGGGCAAAGCGTGGAATCGCAAGCAATCGAGCACGCATTCATGGTAAGAGATCCCAACCGTAGATCCCCAGCATTTGCACTGCAGGAGATTTTCAAAGTAGTACAGAAAAGTGGCGCAGCGATAAAAAGATGGGAATTACATAAACAAATCGCGGAGGAACTAGAGGTCGCATATCGCGACTGCGTCTCATGGAATGAAATGAAGTCCGAATGGCAACTAGGAAAAGGCACTCATGTACCGTTCAAGAAAATTGTCGAGATTGCGGTCAAGTGGTACGTCAATGACTGGGATTTGAAACGACACACTAGAGATTCAGACGTTCAATATCCAGAAGACCTTGAATTAGTGCCGGAAAGCAGTGAGTTCAAACACATGTCCGGTGTTTTAATGCCATCGAAAGATGAACTAACAAGACGCATCTTCAAAACAAACCACAGCGATCTCGTCTACTACTTAGATGTAATGCCCGACGAAGATGATCGATTTGTAGCTTCAACTGGTCACTTTAACGACAACTACAGATCCAATCGAAGATGCGGTCCGCCGGACACTTTGTGGGAATTGGAAATGAAAACAGTATTTCCATTTCTTGCAAGAGCGTGTGTACTGAGTTACAAAACTCATCACATCTGCGCGAGAAGGGGGCTGTGACATGAGCCGCTACGACATTCTCAAAGACATCGCCGGTAAATCAGATGTAATTCTTGACCTGCTCGGCATAGATCAGCGGGCAAGGTATACGCATGTACATTGCCCACTACCAAATCACGATGACCGCCACCCTTCATTTCGTGTAGACAAAGAGACAGAGCGTTTCTACTGCACATGCACGCCGAGAGGTGGTTCCATGCTTGATCTCGTAATTGGCATGCAACACGCCAACAATTTTTCAGCCGCAGCAAAGTGGTTGCGCAGACGACTGTTCTCAAACAATGGAGTTTCCAGACAGATTATTGTCTCAAGTAATTTCGTGACGCGCTCAATGAGCAAGCAGCATGTCGCGGATAGAAATGAAATCTTGCGGGTTCTGTCCCATTGCGTTGATGTGCCGTTGTTTCATCCATACATCGTAAAAAAAGGCATCTTGCCGTTGTGTGCGAAATATGAGCCGATCCTAAAGAATCTTGTACTGCCGATCCACGACAACCAATATCAGCTACAGGGAATTGAATACATAGATCGGCAAGATAACAAATTTTGCGTTGATGGCACGATCAAGACAGGAAACGGTCTAATGATCGGAAATCCAGACGAAAGCCCCGTGCTTGGGGTAGCCGAAGGGTGGTCAACTGCTGTTTCCATCCACCTTGCTCTAGGAGGATTACCAATCCTTGTCACATTTGGCGCGGCAAATCTTGACGCCGCCCAGAACTTTGCGAAACCGGGACAAGATGTTTGGTTTTTTGCAGATAACGACAAGATTGGAGTTGATTCAGCCAAGCGTGCTGCCTGCAAGTTTGGTGAGGCTGGGTTCGTTTTGACATCGAGTCTCGATGATTTCAACGAAGATTTTTCAGCCCTGCTAGGAGACACACACTTTTGCAGCATTCGTGAAGCCTTGCACAAAGTGAGGTTAGACAAATGAAAAAGGAAAACCAAAAAATGGGCCTGATAGATTCCTTTGCAAATTTGCCGGACCAAAGTCCATTCGGCGCCGGGCGAAGCTTCAAAGAAGATGTACCGTTCCAAGTATCTACCTTGGACTGGCTAGAGCCGCCATTGAATCTTCGCGACACAGTTAGAGTTGCCAACGAAGCAATGGACTACGCTATTTCACCGATTTTCAGAGCAGGCAGAGCGGCTTTAATCACAGGACTAGGTGCTTCATCAAAATCTACTCTTCTTAAAGAGCTGGCTATCGCAGTTACAACCGGCAAAGCTGCGCTTGGGATGACTGTACCGAGTCCGGGAAAAGCAGTTTGAATCGCCCCGGGTTTTGAGGAGGCTCCACACTTTGAGAAGATGGAGCCATGA